>JAKITS010000001.1:0-600000 GCA_021648085.1 Candidatus Magasanikbacteria bacterium
TATTATTCTTTTTAGCCAAACTCTTCAAACGATTAAATATCATTCCTGGGTAAACTAGCTTTTCTTTAAATTCAGATACAGCTTTTTCTAATTCAGCTTTAAGTTTTTTAGCATTATCAAGATCACCAGTTTCAACAGCTTTTTCAAATTCCAAAACAAAAGCATCTTTAAGAGTGGTCAATCTTTTATACTCCTCTTTAATTTGAACACATTTTGACATAGGCTTATCTAATCCTTTTCATTAATTTTATCATAAAAAACATAATCTTTACCATCAAAAATGAATGGTTTCAATTTACCATCAACCCCCACATGCCCAGCCAAATCACCATTTGGTTGAGTGTGAATATCTTTTACATAATCAAACTCCTTCCTACCAATCCTACCAATAACCTTATCACCAACAAAAGGTTTCCATTTACGACCAATCTTCACACGCCCAGCCAAATCACCATTTGGTTGAGTGTGAATATCTTCTACACCATCAAACTCCTTCCCACCAATCCTATCAATAATCCTATCACCAACAAAAAGTTTCAATTTACCATCAACCCACACACTCCCAACCAAATCACCATTTGGTTGAGTGTGAATATCTTCTACACTATCAAACTCCTTCCCACCAATCCTATCAATAATCTTATCACCAACAAAAAGTTTCCATTTACCATCAACCCTCACACTCCCAGCCAAATCACCATTTGGTTGGGTGTGAATATCTTCTACATCATCAAACTCTTTCCCACCAATCCTATCAATAATCTTATCACCAACAAAAGGTTTCCATTCACCATCAACCCCCACACCCCCAGCCAAATCACCATTTGGTTGAGTGTGAATATTATTAGAATCTTGAATCTCAATATTATTCTTTTTAGCCAAACTCTTCAAACGATTAAATATCATTCCTGGGTAAACTAGCTTTTCTTTAAATTCAGATACAGCTTTTTCTAATTCAGCTTTAAGTTTTTTAGCATTATCAAGATCACCAGTTTCAACAGCTTTTTCAGATTCCAAAACAAAAGCATCTTTAAGAGTGGTCAATCTTTTATACTCCTCTTTAATTTGAACACATTTTGACATAGGTTTATTTAAATTTATGCAAAGAATTATCTATTATAGTCTGCACACCTTGACCTGCTTTTTTAGGAAAAAGTTTTATAATTTCGGATACTAAATATTTAGCAACAACAGCAGGTAAATCATCTACATTTTCTATCAAAGCACCATAACTATAAGGTGGGTTGTCCATTACTTCACGAACATTTTGAGCTGTTTCTGTAAGACCTATGCCAACCACAATAGTATTTAATTTACCAAGTTTTTTGGATAGCTCTTGCATCGTTTTAGTATCATTGTTAGTATAACCACCATCCGAACAGGCAATAACAAGTCGTAGTTTAGTGTCTTTTTTATTTTTAGTAGCTTCCTCGCTTTCACTTTTAATTTGCTCATAAACATATGCGAGTGCTGCTACATCACCATTACCACCACCAACATTTGTTAAACTATGCCAAAGTTTCACTTTATCTTTTGAAGAAAATTCTGAAGAAAGTTGTTTGTCTAGATCTATTTCGTCTGGACCACTTCCACGAAAAGAAACTCCTTGTGTACGAACTGAAAGTGCATTTTTTTCTTGAAGGCTTGCGCGTTTTAAATTTCTGTGAAAACGATACAAAGAGGAAAAAATAAGATATTCTGCCTGTCTTTGCATCTTCCAAAGTGGTTTTCCGTCGACAGTACTGTGCATAGAACCAGATTTATCAGCAATTATATACAAATCAAACCCTCCTATAAATTCTTTTTCTTCTGTCTTTTCTTTTGGTTTTTCTCTAGATGCAGGGTCAGTTTCTCTTGCACGCACACCAATTGAGTGTCGAACTATATCTTCTATAGCTTCTCCTCCTTCTCGTCGTCTAACGGGTCCTTCATAGCCTGATACCAGTGTTTTGCGTGATTCTACTATTGTATTAAATAGGCGAGATAGAGCGTCGACAATTTTTTCACCATTTGGAAGTCTTGTGTTTTCTGCTTCGTGTATTTCTTTAACTATTTGCCGTGCTTCTTTGTGCTCTATACCTGCGTGTTCAGCTAGTTCACGCTCTTCTTTTGTATAACTTAATTTTTCTGTATGTTCTTTTAGTTTTTCACGCAATTTTTCTAACTCTTCATTTGTTGGTCCAACAGCTTCTTGTTCGCCATAATCTCCCGGAATGTTATCACTACTTTCTTCTTCTTCTTCGTTCTCTTCCAATTGACTATCTCCTGGAGGTGTTGCATCAACTCTTTTCCATTCCTTTTTCACCTCATCCCAAACTTCACTCCAACCATGTCCAGTCCCAGAATTTATATTCGATGCATTCTGCTCATCTTTGCCTTTTACACTATGACCAATGCAATGTCTAATAGGAATATTTATTTTTGAACAAAGTGCTGCAAAATATGTATTTGCAACATCACAATCTGCTTTTTTAATTTCATCTACAGCACTAGAAAAACCTTTTTCGTGATTATTGTAAAATGAATTATAATAATCACTTTCTTCTTGGTCTTTTGGTGCAAGATAAGTAATGCGTTTTTTTACATATGAAGCAGTTGCAAAAGCTCTTGCTAAGTTTCCGCGTTTGTTTTTTTTAATATGCTCTAACTGATTATTAGTTTCTTCAGAAAACTCAGAAGGCATATTTGGCAATTTTATATCTTCTTGTTTTGAAGTAAATCTTTTATCCAAATTTGGAGACAACACAACTGTTATATCTAATTCTTCTCCATCTCCATCAACAAAAATAATCAAATCACCATTTTGATCTTTTTGTATTGAATAATTCTTACTTCCAGCTTCAATTTTGTGGAAACTGTGTGTATATGGGGTTGGTAAAGATGTCCACTTCCCACAAGTTATTCGAGCACTCATTTTTAAATTTACCAATCCTTTTTTGAGATCCTCTTCTACACAAAGTGCCACCACCTCCACATCACTATAACTAGATTCACCTTCAGTCCATACATTTTTTGTATCATTCCATACTGAAAATGATCGTTCTTTGTAATATCCACCATAAGCTGGAGTAATTGACCAGATAGCGGGTACTTTTTCTCCTTCTTTTAGGCGTTCCATTGCGTCTACACCAGGTTTACTTTCGTTTTGTCTTTCTGGTGGTTTTGAGGGTGCTTTTTTTAATTGCTCTTCACGCCATTTACGAGTATCATCATCCATAATATTACCATCTCGCTTGTCGATACTTCTTACGACAGATAAATAGTCCGTTAGTCTAGTTTTTATTCTGTTAGATTTTATTTTCCACGAAGTTTTTGGTGAAAACAAAACATCTAAATCTCCTGTTTTTAAAAGTATCTCTAGCTGTTCTGCTGTAGTTTTATGTTTTGGTGTGTAAGACTCTTCTATTAATTGGTGTGTCATAGCATTATAGAGGTCAGCTACTCTTGGAGAAAGTCGACTAAGTCCTATTTCTGTATTTTCTACGAATTCTTTTATAAGTTTGTTTTTTATTTCTTTAGAGTTCTTACTTTGTTTTATTATTGTAACTTCTTCAATAAGGGTGTGAAAAGTCCCAAATGGAGTTTGTTTGAGATCATCTCTAAAACTAACCAATGTTTCTATCTCACGATATGTTTCTAGTGTTTTTTCATAGTCATCACCATCGAGAACTTTATAATAGTCTTCGTGTAGTGCGTATTTAGGTGTAATCTCTGTTTGCTGTTCTTCTTCTGTTTGTGGGTATCGTCTTCCTTCTATTTTATTCATATAGTAAATTTTATTAAAATGTTTATTTTTATAAAGTATATAGTAAAAATAGTTTTTTTAGCAAACTTTTCATTGTTTTAAGATAATAAAAAAACACCAGATTTGGTGTTTTTTTATTATCTTATTCATTGCGATAAGCCGAATTTTGTATCTGCAAAGCAGATGATGATCATTTCTCTAGGCTTGTTGTTACCAACAAGCTCAAACGAACTACCTTTTCGAATTTCGCTCAAGGCGAGAAAACGCTGTTCTTTCTCCAGATAGGGTTTGCCGCCACTGCATATCACTATGCGTGGAGTATAGTAGTATTGATTCCAAGCTTAAGCTAAGAAATTTGTAAAACAAATTTCAGTAAAATCAACACATCTATACACTTTTCACCTTTCACCATATAAAATGGCTAGTATTGTCTCTGTGGTACTATCCCTAGCAAACTGTTGCCAGCCTGCCGGTGGGTGTTACCCATTATCTTTTTGGAACCTTTAAATAAATAAAATGTTCGTGTGGAGTTCGGACTTTCCTCCCTATTTGTGGGATTGTCATTAAATACCATTTCTATTGAAAACTTCAAATTTTAGCTGCGACTTCAAGAAAAAATATTTCCGCAGCTAAAGATGGGCAAAGATTTTTTCTTGTTGTCTCGCTTAAAATTTAGAAATTTCAATAACGAAAGCGTATTTAATGACAATCCCAGTTAACAAGGCGATCATCTACAATAAATAAGACCTTATATTTATACCATATTTTAGTCCTTTTGTCAATAAATGATTGACTTTTTTGTAAAAATAAGGTAATGTATTTGTGTTGTTTAATCATTATAATAAAGGAGGTTAAAATGAATAAACATGAGCTCTTTTTCGAGGGTAGTAACCTTCGAAATTTTAATGCAAAAAAAAATGAGAAAATTACTCTCACTTTGGCCGGGCACGGTCAAAGTGTTGTAGTTAGGTTTATTGTTAGATTACCAAACAATACAGGAATAATAGTTTTTTTTGAAGGTAAAAATATGAAATTAATTTGGAGTGAAATCACAAAAATTACAAAAACGGTAAAATTTAAAAGTTAAGTTTTAAAGCGGAGTAAAATCCGCTTTTTTTGTTCTTAAAATAAAAGAAGTGTATAATGTGTTTACTTAACAAAAAAATTATTATGGATTTTGGTTTAATTATCTCTGCTTTTGTTGCAGGTTTACTTACTTTTTTTGCGCCGTGTACATTTCCACTTGTTCCTGCTTATCTGGGTTTTATAAGTGGTGTTTCTGTAAAAGACATAAATAGTGAAAAAGAAAGAGAAAATGTAAGAAAGAAAATTTTTATAAACGGAGTTTTTTATGTTTTGGGGTTTTCTTTTATTTTTATACTTTTTGGAGTTTTGTTTGGGTTTTTAGGTTCAATACTTTCAGCTTATCAAACTTGGTTAAATAGGGTGGGTGCACTTTTTATAATATTTTTTGGACTTTATTTGGTTGGATTATTTAAAATACCTTTTTTGCAAAAAGAAAAAAGATTAAATTTTACAAACAAGATAAAACCTGGAAAACCGCTAAGTTCTTTTATTTTTGGAATGAGTTTTGCTGTTGGGTGGACACCTTGCATAGGTCCTATTTTAGGAAGTATTTTTATTTTAGCTTCATCTTCTGGAACTGTTTTGCAAGGAACTTTCTTGCTTTTTGTTTTTGCTTTTGGATTGGCATTACCTCATTTGTTTATAGCCCTCAGTGTTGGGCATGCTACAAATTATGTTAGAAAATTATCAAAGTATTTAAATATAATTTCAATTGTTGGTGGTGTATTTTTGGTTTTTATTGGTATATTACTTATTACAAATAGTTTTGCTATTTGGACTACCTATTTTTTTAAACTATTCAATTTTATAGAC
Source organism: Candidatus Magasanikbacteria bacterium (assembly GCA_021648085.1). Taxonomy (NCBI): domain Bacteria; phylum Candidatus Magasanikiibacteriota; species Candidatus Magasanikiibacteriota bacterium. The sequence goes on from JAKITS010000001.1 coordinate 5,645, forward strand.
TATGATAAATTGTTAAATTATCTTTAAATCTATTATGTCAAAAGAATTTTATATTTCAGTGGATATTGAAACCGCCGGAACTGTACCAGAAAAATATAGTATGCTTTCTGTTGGTGCTGTTATTGTTGGTCAAAAAGACAAGGAATTTTATAGAGAATTAAAACCGGTTAATTTTAATTTTGAAAAAGAAGCTTTAGATGTTTGTAGAAGTTGTTTTTCCGAGGATACACAAGTGCACTTAAAAGAAATGGAGGATAAAAAACCAAGTGATATACTTTATGCTTTGCAAGATGTGGGGCATGAACCTGGAGATGTGATGGAGGATTTTTTTTCTTGGGTAAAAGAAGTTTCACCAAAAGATGTTAGGCCATTATTTTTAGGCTATAACGCATCTTTTGACTGGCAGTTTATAAATGCGTATTTTAATAAATATGTAGGTGAAAATCCATTTCGGTATGATCCGGTGGACATAAAAGCATATTATATGGGGAAAAATAAAATGCTTTGGACAGATATAAGTAAAAAGGCAATTCGCAGGAAATACGGTTTGAAAGAAAATCAATTACCACACAATGCACTGTTTGATGCAAAAGAACAGGCTGAAATTTTTGAAAGTATGTTAAATGAATAAGAGAACGATGAATCTCTTACGCCTGGTGGATCAAGAAAATGGTAGACTAAGCAGGTCAAGTAAAGAAAAAAATAGAAAAGCAAAAAACCTAAATATTTCATCTTGAGAGAAGCATAATGATCTCTGTAGTTTGGAATAAAAATATGTCATCCTGAGCGAAATGGAGCAAGGCGGAATGAAGTCGAAGGATCTCGCAACAGAATAACCAGAACTCTAAATATTCATAATTCTAATGATACTTTCCCGAGATATTTCGACTCAGTTTCACCATGCTCAATATGGCATACGGATTTTTTTTGTCATTCTCAGCTCGACTGGGAATTCAGAGTCTACAAAATAGAACAGTGATATAAACCATGGATCCTCAGTCAAGCTGAGGATGACAGACAAAATATAAAATAAAAAAACACTGAATTTCAGTGCTTTTACTTTTTGGGTTTAGTAGAAAAATTTTTATATAAACTCCACAATAAACAAAAAAGTAGTACAATTGAGAAAAAACAAATACCAATAATATAATGAGCTACAACATCTTTTGTTGTAAAAATTTCCATCCAATAAATAAGAATGGGATAAAAGTAAAAAGCTAAAAGTCCACAGATAGTTAAAGTTTTATTAGTATTTCTTTCTTCTAGTTCTCTTATTTTTTCACTTAATTTTTTAACTTCATTATCTAATCGTCTTTCACTATACAAAATATCTTGGCGAGATCTTTTTCCCATTGTTTTTTCTCCTGTTTGAAAAGAACTGAATTTAGTGTTAAATTACAGTAATAAATCAATTTTGTCAATAAAATATATGAAAGATTTTTCTTTTGGAGTGGTTCCTGTTTTTAAAGAGGGTGATAAACTCTTATTTCTTCTTATTCAACATTTGCACGAAAAAGGTGGGCATTGGGCTTTTCCAAAAGGTCATCCGGAAGTTGGTGAGACAGAAATAGAATCTGCAAAAAGAGAGTTGGAAGAAGAAACAGGTGTAAAAGATGTTAAAATTATTGAGGGTCTAGAATTTTTTGAAAAATATTCTTTTGAGCAAGATGGAATTCACATAGATAAAACTGTAAAATATTTTGTAGGAATTGCAAATAGCAAAGATGTGACGAAACAAGAAATAGAGGTCGGTGATTATGTTTGGCTTGAATTTGAAGATGCACTAGAAAAGATTACTTTTGTGGAAGGTAAGAAAATGCTAAAAAAAGTTGGCGAAAATATTGATAAAATAAACTCACTTTAAAAAACAAAGAAGATGTAGCCAACAACAACGAGTAAAATTGCAGTTGTTTGTACAAATATTTCTCGACGAGTGAAGTATTCGCGGAATATTTTTGGTAAAAATTTTGTAAGAAGTAAAATAAATAAAAACATAAGTGCAAATTGTAAACCACTTAATGCCATTACAATAGTCACACTTCCAATTGCGAGTGCATATTGAACCAAAAGGTTTGCCAAAACTCCCAAAATTTTTGTAACAATAATAAGTAGTGCAACATGTTTTTTGCCTTTTGTTTTTCGTTTTCTTTTTCTCTTTTTAAATGTTTTTAGAACTGAAGGAAAAAATAAAGTAATAATTCCAACCAAACCAGTTGTTCCGCGAGTCCAAACTATTCCTGTTAAAAATGGATAAAGCTCATAAATATATTTGGCACTAACATGCGAAAGTGCAAATAAAATCCCAGATCCTATTGCCCAAACAAAACCAATGTGAAAACCATTATGCTTGCGACTTTTTTCAAAAGATAGTAAAAATGAAGAGAAAATTAATATGCCAATTCCAAAAAGTTGAAAAGTTGAGAGCTGTTCGCTAAGTACAAAATATGAAATTATATATGTTGCAACAGTGATAATTCCACCAATAAAAGGGGAGATATGACTTGTCTCTCCTTTTTTGATTGCAATAAACATAAACCACAAAGCAAACCCAAAAGTGAGTCCAGAAAATAAAGCCCAAAACAGATGAACACCAAACAGGGTCTGAACTCCAAGTGGATAAAGTAGGAACACTGCCAGCAAAAAAATAGTTGAATAAAAAGTGTATACAACCGGTTTACTCACGGATTTGCTGAGAATTATTTTGTCCAAAATAAAAACAAATGCCAATAAAACATATCCAATTGTGGCGATGAGAACTGAAAACATATTTTTATTTGTTATGTTGATTTTATTATAGCAAAATATAGTATATGAAAGAAATTTAATTTTTTTGGTATACTTATTGAGAGCCATCAAAAATATAGGAGGGAACTATGGGTATGGTAAAAAGAAAAGAAGCTCTTTTGATAAGTATTAGAATTAGTTTTTACCAAGGTGAAGACGAAGCTGGGCATGTTTATTTGTACATTATGACAAACGATTTAAATAAAAGACCTTTTGGTTTTATTGAAGATTTGTTTGTTGAAAATTGGGCTCGTGGATTAGGTTGTGGAAAAAAACTTATGGAAGAATTGGAAAAAGAAGCGGAAAAAAAAGATTGTTATAAAATTGTGGGCTGTTTTCGAAATTCTAAAACAGGTTTGATAAAATTTTATAAATCACTTGGTTATGATTGTGAATATGGTCGTGAGTTTAGAAAAGATTTATAAAATAAAAACCGCGTATAATTCGCGGTTTTTTGTGCAATAATTTTATTTATCCAAAACAGTCTGAGTCTATTGTTTGGTCTACAAAAACTACAAGCGGGTGTTTTTCTAATTTTTCAATTTGGGATTCCATTATACTTCCAATAAAACTTATTATTTCTTGGTTTGATCCTGGAATTGAATTCATATCACTTCTTTCAAAAGCACCTTTTTCTTCTTCTATAAGTCTGTGGGTTAAAAAAGTTTTCATTTTAGCAACTCTAAAAAATTTTAAAGTGGAAAAACCTTGTATATTATTTCTTACAAAATACAATAAATTTTTAGTTGTATGCGGATTTTTAAAAAGATCTTTTGGGACTAAAACCCAAATACTAATATGGCATATTCTCATTTTATCCTCCAAATATATTTATGATATGCTTTGACTTTTGTTTTGTCAATTTCTTTTATATGGAAAATCGTATATAATATATAAAAAGATTATAAATATATTTATGAAATATTTTTTAGGATTTTTGGGAATTGCATTCGGCGTTGTTTTAGTCATAAAAACAGAGTGGTTTGTACAAAATTTTGGCACAAACAATTGGGCAGAACAAAATCTTGGTACAAGCGGAGGAACTCGTCTTATGTATAAGCTTATCGGGATACTTATTATTTTTATTTCAATGATGTCTATTACTGGAATGCTAGGGCCTTTTGTAATGGGAACAGTTGGAAAATTGTTTTAAGTAAATTTAGAGTTTTTTTCCGCTTTGCAAAATCTTTAAACCCGAAACCAAGTTTTTCTCACTTTATTTCTTGACACCAAAATGTAATTAAATGTTCGGTAGGTTTAAAATAAAAAAAAGAAAGGAAAATAAAAAGAACACTTCGAGCAAGCGAAGAGGTAAAGCATTTAGAACTTTTTTAAATATATGTATAGATCGGGCACTTATCTACTAGACCCACATTTTATATTGGAAGAGTCTCACACAAGAGAGGGAATGCGTGTGGCTGATTTTGGTTGTGGTAGAACGGGACACTTCACTTTTCCAATATCACAAAAAGTTGGGGATAAAGGTTGTGTATATGCTGTGGATATCTTAAAAGATGTTTTACATAATGTGGAAAGTAGAAAAAGAGGTAAAGGGTTAAAAAATATTCATACTGTTTGGGCTGACATAGAAAAGCTTGGTGCTGTGACAATTCCAAAAAATAGCTTAGATATTGTTTTTATTGTAAATACATTATCTCAGTCTAGTTTTAAAGCAGATATTTTAAACGAAGCGTCTAGATTAATGAAGAATAAGTCTAGGCTTGTTATAGTAGATTGGCATAGGGGAAGTCATAAATTTGGTGTTAGTCAAGATTTACTTGTTAATTTTTCAGAGCTTGGAGATTGGGGTGTCGAGAATAATTTTGTTGTACAAGACTCAATTGTCGCAGGACCACACCATGCTGGAATTATACTATATAAACATGAATAATTTTTTGAGTAAAAAAGATATAGGGAATAATGGTGAGAAGTTGGCGGTAAAATTTTTGCGTAAAAAAGGATATAAAATACTTGAAAAAAATTACAGAATAAAACAAGCAGAAGTGGATGTAATAGCTTGGAAAATAGAAAGAAAAGAAAAAATACTTTGTTTTATTGAAGTAAAAACTAGAAAATTTAACGATGGAAGTGCAGAGCGAGCGGTAGATTATAAAAAAATACAACACATAATGTGTGGTGCTAGAAGTTTTTGTATAGAAAGAGGTGTAAATATTGAAAATTCACCAATTAGTTTTGAACATGTTAGCGTCTTTACAGAAGAAAAAGACAAAATAAACCACTTTGTAATACCAATTAATTAGAGTGTTTGACAAAAAGGGATTTTAATGTTATTATTTTTAGGTAAATGGTAGCTACACAATAGCTACTTTTTTTACAACCTAATTTAAAAAAAGATAAATAATTTAAAAATATGGCATCAGAAATTATTAAATCAATTCAATTTCTTTGTAATGAAAAAGGATTGGAATATGAAACTGTAATGGAGGCATTAGAGTTTGCTTTGGCAGCAGCTTATAGAAAAGATTTTGGAGATAAGCAGCAAAATATAAAAGTTCATTTTGACCCAGAGACAGGTGATATGAAAGTTTGGGATGAAAAAGAAGTTGCAGAAGACTATGATTTGGAGGAGTTGGAAAAGTCACAAGAAAGATTGGCAGAGCTTAGAGAAATTGCTCATATGGAGCGTCGTGAGTTGGAAGAGGATGAGATGGAAGGGTTGATACGCTTTAATCCAAAAAATCAAATGATGATTTCAGAGGCAAAAAAGATCAAAAAAACAGCAAAACTTGGCGATATTATAAAGATAGACTTGGAAATACCTGGTGATTTTGGAAGAATGGCAGCACAAACAGCAAAACAAGTTATTATCCAAAAAATTCGTGAAGCAGAAAGAAACAGTGTTTTTGAGGATTTTAAAAATCAGGAAGGTGATATAGTACAAGGTGTAATCCAAAGAAGAGACAGCAGAAGTGGTGTCGTAATTATAGATTTAGGAAAGATTACTGGTATTTTGCCTGTTGTAGAGCAGGTCCAAAGAGAACGCTATATACCAGGAAATAGAATGACTTTTTTCGTACAATCTGTAGATATGGGAAATAGAGGACCAGAAATTATACTTTCACGCACAAATATAAAAATGGTTGAGGTTGTTTTCGATAAAGAAATTCCAGAAATTAATACAGGTGAGGTCGTTATAAAAGCAATTGCGCGTGATGCTGGAAGTCGTTCAAAAGTTGCAGTATTCACAAAAGATGAATCTGTTGACCCAATTGGGTCTTGTATTGGTCAGCGTGGAAGTCGTATTAATACTATAATAGATGAACTTGGTGGAGAGAAAATAGATATAATTCATTTCGATGAAAAAGTGGAGACATTTATAAAAAATTCACTCGCTCCAGCAAAAATAGAAACAGTTGTTTTAAATGAAGAAGAAAAAACTGCAGCTGTAAATGTAAAAGAAGATCAGCTTTCTTTAGCAATTGGTAGGGGTGGTCAAAATGTAAGATTGGCCACAGAATTGACTGGTTGGAGAATTAAGGTGGTTCAAGTAGATGAAGAAGGAGGAGAAGTTGATGAGGAAAATAAAGAAGAGTCGCCTAACGAAAAAGAAGTTTCCACAGAAGAAAAAGTGGAGGAAGTGAAAGAGGAAACTCCAGTTGAAGAAAAAGCTGAGGAGAAAACTAAAGAGGTTGTAGAAGAGAAGGTTGAGGGTGTAAAAGAAGAAACATCTGAAGAAGTTGCTGAAAAAAAGACTGAAGAGACAAAAGAAGAAGCTCCAGTAGAAGGAAAAACTGAAGAATCAAAAGAAGAGGTTGAGGAAATTAAAGAAGACAAATAAATATGCAAGAATTATTTCAAGCAATATTATACCAACCAATTTTTAATGCATTGGTTGCACTTTACAATGTGATTCCAGATGTGGGTGTTGGAATTTTGATTATTACAATTATAATCAAATTTGCACTTTATCCACTTACAAATATATCTCTAAAATCACAGAAAAAACTTACAGATATTCAACCAAAATTGGCGGAACTGAAGAAAAAATATAAAGATGATAAACAGACTTTGGCAGCAGAAACAATGAAGATGTACAAAGAAAGTAATGTAAATCCACTTTCTTCTTGTTTGCCGATGTTATTGCAATTGCCGGTATTTTTAGCACTTTTCTGGGTGTTAAAAGATAGTCTTGGGACTACAGATTTTAGTTTACTTTATTCATTTGTAAGCGCTCCAGAGGTTTTAGATCCAATGTCTTTGGGATTTATTGATTTGAGCAAATCAAACATTGTGTTGGCAGTTTTGGCTGGTGCAGCACAGTTCTGGCAAGCCAAGATGATGCAAACGAAGAAAGCTCCAAAGGTGGCAGGAGAAGGTGCAAAAGACGAAAATATGCTTTCTTCTATGAACAAGCAGATGCTTTACTTTATGCCTGTTCTAACAGTAATTATAGGTATGCAGCTTGCAGGTGGGGTAGCGCTTTATTGGTTCTTGTCTACACTTCTTACAGCTTTACAGCAGTTGTTTATTCTCAAAAGAGACAAGAAATCAGAAGTTGAGGTTATTTCTTAATTAAAATATTTAAAACAAAAAACTGTGAAAATTCACGGTTTTTTGTTTTAAAAATATACAAACTTTGATTTTACATATACACTATAAGGGACTGTTAGAAAATTTAATAGAAATGATGTTTAATAACAGTCCTTAAATATATGGATAAAGAATTCAAAAATTCAGTGCTCAGCACTTTGGCTTATTTTGATATATTCAAACACCCTTTAGAATCTAGGGAGTTATATTTTTATTTGTGGGGATTGGAGCGCAAGATGAGTTATTATGATTTTTTGATAGATTTGAAAGAGATGGTGGAGAAAAATTTAGTTGAGTTTAAAAATGGATATTATTTTTTTTCAGGTCGCTCGGATTTGATAAAAATTCGTGAGAGTAAGGTACGGTATTTGGATAAGAAAATGAAAATAGCAAAGCGTGGTGTAAAGCTGATTCGTTTTATACCTTTTGTTCGTGCTGTTTTTGTATGCAATACTGTTGCTTCGTCCACAGCTGGAGAGGGTAGTGATATAGACCTTTTTATAATTATAAAACACGGTCGTATTTGGCTTTCGCGTTTTTTAGTTATAGTACTTTTTATACTACTTCGTCTTCGTATCACAAAAAAGAAAATGAGTAATAAGTTTTGTCTAAGTTTTTTTATTACAGATAAAAATTTAGATTTATCGCGTGTTAGCATTCCTGGTGATGATATTTATTTGGCGTATTGGATTAGTCATCTTATTCCAGTTTATGATCCAGATAATTTTTTGAAAAGAATTATCAAAGAAAATGGTTGGGTAAAAAACATACTTCGTCATTTTGGGCGTGCTAGAAGTGTCGGTATGTCTTGGAATGTTAATAGATTAAAGCGTGGTTTTGGATTTGTAAAATTCTTTGAAAAAATATGGGGAACTTCTTATGGAGATTTGTTGGAAAGTCAATCTCGTGGACTTCAGATGTCCAAAATGCGTAAAAATAAAAGTATACAAAATGAACTAGATAATAGGGTTGTAATAAATGACGAAATGTTAAAATTTCATGAAAATGACAGACGAGAATTCTATAGAACAAAATGGCAAGAAAAATGTGTGGAATATGGGGTTTTTGAATAAAAAAATAGATTTTTTAAAAGCTAGTAAAATTTCACTAGCTTTATTTTTGTTCGTCTTACCTTGGCAAACGGTATATATTTTTAGAGAAGTTTTTTGGGAAAGTACAAAGTGGCAATACGGAACTTTAAATTTTTATTTTTTTGAAGTTGTTTTGTGGTTTTTTATTTTTTTTGGTTTTTCTTACTTTTGGAAAAATAAAATTAAAAATTTTAAAAACCTAAAAACACGGGAACTATCTTCAGGTATCATTTTTACTAAAACCTATAAATTTTGGCTACGACTTCAAGAAAAAAGTTGGTCTATACTGTGGTATAAGCAAAAATTTTTCTTTTCGTCGCGCTCAAAATTTAAAAGTTTTACTAACGAAAGCATATCTGAAAATAATTCCTTAAAACAAAAAATAATCCCAGTATTTTTCACCTCATTAATTTTTTTATTTTTAATAATATCTAGTTTTTTTGTAGGTGATCCTGCTTTAGCTTTTCAAAAATTAAGACAAATTATTCAAGTTTTATTATTTTTATTTTTAATAATTTCACTCCCAATAAAGTTTAATTTTATTGTAAAATGGTTTTTTATTGGCTCTATATTGCCAACAGTTTTAGGTGTTTGGCAGTTTATAGCACAAAATTCGTTCAGCTCTACTTTGCTTGGAATTTCAGAACATCTTCCGTGGGTAGGTGGGTCGTCTGTAATCTCCAATCCAACAATTGGCTACTGGCTCCGCGCTTATGGAAGTTTTGCGCATCCAAATATTTTTGGTGGGTATTTATTTTTTGTTTTAGTTTCTTTATTTATTTATTTTTACAATTCAAAAAAATATTCTTCTTTACTTATATTTATTATATTTTTACTCCCAACGACCGGTCTGTTTTTAACATTTAGTCGTTCGGCTTGGATAGTATTTTTACTTGTTTTCATTATTACTTTTTTTATTTCATTTTTGAAAAAAAAAGATGCGTTTGTTCGTGCTTTATTTTATTTAAGTTTTTTTATAATTAGTTTAGTTTTTATATTTTTTCCATTAGTCCAAACTCGTATATCGGGAAATTCTATAACAGAAATAAAATCTGTGCAAGATAGAATGCTTGGATATTCTGAAGCTAAAGATTTGTTTATTGAAAATTTATTTTTTGGTGTTGGTGGTGGAAATTACACTTTAGCTTTGAAAGAAAAAAATCCAAACCTAAAACCTTGGAAATATCAACCAGTCCATAATATTTTTATGTTGTTTTTGGTTGAATACGGTTTGATTGGTTTTACTATTTTATTTGGTGGTTTGTATGTTTTAGTTAAAGAAATAAAGATTAAAAAGTGTCTTAATTTAACTACTATTCTATCTTTATGTCTCTTTATAATTTTAGGAATTTTTGATCATTATCTATACTCATTTTCTGTTGGGCTACTGCTACCTTCTTTATATTTTGCGGTTATTTACAAGTATTTTCTTGACAAAAAACACAAAGTATAGCACAATCAAATAACACTATAAAAAGAGCCTAGTGCTGGAGAATAGCACAGTCGTACGCCGGCATAATATCGTGTCTTTAGACAGGCATCACGGTCTTGTGTGCGGACGGCGATATGAGCTATTCTCTTACTCTGGGTTTTTTTAATACAAAAAACCTTGACATTTTTGGGAAAATTAGTATAAGATGTCTCAAGAGGTTAATTCATTTAAAATACATACTATGAACATAAAACCATTAGGTGATCGTGTAGTTATCAAAGCTGTAAAAGAAGAGGAGATTACAGCTTCTGGAATTTTATTGCCAGATACAATTGATAAAGAAAAAAAAGCAGAAGGAGAAATCGTAGCAGTAGGACCTGGAAAAATTTTAGAGTCTGGACAGCGAAGTGCAATGGAGGTAAAAGTTGGAGACAAAGTTATTTTTGAAAAATGGGGAGGAGAAGAGATTAAGGTTGAAGGGGATGAATACAAAATTTTGAGTGCAGATAAAATTTTGGCAATTATTTTAAAATAAAAAAATATGGCAAAGCAAATTAAATTTAGTAGAGATGCTCGCGAATCACTTATAAATGGAGTAAACACTTTGGCAAATGTGGTGAAAGTGACTTTGGGGCCAAAAGGTAGAAATGTAGTTTTGGACAAAGGATATGGCGCGCCAACTATTACAAAAGATGGTGTGACGGTTGCAAAAGAAATTGAGCTGGAAGATAAATTTGAAAATTTGGGAGTTGAATTGGTAAAAGAAGCAGCAAGCAAAACAAATGATGTTGTGGGTGATGGTACAACTACAGCAACAGTTTTGACTCAGGCAATTGTAAACGAAGGAATCAAAAATGTTTCTGCTGGAGTAAATGCGGTTGCAATAAACAAAGGACTGCACAAAGCATGCGACGCTATTGTAAAAGAACTTCAAGAAACAATTTCAAAAAAAGTAGAACAAGATGAAATTGCAAATGTTGCATCTATCTCTGCAAACGATCGTGAGATTGGTATAAAAATTGCAGAAGCAATGAGAGAGGTTGGAGAAAATGGTGTAATTACTGTTGAAGAATCACAATCTTTTGGACTTGAGATTGAAACTGTAAAAGGAATGAGGTTTAACCGCGGTTATGTTTCTCCATATATGGTGACAAATCCAGATAGAATGGAAGCAGAGTTTCAAGATGCTTACATTTTGATTACAGACAAGAAGATTTCTTCTGTTGATGATATTTTGCCATTGTTGGAAAAAATCATTCAGACTGGTAAAAAAGATTTAGTAATTATTGCTGATGATGTAGAAGGTCAGGCACTTGCGACTTTGGTTGTAAACAAATTGCGTGGCACTTTCAATGTGTTAGCAATAAAAGCTCCTGGGTTTGGAGATAGAAAAAAAGAAATGCTTGGAGATTTGGCAGTTTTGACTGGAGGAAAAGTTATTTCTGAAGATGTTGGTTTGAAACTTGAAAATGTAGAGCTAGTAGATTTGGGAAGAGCTAGAAAAATTGTATCTACAAAAGAAAACACAACAGTAGTCGGTGGTGCTGGAGAAGAAAGTGCTGTTGCAGATAGAGTAAATCAAATTAAAACTTTTATAGATCAAAGTGATTCAGATTTTGATAAAGAAAAATTGATGGAGCGTCTTGCAAAATTGGCTGGCGGAGTTGCAGTGATTAAAGTTGGTGCAGCGACAGAGACAGAAATGAAAGAGGTAAAACATAGAATTGAGGATGCCGTTGGAGCCACAAAAGCTGCAATTGAAGAAGGTGTTGTGCCAGGTGGTGGAGTTGCACTTTTGCGAGCATCTCGCGCTTTGGACAATTTGAATTTGAATGATGAAGAAATGGTTGCTATTGGAATTTTGCGCCGTGCACTAGAAGCACCAATTAGAATTATTGCAGAAAATGCAGGTTTTGAGGGTGCTGTAGTAGTGGACATGGTGAAAAAAGGTCATGGAAACTATGGATTTAATGCAGCAACTGGGCAAGCAGAAGATATGGTGATTTCTGGAATTATTGACCCTACAAAAGTCACACGTAGTGCACTGCAAAATGCAGTGTCAGTAGCAGGGATGCTTTTGACTACAGAAGCAGCTGTCACAGATATGCCAAAAAAAGATGAACCAATGATGCCGCCAATGGGCGGAGGAATGCCTGGAATGGGAATGATGTAAAAAAATAACAACAAAAAACCCGCGTACCAAAACGCGGGTTTTTTTGTTGCCAAAAACTGATTTTTGTGCTAGTATAGACCCATGAAAGAAGAGGTAAAACAACTTCAGGAGCTAAAAGAAAAAGTTGAAAATACTTGGGAGCTTTTGAAAATAGACAATTTAAAAGTAGAGCAGGAAAAATTGGAGCAGAAAATGCAAAGTCCTGATTTTTGGTCTGACGCAGAAAATGCAAAGAATGTTTCAAAAAGATATGATGGAGTAAAACAAGAAGTGGAAGTTTGGGAGAAAATGAAAAATGAAATAAATGAACTTCTTGAGTTTGGAAATGAGCTAGAAAATAGTCCAGACGAAGAACTTCAAGAAGATTTGAAAAACCGAACAAAAGATTTGTTCACCAAATTTGAAAAGTTGGAATTCTATTTATTGCTTGGCGAAAAATATGACAAGGGAAATGCAATATTAACTTTTAGTGCAGGAAGCGGAGGTACAGAAGCTCAAGATTGGGCAGAAATGATACGCAGAATGGTAATGCGTTTTGCAGAAGACAAGGGTTGGAAAGTGGAAATGATAGACGAGTCTCGTGGATCTGAAGCTGGAATAAAATCTTGTATGATTAGAATTGAAGGGCGATACGCTTACGGATATTTGCAGGCTTTGAGTGGTACGCACAGATTGGTTCGTATTTCACCTTTCGATGCAGAAAAAATGCGCCATACTTCTTTTGCATCAATTGAAATAATTCCAGAAATAGATGAGGAAATAGACCTGGAAATTGATCCAAAAGATTTGCGAATAGATACATTTATGTCTGGCGGAAAAGGTGGGCAAAGTGTAAATACAACTTATAGTGCGGTTCGTATAGTCCATCTTCCAACAAACATTACAGTACAATGCCAAAACGAACGCTCTCAACTTCAAAACAAAGATACCGCAATGAAGGTGTTGCAATCAAAACTTCAGAAATTAAAAGAAGAGGAGTTGAAAAAAGAAAAGCAAGAATTGCGAGGTGAATACAAAAGTGCTGAATGGGGAAATCAGATAATTTCTTATGTTTTGCATCCTTACAAAATGGTAAAAGATTTGCGTTCAAAATATGAAACCGTAGATACAGAAAAAGTATTAAATGGTGAATTAATAGAACTTGCAGAAGCGTATTTAAGATGGAAAAAGGGAGAAAAGCAGAATAAGTAGAGAAGTTGAAAGTTTATAAAGTAGAAAACCATAAACACACACGTCATCCTGAGCGATAGCCGAAGGATCTCACAACAAAAACACCAGAACTTTAAATATTCAAAGTCTTAATGACATTGTCACGAGATGTTTCGACTCCGTTTCACTCCGCTCAATATGACGTGAATAGAGTTTTCTGTTATGTGAATCGAAGACAAGATTTTAAAATTATATACTACTTCACTACAAAGTGAAAATAAATATGAAAATAATAAAAGAAAAAGACATTTCAATAAAAGAAATAGTAAAAGCTTTGCAGAGTGGTAAAGTGATTGTTTATCCTACGGAAACTTCATATGGTTTTGGAGTAGATGCTACAAACAAAGAAGCTGTAAATAAAATTTTTAAAATTAAACAAAGACAAAAAGGAAAACCTGTTTTGGTCGTGATGCCAAATATTCATATGGCAATGGAATATGTAGAATGGAGTGAAAAATTGGATGAATTGGCACAAAAATATTGGCCAGGTCCGCTTACAGTTGTAGTGCCAACAAAAAATAATCACAATTTGGCGTCTGGGGTTGTGGCAGGTGATAACACTCTTGCATTTAGAATTTCTAGCCATCCACTTGTCGCAGAATTGACACAAAAACTTGGAAAGCCAATTGTCTCAACATCTGCAAATTTGGCATCTCAAAATGATCCGTACGACGCACAAGAAATTATAAGTATTTTTGAAAAAGAAGAAAATAAACCAGATATAATAATTGATGCAGGAGAATTGCCAGAAGAGAGTCCTTCAACTATAATAAGATTGTTAAATGGTGAGTTAGAAGTTTTAAGACAAGGACAAGTGAAGATGAATCGCTAGTACTTGATGAATGGCTTCGCTTGGATTAGAAAGTTCCAAATGTTCTATTTGTTCTTATTTAATCTGTCGCACATTTAACGTTATATTGAGCGTAGTAAAACGAAGTCGAAATATCCCTATACAATATAACCAAAACACAAATAATTAAAATAAAACATTAACTCCTTTTTTCTTAATCCTTAATTCTTTTCTAATATGTTCAATTGCGACAAGTGTAAAAAATATTTTAACAAAGAGTTGTTAAAATCTAGAAAATTTTGGTTTGGAGTTTCTATTCTTTTAATCGCGGGTTCTTTTTTGACTGCTTTTTCTTTTTATTTTAACTCTTCTTTTACAGAAAAAATAAATGAAAAAATAGGTGAAATTGTAGAAGAGGAGGATAAAAAACCAATTAAAATTGAAGCAAAAGCAATTTACCTAACAGCATATTCAGCAGGCTCACCAAAAAAGTTGGATGCAATGATAGATTTGCTAGAAAAAACAGAGTTGAATGCAGTTGTAATTGATACAAAAGATTATAGTGGAAGAGTTTTATATGATAGTAATATTGAAATGGTAAATGAGTTGGGTTTGGAGGACGACAGAGTTGGAGATTTGCGAGCTATAATAGAAAAACTTCACGAAAAAGGAATTTATGTAATAGCACGCCAGACAGTTTTTCAAGATCCAATTTTGGCAGAAAAAAAACCAGAATGGGCAATAAAGCGTTATGGCGGTTGGCTTTGGCGAGATCATAAAGGTCTTGCTTGGGTTGATCCTACAGTTAAAGAAGTTTGGCAGTACAATGTTGATATTGCAAAAGAATCCATTGCTTTGGGATTTGATGAAATTAATTTTGATTATGTTCGTTTTCCATCCGACGGAAATATTCGTGCAGCCATTTACAATGATTTGGGCGACAGACAAAAACACGATGTAATGCGTGAATTTTATACATTTTTGGGGGATGAGTTAAAAGATGAGTCAGCTTGGATTTCAATAGATATGTTTGGTTTTGTAATGGAGCGCCACAATGGACTTTCAATCGGTCAAAGATTGGAAGATGCTGTGGATAATGTTGATTATATTTCACCTATGATGTATCCATCTCACTATCCTTCTGGGCATTTGGGACTGATAAATCCAGCAGCAAATCCAGGACCAGTGATAGAAAATGGAATGAAAAAAGGAGCTCCTTATTTTGAAGGTAAGCGCGCGCAAGCTCGCCCATGGATCCAAGCTTTTCATATGGGTGCTACTTACAATGCAGCTAGAATTCGTGCGCAAATAGATATGGTAGAAAAGTATAGCGATGCTGGTTGGTTGCTTTGGAATGCATCAAATAGGTATACAACAGCAGGACTGAAATTGGTTGAATAGAGCGATGAAGCGTTTACATTTAACTAAAAGAAAGAGAAAAGTCATATGCGTCATATTGAGCGGAGTGAGACGGAATCGAAAAACCAAGATACGTCATATTGAGCGGAGTGAAGCGGAGTCGAAATATCTCGTGAAAGTATCATTAGAACCTTGGATATTTTACATTTTTATGATTCTGTTGCGAGATCCGTTCGACTTCATTCCGCTTCGCTCCATTTCGCTCAGGATGACGTTTTTAACTTTCTACTTTATTAACTTTCCAACTTTATAAACTTAAAACATGGACACAGATTTATATAAACCAAGTAAATTGAAAGAAATTTGCGAAGAGTGCGGACTTAGACCAAGTAAATCTTATGGTCAAAATTATCTGGTTTCACCACATCCAATAGAAAAAATGGTAGAGGCGGGAGAGTTAGATAAAAATGATATTGTAATAGAGGTTGGTCCTGGGTTTGGAGTTTTAACTTTTGCGATTGCTCCGTTGGCGAAAAGGGTTATAGCTTTTGAAATAGAAAAAAAGTTAGAAAAATATTGGGAAGAAAAACAGAAAGAAAATAAAAATATAGAAATAATTTGGGGGAATGTTTTAAAAAAATTGCCAATATTTTTGAAGGAAAATAAAATTGAAGAATATAAAGTTATGGCAAATTTACCATATCAAATAACTTCACACATTTTGCGCACTTTTTTTGAATTAGAAAACAAACCAAAAAGTATAACAATAATGGTACAAAAAGAAGTTGGACAAAGAATTTTGGCAAAAAGAGGTAATATGAATTTGCTTGCACTTTCTGTTCAGTTTTTTGGTGATCCAAGAATTGTTGCGAAAGTCGCATCGGGTTCTTTTTGGCCAAAACCAAAGGTGGATTCCGCAGTTTTACATATTACAAACATAGGAGAAGTGGAAAATGTAGACGAGTTTTTTAGGCTTGCAAAAGCAGGTTTTGCAAGTAAAAGAAAACAGCTTTGGAGAAATTTAAGCAATACTATAGATTTACCAAGAGAAAGAATAAAAGAAATTTTAAAAGATTTAACTGGAACAGAAAAAGTGAGAGCACAAGATTTGAGTTTGGGAGAATGGAAAGTTTTGGTTGAAAAAATGAAAAATTTTGTAAAGTAAAAAGTTTATAAAAAACACGTCATATTGAGCGAAGCAATGCGGAATTGAAAAACCAAGATACGTCATATTGAGCGGAGCAAGGCGGAATCGAAAACACAACATACGTCATATTGAACGAGGCAGGACGGAGTCGAAAAACCAAGATACGTCATATTGAGCGGAGTGAAACGGAGTCGAAATATCTCGTGAAAGTATCATTAGAACTTTGGATATTTTGCGTTTTTGTGATTCTGTTGCGAGATCCTTCGGCTTCGCTCAGGATGACGTGTGAAAAAATACGTCATATTGAGCGAAGCAAGGCGGAGTCGAAAAACCAAGATACGTCGTCATATTGAGCGGAACGAAGTGAAGTCGAAATATCTTGGTTTAATATCACTAAAATATAAATAATTAAAATAAAACATCAGCCCAGTCCTATCCTGTTCTATCATTTTCCAATCCAAGCGAAGCGATCTATTAAACTGAACGAAGTTTAGTGATTCATCAAGAAAAGCACAGCTTTTCGATACATCAAGCGACAATGATCCATCTTTTCTTTATGTTATACACAGCTACCTTATTGTCGGTAGTTGTGTTTTTTTGTTATAATATAATTACATAAATAAGACCTATTCAAAACATGGATAATATAGAAGGTCAAAACAATAAATTAAATCGTACACAAAAGACGGGGTTCGTCTTGTTGTTTGTGTTCACGCTTTTGGTTGTAGGTTTGGGTTTTTTGCAAATGAGAAACACTATTTACAGTCCTTTTGTGGTAAAAGTTGAAAACAATCAAGGTAAAATAGGTGTATCAGATGAAAATACAAAACTTCAAAATATAGACACAGATAGAGATGGTATAAATGATTATGAAGAATTATATTTTTACGAGACTAGTCCATATTTACCAGATACAGATTCAGATGGAATTGGTGATAAAGAAGAAATAACTGCAGGCACAGACCCAAACTGTCCAGAAAGTGAAGTTTGTGAAGAGGTTTATATTGCAAGCTCCACAACAAACCTAAGCCCAATAAAAAATATTGGTTCTGTAGATGCTAGTGCGGTGCAGACAGGGGGTACTAGCATAGAAGACCTACAAAATATATTGCAAGATCCAGAAAAAGTTAGAAAATTATTATTAGATACTGGGCAAATTTCACAAGAGCAATTAGACGGGATAGATGACCAAACGCTAATGAGTTTAGTAGAGAAAATGCTAGCAGAGGAGTCTGGAAATATCACACCATAATATGTTTAAAAAAACACAAGGTTTTGCAAGAAAAGTAATAATAGGATTTGTAATAAGCACACAAGTCTTTATTGGTTTACTTTTTGCTGGGCCGGTGAAAGCTGGTACTATGGAAAGTGCTGGTTCTTTTATAAATAAATTTTCAGGAGATAGTCCTATTGGAGATGTTGTTAATGAAGCTGCTGATAAAGCTGCTTCTAAACTTGGTTATCCTGTAGTAGTTACGACAGATTTGGGAGATTATGTAGAGATGGCTTGGCAATCAATATATGAAGCTAGTTTAAATGCACTAATGGGTGGTTTTTCACATTTTATGAATCAGCTTGCTTACGACACGGCTTTATATGTGACCTCTGGTGGAAGTGGGCAGGGTGCTTTAGTTTTCCAAGACGGATTTGGTAGCTATTTAGAAAAAACTTTTGAGGCAAGTACAATGGCTGCACTTGGAGAGCTTGAAGATCATTATGGGATAAATTTGTGTGAACCAAATACCGAAATTAAATTTTTCCTAAATGTAGGAATTCAAGATCTTCTTCTTCCAGAGATAGGACCACCAACACCACCAGCTTGTACTTGGCAAAAAATGTCAAAGGGTTGGTCAAATGCATACTACCAAACAGTCAATCAGTTAGAAGGAATTTTGGACGCTCCGCCAATTGAAGTTGCTTTTTTGGAGAGTGCCAATTTGGCAGATTCAGATTTTGGCATAGCTTTTGGAGCAATAGATTTGGTAAGGAAAAAAGCTGCACGAGATACAGAAGGTGCAAAAAATGAACGGTTAGAAGGAAATGGTTTTAAGCCTGTAAAAGATTTGGTTTCAGGCGCTATTGTCACACCCGCACATTTAATAGGTGAGGAGGCCGAAGGTTTAACTGGAAAAAGTTTTGCACAGATTAATAATACTCAAGTTGCAGGTCTTTATGGTTCTCAGGCTTTAAATGTTGTAATTGGCGCTTCTGGAATTTTCTTGAACAATGTTGCGTCGCAAATGCTTAAAAAGATTATGCAAGAAGGTCTGCTTCCAGTTCCAATAGGTGATTCTTCTTCATTTGGTTCGGCAGGTTTAGGAGACTATCGCCGTGCAGCAGAGTCAGCATTTAGCTTCTTTTTTACCTCTGTTCCTACAAAACAGCTAAATGCTTATAGTTTGGAAACAATTTTTGCAGCTTGCCCAGACAATCCTGGGTTAAACAATTGTGTAATAGATAGTGGAATGCAAAGAATTTTACAAATCGCAAAACAAGGTACTCCACTTACAGTACAAGAAGCTGTTGACCAAGGAATGCTAGATCCAAATAAGCCTTTTATTTCACCAAAAAGACTTTTAGATCACAACGATGTTAAGACTTGTTATCTAAAAGGATTTTGTTATTCAAACCTTCAAAAATTGAGAAAAGTTCGTGTTTTACCTGTTGGTTTTGAGCTTGCGGCTCTTCGCTCAGACCCAGACAATCTGCAGGCTTGGACACTTGGGAAAGTAATGGCAGGTTTTGAAGATTGTACCAGAGATGGAGATGGTAAAGCTATTTTTGATATAGCAAAACCATTTTGTCATCTTGTGGATCCAAATTGGACAATAAAAATTCCAGAAACTCGTTGTGAATCTTTGGTAAACGGACCAGAACTTTTGGATAGTAATATTTCAAATAGAAAAGAAGAATGTGTAGATGTCTCAACTTGTGTGACAGAAGGGGAGAACGGAGAATGCCTCGGTGATTTTGGTTATTGTACAGAAGAAAAAAATGTCTGGAGAATAGAAGGAGAGACTTGTCCGGCAGAATACACAACTTGTCGCAATTATGTGGCGCAAAGCGGAGAGATAAACTCTTATCTTTCTAGAACTGTTGATTATGGAGAGTGTAGAGCAGAAAGTGTTGGTTGTCGTGCTTATAGTACAGAAAAGTCTGGAGACATTTGGACTTCTAGTGCAGACGCAAGCTCTAGATTGAAAAATTTAGGTAGAAATCAGACAATTTATTTTGGAAGTGAAATAAATGCTTCCACTTGTCCTGCAAATGCAGCTGGTTGTAGTGCTTTTTATACTTTAAATCAGGAAGGAGAAAAAGGAAGATTGACTTATCTCAAAAAAGCTCCAGATTATCTAACTTGTTATGATACACAGCCTGCAACACCAGAAATAGACTGGCCAACAACAAAAGCTGATTTATCACTTCTTACAAACAATGATAAGTGTGATGCTTATGCAGAAGTTTGTCTTCCTGAGGAGGTTGCTTGTGATTTATATACTCCGCTTGCGGGTGGTCCAGAACTTTCTGGTGTAATTGGCAACAATATTTGTGCAAGCGAATGTGTAGGTTATGATACTTTTAGACAAGAGTCCACATCTTTTGCACCAGAGGAATACCCACTTTATCTCATCCCAACAAATGGAGATGTCTGTTCTGCTCAATATGCAGGCTGTGACGAGTTTACAAATATTGAAGCTGGTTCAGCAGGAGGAGAAACTTTGGAGTATTATAGTGATTTCAAACAATGTGAAAAACCAGATAGTGGAAATGACAAGGTTTTCTATTCTTGGGAAGGTTCAGTTTCAGAAGGTTTTGTGTTAAAAGTTCATCATCTATCACCAATAGATGATGCTAGAAATTCCTATATTCAAAATTTATCATTATTTGCAAATGCTAAAAATGATTTGGTGGTTGGTTCACCAGCTTATTCAGATGATACAGCACAATCATTAAAAAACAATTACAAATCTTGTAATGAAAAAAACTATAACATTTTAATAAACGATCCTTTTAGTATAGATTCTGCAGACGAAGATTGTAGGGCTTTTTATGATGATGAAGGTGAAGTATTTTATAGGCTTTTTGCAAAAACTATTACAGTTTCCAACTCTTGTCATAAAATTAGAAAAACAGAGTCAAGACTGTTTGTGGATAATACAATCGGTGATCAAAATTCTTGTGATCTAAAAAATGGAGTTTGGGACGGTGCAAGCTGTGAGCGTTGTTTCAATGGTGGAAGTTATGAAAATGGAGCTTGTATCTATCAAACTATTTCTAGTCCTAGCGAATCAAACTCTTGTCCAGTTTCTGTAAATGGTTGTAGGGCTTATGTAGGAAACGCAGGAAATAATATCAGAGAAATAATGTTCGATAGTTTTGAGCCTTTTGATAATTCACCAAATGCACTTCTCTCAGCACGCGAAGGTTGGGACAGTTCAGATGGTACAGGTCTAAGTGTGGTTGGAGAGGCTACTCAAGCTGGACTTCATTCTTTGCAGGTAAATTCAGATATTATATCTCGTGAGTTTGACGCAGGTGATATAACTCCAAATTCTTTTTACGAGCTTTCATTTTGGTCTCGCGGAGTACCGCAAAATTTAGATATTATAATGAAAGATGACTCAGGTTTAGGAGTATCTTTTACAGTAAACTCAATTACAAATTCAACTGCACTGGTTTCAATTGGAGACAATTGGAAAGAATACAAACTTGGGCCTGTAGAATTCAAGGGAGCAGGTGTTGCAAACATAGAATTTACACGAAGTGCAATAGGTAGTACTTCTTTGGGTGTATATTTTATAGATAACGCGAGACTTACAAAAGTAAATGATTTTACATATTTGGTAAAAGATTCATGGCAAACTTCAGAAGGATACAATGTTCCTCTTTCTTGTGATAATACTCCAGAGGATTCATTGCCAGGGTTCGCACTTG
This sequence comes from Candidatus Magasanikbacteria bacterium, assembly GCA_021648085.1. Lineage (NCBI taxonomy): Bacteria > Candidatus Magasanikiibacteriota > Candidatus Magasanikiibacteriota bacterium. The sequence continues at coordinate 27,116 of JAKITS010000001.1, forward strand.
GCTGTGAGGCTTTCAATGATCAACTTGGAACTACCTACTATGCCACAGGTTTTGAAAATTTATGTAGAGTAGAAGCTGTAGGATGTGAACCACTTTTAGACACTTTCAATACTACCGAAGGACAAGATTCAGAATTGGCTCAAATTTTCAATGCTTGGTGCGAAGGTGGTGTGGGTGAGTGTACTATTTCTGTCGATGAGCCAACTTCGGATAGAAATAATACACAAATTCAAAAGAAAATAAATATTGGATCGTGTAATGTGGATATTGATCAAGACGGTTGTTATATTTCAAAAATTATTGTCCCATCCCATATTGAGATTGGTGATTTAGACTATGTTAGAGTGGAAACAACAGTAATAATTCCAGCAGACACTTCAATAGAAAATCCTATTTACCTTACAAATAGTCAAAAATATAAATGTTCACCTCAAAAACTTGGTTGTCAGGAAGTTGCACTGGAATCACACATTCTACCTTCTAACCAACCTCAAGCTTTTGAGTTTAGTGAGCAATTTGTATTGAGTAATCCAAACAATTATCAAGAAACTTTGTGCCAATCAGACCAAGTTGGTTGTGGGGAATTTAGATCAGACAAAAATATTAGCTACTTTGTAGATCCAAAAATAACAGGAGGAAGTGTTTGTGTATACAAAAGTATAGGAGCTTCAGGAAGTGATAACTATGGTTGGTTTTTGGACGGAATCGGTTCCTGTAGTTCTGGAAATGGAGATTTGTGTAAGGTGGATGACGATTGTAGTGGTGATACTAATATTTGTGAAAATGTAGGTTCTACTGCTTGCTACGATGGATATATAAAACAAGGTGGAGAGCTTGGAATTTGGTCCAATGAATCTGTAAATTATGACGGTTTTGTAGGAGCTTGTGAACAGCAATATAATGCTTGTACAGAACTTGTAGATCCTGCAGACACATCAAATAATGCAGACGGTAAATCATACTTTGTAGTTTACGACGAAAAAATGCAAGATCAATCTGGTGAGTGTGGTGGGCAAGTTAGTCAAAATGACGGCTGTGTACTTTTTGATAAAACAGACAATCCAAATAAAATATATAATTCTGTAGAAACTTACAAAAATAGTGAAGATGCAGATCCTAAATTTGGACCAGTAAATCCTGTTATGGACGGCGTTAAAGACACAAATGTAATTTTGAAAGTAAACAGAGATAGAGAATGTTCAGAGTGGCTAGCTTGTAAAACTTCTGTACCTTTTACAGATGAAAAAGGAGTTCGCACAGAGCTTTGTTATCAATACGATTTGTGTAATGAATCTCTGCCGGGAGTAGGTTGTATAAGTTGGGTTGGAGATGATAATGAAAATATAACTCTTAGCCCAGAGGAGTATGTTGTAAGAGGAACTTCTTGGTACGACAATGAATATACGGGTTATTCACTTCTTAATAAATACCCAGTTCAAGATTTTGTATATGTAGATTTCGATTTAAGTGATGATGCGGATAAAGAATTAGACGATGAGTTTGGAGATAGTTTGTTTTTGGGATATGAATTTGTACCAGCTCCTAGTTTTGAGCAGTTTGGTTGCGTTTTGAATGGTGTAAAAAAAGAACAGTTCCAGGTTTGTGGTCTTACAAATGGGGGTATTTGTACTGATAATGGTCAATGTATAAAACCTACGGATGGTGCATTTATTGGTGGCATAGAAGAGAAAAATGAAAAAAGTTTTAGAAATAGTAGATTGGTTTTAGAGACATTAGATGTTGGAATTTGTAAAAGTTTCCCAGAAAAAGATAGTCCATTTGGTTTTGATATTGTTGTAAATTCATATAAAACACTTATTACAAATGGAGTTTCTGCAACAAGAAAACGAATAACAGACAAAAAACGTGTATTCAGCGGCGCAAACACTTGCCAAGACGGAGAGTGTAGTTGTGAGTACAAAAAAGTTTCTTACGGTGGGTCTGTTGTAGATTATTGGCCATTAACAAAAAGTGATCAAGAAATCCCGGGCGGTGTTTGTGCAAGCGGTAGTTTAGGTGGTAATCCGTGTAATTATAATTCAGATTGTAGTATTCTTAGTGATGAGGGATTGTCAAGTTATGGAAGTTGTATAAAAAGATTCAACACAGAGCGTCGTATTGGTCTTCGTGGTTTCTGTCTTGAGTATGACTTGTCTAGACCTATTGGAAATGGCGAGTACGCTTGTTTAACTTGGCTTCCAGTAGACGCTTCTGCTTCTAAAATAGATTTGCACAATTATTATCCAGAAGCTGGCTACTACCCAGTCCCAGAATATGACGCACCAAATGGTGGTGGAGAAGTTTATTGTACTCAAAGTACATCTCGTGGTGCTGGGGAGTATGATGAGGGTATGTATATTTTTAAGAACTTTGGTGATTTGGATTCTATTAGTGGCGAACTCAATCCACCTTCAAATAATGATAAATTTGATAATATTTTTTTAAAAACAGGAAAAGCAGTAAAAAACCCATATATTGATTCTTTTTCAGGTTTTACATATTTTACACATCCTTATATAGAAAATTATGTAAATAAAACAAGTGATTCAAATGGAAAAGAAAACTTTTATTCACTTATGCAATCATGGGCTTGGAAATATATAAACACAAATGCAAGAATTTTAAGATTGGAATTAAATGGCAATGGTTTTAGTGGTCGGGCAAGTGGTGATAAAGACACAACAGATCCATATAAACAATATTTCTTTGCTCCGCAAGTTTATAATACAGCAGGAGTTGCTATGCATTCACCACGAATTTGGGATGATACTGTTCTTGGAATGGAATATTATTATTATACTCAATTTAAAACAGGAGCGAACGATGATCTTTATGATGATAGAAATATTTTCACAGATTCAATGTCGGCAGAAAAAACTGCTGGATTAGAAGATGATTTATACATATCTCCTATACAAAAAACTTTAATAGAAAGTGAGTTTGAAAAAGTTTATTTTGTTGGCTTAAAACATGTTAATAATTATGAACAGGGGATAACACCTGCGTTATTAACGACAGATTTTAGTTTAAATATAAAAGAGTTAAAACAAAGATTAGAGGACAATAAACCAAATAATGAATCTATATTTAAATCTGGAGTTTCTCAAGCGTTAGGTAGTCATTATTCAAAAAATTTAATGCTGGATGATAATTTGGGAGTTACTTGGTCTTATGTGTTAGAAAGAACAGGTTCATCTTCGGAATGTGGTGGGTTGTTTTCTTATTGCGATTATGTAAACAATGAATTTATTCTAAATTATAATAATCCAGAAGTAAACGGAATTAGAAATCAAATAAATAGAAGATATGTTATTGTATTTTTTGAAGATATTGGAAGAAAAGGTGAAAGATTTTTACCTGTTTTTGTAAATAAAAATGGACCACCATTAAATAGTACACAAGATCCTTTTTCTGCAGGATGCGTAGATGGACAGGGTGGTTATTTGGCAATTGGAATGGATTTTAATAGAGGTGGAGAATTTTTGGGATATATTTCTAAATGGTGTAATTCAACTAAAAGTAGTGGAACGGCAGGTATCCAACTTGCGACAATTGCAACATTAAATGATTATTGTACAGAATTTACCTCTGTTTATAATCCAGATGAAGATACTACAAATAAAGCATGGACAGATAGGGTTTGGAAGTATGCTAGGGAAAATAGATTTGTAACCCCTTATAGACAAATTACTCTTAGCACATTATTACAACCTTTTGGATCTACTTTGCTTTCAATGAATAATTTGAATAAATATGATGGAAGTGGGGATTTCACAGAAAAATATGTTTTGAATAATCCTATAAAAGGTGTTCCATATATGTGTGATTATTCTAATTTTACTGTATTTGATTTGAAAAATTATGCTTGTTTAGCTTTAAACAATGTAGGTTATCCAGACTCTTTAACAAGTAAATTATCAGAAGCCTCAGCAAGGTTTGCACCTGCTGGTTATGAATTTGGTAAAGATGCTATACAAGCTATTTTTGCAAAAATATTTACTCCTTCTATTGAAGAAGGCTTAAGTGAATTGGATTCAAATTGGGATAAAGAAATATTAATTACAAGTGAACTTAGAGATTTATATCCACCTCAGATTTACTCACTTAATCCTGATAAATGTTTTAATATAAATGGAAAAAGTCAGACCTGTGTTGGTGCAGAAAAAAACTCAATAACAGTAAATGGAAAAAATGGAACTTTGTTAGATTATAATGGCGATGGTTTTCCAGATGAAGACAAAGATAAAAACGGTGAGACAGATTCTATAATTGGAGTTGGAAATAAATCTGTTTCCTTAAACTTTTTTGCTTGGGCGGACGACAATAGAATGCCAATAAGAAGAATAATGGTAGATTGGAGTGATAATAGTCTAATTACAAATGAAAATAAAATGGGTTTTTATAAAAATAAAAAACCATTTTGTGGTGGTGAAACTGCAGAAAATGTAAAAGTATGTGTAAATAAGGCTACACGTTCAGATATAGAATATATTAAGACAGGTCTTACTTGTCAAGAAGATTCTGATTGTTCAAGTGATAATACTTGTAGAGATATAGGAGCTAGTGATAATTTTGGTTCATCATCTCGTGCTTGTGAAGAAGGGTATTTTGAATTTGGACATAGTTATACTTGTGGGCCAGAAGACGAAGGAAAAGATTATTGGACATTAGTTTCTGGAGAGATTGGTGGAGTTGCAAACTTTACATCAGGACAAAGAGATCAATTATCTAAATTTGGTGTTGGTGCAAATGATTATGTGTGTGTATTCCAACCAAAAGTTCAGGTTTTGGATAACTGGGGTTGGTGTAATACAAGTGATGGAACAGGTCAATATAATGATGATAATTTTGATTGTGATTTTGGTAATAGTGAAGTTTGGACGTATTATAAAAATAAAATAATAATAATTCCTCCTAAAAAAGATTAATAAAAAGGAAACCCCACTTCGAATGAAGTGGGGTTTTTGTTAAAGTAAGTAATTTCTTTTGTTAAAGTGAACAAGTTCCTTTATTATTACCATCTGAATTTACGAGAGAAAAGGAGTCTGGCGGAGAAAAAATTACAAGTGGAGAGTCAACAGGTTTATTGTTTAGTGTTTTCTCACAAAACACCAAACATTCTCCGTCAACTTCATTTATAGAACAAGTTCTCCACTCACACTGTCCACCATTTGGACAACACCAGAAGTTATTATTCAACCATTCATAATCAGCACAAGGGCTAACCACAACCTCATCCTCTACCACATCCACGTTAGTCGTGTTTGTAGTATCGATTTCGGTCGCGTCGGCGGTATCACCAACAAATTCGTTGGCAACATCCGAACCATCTACCATATCGGTAGGTGGGTTTGCATTATCACAGCCAGCAAGCAATACGCTCATCACTGTGACAAAAAGCATAGTAAAAATGCAACCGATTAGCCAAATCGTAAAGGGGTAACTAGCCTCCAAAGCCACAACGGCTACGGAGGGGACACGGCGATGCTTCGAGTAAAAAGGATGTCCTTTTTGATGTTTCATGATTTTCTCCTTTGTTTTCCCACAATTCTTGTGGGTTTTTCCGTTTTTGTAAATAACCCCTCTCGGGGCTAAATGTAAATGAACTATTACTAAAATATAGCATATTTTACTACTTTTGTCAAGGTTTTTGGAGTAAAAAGTCTTCAAAAAAGTCAAAAGTCTATAAAGTTTGTAAAGTGAAAAGTTAGAAAACCTGCATTTTCATTCCCGGCTCGATCGGGAATCCAGGGTTAAAAACAGTAAAACGTTAAATAAAACTGGATCCCCAATCAAGTTGAGGATGACAGGACAGGGGGGGTCGAAAGTTTATAAAGTCCATAAAGTATAAAGTTTTTTTTCGTCATTCTCAGCTCGACTGGGAATCCAAAATCTACAAATGTAAACTATTTTTATATAAAAATACATAAACTTTAATAATTACATATAAGATATATTAAGATTTGCTTCTGGATAGTAGTAGTCAGTAAAAAAACTATGATGGTGACTTATCTAAAAAAAGTATTACTTATAAAGTTTGCGATTTAATCATTAAAGGCACATACCCCTCTTTAATAATGTCTGTAGGACTAGTACCTAACTTAAGGAGTAGTTCTTCTATTTTTTGTTCAATCTGCTTTCTATCATCCTCGTTACCCCTGCCTTCTATCTCAACAAAATAACCAAGATCTTTTATCAAATCAATATTAATTTCAAATGAGTTTAACATATATGTTTTCCTTGTCTTTTCTATCTTAACAACTTCAACATAATTATTATTTTTTAAAATACTTTCTAACTCATCAGGCTCATTTAATTCTAAGTCAACATCTGGCCATGCTGTATCATGTTTTTTAGATTTAGATTTAAAAGTTAGTTGATTGCCATTTTCTGTTTTTCTAATGCGAAGAATTAAATTTCTGTCTATATCAGACACATGTTTAAAATAAATGTCAATTTGTCTTGACTCTTGAGAAAAAATTGCATTTAAATCTTTCAATTTATTTACAAGATTAATTGCATTACTTTCTTTTATTTTAGCTCTGATTTCTATTTCCATATTTATTTTGATTATTGAGTATATGTATAATTTTAAATCACTTTACAATAAAAGACAAATAAAAAAACCGCCATATGTAATATGCATAACGGTTTTACTTTATTTCTTTAAGAGGTGTTCTTTAAATTCAGAAAAAATTCTATGCTGAAAAAAATCTTCAAAAGGTAATACAAAAGGTTCTTTTTGCCTATGCAAACAACTTCTTACCTTCAGCCTGTCACCTTCTTTTTCTAATCTTGGTCCATAAACATACTCATGGCATTCACCATTTTGCTCAAGTGAACAGTTATTACAAATACTTGCAAGCATGAAAGGTCTAATTAATTTTATTTTAAAGATAAAGCCACTTTCTACTCTCATGGTTATTGAGAAAGAGGAGCTTCCATTTGTTACAATAGCTTCTACAGGAACTGCTTTTAGTGTCGTACTCATTCTACTTAACGAAGCATACGATTCCTTTGGAATACCCAATTGATTCATGGCACGCCACTCTAAATTGTTAGTCTCACAGAATTCTGCAATTTCGAGTGCATCCAGTTCATTTGAGCCAACACATGTATTAACCTTAACAGATATCAAACTTGATATTTCTTTTAAAAAAAGAAATTGTGTAGTAATAATTGTCTTCTGACCCCATCTAATGGAGCGTGGGGGTTCCATTGTATTAGACAAAGAAGTAGGATTTAATGTGTGCAAACTAACATTTAAGCTTGACAGTCCACTTTCAATGCATTCAAGATATCGATCAAGATAAGTTACTCCGTTTGTGGTCATTTTTACATCAAAACCTTCTTGCTTGCATCTTTTTATGTATTTAATTACGTTTGGATGAATTGAAGGCTCACCACCAGTAAAATGAACTTCGCTAATATTCATTTCTCGTCTAAACTTATCAAGAATAGTTATCAATTTTTCTATATCATCTATGGGTGTTGAATACTGATTGCCTTCCATGTGGCAAAAATGACAACTAAATTGACAAGGTGTGTGCAATTTAACACGAATTGTTTTCAATACTTTATATACAATCCTACCTTGTTTCTCAAGTTCAGACAGTATATTTTTCATAATACACCTACTTTTTGCTGTTGTTCATTCAATATTGATTTAACAGAATTGAAAACACTTTCTTCAGTCTTTTTCGTTGTATCTATTACATAAAACACGTTTTTAAGAGACATGAAATATAATTGTGCTCTATTTAATACAAACTCATCTAGATGGGTATATTTTTGTTTTTTAATTTCGCGTTTCCAAATTCTTCTATTTCGTTCTCGTGGGTCACAGGTAAGTAGTATACTTATGTTAGGTGTTATTATAGGAAGTAAATTGATATCAACACAATCAACAATAACACCCATAACTTTATGCATTATTATTATCGAGTATATATAACGATCAGCAAATACCTTATGTCCTGCATTTAATAATGTTGCTAATTCTTTTTGAAACGCAATAACACATGTAATATAGAAGTAAAATCGTACTTCTGGATACTTTAGCAACTCCACTCGTAGTCTAATACTTTTAAATAATTCTAGCATTGTGTATAAGTAATAATAACCAAGCTCTTCTTCAAGTTTTTTAGCTAGTGTGGTTTTTCCAACTCCGTCGACACCTTCAATAACTACAAAATTATAGAACTTTGTTTGTGTACACGTGATTCCTCCCTATTCTCTACTTGATTTCTAGAATTTCCCACTCACAGATAGTACTTCTTACAGAAAGTTCTATAACTTCTCCAACTTCCTTTAGTAAAAGCTTTCTGGCAATCGGAGTTGTTATTCCAATCACAAAGACAGTGTCTTTATTGTCTTCAAGTTTACTTCCGCCAACACCATTTCTTTGACACAAAACACTAAAGATGCTTAGATAGAATTAGCTTAATTTAAAAAATATGTTTAAAGAAAAAAGTGGTATTATATTATTTGTTTTATTGTCTGCATTTATAATTGGAGGAATTTTTATTTTGTTTAATGTTTTTCAAGATGTGGAAGAGTGGGGAAGTGAGGAAGTTGATAGCGTTGTAGTAGTAGAAACAGAAAAAAACGATGAAGAAGAAAAACCAAAAGAAGATATTATTGAAATAGTAACCTCCACTATAGAAAATATTGAAGTTGTAGAAAAAGAAATAATTGTGGAGAAAATAGTAGAAAAAGTGGTGTATATAGAAAAAGAGGTAGAAAAAAAAATAGAAAAACCTATTGAAAAGAATTTAAAACCAGTTGTAAAAGCCGAGCTTGCTGTATGTTCAGATGATATGCGCTTTCAATGTTGGGATTTACTAACTTGCGAAGAAAATGGAGAGGGTTATGGATCACCAACGCTTTGGACTGCAAACAATTTGGAGGAGGTGGCGCCAGCTTGTGGACAGTGGACAACGGACTCTGCAAAACTTCCAACAAGTTGGAGTTGTTGTTGTGGTTATAGTGAAGATTGGCAAGAAGAAGGTGGAAGTAAAGCGTGTTATTCACCAGTTTACACATCAAACCTAACTTTTGAATAATATGTCAGACAAAAAGCTAAAAATTATTTTAACAATTATAATAGTTCCATTTTTAATTTGGGGATTGTTTACTTTACTCACAGTGCAAAATGAGGAGATAGAAGAAGTTCAAGAAGAAAAACAAGAAGTCGTAATAGAAGAGTTAGATATAGAAATAATAGACCTAGAAGGTCCAAAACAAAAATATATAAATAAAACCCACGGTTTCTCTTTTGAGTTTCCTGATGAGATGGAATATATACCTTCTATTTATGTTAAAGATATTGAATTTATAAAGAATTATTTTAAGTTGGAAGAAAAAAAATGCTTAAAAAAAGATAAGCCTAATGTTTGTAGAATATTTCCAAATGGATTGAGTATACTTTTGGAAGTGGATTCATATCGTAATAACAAGTGCAATGTTAATTTGCTTAATAAGGATATAACTTTTAATTTAAATTTGTATAGTAGTTTTGATAGAAATGTTAGATTACAAGTATTTAAAACAAAAAAAATAGATAATATAGAAATTAAAACAGCACGAGTGGACGAGTTTGTAAAAAGAGAAAGTGGTATTGAATATGGTTATCATACAAAATTAAAGACTTTATTTTGTATCGATGATAAAATAATTAAATTTACTTTAGAGGATAATTACGTGGAAAATGATGTGAATATAAATGGTATTAAAAATAAATACAATTTATCGTATGAATATTTTCAAGAAATAGTAAATTCATTGGAGTTTTTAAATAAAAAATAATATATGTTAAATAAAAAATATAAAATTTTAATATTATTGTCCATATTATTATTTTCTGTTGGTTTGGTTTCTTTTTTATTAACTAAAAATAATAATATTGTTAATACAGACAATGTTATAAAAGAATTAATAAAACAACCTTTAAATACAGAATTAGAAGTAAAATTAGTAGATTTGAAAGGTCCAAAACAAAAATACATAAATAAAACTTATGGATTTTCATTAGAGTTTTTAGATGAAATAGAACTTTTTAATAATAATTATAAAATTAACAATTTAAAAGAATCTTTTACAAACGAAAGGACTTGTTTAAAAGGGTCAAAAAATAGTAATTGTAATATTTTAGATAAAATATATAATTTCCGTCTTTTTTATTGGATAGGCTTTGACCTAAATATGGAAAAAGAATTAGAGCAAATTTGCAATAATTCATTTATTGAAGAAAAAAATAGAGTTTATTTAAATGAGTATAAAAATTTAAACCAAAATAATAAATTTAACTTTAAAGAGATTGGTGGAAAAATTAATAATTTAAATTTTAAAGGAATAGAATTTAATAAAAAAATAATTGAACCAGTTGGAGGTCAGCCTGAAATTAGAGTAAAAACACACAGAAAAAACAGCGATATAAATATATATTTATGTTTAAATAAAGATACATTATTAAATTTTAATGGAAATATTAATACTTATATCGATGATACAAAAAGATTTAATATTTTGTATAAACAGATTTACGAAGTTGTAAATTCACTAGAATTATTATCGGAATAATATGTCAGACAAAAGACTTAAAATTATTTTAACAATTGTAATAGTCCCATTTTTAGTGTGGGGATTGTTTACTTTGCTTACAAAACAAGGAAGTAAGATAGAAGAAACCCAAGAGCAACAACAAGAGGTTGCAATAGAAGAGTTAGATATAGAAATAATAGACCTAGAAGGTCCAAAACAAAAATATATAAATAAAACCCACGGTTTCTCTTTTGAATTTCCTGATGAGGTTGAGTATCAAGATTTTGGAAAACCAGATTATGCAGACTATTATGTGTTTAATTTGGCAAATAAAGAGTGTATGCAGTTTGACGAGTGTGGAACTATGGGAATTTATAATGAATGGTTAAACTATTCTATAAACATTCACAATTTGCTTGATAGTGAAAAATGTAATCAAGAATTTATTGATAAAAAAATAAGTTACGACACAGGACTTATTGATGGTGAGTATGTTCAAGTTGTTGAATCTTTGAAAACAATAGAAAATGAGAATTTCTTGATTAAAGAGCTTTTATATACAAGTAATTATGAAAGTCCTGGTACTTTTATGTCTGCTTATATTTGTTTGGATAATAATTATATTTATTTGCAAGGTGTTAGTGATATAAACATAAAAGAAGCCGAAAAATTTAATCCTTTGCATAAAGAATTTGAAGAAATTATAAATTCATTAGAATTGCTGTCTAATTAAGACGGACTTCTTTTACAAAATATCTAGCTTGTAGGTATTTTGTAGTAAGGAGGTAGGCTCTTTACAATCTATGTAAACAGAACAGAGAATGGGAAGATGAAAACAAAAAAAGCGTTTCTGTGTATTTTTAGCTGTTTTTTATTTTTTAGCTGTGAATTTCTAGATTACAAAGAAAAAGATGGGATTTTACCACAAATAGATGATGGAAAAGGTGGAAACTATTTTGAGGATACCGGAGAATTGACTTCTTCTGGGACTAATTTTGAGGCACCTTGGGCTCCTGGAGATGAGTGGAATTATGGTGGTGGTTGGTGTTCAAATGTTAATAATCCTAAATATGAAAGTAGCGCTCATTTTGTAGGTAAAAAAGATAGAAACTGTATTGATATAAATTATATTAATAAAGGTAATAGTGATTTGGGAATGCCTTTTTTTGCAGTTTTCGATGGTTGTGTTGTAAAAAATGAATTAAGTGGTGGTTATGGAAATTTATTGATTATTCAATCTTCTGAAGATAAAAATATTCAGTTCAAAATGGGTCATCACGATGAGATTAGTTTTTTAAAGGTTGGCGAATGTGTAAAAAAAGGTCAAATAATTAGTTATTGTGGCTCTAAGGGGGATTCTACTTTTGCACATGGTCATTATTGTATTGAAGAAAAACAAAACGGAGTTTATTCATCAATTCCATTTAATAAAATTGGTGAACATGATTATAGCGAAAAGGATTGTTTAAAAGGTGATATTATAAACATAAAATCAACAAACGACTTCGAATTCAAAAGAATAGAAGAGGAATTTGGCACAAACTTTTTTGGTGATATTTTGTATAATAATTTAGGTTATAGAGGAATTCATTGGTATTACGATTTTGTTGTAAATGGAAGCACATCATTTTCATCAACAAACCAAAATAATGTCCTAATTCAAGATTGGCAAAATTACACAGAAAATCGTCGCTCGGCGATTGTCTACGATGTACTTCATGGTGCTCGCAGGGGTTATGTTGTTCACTCTGGTTTTGTAGAAGATCCAAACCACGGTTGGCTTCAAGATTCAAGCGGTGTAAACACCTCGGGTCCTCGCTCAAAACTTGGCGTTCCATTATCAAATGAATTTGTAGAAAATGGAAGAACTTATCAAAACTTTATGTTTGGGTATCTGAGTTGGAAATATGGTTATGGTGTGTCTTATCAGGAGTATCCTACAGATGGATATCCTGTTGGTGAAGTCTCACTGGACTTGGCAAATGATACAAAAACTCTAACAGAAAAAATAAAAGTACAAGATTATCAATATGCAGTAAATTGGAGTAAAAAGTTTTCTTATCTTTTTGTAGACGCTTACAACAAAAGTCAAAAAGATGGATATTGGCCAGGGTTTACAGTTTATAATAATGTTACAAATGAGGCGGCTGTGGATTATATTTATAGTTATCCAAATTACTATAAGTATTTTATTCAGGAATTTTACAATTCGCACAAGGCTTTTTTGAAAAATTCTACAATAATTTATGACCCAAATAATAACACCAGTTTAATTACAAATAATTCAGAAATTTTAGGTGGAGATAACAAAGCTTATGTTGTTAAAGGTGGGTTTTGGAATTTGTATAAACAAATATATATAAACGGGCAAGATGCTTTTGATTTTTGTGGTGCACCAGTAATGGGTGAAAGTAGAGATGTTCCTTATTGGGTTCAAGAAAAAGCTGGAGGAGTCAAATCTTACCAGATTTTTGAAAGATGTTTTTTGACTTGGGGTATTACACAAAATATAAATGTATATATTTATAACGGTGGACTTTTCGATTGTTATAATTTTACGGAAAATGTAAATAACCCAACAAATTATATAGTCTCACAATGTGATATATTAGAGCCTTGCACAGAAAATGAAGGGCAATATAACGCAGATTTGGGTGATTATTGTGATGAATTTCAACAACTTTATTGTTGGGATGCACAAACTTGTGATGGAAGTGGTTATTTTAGTCCAGATATTTGGAGTCCAGTACTTCCAGAAGAATTTCCTCCAAAATGTGTCTCAAGTTATGGTTTAGAAATACAATATCCAGAAAGTTGGGAATGTTGTTGTGGTTTTCCTATAGATTGGGATGGAAGCGGTGGAAATAATTGTGTGGAAAAATGGGGAGAATATGGTGATGTTGAGCTTGTCGGCACAGCACCAGATCTCGAACCTGAACCTGAACCAGATCCACCTCCTCCTACGCAAGAACCAGAACCAAATCCTCCAGCACCTGAACCAGAGATAAACTGTCCTCGAACTTGTCTGCCGGGTATGAAATTTCAATGTTGGGATATGTTGTCGTGTGAAAATTATGGAAGTGGGTATGGATCGCCCCCTCTTTGGACCAGTGATTGTTATTCGGACACTCCTCCAAATTGTGGAAATTGGAGTGGCGAACAAGACAAAAAGCCAACATATTGGCAGTGTTGTTGTGGTTATGATATTGAATGGATGGATGGTCAGAACAATGCTTGTAGGTCTTCTGTTTACAATTCCTTTAATTAAAAATAATACCCTGCATACAAAATGCAGGGTATTTTTTTACCAAGGAGAACATGATATTGGTGTCGATGGGTACGGGTGTGGAGGTCCATCTGGATTGTTTGGAGGTGATCCTGGTATTGGTGGATCTGTAGGTGGAGGTAGTGGAGGTAGTCCAAACTCATTATCATTTTGAATACCAGTCCAATTTGGAGTGCTATTTACAGATATATTTACCGAAACACCGTCACATGATAATACACATTGTTCATCTACTAACACAAAATTACATTCTGTGTATTTACAATTTTGTTCAAGGTCTGTACAACAATTCATAGGTAGTTTTGTATTTTTGTCACATTTAGTTTTACTTATTTCTTTTTGGTCATTAGGATTATTTTCATCTAATTTGTTTCCATTGGAGTCGTTGTATTTAGAATTGTAAATATTTGTATCGTCAACTTTTGGAGCAAAATCTTCCTCAATGCACGATGTGCTAAATAATAAAAAAAATATTGAAAATAGTAATATAAACTTTTTCATTTTTTCTCCTTGTGTAATATTAAAAAGAACTTATGTTAACTTTATAACTTATTTTAGTTTTTTGCAATAAAAAAGACCTCAAAATTAATTGAGGCCGTCATTTTTCTATCTTGTAAATAAAATATACAAAATAATAATTATAGAGAAAAGACCTAAAAATGACAAAAATATACTCCAAACTTCTTTGTTTGAATTTAGACTTTTCAAACCTTCATTGTAAGCTTTTTCTGATTCTGATTCAGCTTTTGAATTGTTGCAGTCTTCACATGCACCACTACAATTTTCTTTTCTCATTTTTTCCTCCTTAGGTTGTTTAGGAACGAGCGATAATACAATATCATAAAATACTTTTTTTGTAAAGCTGGGGGTTTGTAAAATTTTAAATGTTCTATTACTCCAATTGTCCCCAATGTTTTTACTCGATCTATCTATTTCAACTCCACTGCGTTCCGCTCAATATGATGTGCACAAAACACACGTCATCCTGAGCGAAATGGAGCGAAGCGGAATGAAGTCGAACGGATCTCGATTCAAAAACATTAGAACATAAAATATTCAAAGTTCTAATGATACAGCATCGAGATATTTCGACTCCACTGCGTTCCGCTCAATATTACGTGAGTTATTGTTGTTATTCTCATACTAATTGGGAATTTAGAGTCTGCAAACTAGAACTGTTTTCATATAAAAATACATAAACTTTAATAATTGCATTGTAATAAAAACCATAAATCTGCAATCAAATTAGAAATAAGAAATGAAAATCTAACTATTATAAAAAACATTAAAATAGGAAAGTAAATAACTTAAAATAAAAGTCCGTTATTAATTGTTAGTTAAATTTGTGTTATAATATCTATATTCAATAAAAGAAAGTAATTTAACTAGTCATGATTGGTGATGAGTTTAAAAAGATGCGAAAAATTCTAAAGCGTCTTAATTCTTTTTGTGTAAAAAGAAGACATCTAATTTCTAAGTTTGGTGTATTTTTGTTTGTTGCTACGATAGGTGTTTTTTTAATAATAAACCCTGTTTTTGCACAAAGTGCTACAGAAAGTGTCGCCAATTTTTTTATAGAAGGCGCTGCGAGAATGTTCTTAGTTCTGGCTAACTTTTTTATGGCTCTTACTATTTTTGCACTTAGATACTTTGTAGAAATAGCCGCGTACAATAACCATACTTTGGCAGATACTGTTGTTTTGGGTTGGACTATGGTTCGAGATGTCTCCAATATGTTTTTTGTAGTTATTCTACTTGCAATTGCATTTGGAACTATTTTAGGTTTAGATCAGTATGAGTGGAAAAAGTTAACAGTAAAATTAATTTTGGCAGCAATTTTTATAAACTTTAGTAAGTTAATCGCTGGAATAATTATAGACGCTGCCCATGTTTTTACAATTACATTTTTAAACGCAATAGTTGCAACTGCTGGTGGAAACATTATAAATATGTTTAAGTTGGGCGATATGATGACTTTTGCTGGTTCTGCTATGGACAATCCTTCAGAAGGAGATTTATTGTTAAAGGTTTTGGGTGGTTCAGTTGCAGCTTTTTTATTTTCTTTTGTGGCACTACTTACTATTGGTGCTTACGCTGTGGTAATGCTTTCTCGTATGCTTGTGCTTTGGGTTTTGATAATCCTCTCACCGCTCGCATATCTTATGTCTGTTCTTCCTGCCACCAAAAAATATGCAGATGAATATTGGAAAGAATTTATAAAATATGTAATTGCAGGCCCTGTAATGGTGTTTTTCCTTTGGCTTGCTTTTGCAACTATGGGAAGTGGAAATATAAATCAAGAAGTGGCAAGTAATGTAAGTGTAGAAGGTGCAGCAATTAGTGATCAGGCACCGTCAAGTGGATCTAGAGAGTCAGAAATCAGCGCATCACTTAGTGCTGTCACAGAATGGGAGTCTATGGCTAGCTTTTTTATAGCTGTCGCATTTTTGTTTGTAGGTCTTCAGCAGGTAAGCAAGCTTGGTTTGGTAGGGGGAACTCTCGCCGGACAAGCCACAGGTTTGGGTACAAAATGGGCTATGATAGCAACTGGTGCGGCTGCCGCAGGATATTTGGGTGCTAAAGTCGCGCAGGTTCCGGGGGTCGTAGCAAAAAAAGTTCCTTTAGTTGGAACGGAGGCCTTAGCAAGATACGGAAAAGGACTAAAAGGAAGGTTTGACAAAACAAAAGGAGGTTTTGATCTTTGGCGTGGTAGAGGAACTGACAATCTGCGAGGTGCTTTAAAATCAACAGATAATGATAGTGGTGGGGTAAAAGTAGGTAAGTTTATTGGTAGGTTGGGTTTGGGTACATTAGGACATATAATAGAGCCAAAATTTAGAAAAGAGGCAAGAGCACAAAAATGGGAAGATACTTCAGAAGCTATGAAGGAAAAGCTAAAATTGTATTCAAAGGCTTCAGAAAGTTCTGGCGGCCAGGCTTTAAGTAAAATACAAGGTGAAATTGAAGTAAAAACAGCAGTAAAAGAACAAGGAAAAGTACAAAAAAAGGCTGAATTACACCAAAAAAGAATGGAAGGAGCTAATAAAGAAGATATAAGATATAAGGATTTAGTAGAACAAAAATATCGAAAAGAAGAAGAGAAAGAAAAAGCAGTAAGTTCTGCCACAGCAGTAGAAGCAGAACTTTTAGGAGAGAGAGGTCTTAAAGCAGAGGCTGCAAATCTTGATGCTAAAAGATTGTATGAGCAAAGACAGGAAAGTCAAAAACAGTTTTCTTATATGGATTATCCAGCAAAAATTGCTGTTGCACAAGAACTAACTAATCAAGCACAATCAACCAGAGACCAAATAACTAAATTAAAATCAGAAAATTCAACGGCAAATAAAAAAGAAATAGAAAACCTTGGTCATGTTCTTGATAAAGCTATTAGAGATTCTGCTTCTGTTCGAGCTTCCCTTCTTTCTGAGGGGTCTGAAACTGGGGCTGCTGGTCTTGCTGCTACTTTGGCAATAATTGATCCAGAAGTAAAAGGGGATTTTACTGGACCATCAGGTGAGATTAGAAAAGAACAAACTAGTATTTTGGGAAGAGTTGTTAAAAAGGGAGAAGAAGCTGCTGCCCAAGTTGAAATAGAGAAGGCTTATGGTGGTGCAAAAAATGCACAAGGAACATTTCGTAATCTTTCTGCTGCATACACCTCTGCTGGAATGGATGGGGGCTTTAATAAAATGGGTCTTATTGGAAGTCGAATAGATAAGAGGGGTAAACTTGTTTACAGTTTTGGACAGCAGGCTGTTGAGAGAGATAAAAATGAAGAAATTTTAATTTATTTAAATCCAAAAGACAAGTCATTAGGACAAATTTCTTCTGGAATAAAAGATATAAATAAACTCACACCATCACAGCAAAAGCAAGTCAACAAACTTAATAAGCTTGAAATGACACAAGACATGAATGCAAGTAAATACGCTGCAGGAAGGGTTGGTATACAAAAATTAAATAGTTTGGATGGTTTTGTACAAAAAGATGCCTCAGGAACAGTTAAAAGTTTATCCGAGACAGATAAGAGAAATTTTAGGGATATAATTAGAGGTAAAAATGCTTTTTCAATAGAACACATACCTGAGGCTTTTTTTGCAGAATTGAGGAGCTTTAAAGAATCAGTACGAAAGAATATAATAGATATTGCTGAAAAAGAATTGACAAATCCTGATGCTAAAAAACTTTTTGAAACAAGAGCACAACCAAAATAAATAGTTTAAAAATTACATAATAAAGAATTAACACAAATAATTTTTTAAAAAGAAAAAACCTTTAAAATCAGATTATAATTCTAAAGTTCATATAAATTTAGATATATAAAATATGACAGCTAAATTAGCACAACTTACAGTAGATCAAGTAGTTGAAAAAGAAAAAGAATTTCAATTAATGATTGCTGACCCTAAAAAAGCAGAAGAAACTTGGAAAGAACTTCATGAGTTTTTTAAGAATGCTACTTTTTCTGATGTTCAGAAACATTGGGAGACTTATTGGCGTTGGTATACAGAATTAACTTGGAAAAGATTAAACGCTTTACCAGAAGATGCGGTTGTAAATGTGGCAGTTGCTTTGCAAATTCCAATGGCACTCATGTTAAATTATGATGTTTGGGAAAGATTAATGTGGTATTTAGGATTAAGAACTTATGAAGAAAAAGAATTAGCAAGTCTTTATGTGAAAATTAGGGACGCTTTTATGAATTCAAGAGCGTTTTTGGGAAAAAGTAATGGAAAAGATTATGTAGTTCGTGATTTTGTGGAAAAAGTAAAAATTTTAGAAAGAAAAGATGAAGATAGTATCGAAACTGCAGAATTTTATGACAAAATTAGAACTATAATAAAAGAGCAGAGTTGTATTGTAAATAAGTATATAGAAGTTGATATAAATGATTTTATAAAAAGCTTAAGAAGTTTGGTTGCTTTTTTCCTGGGTGTTAAACCAGAAAATGCACCAAGTGTCGTAGAAATATTTATGTATCCAGAGTTAATAGAAGCCGCGGAAAAAACTGAAGAGTATCTTAAAAATTTAGAAGAAGAAAAAGAAGAAGTGTTAGAACCTAAAAAAGAAGAGGTTGTAGAAACTCCATTTGTAGAAGAAAAACCAGCAGAAATTATTGAAGAATTAAAAGAGGAATTGGCTGTAGAAGAAAAAGTTGAACTTGAAAAAATAGAAGAAGTTCCTGTAGAAAAAACTGTTGTGGAAGAAGCTTTAGTAGCTCCAGCTGAAGAAAAAGTCATTCCAACAAAAATCACAAAGCCTATTTTAGAAGAAAAGCCAGAAGAAAGTAAAATGTCTTTGGAAGATATAAAAAAAATGATTGAGTCTAGGTTTGCAGATAAAGAGGGAAAAATAGAAAATATAGAAAGTGTGTTTACTTTGTTAAATTCTATTGCAGATGATCAAAAAGATGAAAGTTTGCGAGAGCTGTATTATTTTGATGAAGAAAAAGGTGATTTTACTTGGAATATTTAATTTTTATATATGTCACAAGGACCTACAATTTTGGTAAAAAAATCAGATGGAACTGCTGTCAAAATGACAATGGCTGAATTTAGGGAATATAAAAATGTTAAAAAAGAGGTAAAACTAGAAGAGGTAAAAAATGATGGAATATCATCCCGAAAGATGAAGAAGGATTTTGAAGAAAAATTACCAAAAAAAGATAAGAAACAGTCAAAACCTGTAAAACAAAAAAAGGAAGAGAAAAAAGGAAAACGCTATGAAAAAACTGGACTTATAAAACAGACCCCGCATGAATTGATGAAAAAAGAAGAAAATCTTCCTGCTGTTGTAGAGTTTGCAAAAAAAGAAATGAAAGTTCCAGCCAATTTGCCAATTTCCGAATTGATTAAAAAAGATATTGCAAAAAAAGAGGAGGAGAAAAAGAGTAAAATTTCAAAAAAAGAAGAAAATAAAGAGGTGAAAAAAATAGCAGATTTAATTGAAGATGAAATAACTGAGAATAAACCAGAACCAAAACCAGAACCAAAACCAGAACCAAAACCAGAACCAAAACCAGAACCAAAACCAGAACCAAAACCAGAACCAGAACCAAAACCAGAACCAAAACCAGAACCAAAACCAGAGAAAATAAAAGTGGAAGATGTTAGGGTTAAAAAAGAAGAAAATTATATTGAATTAGAAAAGGAAAAAAAGAAGAGTTTTCTAAAAGAAGATGAGGTTGTTGCTGAAAAAGTTTTGGAAGCAAAAAAAAGACAAGAAAAAAAACCATTAGCAGAGATTCCAAAAAAGAAATGGAGAGATAGTGACTATAAGTCACCGTTGGATGAAGATTTGGGAAATATTTCTAACAATATAAATGATGGTGGTGCAGACAAAGAAGTTGTTGCGAATAGGGTAATTTCTAGTATGAATTTTAAAGTTGCAGACGATTTGCAAGGAAGACTTAGAACTTTAATACTTTCTAGATTGAAAGATGTAAGAGATGACGATCAGTTGAGAGAATATGCACAAAAAAAAGTTTTAGATGGTGGTTTAGGTTTGAACGGTAAAAATACTGATGAATTAGTAAGGTTTGTTTCTGGAACAAAAAGAAGTCAGGAGGGTATTAATGTCGTAGAGTCTGCAGAAGAAAGTTTTTTGAAATCTGTGGGAAGTATTACAGAAAAACCATCAAAAACAGATGATGTAGTTTCTCAAATTATTGAAAAAGAAAAAACTAGATCTACCGGATTACAAAAGCTTACAATCGCACAAATGGTAGGTGAGAAGAAAGAAGAAAAAACATCTGTTCAGGCTCCAGTAATTACAAAAATTTCTTCTATAAAAACAAACATAAAAAGTGATTTTGCACGCAAAAAACCAATGCACGATATAAAAAAAGTACAAGGTGGTGAAATTAGAATGGGGCCGGTGGACGAGATAAGAACATTTAAATCAGAAGATTTTCACAGATTGAACAAAGATGCAGGAAAAGCTATAGAAAAATTGTTGAATAAGGTGAGTGTCTTAAAAAGTAGTTCATTTTTACTTTATATGGATGCTGTAAAAGCTTGGTTGCAAAGTCCTTTTTATAAAAGTTATCAGGAAGTTTTGCTTGATGCGGTGAATAGCAACAGAAAAATAGAGGATGTTTTGAACGAAGATAGGCACAAGATTTCAGCAGAAGATTTCTATGTAGTTGTAAAAATTAACAAGAAAATAAAAATTTAATAAAATAATATTCTTAACTTAATTCTTAAATCATAATTCCTAGTCCTAAATATAATATGCCCCAGCAATTTGTAGTCCCACAATTTATAGATGTAGAAGACAAAATTTTTGGTCCAGTCACAACTAGACAATTCTTGATTTTGTTGGTGACTGCACTGATACTTTTTATTATTTTTAAACTTGCTGATATTGTTTTATTTGGTTTGCTAACTTTACTTTTGGGTGGTTTTTCACTCGTTGTGGCTTTTGTAAAAGTAAATGGTCAGGCTTTTCATTATTTTATATTAAATATTTTTCAAACACTAAAAAAGCCTGGGTTGCGTGTGTGGAAAAAAGATTATTCAAAAGAAGATTTGGAATATTTGAGAAAATTTGGAATGAAAGAAGAAATAGAAGAAGAGCAGAAAAAAGAAATAACAACACATAGAAAAATTAGAGACCTATCCCTAATTGTAAACACGGGTGGGTTTTATAAAGGAGAAGAATAAATATGGTTAAAAATAAAAAAAGTAAAAAAAGTAAAAAACCAGCAAGTCAGTCTTATCTTCCTATTGCACAGATAAAAGACGGTGTTGTTGTTTTGAAAGACGGGACAATGCGTTCTGTACTTTTGGTTTCAAGTATCAATTTTGCGCTTAAATCTGAAGATGAGCAAAATGCACTGATTTCTTCTTATGCTAGTTTTTTGAATTCTTTGGAATATCCTTTGCAGGTTGTAATTCAGTCTAGAAAATTGCAAATTCAGCCATATATAGAAAATTTGCTAAAAATGCAAAAAGAACAGACAAATGAATTGCTGAAAGCACAGATAGGTGACTACGGATCTTTTATAAGTGAATTGGTGGATATAGGAGAGATAATGTCCAAGCGTTTTTATGTGGTGGTTCCGTATGATCCGCTATCAAATAAGAAGAAAAGTTTTTGGTCTAGATTTCAAGAAGCTGTAAAACCGGTAACATCGATAAGGTTGAAAGGTGAGAGATTTGATAAAAGAAAAGAAGACTTGTCATCGCGCGTTCGGCAGGTAGTTTCTGGACTGGGAAGTATGGGCTTGCAGGTTGCGGAGCTAGATACACAGGCTTTGGTAGAGCTTTATTATTCAACATATAATCCTGATATAGCTTATGCGCAACAACTTCAGGATATAAATAAGATTCAAGTTGAACAGATTTAACTATGGCATTTAAACCAATTTCTACAAAACAAAAAAATATTCCAGGACTCAAGAAAGGGGATAAGAAAACAGAAGAATTAAAAGTCCAAAAAGAGTTAGTTAGTCTGGAAGAAGAAAGAGTTTTTCGTTCTGGGACAGTTGCAATCAAAGACTTAATTGCACCTTCTGCATTCAAAGTTGATTCTAGTTTTTTGCAGTTGGGCGATGTATTTTTGAGAACTATTTTTGTAATTTCTTATCCAAGGTATATTGCAGTTGGTTGGAGTTCTCCTATTTTGAATATGAGCATTACCATGGATATCTCAATGTTTTTTTATCCTATAAAAGCGGAGATAATTTTGAAACAACTAAAGAAAAAAGTGGGAGCATTGCAGGCACAACTTAGCTCTGACAGAGAAAAAGGAGCACCAAGAGATCCACTGCGAGAAACAGCTTTGCGAGATATAGAAAAACTTAGAGATGATCTTACGCAAGGTGTTGAACATTTTTTCCAATTTGCATTTTATACTACAATTTATGCAAAAAGTAAAAAAGAATTAGATAAATTGAGTGAAGATGTAGAAAGTGTTTTTGGTTCTACTTTGATATATAGTAAGCGTGTTTTGTACCAAGCAGAACAGGGATTCAATTCTACTGCACCACTTGGAATAGATGAGCTGATGGTTGCATTCAATATGAATTCGTCTCCTATTGCATCATCATTTCCATTTATTTCTGCAGAGCTTACAAGTGATAATGGTGTACTTTATGGTATAAATAGACATAACAATAGTTTAATTCTTTTTGATAGATTTAGTCTACAAAATGCAAATATGGTTGTATTTGCAACATCTGGAGCTGGAAAATCATATGCAATTAAACTAGAGATTTTGCGTAGTATGATGTTTGGTACAGATGTGATTGTAATTGATCCGGAAATGGAATATAAACATTTGAATGATGCGGTTGGTGGGACTTATATAAATATTTCTCTTTCCTCTGAAAGTAAAGTAAATCCATTTGATTTACCGAGACCTGTTGGGCAAAAGATTTCCACAGAAGATGTTGTTAGGAATGCAGTTATTACAATGAAAGGTCAGCTTAGAATAATGTTTGGTAAAATATCTCCGCAAGAAGATTCTGTTTTAGATAGAGCATTGATAGAAACTTATGCTAAAAAAGACATAACAGCAGATTCAGACTTGGCGACAGTAGAGCCACCAATTATGCAGGATTTATTGGAAATTTTGGAAGGTATGGAAGGTGGAGAAAATTTGGTTTTGAAACTTCGTAAATACACAGAAGGAACTTTTTCAGGACTTTTCAATTCTCCAACTAATGTAAATGTAAATAACCAGCTTGTAATTTTTAGTGTGCGTGATTTAGAAGATGAATTAAGGCCGGTTGCTTTATATTCTCTTATAAATTATATTTGGAATGTTGTACGATCAGAAAGAAAGAAGAGATTGTTGATTATCGACGAGGCTTGGTGGCTTATGATGCACGAAGATAGTGCTAAATTTATCTTTGCACTTGTAAAAAGATGTAGAAAATATTATCTTGGAATTACTACAATTACACAAGATGTAAACGATTTTTTACGATCACCGTATGGACAATCTATTGTAAACAACTCTTCACTTCAGCTTTTACTCAAACAGTCTCCATCTGCAGTAAACTTAATACAAAAGACTTTTATGCTTACAGAAGGCGAAAAGTTTTTACTTTTGGAAAGTGCAGTTGGCGAGGGGATATTTTTTGCAGGTCTAAAGCATGCTGCCATTAAAATCGTAGCATCTTATACAGAAGATCAACTAATTACATCTGATCCAAAACAGCTTTTGGAAATTGAAAAATCCAAAAAAGAATATGAAGAAAAACTTCTGCAAGATAAAGGTGAAGAAACTAAATAAAATATATGGAAGATATTAGAAAAAGACTTTTAATTATAATAGGATTGGTTTCATTTACTGTTATTATTGTAGTTGTGATTATATTAGCCGTTACAGGAGGAGAAAACAAAGGCACTCAACAGGTGGAAGATCTGCAACAAGAAAATGTAGAAGAAATTTTTGAGATAGAAGAAGTGGTCAAACGAGCTCCAACTGTAGAAGATATGCCACCGCAAAATCCAGAAGAGGTGAGTGCAAAACAGACTGCGCGTCTTTTTGTAGAGAGGTTTCAGACTTATTCAAATCAAAACGATAATAAACATATAGATGATGTGATACATTTGGTCACAGATAGTATGGCTGTGTGGGTAAGAGCTCAAAAAGTAGACAAAAGTTTGGATTATGAGGGTGTTACAACTCAAATTTTAGCTAGCAATGTATCAAATTTGGAAAGTAGTAGTGTGACCGTAAATATAGAAGCACGACAGACAGTGGAAAATAGTGAAGGGGAGAATACAGAGCAAAAAAGTGGTAGAATAGAGCTTGTAAAGGTTTCTGGAGAGTGGAAAGTGAGTGGATTTTTTTGGGATTAAAAAATCAAATTAAGCAAAACATAAAAAAGAGGGGAATCCTTCTTTTTTATATTTTGGTTTTTTCTAGCTTTTGACTTAATTTTAAAAATATATTATTTTGAGCAAAAAAAGTAGTCTCTTATTTAACTTGGACCGCGTCATATTGAGCGAAACGAAGTGGAGTCGAAATATCTCAAAAAAGTATAACCAGAATTATGAATATTTTATGTTCTTATGATTCTGTTTCGAGATCCATTCGACTTCATTCCGCTTTGCTACATTTCGCTCAGGATGACGTGAATATTTTACGTCATCCTGAGCGGAACGAAGTGGAGTCGAACGGATCCCTGTGCAGTATAACCAGAATATAAATAATTAAAATAAAACGTTAGTCCGTCTTTCTTTTTGTTCTTTGTTAATTGATAATTGCTAGTTTTGTGAAACTGTTTCGAGATCCTTCGGCTTCGCTCAAAATAATATCTTAAAAATCGAGTTTTTTACTTTATGAACTTTCGACTTAAATAAATATGCAATTTTTAGAGAAAATAAATAATTTTCTAAAGGAAACACTGTTTCCAATTTTTTGTTTGGGTTGTGATACAGAAGGTAAGTGGATTTGCGACAATTGTAGATTTAGTTTTGATACAAATGGAATTTTTTTGTGTGCGGTTTGCAAAACACATACAGTTTTTGGAAAAACTTGCGATAAATGTAAGAAAAAGACAAATTTAGAATCTGTTTGTGCGGTTTTCAATTTCAAGAAAAATTTAAATGCTAGCAATCTGGTAAGTATATGGAAATATCAATACGCAGAAGAATTGGTAGAAAACATTGATAATTTTGCGCAAGAATTTGCTCGAAGTAATTTTTCTTTATTTTTAGAAATAGATGCGATTGTTCCAGTTCCACTTCATCCGCGTAGGTTTGCTGAGCGCGGTTTCAATCAGGCTGAAATAATAGCACAAAGTTTGTCAAAAGTTTTGGAAAAACCAGTTGTGAATTTGTTGAAAAGAAAAAGATATACAAAACAACAAGCAAAATTGAAAAAACACAAAAGAATAAAAAATGTTGTTGGAGCTTTTACCACGCAAAAAGATTTTCAAAAATATAATAGAGTTTTGTTGGTGGATGATGTTTACACCACAGGTAGCACAATAAATGAATGCGCAAATGTTTTGCACAGTGGAGGTGTGCAAACTGTGGATAGTTTTGTTCTTGTTCGTGGATAAAAAAATACATAAACTATTGACAATTCATAAAATATTTGGTAAATTTATACTTCGTCGATCTTTATATAAACAAAAAAGGAGGTGTTAAAATGAGTGAGCATTTGTACACAACTCACGAAGGTGATTTTTTGGTAGTTATGCTTGTAGGTGTAATACCTCTTTGTATTGCAGAGGTTGTAGAGTCTTACCCTTTAAAACTTAAAGTTTGTGAGATTGGACCTTTTGCCAATTTAACAAGATCTGATTTTATTATCCAACCAAAAGACACAAAACTACTGCAAGATGATTACTTCAAAGGTACTGATATTTTTTTATCTTCTGTGTATGGTGTTGGCGGTAAGGTTTTGTCTGGTCTAAGATCTCTCGGGGCAGGAGGTCAAAAACTTTGGGAAATTTTGCCAATTTAAAAATATAAACGATAGTTTTCCAAACTATCGTTTTTTTACTTCAATTAAAAAAACACCAAATGAATGATGTTTCAGAGTGTTTATTATTTTTGGTATTTTTTCCAAAAATAAGATCTTTTTATTGTAATTATCGCGAGTATTCCCCAAATTATAGTTATCATCAAACGCATTGTTTGTGTTGTATCAAATAGAAATATTATTCCAGAAGATACAAATAATGCAATTAAATTTGTAATATGTATACCTTCAAATTTTGGATTGCTAGCTAGGTTTGCTTTTACAAAAGATAGTATAATTAGTAAGATTAGCAAAATAACAAGAATAGTATGAGTTAGTATTATTATTTGTTGAAACATGAATTTCCTCACTGTCTATTCTTTAATTGAAATGAACCGCTTTTACTTTATATCTTTTTACTATTTTTGTCAATTAATAAGGTATATAAATAAATTATATGTCTTATTTTAAATTTCAGTTCCAATAATAGTTTATCCTTCTCCAGTACGGATATTTTTTTTCTAGCCATTTTCTGGTTTTTGCAGTTAATTCTTGTTCTTTTTGGGGGGTAATCTTTGTGTTCTTTCACTATAATACTTTATGTTCTAAATATTATATTTTTTTAACCTTCTGCGGCAAGTATTATTAGTTTTCCTTTATTTTTGTAATTATTTTTTTCTCTAAAAAGATCTTTATATGTTCTATCTATTTTTATATTTTATAACAAATTTTAAATAAAAACAAAAACCAGCTTTTCAGCTGGTTTTTGTATTTGCGGAGAAGATTAAATAATATTAAAAAGCTAATTAGCTAAAATATATTATAAAAAATAAATAATTTATTTATTTTTGTTTCAAAACCCGGTTTATTTCAGATGAAAGTTCTTTCCTTTCTTTTGAAGTTTGTTCGCGTATTTCATTTGCACGAAGTTTACCTGTATTTGGGTTTATTTGCAAGGCTGACGTAGTAAATGTCAAATCCCCTCCTCCAATATAATTAAAATAAGAATGTGCATTAGTGCTACCAGATTGATATATACCATCTGATATATCCATATAAACATCTAGATCAATTGTATCTCGTATGTTTTCCAATGCTCGAGATTTTTTTATTTCAGATAGTCTAAATACTGCATGTTCAACAAGTGGATGGTTTTCTTCAAGTTGAATGCCTGCATTTTTAAGTTTTTCTAAAATTTCTATTTTTAATTGTTCAAAAGAAGGAATATTTTCAAAAGCTTTCTCAATAATATCATTATACTCCTTTATGTCAATTGATTTATTAGTAAGAATTTCAGCTTCTTGGTCTAACATATCTTTTTTTGCTTCTTTTTGGGAAATAGGTTTTCCCATGCTTTCTTGTGTTACCATATGGCAATAAAATTAATTAATTAATAACGAAATTCTATATAAATTTCTACATTTAGTATACTATAATCTTTTTTTTTGCAAGTCTTCTATTTTTTCTTTATAACAAATTTTAAATAAAAACAAAAACCAGCTTTTTAGCTGATTTTTATTTTTACAAAAAGGACGGGATTCCTCTCACTCCGATTCGAGCATAAATACTGCGCGTACTCGTATCCTTCTCATCCAGACACGAGTAAAGATTTTTACTCGTTCCCTTTCTTTGCGGAGAGGGCGGGATTCGAACCCGCGGTCCGGGAAATACCCGGACAACACATTAGCAGTGTGCCGCTTTCGACCACTCAGCCACCTCTCCAGTATTTTTTGTTTTTTAAATTCTTGTGGAGAGAGTGGGATTCCTCTCGCTCCGACTCGAGCCTGGATACTGCGCGTACTCGTATCCTTCTCATCCCACACACGACACAAGACTTTGTGTCGCTTCTATCCTGCGGAGAGAGTGGGATTCCTCTCGCTCCGACTCGAGCCTGGATACTGCGCGTACTCGTATCCTTCTCATCCCACACACGACACAAGACTTTGTGTCGCTTCTATCCTGCGGAGAGAGTGGGATTCGAACCCACGGAGGGCGCAAACCCTCAACGGTTTTCAAGACCGCCGCCTTCGACCACTCAGCCATCTCTCCAGTTTTATTTTTTAAAAATATTCAAACAATACGATAATAGTTTATCTTATTTTAAACAATAAGTCAATAGTTTTTATATTTTGTAAAAAACATAAAATATGATATAGTGATTGTATATTCTTATATAAATCTGTGTTAGAAAACAAAACAGACATTTTTGGGATTATGGTAGGTAGTAAGCCTACCAATCAAGATTGGCAAGAGAGCCGCCAAGAGGGTGAGCTTGCTGTTGATGTTATTGAAACAGAAAATAAAATTGTAATAATTTCTACAATTGCTGGTACAAAAACAGATAGTGTGGAAATATATGTCCACAATGACCTACTAACTGTAAAAGGAAGTAGAGAGATGCCAGTAGAAGAGCTTAGTGATGGAAAAATGCATTTAAATGAGTGTTTTTGGGGAGCTTTTTCCAGAACAATTGTTTTGCCAGTAGATGTTCAAGGTCATAGAGCACAAGCAGAATATAAAAATGGAATTTTAAAAATAACTATACCAAAACAAATAACAGACACAAAAATACCTGTTTTTGTAGTAGAAGAATAATATGACAGATATTTTGCCAAAATCAAAGAAAAAAAGCCCAGCGCTTGTTGCACTAATTGTTTCTGCAATTGTTTTTAGTGTATTTATTGCAATTTTTGCTATTACATCGGTAGTGGTTGGAATTCAATATTCAGAAAGGGTTGCACCAGGGTTAAGGATTGGGAATTATGATGTGGGTGGTTTTACAAAAGATGAGTTAAAAGAGTTTTTACAAAACAAAAATGATCAACTTGTTGGCACTGGCATAAACTTATCTTTTAAGGATGGAGAGGGGAAAAAAGAGATAACACTTTATCCTGTTATACTTTCAGATGATTATGCATATGAACTCATCTATACGGATATACAAGCAGAAGTAGAGCGTATAATTCGTTTTGGAAAGAGTGGTGGTGTAATGTTGAAAGGGGTTAGTAATATAATTTCAGCATTAGGAAAGCCAAGTATTTCTTTAAAATATATAGAGATAAGCGATGAAAAAATAATAGAAGAAATTAAAAGTTTGGTGAGTATGTATGAGTCTGAGGCAGTTGATGCATCTGTAATAGTACTTAAAACAAATCCTTTGGAGTTTAAAATAACATCATCATCGATTGGTGTAGTATTTGACTATCAAGACACTGTGTTTCAGATTAGGGAGCAATGGTCAAAATTGATTGTTCCAAATGTGGAAGTCGAAAAAGATGTTATAGATCCAAATTTTGTAGAGGATGATTTCAATGGTGCAGAAGATGCACTTAAAAATATGTTTTTGCATGGTTCACTATTTCTAACTTATGATTTTTCAACAGCAGACAACTTTGTTTTTAGAGGTAAAAAAACATGGGAAGTGACACCACAGCAAATAAGTGAATGGATTGAGGCACAAGTACAAGACGATGTTGTAGTTTTTGGATTAAACAAAGACAGGACATTCGAATTTATAGATGAAAAAATAGCATCAAAAGTGGACATAGAACCGCGTGATGCAAAGTTTGAGATAAATGAAAACAGTAAAGTGACAGAATTTCAAGGATCTAGGCTTGGTTTTAAGGTAGATCTAGAGGAGAATTATAAAAGTTTGAACAATTTATTTGTAAGTAGAAATTTTTTGGAGGAGGGGGTAGACCTGCAATTGGTTTCAAGTACGGTTGATTTGATAATATCTGAAGCAGTATCAGAGATTTCAACCGGAGATGTAAATGATTTGGGGATTACAGAAATGTTAGGGACTGGTATTTCTGATTTTTCTGGTAGTCCCTCAAATCGCATCAAAAATATTAAAAATGCAGTAAATAAATTAAACGGAGTTTTGATAAAACCAGGAGAAGAGTTTTCCACAATTAGACATACAAAACCATATACAATATCTGGCGGATATTTACCAGAGTTGGTTATAAAAGGTGATCAGATAATTCCAGAAATTGGTGGTGGTTTGTGCCAAATAGGAACAACACTTTTTAGAATGGCTATGAACAGTGGTATGAAGATTACCGAGCGTAGAAATCACTCTCTCGCAATTCCTTATTATAATGATCCTGTAAACCATCTCCCTGGAACAGATGCTACAATTTATGACCCAAATCCAGACTTTAGGTTTCTAAATGATACAGAAAATTATATCTTGCTCGAGGCTGATATAAATTGGAACACAATGGAACTTGTCTTTACTCTTTGGGGTACAAATGATGGTAGAGAGGCTAGTTTTACACACCCTGTCGTAAAGCGTTGGATTCCTCACGGACCTACAAAAAATATTGAAACTACAAAACTTGCACCAGGAGTAAAAAAATGTCAACACTCTTATACTGGTGCAGAATCATATTTTACATACTCTAGACAGCTTCCTGGACAGGAAAAAGAAGAGATTGTCTACGAGAGTTATTATAGACCTCTGCCACAAATATGTTTGGTTGGTGTAGACCCAGATGCTTCATTAGAAACCCTACCCGTTGAATAATAATAAAAATAAAAAGCGGTACATTTTGCACCGCTTTTGTTTAAGGTTTTGGCAGTCCATCTAATATTTTAGCAAGATCTTCTTTTGTTTCTTCTTCTATTTTTAGTATAAAATCTTTGTCTAACTGACTTCTTGTTATATTTGTTTCTATATTTGTAATAAAAATTTTATCTAACTTTCCTTTTGCGTTAAAAATAAAAATATTATCAGGTATTTTTCCATTTTCAAAATACATTACAGCGTATGTTCCGTCTGGTTCCCACATAGCAGCAAAACCGTCTGCCTCGCTGTTTTCGTTGAACATACCTATAACTAGTAGATTTCCATTTTTATCCCACTGTGCCCACTTTCCAAAAGGTTTGTCTTTTAGGAACTCTCCAACAGTAATTATAGAGCCTGTTTCATCGCTATATTTTTGGAAGGGGCCTATTTTTTTAGAATTTTCATCTAAGCAATAATATTCAGTTGTAAACTCTTCACCAGAAACTTCTGTATAAGTGGTATTTTTGGGACAGTCAAAAATTTGTATTTGTTCAAAAATTTCTATGTCTGTTTTTTCTTTTGTATCTTCTTTTTTATTGCACCCAACTAAAAATAAACAAAAGATTATTAAAAGAACACTAATTTGTTTTCCCATTTTTTCCTCCTATGTTTGGATGGGTCTATGTATTTTTACATATTAAAGATAAAAAATCAAAAAAGCAGTACAAAATTGTACTGCTTGTTTTTATGGAATAGGAAGATCTTCTGTTTCTTTTGATATTATTTCTTTGTATAGTTCGTTTAGAAAGTCTATTTCATACTCTGTCATATTAGGGGCTTGAATTTCAACTCCATTTCGTCCTGGACTTTTGACTTTTAGAATTTTTAGAATTCTTTCATTTTTATATTCGTAAGCTAAATTTACAGGAACCCCTTTTGATAATTCAAGTATTACACAGTGTTTATCTGCACCAATATTTATCCAAGCGATTGCATATCCGTGAGGTTGTCCTCTGTCATTAAAGTTTTCAATTGAAATGATTTCTCCTGTTTTACTCCATTTAACCCATTTACCAACTTTAAGATTTTTCCTAAATTCTGCGAGTGCTTTTATTTTCTGTGTATCAGTATAAAAAGCTACAAGCTTACCCTCAATCCTACCCAGTTCGTTTATACACGAATAAATAGTAGTATTTTCAATAGATGTCTTGTCTACCAAATATACTGTATCTTTTGAGCAGTTTATTTTTTGTCCGTCTTTTTTATCTGCAATGGTTTGAGTATCATCTTTTATAACTGTTTTATTACACCCAAAAGTAGTGAATATGAAAACTACCAATATAAAAAGAACACTAATTTGTTTTTCCATTTCCCTTTCCTATGTTTTAGATTGTAATCATAACAATCTTTTTATGGATAAATTTATAGTCCCACATTTTATACAAAAAAGCAATTTGACAGAAAAAAAAGACAGTATCAAAACCGTCTTTATTCAACAAACAGACTTACCTTAACCTCTTTGCCATTTTCAAATATTGTTTGCTCTACCATCGTTATTGGAATATCCAAAAAATAATAATAATCTTTTCGGACAAGATACACCATTTGTATTTTGTTTAAATATCGAAATATATTTTCTTGCTTTAATTTTCCATTATTCCAAAAAGATTGATTTTCCAACCTCCCTTTTGCATCAGTTATTCTAAACTCACCATGTCTTTTCCCGTTTGAGTATTCGCCATAATAAACAAGAATTTTTGTATTTATATCCCATATTCTTTCAGATCTGGTATGAACTCCATTTATATAAAATGCTTGCCAGTGCAAAAAACCATTTTCTGTATACATCTCAAATTTGCCATGAAGTTTATCATTTTTGTAGTTTGATAAAGTTCTTATTCTCCCGTTATTATAAACAGACTTATACAACCCCTCTCTTTTGCATGTTGACCTAGCTGTATTTATTTCTCCAGCAGAGCATTCTTTTGTTTTTACAACACAAGAATAAATTTTTACATCTTGTAAGCTCGAGTATATTTGTAATACAGTTCCTGTTTTACATATTTTTTCTATGTCTATGGTTCGCTCCGCAATTGTAATAGAACCAAACTCGGAACACCCTAAAATAAATAGTGAAAATAATAAAGTTAAAAACATCTTGTAAAGAACTGTTTGCATTTCCCACTCCTTTTTTGCGAGTTTTTTTATTTTTATACCTATTGTTTTGTATCATATTTCACAAAAAAGTACAATTTTACACATTTTTACTTGACAGATTACAATATGTATGCTAATATTCTACTTCGTAAGTATGAGTTGGAGATAGATGGTAAAAAATCTTATCAAAGGTTTGTTGTCATCTGTATCCACGACAAGCATGAGGATGTGGCACTGGGTTACGCTGGCTCCGGCTCGCGGATTTCACGACTACATCTTCTTGGATACAGCAATAAAAAAATCACTTGTTTCAAGTGATTTTTTTATTTTTTTATTCAATAATCTTATCAACAATTCCATACGCTACTGCTTCTTTTGCGCTCATAAAGTAGTCTCGGTCGGTGTCTTTTTCAACTGTTTTCACTACTTTTCCTGTATGTTTTGATAAGATTTCATTTAGTTTATCTTTTATTTTCAAAATTCTTTCGGCATGAATTTTAATGTCACTCGCTTGTCCTTCCGTTCCGCCCATTACTTGATGGATCATCACTTCACCGTTTGGTAGACAAAATCTTTTCCCTTTTGCACCAGAAGCCAAAAGTACAGAAGCCATACTCGCAGCCATTCCAACACAAATTGTAGAAACATCTGACTTTATGTATTGCATTGTGTCATAAATCGCCATTCCAGCTGTCACAGATCCGCCTGGAGAATTTATATAGATCTTTATATCTTTTTCTGAGTCTTCATTTTCCAAAAACAAAAGTTGAGCAATTATAGAATTTGCCACAACATCATTTATTCCAGTCCCAAGGAAAATAATCCTATCTTTTAAAAGACGAGAATAAATATCATAAGATCTTTCACCAAAATTTGTTTTTTCAATAACTGTAGGTATCAAAATTTGTGAGTTTATATTTTTTACTTCCATATATAAATTAATAATTTTACTATTGCTTAGAGCATAGCAAAGATTTTGTATTTTGTGAAGACAAGCAAGATAGTAGACTAACAATTAAGTAGATTAAGCAGGTTAAGTACAAAAGGGGTAAAAAAGAAAAACCAATGCACGTCATATTGAGCGGAGTGAAACGAAGTCGAAATATCTCGGGAGAGTATCATTAGAATTGTGAATATTTAATGTTCTGGTTATTTTGTCTCGAGATCCTTCGGCTTTGCTCAGGAAGGTGTGTGTGGTTTTTTTTCATTTCGAATCCAAGCAAAGTGATTAATCAAAAAAAGCAAAGCTTTTTGATATATCAAATCGAGCGAAGATGATCCATCAAGTGTAAGCGATACATCGTTTTTAATTTTCTTCTTTAAGAAAATTAAAAACTTTCTTCAATACTTCCTCAACAGTCCCTTTTATTTTAAAGCCAGCAGCTTTTTTGTGTCCGCCGCCACCAAGTTTTTTTGCATATTTTGCAACATCCACATTTTCGTCGTTTGAACCACGAAAACTTCCTTTTACAAAGCCGTCATCAGCTTCTTTCAATATTAGGCGAATTTTTGCATCGCTAATTGAATTCATAAAATTTCCTACATTTTCAACATCTTCTGGTGTTGCGCCAGTTTCAACTAAATCTGTTTTTTTTAGATATGTATAAGCAAAACTATACTCATCTTTTTTTGTAAGGCGTGACAAAATAGTTCCCCAAATTTTCAAGGAATTTATAGTTTTATTTGTGTAAAGATTTTTTTTAATTTGTGATAAGTTTGCGCCAAGCTCCAAAAGTTCGCTTGTTATTTTTATAGAATCAGATGTTGTGTTTGAGTTTTGAAATCTATCTGTATCTGTAATAATTCCAGCCAGCAAAGACGAAGCCATTTTACAATTTATTTTTATATTATTTACTTTAAAAAAGTTAAAAAGTAATTCAGTGGTTGAACAAGACTCTGTGTTTACAAGGTTCAAATCTCCAAAAAAAGTATTGGTTGGGTGGTGGTCTATATTTATTACAAAACTTTCTGTTTCTTTTAAATACTTTTCTAGACCTGCATAATCTGGACTGCCAGTATCAAAAATAATTATTAAGTCAAAATTTTCTTTTAGTATTTTTTTATTAAAAGTACACTTTTCAGAGTTTGGAATAAAAAATAATTTTGGTGGAATTTCTGTAGCAGAAAAACCTCGATATTTTTTATCAAGAGAATCTAAAAATTCCATAAATGCTGTCACAGAACCCAAAGCATCTGCATCTGGATTTTGGTGGGGAACCAACAAAATATTCTCAGATTGTAAAACTTTTTTATAAATTTGTCTCATTATTCTTTCCATCTTTTTATTTACTGTGGATAACCTTTTTATAAAAGTTAGTAATTCTATAACTAATTTGATAAAATGTCAAGTGTGACATTGTAATAAAACTTTTTAGCATTTATGTATTTAAAACGAATTGAATTGAATGGATTTAAATCCTTTGCAAAAAAAACAGTTTTTGAATTTCCAGCACCAAAAGACGGGAAGTTTGTAATTACTTCAATTGTTGGACCAAACGGAAGTGGAAAGAGTAATGTTTCAGATGCTATTCGCTGGGTTTTGGGTGAACAAAGTTTGAAACAACTTCGTGGTAAAAAAAGTCACGACATTATTTTTTCTGGTTCAAATCTAAGAGGACAGCTTGGAATGGCAAGTGTTAGTTTGGTTTTTGAAAACAAAGATCACAAAATTCCAGTTGATTATGATGAAGTTATAATTTCTAGAAAACTTTATAGATCTGGCGAAAATGAATATTTAATAAACGGTAAAAAAGTGCGTCTTATAGATTTTCAAATTTTATTAGCAAAAGCTCAATTTGGAAATAATTCTTATGGAATTATAGGACAAGGCGTGATAGATAGGTTTTTGTTTCAAACTCCAGCGGAGCGAAAAATGTTTTTTGACGAAGCGTCTGGAATAAAAGAATTTCAAATACGACGACATCAGGCAAGTTTAAGACTAAAAAGAACTACAGAAAATATAAATCAAGCAGAACTTTTACTTACAGAAGTTTCCCCACGCCTTAGAAGTTTGGAGCGACAAGTAAAAAAATTGGAGAAAAGACAAAGTTTAGAGATAAAATTGAAAGAGGCTCAAAATAGTTATTATGGTAGTCTTTGGGGTAAAAATAAGAAAAAAATAGATGAATTAAGAGTTAGGTTGGACTGTGTAAATAAAGAATATAAAATTTTGGAAAATAGTTTAGTAATGGTTCAAAATGATTTGGCAGAATTGGCAAGAGAGCAAAGCAGAACAACAAATTTTGATAGTCTACAAAATGAATACCAAAAATTATTTAGAGAAAAAAGTGAGTTAGAACAAGACAGGTCTGTACTTTCTGGAAGACTTCAGGTTGAGTATGGAAAAGCAGGTGAACAACAGATTGGTTGGTTGAGGACAAAAATTGATCAACTAAAAATCCAACAAAATGAGTATAAAATATCTGTAGAAAAATTGGAAAATTCAGTGAACAAAACAGTTGCAGACTTCAATGAAAAACAAAAAGATGTAGAAAAAAAAGAAGAAGAAATAAAATTATTGCAGGAAAAAATTAGTAAGTCTGCCGGAAATCAAAATAATAGTTATGGACATAAGTATGGTTCACCTGCTGTTCTAAATATTTTGAATAATAAAGATAGCTTTGGAAAGGTTTACGGAGCCGTGTCAAATCTGGCAGAAGCAGATTTGAAATATGCTTTAGCATTGGATATTGCTGCTGGTGGAAACTTATCTTCTGTGGTTGTAGAAAGTGATATAACTGCAAAAAAATGTATAGAACATCTAAGAAGTGAAAGACTTGGAACAGCAACATTTTTACCTTTAAACAAAATAAATCCTCGTCGTATTTATGAAGATCAGTACGATTATTTGGATTACGATGGAGTTCATGGTTTTGCTGTTGAGCTTGTTCAATTTGAAGATAAGTATGAAGATATTTTTTCTTATGTTTTTGGTAGTACTTTGATCGTAGAAGACATTAGTGCAGCTAAAAAAGTTGGAATTGGAAAAATAAGAATGGTGACTTTGGAAGGCGATGTTTTGGATAGAGGTGGGAGTATGCGTGGAGGTTATAGAAGTAGAAAAGGAGGTATGTTTAGTTTTTTGAATCAAAATAGTAATATAACAGAAAGTGGAATAAGTTATGAAAGACTCCATCAATTATTAAACAAAGTACAGTCTAACTATTTAAGAGAAAAAAATACATTGTCAGAATTAAATACACAAAAACAAATTTCTGAAAACAATTTAGAAAGCCTAAATAAAAATAAAAAAGATAACTCAAGAGAACTGGCTAGTTTGGAGCAGGAACTATTAATGAATACTTCCGGATCAAGTGATTATGGAGATATAGTGGAAGGTATTCAATCTCAAAAAGATGAATACGACAGAAAACTAATTGAACTAGAAGAAACTCTAAGTGTTGCTCGTAATAAAATTGAGCGGTTTAATCAAGATGAAGAAGATAAAAAGAAAAAAATCTTTTATTTGCAAGACGAAATGCAAAAAAAACAGTCTGAATTAAATACTTTGGCTTCAAATAAAAATAATTTTGATGTAGAAATGGCGAGAAGAGAGACAAAACAAGAAGATTTGGAACATGAGATAAAAGTTGAGACAAATGAAGACATACACACTATTTTAAAAAGAGGTGTGGAGTATATTTCTTCTGATGAGTTTGAAGGTTTTCAAGATAAAATACAAAAAATAAAATATAATTTAGGGTTAATTGGTGGAATAGACGAATCTGTTATTCAGGAATATGAAGAAGTTTCTGAAAAATATGGACATTTGAGTGGTAAGTTGAAGGATTTAAAAAATGCTGTAAATGATCTAAATAGATTAATCACAGAATTAGATATTTTGATGAAGCAAAAAAGAAAAAAAGTTTTTACACATATTAAAAAAGAGTTTTCTAGGTATTTCAAATTACTTTTCAATGGTGGAGGGGCAGAATTAATTGAAATATATGGACGAGAGAAAGATAATGAATTAGACGAAGAGGCTTCTGAAAATAAAGGAAAAAGGGTTTTACAAGGAATTGAGATTACAGCTTGTCCTCCTGGAAAAAAGATTAAACATATAGAATCTTTGTCTGGCGGAGAGAGAACGATGACCTCCATTGCTCTAATTTGTGCAATTTTGCGTGCAAACCCATCACCTTTTGTCGTGTTGGACGAAGTAGAGGCAGCATTAGATGAGTCAAATTCTATACGGTTTACAGAAATTTTAGAAGACCTTGCATCTCGCGCGCAATGTATACTTATTACTCACAATAGAGCAACAATGAACGCTTCGGACTTACTTTATGGAGTCACAATGGGTGGAGATGGTGTAAGTAGTCTAGTATCTGTAAACCTGGAAAATCACGCAAAGACTTGACTTTTTGTGTGATTTCGTATACAATAATCGCATATTTACCGTCACAATTAAATAGATATATTAAGTTATGTTAGCAATAAGACTACAAAGAAGAGGAAAAAAGAAACAACCGGTTTACCGTGTAATTGTTTCTGAGAAACACAAAGATACACAAGCTGGAAGTTTGGAAATTTTAGGGCACTACAATCCACTAGTAAAACCAAGTAAAATTGTTTTAAAAGTAGATAGAATAAAATATTGGATTTCTGTTGGTGCACAACCTTCAAATACAGTATTCAATCTACTTGTAAAAGAAGGTGTTATAAAAGGTGATAAAAAGAAGTCTGTAACAATTACAAATAAAAGACAAGGGAAAATTGATGCTTCAAATACAGAAAAAATTAAAAAAGAAGCTGATGCAAAAGCAAAAGCTTTAGAAGAAAAAGAAGCTAAAAAAATTGCTGCAGAAACTGAAAAAGCTGAAGCAAAAAAAGTAGAAGCAGAAAAAGCAAAAACTGAGGAAACTCCGAAAGAAGAAGAGATAAAAACAGAAGAAATCGAAAAAACTCCTGCTGTTGAGGATAAAGCTGAAACACCTAAAACAGAAGAAGTTATAAAAGAAGAAAAAGTTGAAACTCCAGAAGAAGATGTGAAAACAGAAGGAGTTAAAACTGAAACTGTGGATAAAGAAGTCGAAAAGAGTAAGTAAAATTTATAATTGTATTGACCTTCTTTTAAAATAAATGATATAATTTAGATGTTGTTTAAAAGCATAATCTAATTTAATTAATCCGTAAGTTTAAAATATGGAAAAAGATCAAGAGTTTGTTGAAATGATTGTAAGAAACATTGTAAATAATCCAGAAGATGTTTCTACAACAAGAGAAATTGATGAAAGAGGTGTCCTTATTACACTAACTGTAAATCCTAGTGATATGGGTTATGTGATTGGGCGTCAAGGAAATACAGCTCGTTCTATTCGTACTTTATTAAAAATTGTTGGAGCAAAAGCAAATGCAATTGTAAACTTAAAGATTAACGAACCAGAAGGCGGTCGTCCACCAAGAGTTGAGAGGACTAATAGACCCGAAAGAGTCGAATCCCCAAGAGTTGAAGTTCCAAAAGCTCCAGCTGTAGAGGAGGAAATAGATACAAGTGCTGTAGAAGACTTGAACATCTAAAAAAGAATTAAAAACAAAAACTGCCCAAATTGGCAGTTTTTGTTTTACACTTGACTTTTTTGTATTTTTTATGTAAAATGTTATAGTATTTGAGTAAAGGGTTCGTAGCTCAGTTGGTTAGAGCGCTTGCTCGACATGCAAGAGGTCAGAGGTTCGATTCCTCTCGGACCCACAGATATTTTGAAACAGTCCTACAAAAGGGCAATTAGCTCAGTTGGTTAGAGCGCAGCACTGATAATGCTGAGGTCCCAGGTTCGATTCCTGGATTGCCCACAAATTTAAAATCATTTTTTATAGATGGTTTTTTTATTTTTTTAATGTATAATATAAAATATTCATTATAATAAAAAATATGAAAAATAAAAAAATTATTATTGCATTTTTTGTAGGTTTGCTAATTGTTTGTGGAGGTATTTATTTGTGGCAAGCACAAAAAAATCCATTAAATTTTAAAAGTGATGATATTGGTAAATATGTTTTGGAAATGAATAAATATGAAACAGAAAAGCCTAACAATTTTGAAAGAGCAAAATTTGGCAATGGAAATGATATTGATGTTGGTTCAAGTATAATTTCTCATAGTGTTTTTGTATTGACTGAGCAAAACTGGGACACTGGAAATATGGAAGATGTAAAAATATTTTATTTGGAAGA
Source organism: Candidatus Magasanikbacteria bacterium (assembly GCA_021648085.1). Lineage (NCBI taxonomy): Bacteria > Candidatus Magasanikiibacteriota > Candidatus Magasanikiibacteriota bacterium. The sequence goes on from JAKITS010000001.1 coordinate 67,213, forward strand.
ACGCGAACCGCCAGCTTGTGCACAAGAAGATGTCTGTTTGGACTCAGATAAAACCACTTACTATGGCCCATTCCAAGGGAAAGTATTACAATTACTTCAATAAGATTAATATTTAAATAAAAAATCGTTTCAAAAAGTGATTTTTTGTGTTATAATAAAAGTATTAATTTACAAAATAATATAATATTCCATATTATATATATAATTATTAAAAAATATGAATGAAGAAATGCAAAATGAAACACATAATATGCAAGATAATTCTAAAAATGTTTGGATTTTAGTGGTATCTATTATATTTACAGCTTTAATTGTTGGGATTGGAGTATATTTTTTACAAAGTATAAATATAAAAAATATAGAAAAAAGAATGCAAACACAAAATCAAGAATTACAATCTAAAATAGAGGAAATAAAAGATATATTGGAAACAAAACAGGTTATCATCCAAACAGAAAATAGCGGTGATTTATTACAAAAACAAATAAAAACAACACAGCAAAATTTACCAGAATTTAATACTACAGACGAATATGTTCTTATAATGGATGATTATAAAACAAGCAGACCGTCTGGTCTTATTAGGGCAAAATTTGGAAGTGGTGTTGATATTAATATTGGTTTGGATGGTGTGGCTCATAGCGTTTTTGTTTTGGTCGAACCTGATTGGAATGAAAACGGTAATTTAGATGATACAATGGTGTTTTATTTAGAATTGAATGGAGATCCTAACATAGTAAAATATTACGGTCCATTTCAAGGGAAAGTATTGCAACTCCTTCAATAAGATTAATATCTAAACAAAAAAACCACTTTTTAAAGTGGTTTTTTTGTTTTTTTTAAATCTTCTTTACTTAATTGATTTGTTTTTTTTCTCTTTTTACGCTATAATCCTCTCATAAGTATAAGAAAAAGACTTAATTTAAAAAGATGACTAAAAAAAGTGAAAAATTGGAAAAGTCTGAAGTCGAAGAAGACGGTGAAAAAAACGAAGATGAAACCTTAGAAGATGAATTAGATCTAACACAAGAAAAAAGCATATTTAGGAAAATAGGTAGTTTCTTTTTGGAATTAATAAAAATTGCGCTGTTGGCTGGAATAACTATCGGAGTTGTCCGTTATTTCTTGTTTAAACCTTTTTATGTAAAAGGTCAGTCAATGGAGCCAAATTTTCATGAAAGAGATTATCTAATTATAGACGAAATAAGTTATCGTTTTGGGGAGCCAGAAAGAGGAGAGGTAATAGTTTTTAAAGCTCCGCTAGATAATGAAGATTTTTATCTAAAAAGAATAATTGGTCTTCCTGGAGAGAGGGTAAAAGTAGAAAATAGTAAAATAATTGTGTATAACAAAGATAATCCTGCCGGCGTTGTAGTAGACGAGAGTTATATAATAGAAGAAACGCCTGGTACATATTCTGTCACTTTGGCAGAAGATCAGTATTTTGTAATGGGAGACAACAGAGATGAAAGTTTTGACTCAAGGCGTTTTGGACCAATTTCAGAAGATACAATAGTAGGAAAGGCGTGGGTAAGAGGTTGGCCTTTTAGTAGGGTTTCCTTGTTCAATACCCCAAAATACAATTTTTAAAAAAATAATCGAATAAAATAATATGGTACAGAAAAGTAAGCAAACAAAAAAACCAGCTCCAAAAAAAGCAGTAAAATCTACAACAAAAAAAGCTGTAGAAGAGATGGAAGTAAAAAAGATTCCCACTTTTTCTAGGGTAAAAGGAATGAGAGATATTCTACCTCAAGATGATAATATTTGGAAAAAAATGAGAAGTAAGAGGGCGGAAATGGTAAAAGCTTATGGATATTCTTACATAGAGACACCATTGTTAGAGAGTGCAAATCTTTTTGTTCGTTCTGTGGGAAAAGGAACTGACATTGTAGAAAAGGAAATGTATGTTTTTGATGGTGTTGATAGTTTTGGTAAGACTGCTTTACGCCCAGAAGCTACAGCCTCTGTAGTGCGTGCGTATATTGAAAATGGACTTCATACACTAACTCAACCTGTGAAAGTTTGGTACGAGGGACCAATGTTTAGAAGGGAGAAACCTCAAGCGAATAGATATCGTGAATTTCATCAGTTTGGTTGTGAAGTGATAGGAGACAATCACAATCCAGCAATGGATGCAGAGATTATCTCTGTTGCTTACAATTTTATAAAAGATTTAGGAATAGATGTAAGTATTCATTTAAATAGTATTGGTACTTTGAATGACAGAGAGAGATATTTAGTAGAATTGGTTAGTTATTTGCGTTCAAAGCGTAGTTATCTTTGTGTCGATTGTAAACGCAGAATAAATAAAAATCCACTTAGAGTTTTGGATTGCAAAATGAAAGGTTGTAAAAGTGTAATAGAAGAAGCACCACATATTGTAGATTGGCTTGGTGATAAGTCAAAAGAGTTTTTTATGTCTGTTTTGGAGTATCTAGATGAGCTAGGCTTACCTTACAAGTTAGATTATAAACTTGTTCGTGGACTAGATTATTACACAGATACTGTTTTTGAGCTTTTTCCTGTTGAAAACGACAAAGAAGACAATGGTTCACAAAGTGCTCTTGCGGCTGGTGGTAGGTATGACAAATTAGTGGAACATTTAGGAGGGCAACCTGCTACAGCTTGTGGTTTTGGGATAGGGTTGGAAAGAGTTGCAAACAAATTGAAAGAAAAAATAAAAAACGGCGAAGCTGAAGAGGAGAGTGAAATTAAAATATTTTTTGCACAACTTGGAATTCAGGCAAAAAGAAGGGCACTAGGAATTATAAAAGAGTTGAGAAAAGATGGGATTTTTGTTGGGCACAATCTAGCTAAATCTGCACTAAAAGCTCAATTAGAAATAGCAGATAAAATGCAAACTCCTTATACTCTTATTTTGGGTCAAAGAGAGGTGCAAGATTCTACTATTATAATTAGAGATATGGAATCTGGAATTCAAGAAATTATAGATCAGAAAAAGTTAAAAACAAGACTAAAAAGAATACTTAGTCAGTTGGTTTAATTGGTTATTTTATGTTTTTTTAGTCAACCTGTGGAAAAAGTCTAAAAATAGGTTGACTTATTAGTATTTTTTGTATATAATTTAGATAGGTTAATTCTATAATAAATTGTATTATTTTAGAGTTGGTCTAAGGGTGTGTACTGTGTCTGTGAAAAAGATGTTGTATTCATTCTAAAAATAACTTAAATTTAACCCAATACGGGAGGTGAATTAATCTGTCAGAAATTAAAAGAAGAAAAAGTGAATCATTTGAGGCATTTATGCGTCGTGTGAAGAGAAACTGGAAACAGTCAGGTAAACTTTTGCAGGCGAGGAAGGTAAAATATTTTGACCCTAAAAAAAGTAAAAATCTTAAGAAAAATCAGGCTGTAAAAAAAGCACACAAAGCAGACAAAATAACCTATTTGCGTAAAATAGGTAGAATGCCAGAAGAAGAGAGTTTTAGAAAAAGAAGAAGGTAGAATTATTATGTCTTTAAGAGAACAAATAATAGAATCACAAAAAACAGCAATGTTGGAGCGCAATAAGGTACTACTTAGTACATTGCGTAATTTGTGGTCTGCGATAAAGAATGAAGAAATAGAAAAAAAGCGCAATCTAACTGATGAAGAAGTCCAAGCTGCTGCAAAGCGTCTTGTAAAACAATCTCAGGATGCATTACAAGATTTCAGAAAAGCTGGTAGGGAAGATCTGTCAGAAAATGCTGAAATAGAAATAGAATTACTTAAAAAGTATTTACCAGAACATTTGAGCAAAGAAGAGGTTGAAAAAATAGTAGATAAGGTTGTAAGTGAAAACAGTGATAGTGATCTAAACTTCGGAGTTTTGATGGGGGTGGTAATGCAACATGTAAAAGGAAAAGCAGACGGCGCACTTGTGCGTCAGTTGGTTGACAAACGCTTGAAGTCTAAATAAATTCAAAATGGGGTTGTTTTCAAACATTGTTTCGTTGAAATAGTATTTGAAAACAACCCCATAGTAAAAATCTAAAATAATTTCCCATGCTTGTCTGGATGAGAAACAAAAAATTAGTCAAAAAAGCTACTGCAGTCTTTTATATTATGATTGCAGTGGTTTTTTTGTTTTCAATTTTTTCTTTTAGTGGTACCACAGAAGTTTACGCGCAAGGTGATACTTTTGGATTGGAGAGTGTTGACAGTGTCACAGAGCTTGCAACACAAGATATTCGCATAACAATTGCTAAAATAATACGTGTATTTTTAGGACTTTTGGGTATTATTGCTTTGAGTATTATTATTTACGGGGGTTTTACTATTATGACCTCTGCCGGCAACGAGGAAAAAGTTGCAACTGGAAAGAAAATACTTGTAAACGCTGTTATTGGGTTGGTTATTATCTTATCTTCGTTTGCTATTACTCAGTTTGTATTATCTTCACTCCAAAAAGCTACAGGAGGATTGGCAGGGCTTGGTGGAACAGCAAGAGCGCCAGGTATTCAAGTGTTTGCAGGTAGTGGATCTTTTGGAAAAATTATATCAGATCATTTTCCAGATAGAGATCAAAGAGATGTAAGTAGAAATACAAAAATTTCTGTCACTTTCAATGAATCTATAGACCCTTCAAGCATTGCGATAGACTCAAATGGAAATGGGGTTTTTGGAGATTGTGTGACACCAGATTTAGCAGTTTTTGACTGGAATACTCAGTGCGATGTTTTAAATAAAGATGCTGTAAAGATTTATTCTAACGACGACGCGGATTCTCTCATAGATTCTGCGGTAATAGTCACAGAAACAGATGGAAATATTCTTACTTTTACAATAAAACCTCTTGAATTATTAGGAAATCCAAATGAAAATGTATGGTATACAGTAGATCTTACAGAAAAAATACTTAAAATAGATACAGGAACAAGTGTGTTTGATAATGACAGAGATGGGCATTATTTTTGGGAGTTTGAGGTGGGGACACTTTTAGATTTTGATCCGCCAAAAGTAACATCTGTTTTTCCTACTATGAATTTGGATGTTTCTAGAAATACAATTTTACAAATAAACTTCAACGAGCCAATGGATCCCACATCTTTACAAGGTATTTCAGGTTCTGGTTTTACAAATATTATTTTTGGAGATACTGCTGTTTCTGGAGAATGGAGAATTACAAATGGTTACAAAACAGTAGAATTTGTGTCAACCGAAGCTTGTGGACAAAATAGCTGTGGAGATGTTATGTACTGTCTTCCTGTAGAATGTCCTGACACAGATTTAAATTGTACAGTTCCTTATGAAGTTTTGGTTCGAACTGCGGAGTTAATTTCAGAGAAAAATTCCGAGGCTATTCCTTTTACGGGTGTTATGGATATATCTGGAAATGCATTAGATGGTAATGCTGATGGTGTTTCAGACGGAAAACCAGTAATAGAAAATCCTATAATTTTGGATATTTCAGAAAAAGTACCCGATAATTATTTTTGGGAATTTGGTGTAATAAATGAAATAGACAGAACATCTCCATATATAGAAAATATTTTTCCAGGAATTGACCAGGAAAATGTAAGAGGGTCAGAGCCAATTGAAGTTGGTTTCAGTATGATTATGTGGTCATCATCTTTAAAACAGGCTGAAATACAGGAGTATCCAGCAAACGAGGGTGGAATGGCGGATATTTGGTTTAATATAGGGTCTAAGGTTGTGGCAGATTCAAATGGAATTCAAAAAACAAATATGATTATAAAACATAGAGAGTTTGGACCAAACGGTTTACCGCTTCATTATTTCTCGTCTGTTTCCAGTGATATTAAAAGTATAAACCAAAATTGTGTTTATCCTGGAAAAGGACCGAGTGGAGATAAAAACACCTCACCAACTTGTGTTTACAAAGAAGATAAAGATGGTAATGTGGTAGAAGATTCAAATTGTACACCTGTAAATTTACAAGCTGATACAGACACCGGATGTGTGCAAACTGCAGATCCAGAAGGGCTTACACAGCCAAACTTAGATGATTGTATTTCATTTTTAGAAAGTGTTAGTCAAATAGATTAATTATGAGATTGTTTAAGTCAAAATTTTTCCTATCAATATTTTTTACACTAGTTGTAGTTTCTTTATTTTTTGTTTCGGATATAACTGCTGTTTTTGCACAGCAGGCAGATACTTTTGGTTTGGTGGAGGTCGGTCAAGTTACCGAGCTTGGAACGCAAGATATTCGTGTTACAATTGCAAAAATAATAAGAACACTCTTAGGTTTGTTGGGTGTTTTGGCTGTGTCTATTGTTTTATACGGAGGTTTTGTATATATGACTGCTGGCGGAAGTGAAGATAAACTTGGGCAGGCAAAGAAAATAATTATAAATGGGGTTATTGGTTTGGTGATAGTTATGTCTTCTTTTGCAATTACACAGTTTGTCTTGTCGAGCCTTTCAGATGCAACAGGCTCGGGTAGTGTTGGGCTGTCTTCAAATAATTGTTCAAATACAGAATATGCTATAAACCATCCAAGTGAATGTTTTTCAAATTCAAATTCAGCTTGCACAAAATTTCCATCTTTTTGTAATTCAGCAGACTTCTTTTTTGTAAAAAGCATAACACCTTCTACACCAAACGGAGCAACAGGAATGAATAATATTGTTATAAGAGCAGTATTTAGTAAATCTTTAGCATCAAATACAAATGTAGATTCTATATTTTCAGTTGAAAAAGATGGTATTTCTCAGCCTTTATCTATAAAACTTTCTCAATCTAGACAGGTGGTGGAGGCAACATTTAGAGCTACCACACCTTTGTGCGATGGGACTGTTCCACCAAATGAAACTTGTTTAGAGTTGGGTGATTTTACTATAAAAATTAATCCAGATATAAAAGACACAACAGGTAGAGAATTAACAAAAAATATAAATGGGCAGGAGTACCCTGTTTCAGCAGATTTTTCTGTGGATGTTGAGAACATAGACCACACAAGACCAACTGTCACAAGTATGACAATAGATGGTTCAAATGCAGAAAATCAAAATATTACAATTGGAGATGCACATTCACTTAGAGTTGCAATGATAGATAATACTGGAATTGGTTTTGTAAATATAAACATAAAAAATATAGACACAGGAAAAGTTATAGTAGAGTCTTTTGAGGGTCCAAATCCACTGGACGGATCTTCTGGGGAATTTGTTATAGATTATCCTATTATATTGGGGGCTGATATAAATTCACTAGATAGATTTGATGTTTCTGTCACAATTTACGATATAGATCATAATAGTAGTGTAAGTATTTTAAGCTTTATAGCTCTAGCAGAGAGCTGTACTAATGGTGTTCAAGATGGAGATGAAACAGGTGTTGATACTGGTGGTTCTTGCTCACTTTCTTCTGGTAGTTTTTGTGATGAAGATTGGCAGTGTGCCTCTCAAAAATGTGTAAACAACGAGTGTGTTGCTTGGCCAATGATTACAGATATTGATGCTTGGGATGGTGGATCTGGAAACTGGATTACAATTGCAGGACAGTTTTTTGGAGATAAGGAAGGTCTTGTTGAGTTTGGTACAGATTCCAATGGGGATGGCGAGATAAACGACTTAGATGTGTGGGTTAAAGCCGGTATTGCTATTTGTAGGAGTTTAACTACATGGAAAAACGATTGGATTGTAGTCCAGGTCCCAGATGATTCAGTTTTGCCAATAGGTTCAGAAAGTGCAATTCGTATTACTCTTGGAGACGGTACAGGGCTTAGTGATTCTACTGTCGATAGTCATGGTTCCATATCTGGACCAAACAATGGTTTGTTTACAAAAAACGAAATAAAAAGACCTAGTATTTGTGCCGTTGAATCTGTTTTGGGTTCTAATTCAGCAAAACCAGATGCTGGTTTTGCTGTAATAGGAAAAAACTTCACAGACGATAAAACTGGAAATAAATTTGAGTTTGGTGGTGTAGAATTACCAACATTAATATGGGGAGATTTGGAAATTACAAGTAAAATACCGCTAAATACAAATGCTGGTAAGGTCTCTGTTCAGGTTGAGGTTGGTGGAGAAAGAAGTAATACAGTTCCTTTTACTGTTTTGCCAATTGATAAAAATTTAATACCTTCAATTTCACTTGTAAACCCAGAAAATATAACAGTAGGAAGTTTTGTTACGCTTTCTGGAACTGGTTTTGGTGAAACAACAGGAATTGTTTATATATCTCCAAATTCTGGTGCTACTTGTACAGATATTTTGGCAGAAGGTTGTATTCAGGTGGAAGTTTCTTTACCAAATTTTTGTGGAGATACTTGGAGCTCTAATCAGGTTATTATAAAAATTCCAGATAACACACAATTTGGTGTGTACTATTTGGTTTTACAAAATGATTTTGGACTTCGTACAGATGGATCAGCTTTTGTTTCTGTTGTTGAGGGAGACCCTAGTCCTAGCATTTGTAAGATGATTCCACAGGCCGGGCCAGCACCACTGCCTGTTGGACATCAGGGTTTAGAATTTTTTGGGATTAACTTTTCTACAGACCCAACAGTATATTTTTGGTCTAAAACCGCAACAGAAGACGATCTTAATACTTGGTTGAACGCAACAGGGAATGATGTAAATCAAATAGATCCGGATACTCATATTGTGAGTTATATCCCGAGTACGATAGAAGGATATTCAATGAAAACAGGTCCAATTGCCATCAGCTCTATCGATGGTGTTGTTAGTAATGCTGTAAATTACGAGGTTTCAGATTGTCGTGATGTTGGTGCTCCTGTTGGGTATCAGTGTTGTTCTGTTGGGCCAGACGCTGGAACAATAAAACCAAATGAATTTATTTGTGCAGGAGAGACAAGAGATGCTGGCTATGCTTGGAGATTTACGAGTGGTCTCCTGCCAAATATACCTTTTGTGGTCGAACAGTGCCCAGAATCAAGCGGTTCCGGAGTACCATCTCCAAGTCCCTGGATAAATAGAAAGCAGGGAGCAAATACTTGTTTAAATGCTTTGCCAACAGTTTTGTTTAGTGTGGGAATGAGTGATAGCTCACTTTCAGGAAATATTAGAGTTATTACTTGTGGAGAAGATAGTTTGCCACAGTGTGAAGATGAGGATATTTTTATTGATGTGTCTGCAGATTTTTCTGCTGGTCTGCGGTCTGAAGGATTTGTTTTAAACTTAACTAATAGTAATGGGGATTTAACACCAAACACTTGGTATAGGGTTGAACTTGGAAGTGGTTTGCAATCTCAAGAAATTAGGAGTATTTTGGGTATAGATCAGACAGTAAATGAAAACCTTTTAAAAACAAAATCTTGTGGAGACGGAACTTCTTATTGTTTTGAATTTAAAACAGGAGAAGGTTTATGTACCTTAACTTCTGCAGGTATAATGCCAGGTACTCATACAACAAAAATACTAGGTCCTGTTTTGGACAGAAGATTTTCAAAAGAAAGTGAAACTTCACTGTTCTACCATATATTTGGAAAAGGAGATCAAGAGTGCACGGTTTTAGATGTTGATGGTTTCGGCTGGGACTGGAAGAGTCAAGATGATAATAAGGCAACTGTTGAGATAAGTGTTGGAGATGGTTTTGTAGATACTAGAGCAATTGTAAATGCTATAGAAAATACAGCACCAGGAGATGTGAATATTTTTGCAATTTCAAGTAATTCACCTATCTCTCCTGTAAGTAGTTTAATTATAGATTTAGCAGATCCAAAAGTAGAATCGTATTGGCCAAACTGTGCAGAATCTTGTGTAAATAGTGGTGTTGGTGTCAAATTCAACAGAGATATGAATGTTGCTGAATTTGTTTCAAATTTTAGGATAAGTGAGTGTATAGATGAATTTTGTAGTATCACATCAACCATCCCAATACAGTTTGAAACTCTGAAAAAAAATAATTTAAATGTATTTCCTGTTGGAAATCTACAGCCAAACACTTGGTATTTTGTAGAGGTTTTTCCAGGAATTCATGCTATAGAAAAAGAAAATCCTCTTACTTATGGTAAAACAGTGGAAGCTTTTTCTTGGAAGTTTAGAACAAAAAATGACAGTACACTTTGTGGGATTGAGGATGTTTTGGTTGCCCCAACAAAATATATATCGCGTTTAATAGGAGATAGAAAAGAATATAAAGCAACTCCAATGAGTTTAGCAAATGAGTGTAGTTCTGCTGGACAAAGATTAAATCCTTGGAATTTTGCATGGGGTTGGGAGGTCGTGGATACTCAAATAGCTAGTATCTCCTCTTTTGAAACTTTTGGAAAGTCAAAACCATTTTGCACAACCTCTTGTTTGTTGGCAGGAAGTGTTGTGAGTTCAGATACTCAAAATGTAACTGCTTTGTGTGGAAATGGGATATTGGAGAGTGGGGAAGACTGTGAGTTGGATGACCCAGAAGAAGTATTAGGGGTTAGCTGTAGTTTAAGTTGTAAAAGAGTTGGGTCTGTAGCACCAACTTGTGGAGATGGGAGGATAGAATCGGCAAAAGGTGAGCAATGTGATACAGACGATGCTCTAACAGCCGAGGCTTGTAATGATAATTGTTTGTGGAAAGGTTCTTCAAAAGTAGAGCCAAAATCAACAGCGCTAAATATTTCTTGGTGTGGAAGTGGTTCTGTAACATTTGGCGAAAGTTGTGATATTAAAGATCCGCTAACGCAAGATAGATGTTCAAATAAGTGTTTGAATTTGGGAACGCCTATCTCAAGTTATTGGTGTGAGCAAAATAAAACAAACGAATTACCAGACACAACTTTGGTAGGGCAGTCTGCAGAGTGTTTATCTTCTGTAAGTATTTGTGGAAACGGATTATTGGAAAATGGAGAAGCTTGTGAAATCATTGCTAGTACTACTGTTGCGTTTGTGGGTGTTGGAAATGTTACAGTTTCAAATGCTTCAGATGTTTGCTCTACTTCTTGTTTAGTTTCAAATGCTTGTGATGAACCAAACATGCCAACCTCAATAAGCTGTGATCCAAAGATAGAGGAAGGTTGCACGCCAGAGTGTCTAAATTCTGGCTCATCTCTCGACTATTCAACACCTAGTCTGTGTAACGATGGAATTGTAGGGTTAGGGGAAGATAGTTTATGTGAATTATCATCTACCGTACCTTTTGGTCAAAATCCATTGCAAATTGTAACAGCTATTGGAGATGGTGTTGTAAATCCAGATACAAATTCTCAAGATACACAAATAAGAGCTAGAGCTACAAAAACAAAAGATATAAATGGAAATCCTGTTGATATATCATCAGAATATGGAGAATCTTTATATTCATTACAGTGCGGATATACAAAATTTGAAGAGCTAATAAATAATAGATTTAACGACTGCCCTAATGCTATTGATGGTGTTGCTACGAACTCTTGTTGTTATACCAGACCTCAAAGAGTAAGTGAGTATCCTGTGGATGGTTCTGGGATTGGAAATTCTAGTGCACCAGTTTGTTTGAATTCTTTTATAGAGGTTCATTTTGATGAAGAGATAAGCAAGTCTTCTGTAAGTGAAAATATATTATTAGCAAAAGGTTATCCGGGTGGATATGATTGTTCTGTAAGTGGAGAGGATAATGTGACAGAACAGGTGAGAAATTTACTTACTTTGCAAGAAGTAAAAGATGGAATTTGGACAAGGGTTTGGAAGGTTATAAAAAGATTTTTTACAAAAGCTGTTGGTTTGGAAGTTTTTGCAAGTATGTTTAGTGATTCAGATGTAGAGGTTTGGTGTGTGGGATCTGCAAATTTTAGAACAGATGTCTTGTATGAGGAAGATGTTGATGGAAATATACTTTCCACAGATATTTCTATTTCTTTAACAAAGCTTTTGGATGTAGATACTGTTTATGCTGTAGTTTTGAAAAATGAAATTGAAAATTCTGAAGGTGTTGGAATATCTAGTCCAGATAGTTTAAGTGGTACTTTGGATGATTCATGGATTTTTAAAACTGGAGACGAGGTTTGTAAGATAGACAGCGTTTTTGTAAGACCGAGTGCAAAATTATTTGTAAAACCAAACACAACTAGCACTTTTTTTGCATTAGCTCAGAGTACTTCAAAACAAAGAATTGTGCCAATTGAAAATGTGTATGATTGGGAATGGCATTGGGCACCATTAAATAATGCAATTTTTGATATTTCTGCTTCAACTAGTTCTATAAATATAATAGCTTCTAAAGATTTAGAAGGAAGTGTTCTTGCAAGTGCAAATGCTGTAATTACTCACGACGCAGATCAAAACAATAGTCAGTTTGGAGAGTATTTTACCGGAATTACAAAATTGTTTGCTTTATTTTGTGAGAATCCTTGGCCACAATACGAATATTTTCCTTTTGAAGAAGGTATATCTTTTGGATCTTTGGGAAATATAAGTGGTTTTGAGCGGGGAGTTTTTGATGGCTCTACAATTCCAAAAGTTAGAATAGGTGGAGTATTTGAGTACTTTAATTTCAGTATGTCTTATTGTGCGGATAGTGGATCTTCTGATAATAAAGCAGACGATCTTCCGTTCCTAAAACCTATTGTTCTTGTAAATGAATTTGATGTAGTTTCTGGTAATTTAGTTCAAGTTGGTGATAAAAGTTTGTCTGAGGATACTTTAAAAAAATTCTTCTTTTTCAATGAAAAAAATGATGATGTAATTGGTGTTCAAATTTTTATGAATCCGCTCAGGCTTACTGCCCGTGAATGGTATATAGAAAAATTTGGATCAGACATTGGAATGGATCAAATAACAGTTGCAGGTTATGATGCGTTGTCAGATAATAATAGTATTTATATAAACGCACTAAATCAAGGTTCAAATGGAGATATTTATAATAATATTTACTTATTCAGTTTAAATGGAAGTGCGCAATCAAACACCCGTGAAGTTTTTGATATGTTGATGGACTCACTTAAAATGAATATAAATATAAGTGAGTTTAATAGTTGCTCACAAGATGGGGATTTTAACACACCAAATATACAAGAAACAGTAGAGTGTAGCACAGACTTCGAATGTTTAGATGTTGCAGATTCTGGAGGGGTTTGCGCAAATGCACAGACAAAATTCAAAAGAGATTGGACGCGTCTAACAGACTTAAGGAATACTCAAGAAAAATTAGATTTTTATAAATTAGAAAATAATTCTTATCCAAAATTAGCTTCTGGATCTTTTATTCCAAACTACACAGTTTCCAAATGGTCATCTTGGGGAAACTTAAGTAATCTAATTGGTGGAGCGCCGTTAGATCCAGTAAACAAGTGGTCCGATTGTGGTGATTTGGATCCACAGACTTGTTGGGCTGCAGATGTTTCTGAATATGTTTGTCCAGAAAAAACTAGTGTGTACGAATATTCTTTTGACAGTATAACTAGTGATTACACGCTTCACATCCCTTTTGAATATTTTGATTTATCCTCATCTGTAGTTTCAGGATTTTTGGACACTTCAAAAATTAAAATAGACAGGTGGTGTACACCGGGCGACATATATAACCCATCTTCTGGTGTGTGTGGAGATGGTGTAGTAAATGTTGGTGAACAGTGCGACCCTCCAAATTCTATAAATTACACAAATCAAGGTGTGGTTGGATCACAACAATCTGGTTTTTGTGCAGATAGTTATTTGAACCAATCTATTTCTTGTATAAATTCAGCAGATTGTGGTTTATATTTGAATGTTGATGTTGAGCGATCAAAAAAGAGTATTTTTTCAGATACTGGTTCTGTTTGTTTCGGTGGAGTAGCAAAAGATTTACCATACGACATTTTAGCACATAAAAATGATGAAAGTAAATTATATGGAATTAGTTGCCAAACATCTTCTGATTGTAAGTCTAAGGAAAATTATTTTAAAAATTTAACAGCAGGCGGATCTGGTGTACTTGGATTGTACAATGTTCAAAATGATAGTTTTGCTGAAGAGTCTTTAATTGGTGAATTTATATATAAAAACTTAGATGGAATAAAATGTCTTTCTTTACGGGATTTAGATATAGAATTTAGAAATGCTGGAAGTGGGACAAGGGGTACAAAACCTGTGGAGTGTAGTATTTCTACAAGTAATCCAATAATTGGATCTTGTAATAATGTAGGAGAATTGGCGCCAGCTCAGTGTACAGATAAGTGTACAATTAAATATGGAAGTTGTACTTCTTTTACAGACTGTGGAAACGGAAGGGTCGAAATTGGAGAAAATTGTGATGATGGTGTAAAAAATGGAGAGTATGGAAGTTGTAATTTAACTTGTGATGGAGTTAGTGATCAGTATTGTGGAAATGGTCAAAAAGATGGTGCAAATGAAGTTTGTGATATAAATAATTTGGGTTTATCTGGATATTGTAGCAAAGATAAAAACATAAGCTGTTCTGATGATTTGGATTGTGGTGAGGTTAGAAATTTTGGTAGTTGTGGATATGAATATGTTTCTAATGTTCTAAAGCCTGTGTGTTCCTCAATAGATAGTAATGGTAATGTCCAACTTTCAAATTATCAGAATGGAACGCAAGTGTTTTGTTATGACAACAGTTGTGATAAATTCGATAAAATTTATGGAACTTGTATTGCATCAAGTGATCCAACATACAGTTTTAATAAAGATAATACTTGCGCTTGGGATTGTCAGGATTTTGGAGATTATTGCGGAGATGGAATTGTGCAAGGTGATTACGAAGCTTGCGATGATGGAAATTCAATAGACGATGACAGTTGTGATAATTTTTGTGAAATTAATCTTTTAGCTACCACAAGTCAAGCAAGCTCTGCACCAAGTTGTGGAGATGGTGTGGTAGAAGAAGATGGTACAGAAACTTGTGATTTGGGAGAGGATAATGGAATTAAATGTAGTCCATCTTATGGAGAATCTTGTAGTTACTGTTCACTAGATTGTGAAAATATTTTGACAGTGGACCCTGTCGCGTATTGTGGAAATGAGACTGTTGATTTTAAATTTAATGATTTTAGTGATTGTTCAGATACTGGGAATATTTGCTTATCCGAACCTGTTTATGAGGCTTGTGATTTAAATAATAATAAAGTAGTCAAAAGAACTTCTTCTGGTCAAATATTAACACTTGAATGTGAAGACCAAGGCGCTTATTCGTGTAATAGTTGTAATGCACTTTCAGACAATTGTGCCAAATGTGTACTAGATACTTCAGGATTACTATCTGTTCCAAAAATCGCAATCCTAAATCCAATGATAGGAAATGTGGAGCCTTTGGACAAAAACAGTGTGGATCGTTGGGGTTTTGAAGAGACTTTAGTTTTGGTGAGGCCAGAACCACCTGCAGGTTTTATTCAAAATCCTTATTTTGGATTTACAAGGCTTACAATGGAAAGTAGTATATATAAAGATCCAACACAGCAAAACTATATGATGGTTGAAAGTGGAACTGGTACTTATGCACCTTATAAAGAACACACAATAGAAGGTAATGATTTATGTAGCGGAGAATATGGCGTTTATTTCAGTAATAAAGCTATATTTAATGCTGTAAATGGTTCAGAAGAAGGTTTTGAGGATAGTTATACAGATTTAACTCGTGGGGATCTTTATGATTATCCAGTAGACGGAACTGCTGAAATAAACAATGAAATAGTATATTCTCCAGCTGTGCCACTAGAAGTATTTAGAGTAGTTGTAAAATGGACAGATAAGGAAGCTCGCTCAAATGTTTCGTTTAGTGGAATTGTTCAAAGTAATTTTCTAAATCCAGCAGGAGAGTTGAACGGGGCTACTACATTTACAGACGCTGCTGCAGACAGAAAAATATGTAATCAGATAGGTTTAGTGAGTAATTTTCCAATAGAAGGTAGAAGTTTACCTAACTTTAATGAGTTTAGCAAATATTGGTGGCCAGAAAATACAGCTTGTGCTTACAATAAAAGAATCTATGTACACCCAGAAGGAAGTATGGCTAGAACTTATACACAGTCTTTTACTATAGATACTTATAATGATAATGCAGACTATTCTTTTGTTGTGCAAGCTGTAAGTGGTTCTTTGGAAGGTTCACCAATAGCATCATTTCAGAATAGTAATTTGGAAGTAGAGGTGTACACTCATCACAGTGGACAGGTTCCTAGGGTTTCGGTTTTTAAACCTACTCACACTTTCAAAATTAACCAATCACAAAAAAGCAGTAATAATGTGGCAAGATATTGGAGTGTATTTAATATTAAGAGGGTTTCAACCTCAGAAGGTTCAAAATATGAAATTCAAGCAATAGGAACAAACGGAAGTATAGAATCAACTTGGGATGAGGTTGTTCCTAATTTTTAATAATTTATGTTGAGGTCTACATATGGTATAATTAAGTTAATAAAACTATGAAGAGAATTCTGATAGTAGGTTTGGTTATATTTGTAACAGCAGGAATATTGATAACTGCTTTGTTGTTGTTTTCTAATTCAAAAGAGAAGAATAATTCTCAAAAAAAAATAGATAATACACAAGAACAAATAACAAAAAAAGTAAATCAATTTCCAGATGATTTGGATATGGATGGAATTTTAGATGTAGAAGAGGAAAAGCTTGGAACAAGTAATAAGGAGTTTGATACAGATGGGGATGGACTTAGTGATAAAACTGAAATAGAAATTCTAGGAACAGATCCGCTAAATCCAGACACAGACGGAGATGGTTTTGCAGATGGTTATGAGGTTATAAAAGGTTTTAACCCAAACGGTGAAGGTACTTTTTAAATATAATTATTAAAAATAAGAAATTTAAAAGTTTCGTAATAAAATTAAGCTTACCAAAAAATTCATAATATAAAAATATGTTTGATGATAAACCAACAGACAATAATAATAAATTACCACCAAATTTGCCAACAAGTGAACCAGAAGATATTTTTGCAGGATCAGATGAAGATGTGAAAAGTGAACAAGAAGTATTACAAGAACCGGAAAAAATGCCAGAACCAGAGGTTGAAAAAGAAACACAAGAAACAGCATTAAATGTTGGAGTTTTGCGTGCAAAAGCAGAAGGTGTTTCAGAGGAAAAACCAAAAGAAACTGAAATTAATCCTGTAGAGAATGAATTAAAACCAGATGAAAGTGGATTGCAACCAATTGATCATACAAAAAAAGTAGAAATGCAAACACCGCCAACACAAAGTGGTGATCTTAAAAAGGAACTACAAAAATATGAGGTGAAAGAACCAGGTATGGCAAAGGCAATTATGATTGGTTCTATAGTTGTAGTTGCTTTAATTGTATTGTTAGGTGGTGCGTGGTGGCTTTATGCTACTTTTATGGCGGGTACAGAAGAGAAAAGTCCATTTGTTGATGAAGTTGTAGAGCCGGAAGTTGTGGAGGAGGTTGTTATTGAAGATGTATTGCCAGAAGATGTTTTAGATGATGAGTTAT
This sequence comes from Candidatus Magasanikbacteria bacterium, assembly GCA_021648085.1. NCBI lineage: Bacteria > Candidatus Magasanikiibacteriota > Candidatus Magasanikiibacteriota bacterium. Next base: position 84,506 of record JAKITS010000001.1, read on the forward strand.
TGTTTGGCGGCGCAGTAGATTCAGATGGAGACGGTTTGGATGACATTAGAGAGTCTGATATAGGAACAGACCCAAACAATTGGGATACTGACGGCGATGCTTTAAGTGATTATGATGAAGTAACAATTTGGAAGACCAATCCACTGGATGCGGATACAGACGGAGATGGTTATTTAGACGGAGCAGAGGTTACAGCTGGTTTTAGCCCTACTGGACCTGGGAAATTATTTGATGTGACAAATCTGGATTCTAGTAATACATCAACAAAGTAAGAAATTATTTAAATTATGTTCGACAAAAAAGAACAAAAAAATACAGATAATTTATCACAAAAAGATGTTGTAGATAAAAAAGTAGAAATGGATTTTAATACAATTCCAGATGTTTTTTATGGTGGAACAGAGCCAAAAGTAGAATTTAAAAAGACACAAATCAAAATGGTAAAAGAAAATAAAACAGAAATGGTAGATAAGCCAAAACAACCAGAGTTGATACAACCAAAAAAAGTAGAAGAACAGAAAAAACAAAATAAACCTATCTTGAGATCTATAAAAGTAAAAACACCAAAAAAGAAATTGTCTATTTTATGGATAATTTTGATAGCAGTTGGAACTACTGTCACAATTGTGCTTATTTCTTGGTATTATTTAAATCAAGCTGGGTATTTCAGTGATGTTCAAGAAGAAGGTATACTACAAGAAAATACGGATATAAAAATTCCTGTACAAATTCCTACAGAAACAGTGGTAGATGTTATAGTCTCAACGACTACCATCACTACTACCACTACCACGGAAGAGGTTGTAGAAGAGCCGGCTTCTTTGCAAGAGCCTGCTTTAGAGTTCCCTTCAATCAACTTTAAAAATACAGAAGATCTGGACCAAGATAATATGACAGATTTAGAAGAAGAGGTTTTCTCTACAGATAGTAGTATTTGGGATTCGGATCAAGATAGTTATTACGATGGGCAAGAGCTTGTAAATCTATACAATCCAAAAGGGTTTGCGCCTGTTCGAATTATAGATTCTGGACTTGTCCGTGAATATGTAAATCCAATATGGAAGTATAGAATTTATTATCCAGTTGTTTGGGAGGTTGCAAGTGTGGACATTGATGCAAACCAGATATTAATAAGTAGTGCAACTGGTGAATATATAGAAATTAGAGCATTTAAAAAAGATAAAACACAAACATTTTTGAATTGGTTTAGTGAAAAAGCAGTAGATCAGAAATTTACAGATTTATCAGAATTTATAAATCGTTTTGAACAGGATGGTTATAGAAGAGCGGACAATCTTGTGGCCTATTTTATACAAGACGAGACGGTTTTTACGGTTGTGTATCATCAAAATACAGAAGGTAATATAAAGTATAGACATATAGTTGAGATGTTGTTGCAAAGTTTTAGATATGGTAATTCTGTAGATATAGATATTACAAAACAGCCTTTGGTTGGATTTGGAGAAGGTGAACTATGAGTGTGAGTATATATAAAACAGTTAAAAATACTGGAATAAAACAAAAAGTTGTTTTAAGTGCTGTGAAAAAAACTTTATCAAAAATTGGTGTAAAAAATAAAGACATAAGCATTAGTTTTATAGGGAGAAAAAAGATGAATAGTTTAAATAAACGATATAGAAAGAAAAATAGACCTACAGATGTTTTATCTTTTTCAGCTCAAGAAGGATTTGGTATTGGTGAAAATAGTGATTTTGGAGATATCTTTATTTGTGTACCTTTTGTAGAAAAACAAGCAAAAAAGCAAAATATAAGCTACAAAGAAGAATGCTTGAGAATGGTAATTCATGGTGTATTGCATCTTGCTGGGTATGACCATATTACAAAAAAAGATGAAAAAATAATGTTTGGTATTCAAGAAAATATTTTAAAGAAAATGGTATGAGCGTAAAAAAAATTTTTACAAGTTTTAGAAATGCTGGAAGGGGTATTATTTATGTTTTTAAAAATGAGCAAAATTTTAGAATTCAAATTATAGTATCTATTTTTATTCTAGCTTTACTTTTTATTTTTAAGATAAAGCGTACAGAGGTTATTGTGATTTTACTTCTGATAACATTAGTTTTAATTTTGGAAATTCTAAATAGTGCTGTAGAGAAGTTTGCAGATATTGTAAAACCACGTTTGCACGAGCAGGTAAAAATAGTAAAAGATATATTAGCCGCAATGGTATTATTTTCTGCGGTCAGTTCTGGAATAATTGGGTTTATAATTTTTTTACCGTATGTTTTGGATTTCTGGATAAATTAGTGATATAATAAATTGATTATATTGTCTTATATATGCGAAAGAATAGAAATAAAATAGAACTGATCACAGGGTTGGATATAGGTTCTACAGCTATTAGAATAGCTGTAGCTCAGCAGATGACAAATAAGAATGGTGATCGTGAATTGCAGTTGGTGGGTGTAGTAGAGATTCCATCAGAAGGTGTACACAAAGGCACTGTCTCAAGTATAGAAGAGACAGTTTCTTCTATTTCAGATGTTTTGGAAAAAATAGAACGCCTTATTGGTGTTCCTGTAACACATGCTTGGGTTGGTATGGCTGGATTTGATATTTTATCGCAAGATAGTGCTGGTGTTATAGCTGTTGCAAAGTCAGACGGTGAAATTTCCAGTGAGGATATTAGGAGAGCAATAGAAGCATCTCAAAACATGGTAATACCTGCAAACTATGAGTTATTACATGTATTACCGCGCAATTTTACAGTAGACGGACAAACAGGTATAAAAGATCCTACAGGTATGACTGGAATAAGAATGGAAGTGAGTGCACAAATAATACATGGTGTTACCTCCCACATAAATAATCTTAAAAGGGCTGTGTATAGGGCTGGCTTAGACATAGAAGATATTGTGCTTTCTGTTTTGGCAACCGGTGAAGTCGTTACCACGCAAAAACAAAAAGAACTCGGATCTATTGTTATAAATATAGGCGGAGCAACTACAAGTATAATTGTGTATGAAGGTGGCGACATACTTCATACAGCTGTAATCCCTATAGGTTCAGAGTATATTACAAATGACCTTGCTTTGGTTCTTAAAACTTCTATAGATGTTGCAGAAAAAGTAAAAATAGAATGGGGTAATTGTGTTCCTGAGTCTATATCTGAATATGAAACTATAGATCTATTTAATCTTGGTAGTAAAGAGCACGAGGAGGTAACACTAAGGCTAATAGCAGAGATAGTCGGCACAAGAGTGAGTGAGATTTTAGAAAAAGTAGATCAGGAGCTTATGAAGATTGACAGGAGTGGACTACTCCCTGCTGGGGCAATTCTAACTGGAGGCGGTGCAAAAATAAACGGATTGATAGAGCTCACAAAAGAAGAGCTAAGATTGCCTGCTACTTTGGGGTATCCAATAGGAATTCAAAGCGCACCAGAAGAGGCAAATGATTTGGCTTTTAGTACGGCGATTGGGTTGGTAAAGTGGGGTTCTGTTATACAGAACTCTGGGCTAAAAAGTAGTAATAAACTTATAGCACCTGTAAAAGTTTGGCAAGTAGTGAGGAAAATTTTTAATTCATTTATTCCTTAGTTAGTTCACTTAGTAGAAATACTAGTGTTTTTAAGAGTGTGTACTCTTAAAAACACTATTGTTTTTATTTTTTAGTTAAAGTACTCTATATACAGAAGATAACATTATTTTGTTAGTGTTATCGTGTTAGGAAGTTTATTTAGAATAAAGAGAAGGATTATGCCTCAAGTAAAACCAGATGTGGAAACATTCGCAAAAATAAAAGTTATAGGAGTTGGTGGAGCAGGTGGCTCCGCAATAGATAGAATGATAAAAGAGGGTATTCGTGGAGTTGAATTTATTGCAATGAATACTGATATTCAGGCATTGCATCACAATGGAGCAACTCATAAAATACATATCGGTAAGACTATTACAAGAGGTCTTGGCGCTGGAATGAATCCAGAAGTTGGGCGAAAAGCTGCTGAAGAATCACAAAAAGAAATTCAAGATCTTTTAAAAGGTTCTGATATGATTTTTGTTACCTGTGGTTTGGGTGGTGGAACAGGTTCTGGCGCAAGTCCTGTAATAGCAGGTTTGGCTCGTGAAACTGGAGCTTTGGTAGTGGCTGTTGTTACAAAACCTTTTGCTTTCGAAGGACCACAAAGAAGTGCAATTGCAGAAAAAGCGTATAGAGAGTTATCTGAAAGTGTTGATACAATCATTACAATTCCAAACGAGAGGGTCTTACAAATAATTGAAAAAAATACATCTTTAGTGGATTCTTTTAGAAAAATAGACGATGTTTTGCGTCAAGGTGTGCAGGGAATTTCAGAATTAATTACTATTCCAGGTTTGGTAAATGTTGATTTTGCAGACATAGAATCTATTATGAAAGATCAGGGTTCTGCACTTATGGGTATAGGTGTTGGAAGTGGAGAGACAAGACTTCTTGATGCTGCAAACTCTGCTATCTCTAGTCCTTTGTTGGAGTTATCAATTGACGGTGCAAGAGGTGTTTTGTTTACTGTGACAGGAAGTTCAAATCTTGGAATGCAAGAGGTTTCAGAGGCCGCAAACATAATAACAAACTCTGCTGATGATGGCTGTAAGGTTATTTTTGGAGCAGTAATAGACGAGGAAATGGGAGATGATGTTCGTGTTACGGTAATAGCTACAGGTTTTGAAGGTCCAAGACGGCGCGGTGAAAAAAAAGAAATTGAAAAACTTACATCTCCTTTAAAATCTGCAAAAACTTTTTACCCAACATCAATATTTAGAAAAAATAGAGAAGAAGAAAAAAAAGATGAAATTCAGCGTGAAAATTATACAAATAAAAAGGTAGATGATAGCGTACTAAACTCTAGTTTTATGAGCAAGAGCCTGGATAAGGTAAGTGTTTTGAACAATTCCCAAAACCCATCTTTAGATGTAGAAGAAGAAAAGGGTGAAAAAACACCAAAAGTAAATTTTAGTGGTGCGGACGATTTGGAAATTCCCACATTTATTAGAAAAAAAATGGGAATGTAGTTTATTAAAGAGTTTTATAAATATTTTATGCATTGTCCAGTCTGCTCTTCAAAAGAAACTAGGGTTGTAGATTCTAGAATTATACAAGATGGAATGGCTGTAAAAAGAAGGCGAGAGTGTGAGAAATGTTCCTATCGTTTTTCCACAAAAGAAGAGACAGAACTTCTAGATCTTGTTGTTATAAAAGGTGATGGAAAGAGAGAGGCATATTTGCGAAATAAACTAGAAAAAGGTCTTTTAGTGTCTTTAAGTAAGCGTCCGTACACCCAAGAAAAATTGGATAGAATGGTCCATTCAATAGAAAGGTCAATACAAAAAAGAAAGAAAAGGGAGATATTAAGCAAAGACATTGGTGAGATTGTAATGAAACATTTGAAAAAATTTGATAAGGTTGCTTATGTTAGGTTTGCGTCTGTTTATAGGTCATTTGAGGATGTAGAAGGTTTTCAGGATACTGTAAATGCACTTAGTCCAAAAAAAAGAAAAAGAAAATAATTTAAAACTATGTCAAAGGAGAAGAAAAATATAAAAGGATTGTCTGTAAATTCAGACACAAAAAAACTTTTGGAAGCAAATTTGGAAATTTCCAAAAGAATTGAGATTCAAAATAAAAAACTTCTAAAAAAGTTTAAATGGATGTTAATAAGTAATTACATCCGCTTAGCGTTAATCGTAGTTCCTTTTATTTTGGCAGCAATTTTCCTTCCGGCGTATATAGCCAAATTTTTAGAAGATTACAATGCTATTATTTCTCAAACTTCTAATTTTCCAGATGTTTCCGAATTGTTAAAATATCTGAAACAGTAATTTTTATGAACAAAAGAACGAAAATAGTTTGCACAATAGGTCCGGCATGTGAAAAGAAAAGTATTTTAAAAAAAATGGTAAAAGTTGGAATGAATGTTGCTAGATTAAATTTTTCTCACGGCACACACGAAAACCACAAGCAACTTATAAAAAATATAAGAGAAGTGGCTAAAAAAACTGGTGAGCCTATTGCTATTATACAAGATCTGCAAGGACCAAAGATAAGACTCGGTATTTTACCAAAAGAAGGTGTTGAAATTAAAAAAGGTCAAGAGGTTATTTTTGATACATCTATAAAAGAGTATAAAAATAAAGTAGTACCAATTACTTATAAAGATTTGCACAAACATTTAAAAAAAGGTGAAAGAATTTTACTAGCAGATGGTAAGATAGAGGTAAAAATAATGCAGGTTGTTAAAACAAAAATAAAGACTAAAGTTGTAGTAAGTGGTATAATAAGTTCAAACAAAGGTTTGAATGTTCCAGACTCAAAATTAAAAATTTCTGCACTTACAAAAAAAGATAAAGAGGATGCTTTGTTTGGAGTGGAGAATAATGTAGATTATATAGCACTTTCTTTTGTGACAGAGGCAAAAGACATAATAGATTTAAGATTTTTAATTAAAGAATACGAAAAAAAATTAAAAATTAAAAATGATAATGATATTCGTATTATTGCAAAAATAGAAAGACATGAGGCTGTTGATAATATAGAAGAGATAATGGAGGTTGTGGATGGTATTATGGTTGCAAGAGGAGATCTTGGAATGGAAATTCCAGCGGAGCGAGTACCTCTGGTACAAAAAAAATTGATAGACATTTCACTTAAATACTCTAAGCCTGTTATCGTTGCAACTCAGATGCTGGATTCTATGCAGGATAATCCAAGACCAACAAGAGCAGAGGTTTCAGATGTGGCAAATGCTGTAATAGATCACACAGACGCTGTAATGCTTTCAAATGAAACAGCAACGGGAAAATACCCAGTCCACACTGTAAGGGTTATGTCTAAAATAATAAGCGAAACAGAAGCTTCAGATTATGATACTTTGGGTATGGCGATGCGTTCAATAAAAAAACATGGAAATGTGGATGAGATTATAACAAAACTTTCTAGGGTTATAGCAGAAGATACAGACAGTAAGTTAATTTTGGCGGCTTCAATTTCTGGTGATACAGGTAGGCTTATAAGTAAGTATAGGCCAGAATTACCAATAGCTGTAGGATCAAGCTCTAAAAGAGTGAGGCGTCAGTTAAATTTGTCGTGGGGTGTTTTACCTTTTATTTTGTTAGAATGTTCTTCTATAGAAGAGTTGGTAGAGCGCTCAGTATCCTATCTAAAGAAAAATAAAATAATCAAAAAAAGAGATAAAATTGTTGTTGTAGCAGGAGAACCTGTAGGGAAGGCTGGAAACATAAATTTATTAGAATTAAAAGAAATTAAATAATTTTGTATGACACCTAAACTAGGTAAAAAACAAAAAAACATACTTTGGTTCAATGAGATTCGTATAGGCGATATCCCTTTGGTTGGTGGAAAAAACGCATCACTAGGGGAGATGTATAATAGTTTAGAAAAAAAAGGTGTGAGTATTCCTTATGGTTTTGCCTTAACATCAAAAGCTTACAGAACAATTTTAAAAGAAAACAATTTAGATAAAGAATTTAAAAATATTTTTAAAACTTTAAACATAAAAGATGTAAAAAAATTGAATGAAACAGGTAGAAAGGTGCGATCAATGTTAATGAAGGCAAAAATTCCAAAAGATATTAAGCAGGAGATTTTACTGGCTTACAAAAAATTGAATAAATATGCAAAAAGTAAGAATGTAGCTGTAGCTGTAAGGTCTAGTGCCACTGCAGAAGATTTGCCAGATGCAAGTTTTGCTGGTCAGCAAGAAACCTATTTAAACATAAGAGGTGAAAAAGATGTTTTGAATGCTGTGAGAAAGTGTATAACTTCTTTGTTTACAAATAGGGCTATTTCTTATCGTGAGACAAAAGGTTTCGATCATTTAAGTATTTCTTTGTCTGTCTCAATACAAATAATGGTAAATTCTTCAGATGGTGCAAGTGGAGTTATGTTTACTTTGGATACAGAATCTGGTTTTGACAAGGTTGTGCTGTTAAATGCATCTTATGGTTTGGGTGAGTATATTGTAAAAGGTAGGGTAAATCCAGACAGGTATTATATTTTTAAAGATGGTATAAAAAAAGGTAAAAAATCAATAATAGAGCGAAATTTGGGGAGTAAAGAGGTTCGTTTGGTTTATAAGAATGGTTCTGGCACAAAACAAAAAAAGGTTTCAAAAACACAAAAATCTAAATATGCAATTTCAGATGAAGATGTTGTAAAGCTTACAAAATGGGCAATGATTATAGAGGATTTTTATAAAAAACCTCAAGACATAGAGTGGGCAAAAGATGGTAATACCGGAGAATTATATATAGTTCAAGCTAGGCCAGAGACTGTAAAAACAAGAGAAAATAAAAATGTTGTTGAAGATTATAAGTTAAAAAATAAAGGTAATGTAATTTTGACTGGTGTTGCGATTGGTCAAAAAATAGGTGTTGGAAAGGTTCGAGTAATAAGCAGTCCAAAAGAAATCCACAAATTCAAAGAAGGTGAGGTTTTAGTTACAAGAATTACAGATCCAGATTGGGAGCCTATTATGAGAATTGCGTCTGCAATTATTACAGAGCAAGGAGGAAAGACAAGTCATGCAGCTATAGTGTCAAGAGAAATGGGTGTGCCATGTATTGTGGGCGCTACAAATGCGAGAAAAAAATTAAAAACCGGAAGTAAAGTGACTGTTAGTTGTGTGGATGGAGATAAAGGACAAATATACAAAGGTATTCTTTCTTTTGAGGTAAAAAAGACAAAAATAGATAAAATTCCAAAAACAAAAACAAAAGTAATGTTGAATGTGGGAGATCCTACCAATGCATTTGCTTTATCTTTTTTACCAAACGATGGTGTTGGGCTTGCTCGCGAAGAGTTTATTATAGCGAGTACTATTAAAATCCACCCACTTGCACTACTAAATTTCAATAAATTAAAAGATAAAAAAGCAAAAAAGATAATAGAAGATATAACTGTTGGATATAAAAATAAAGCAGATTATTTTGTGGATAAACTTGCAGAAGGTGTCGCAAAAATTGCTGTCTCTAGTTATGACAACGATGTAATACTCAGACTTAGTGATTTCAAAAGTAATGAATATTCTTCTTTAATAGGTGGTGCAGAATTTGAGCCAGAAGAAGAAAACCCAATGATTGGTTGGCGTGGTGCTAGTAGGTATTACTCCAAAGAATATAAAAAAGCTTTTCGTTTGGAATGTGAAGCTATAAAAAGAGTTAGAAATGAGTGGGGGCTTACAAATGTGATAGTTATGGTTCCTTTTTGTAGAACCCCAGAAGAAGGTGAGAAAGTTATAAAAACAATGGCAGAATTTGGCTTGAAACAAGGGGAAAATGGTTTGCAGGTTTATGTAATGTGCGAAATTCCATCAAATGTAATTTTAGCGGAAGAGTTCGCTAAAATTTTCGACGGATTTAGTATTGGAACAAACGATCTTACACAGCTTACACTTGGTGTGAGTAGAGATTCAGCACTTTTGAGTGATATTTACGATGAAAATAATAAGGCTGTAAAATCTCTAATTCGTTCAGTAATAAAAATTGCACATAAAAATAAAAAGAAAATAGGAATTTGTGGTCAAGCTCCTAGTGATTATCCAAAATTCGCAGATTTTCTTGTTAGAGAAGGGGTAGATAGTATTTCACTAAACCCAGATACTGTTTTGCAAACAAAAAAGAGAATTGCAAGTTTGGAAAGGACACTTGGAAAAACAGGAAAGAAAACAAATAAAAAATATCTAAGTTTTATAGGAATGTTTGGTTTGGTTGCAAGTTTGCTTGTTGGGGTAGGTGCTGGGTGTGATAGTATTAGAAATACAGATGGTTTTACTTTTGAGACCAGTAATAATGATATTACTCCAGCTCAAATTCGTGAAAAAACAGAAGAGCAACTTACAAAAAGATTTGAAGAGGAAAATTCTGCAAAACGAGTGGTTTTGGAAGAGGGTGGTTTTGCTAATTTTACACTTTCTTATCCTGTAGGTTGGAAGGTGGAACACTGGAGTGGTGGTTTGACTATAAAAGATATAGAAAATGATGAGTATATAAGTATTTTTACTCAGCTTGTGTCTCACCCGGTGGAAGATCTAAAAAAGGAGGATATAAAAGTTGGAAAGTTGGATGCTAAAAAATACCAAGAGGTTTTTTACAATACTACAAACACACTTTTTATAGTTGAAGTGGAGACTGCAGATGGGGATATTTTGGAGATAAACGGAACTACAAAACTTTTTGATGAAATCTTAAAATCTATGTCTTTTGTGAGTGAAAGTACTCTGCCAGACAACGACACAAGTCATTGGGATGTGCGTGAGAAGCGAATTTGTATACAAATGGTTACATACGCAAGAGAAAGTGGCGGGGATAGTTGTGAATTTTTTCCAACGCCCTGTAGTGTTCCGGGCGACTGGGAAGTCTGCGATGCAGGAGACTTATAGTAAAAATAAAAACCACCAGTCTATTGGTGGTTTTTGGTTCTAACAATTCGTAAAACTGGGGTTAAAACTATTCTGCAGTTTGGAAGTTTTTGTTTTAATTCTAGAATACCATTTCTACTAAGTGGGTTTTCAGAAACATCTAAACATTCAAGATATTTCATTTTTGAAATAGTATCTATAATCGCATCACTAAATTTATTTTTTCTAATGCCTAACTGTTTAAGTTTTGACAAAGATAGTAAACTAATTAAACCTCTAAAAGTAATTTGATTTTCTGACAAATCCAAGAAAAATAATTCTGATAACTCTCTAATTTTTTCTAAAGCTTTGTCGTTTATTAAATTATTTCTCAAATCCAAATTATTTAAAGAAGTTTGTCTTAAAATGCACTTAATTCCATAGATGCTTAAATCACAGTTTGGCGCAGAAAGCTCTCTTAAATTTGGTAAAGGAATATTACTATTTAACATTAAAAAGAAGCTTTTTGTCTTTCCATTTTGATTTACAAAAAACAGCTTGCTAATTCTATGGAATAATTGTTCTTTTAGTGATCTAATAATATAAGATGCACCTTCAGATCTTAGTCGAATCCAAATTTTGTAAGAATCTTTTGTGTATGTGGAAGAATTTGGACATACTACCAATTCACCTGTTTTAATCATTTCTTCAAGGTCTTCTATTATTTTTTCATCTAAAAACAAATAAGAAAACAAATACTGTGTCATTTCTTTTGGATAGTGGAAACCTAAAACTTCACACAAATGCATAGATTCTTTAGTCATTCCTCTTTTTTGGAGAAAATTTAAGAAAAAATTTAAAACTTTATGGTCAAATCTATGATGAAAAGTCCTAAATAAATTTTTGTGAGATAATAGTAATATGGGATTTGGATATTTTTTGGCCAATTCTTTTGAAAATAAACTAAGCATTTTTTCTATATTCTTCACTTTTTTCTCCTATTTTTTTATACTATTTTTGAGTTTGGTTCAAAAGTAGTATTATTGTAAAGAACTTACCTATTCATAATAGCAGAGAAAATGATCATATTACAATAAAATATGTATCTTAACTTGAAAATGAAAGAAAAGTATGGTTTAATGCGTATTAATAAGTGTAAAAATAACTGTTTATGCAGGATTTTTGTAAAAATAAAACAGACGAAGAATTGGTAAAATTATCCCTGCAAAAACAGGACTATTTTTTGTGTCTAATGGAAAAGTACGAGGGCAGGTTGATTTCTTATGTTATGCGTATTTCTAGTTTTAACAGAGAGGATGCTGAAGATGTTTTACAAGAAGTTTTTGTAAAAGCTTATTTTAATTTGAATAATTTTGATACAAAACTAAAATTTTCATCTTGGATTTATAGAATTACCCACAATCAAACTATTAGTCAGTTTAGAAAAAACAAGGTGCGTCCTTTATTTTATTTTGAAGAAAATGATCTAATTTTACTTATTGATAAATTTAATTTATCAAAAGAAGTGGACGATGGTTTTTTGAAGGAAAAAGTTTTAGAAGTTTTACAAAAAATGGATAAGAAGTATAGTGAAGTTTTGGTTCTTAAATTTTTAGAGGATAAAGATTATAAGGAAATTTCAGATATTTTGAAAAAACCAACAGGAACTGTTGGAACTTTAATAAATAGGGCAAAAACTAAATTTAAAAATGAATTTTTAAAATATGAAGGAAAATCTCAGTAAAAAAGTTTTAGATAAAATTAAAGAAGAAGACTTAAAACCTATTTCAAAGTCTAGTTTTCTGCTTAAAAATTCTATTTTGTGGATTTTTGGTGGACTTACGATGATTCTTGGAGCAGTTGCTGTTTCTGTGATTATTTTCATACTCACAACTCAGGAGTGGAGTATTTACAAACAAATTGGCGACGGGTTTTTTAAGTTTTTCTTTTTGGTAGTTCCATACTTTTGGTTTGTTATTTTTACTTTGTTTATTTTTATTACATATTTAAATTACAAACATACAAAGTTTGGCTATCGTCATAGTTTTGGAATGGTTGTGTTGGTATATTTTTTAGCAACTTTAGTTTTGGGTGGAGTATTTTATTTTGCAAAAGTTGGTGGCAAAATGGAAAATTTATTTAGTCAAAAAGTTCCTTTTTATGAGGTGATGGTGCAACACAGGCAAAAAGTCTGGCAGTATCCAGAGCGTGGGCTACTTGGTGGTCGTATAGAAAAAATACTTCCAAATGGTTTTTTACTTTTGGATATTAACAAGGAAAAATGGATTGTAGATACAAAAGACGCTAAAATTTACAGTATTCAAGAGTTGAAGACTGGAAATGTGGTAGGGATTGTTGGCAAAGAATTATCTAAAAGTTTATTTAAGGCGGATTCTGTGAGAATAAGAGGTCTAAGAAGGTCAACACTAATTCAACAAAGTGAAAGAAAATAGTTTTTTTCTGCGTATTAGTAAGTAGAAAGGCTAAAATGTGCGTACAAATTGGCTGTATAATTTACTAAATAATAAATATGAATAGAAAAACTATTGTTTTGGGAGGTGTTGTTGCTGGAATTATTACAATTTTAGGTGTATCTACTGCGAGTGCTCATTTTGGCGGAAACAACCAATCAAATATTTTTCCAGAAAATCGTGAGGAAATTAAGCAAATAATCGAATCAAAAGATTATGACGCTTTTAAAACTCATCTAGAAGAAAATGACAGAACTCAAATGCTAGAAAAAATCACAGAAGAAAAATTCAATAAATTCTTGGAAATGAGAGAACTTGCGGAATCTGGTGATAAGGATGGCGCTAGAGAAATTAGAGAAGAGTTGAAATTGAAAAAGTTTAGAAAAAATTTCAATAAAGCAAAAAGATTTGGATTGCAACACGAAGAAATGAGACAAATAATCGAATCAAGAGATTATGACGCTTTAAAAACTCATCTAGAAGAAAATGACAGAACTCAAATGCTAGAAAAAATCACAGAAGAAAAATTTGATAAGTTTCTAGAAATGAAAGAGCTTGCTATTTCTGGAGATAGAGAAGGAGCTAAAAAGATTGCAGATGAATTAGGTTTGGAAAGAGGAATAAGAAATCTTCACAAATCTATGCATAGACAAGTTCAAAAATAAAACAATTTAATACAAAAAAAAGACCTAATTATAGGTCTTTTTTTTGTATTAAATTGTTTTATTTTAAAAAGAAAAAAACTAATCATAAAAACAAAATTCTGCAAAGTTCATTAAATAAAAATATGCACAGATATTTGACACTTTTTAGTAAGTGTGATAGTGTAAAAATATAATTAAAATTATATGAATTTAGAAAAAAGATATTATATGACAATGCAGTATGCAATTGTATGTAGGTTTATGCCTGCTATTTTTGGCTTGCCTTGTTATAATGCTTTGGAATTTCTAGATTAATTAATTTACACAATTCTTCAAGAAAAAGCGTTATGACAAGACAAGTCATAACGCTTTTTGATTTGTCTTGGTTCTTTATGAAATAGTCCAACAAAAAGGAGTGGAAAATGAAACGAATTATAAGAGTTTATCTATTTTTATTATTTATTTCACATTTTGGAATTGCAATAGTTTTCAGTACCTATGTTATCTTTTTGCAAAGGCATGGTTTAAGTTTATTTGAGGTAAATATAGTAAATATTGTATACGCAATCAGTGTATTTTTATTCGAAGTGCCAACTGGAGCAGTTGCAGATTTATATGGTAGAAAAAATTCATTTCTTGTTTCATCTGTATTTATGTTTCTTGGGTGTTTACTCTATGGGCTTTTTGATTCGATGACTGGATTTATAATTGCAGAGATATTGTTGGCAATTGGATCTACTTGTGCGAGTGGGTCTTTTGAGGCTTGGGTTGTGGATGAGTTAGAAAAACTTGGATATGGTAATGATTTAAAATCGTTAATGTCTAAATCTGCATCAACAATACATATTGCAATTATTTCTGGTGTACTATTTGGAGGTTTGCTAGCGGATATTTTGGGGTTAAATATACTTTGGTTTTTGTCTGCTTTGTTCAATCTTATTACATTACTTTTATCTTACTTTCTAATGAAAGAAACTGTAATGTATAAAAGTGAAACAAAGAATACTTGCTTGCAAATAACAAAAAAAGGTTACAAACAAATAAAAGCAAGTAAATTATTGAAAGCTGTAATTATTTTAGATTTAATTTTAGTTTTTATAATTCAAGCTCCAAATATGCAATGGCAACCGCTATTTTCTCCTTTACTCGGTGATAGTATGTTTAGTTTAAGTTTACTATTTATAGCACTTATGGTTAGCGCACTTATTGGGTCAACATTGGTTGGTTTAAGTAAAAAACTTGGCGGAAAGATTAGATTACTCAAAATGGTTATATTATATGGCTCTTTACTTGTTATTTTTACTGCTCTTTTTCAAGATCTTTATATTATGATAATTGTTTTTTTAGCACATGAATTGTGTAGGGGTTTGTTTGTGCCTATTAAGTTTGCTCTAATTCATGAAAATGCAGAATCTAAACAGCGTGCAACTGTAGTATCATTGTTTAATATGATAAGAAGTTTGGGTGGTGCTGTTGGTTTGTTTGTATTTGGTTATCTGACAGTATTTTTCTCTATTCGCACAGTTTGGGTTATTGCAGGATTAAGTGCGTTCATTTTATTGTTCTTTTATTACCTTTGGGATAAAAATAAAAACACCGTTTAATTATGGTGTTTTTTTTGTTTTATATTTGGTGTTATTCTCTTGTAATGATATATTAAAATAAGTTCTACCTAACTTTGCAAAGTGGTGAAAAATGAGTAGATTAAGAAAGGGAATTGTAAAAGTCAGTACATCTTGGAAAGGTGAGGTTAAGGAAAAGTATGGTAAAAGATGTGTAGTCTGTGGTTCTTTAAAGAATATAGAAATTCATCATGTTATAACAAGACGAAATTATCTTGTTAAACGATATATACCAAACGGAGTTCCTCTTTGTCGTGACCATCATTCTAAAAATTGTAAATCAGCTCACAAAAACCCAAGTTGGTTCAAAGAATTTATAATTGAACGAAGAGGACAGGAATGGTGGGATGATTTACATGAAAAGAGTAAAAAACCCAAAGAAGGTGGATAGTTTTTTTAAGAGGTGTAATTTTATACATCTCTTTTTAAATTTATTTAATAAAGAAGTCTAAAATTTAGACTATTTTTTATTTCGCGGACCGGACGCTCAGGCTCTCCCTGTGATATTTTACTATCGTAAAATATCCCTTCTCGTCCCAACACGAGCAAAGACTTTTGCTCGCTTCCGTCCCACAAAACAAAAAATAGTCATTTAGACTATTTTTTATTTCGCGGACCGGACGGGACTCGAACCCGCAACTTCCGCCGTGACAGGGCGGTGCTCTAACCAATTGAACTACCGATCCATATGGGTACAGTTCATAATTCATTTTAGCCCATAATTTATAAAATTTAGCTGCAAACTATTTTTTCTTAAACACCTTATAAATATAAAGTTTATTAATAAAAAATTGTTTTCGCTTAAATTTTATTGAATTCTAACTAAAAGCAATTGTGAACTGTACCTATTACTATTAACAAGATAATTTTATCAAATTAACAATCTATTGTCAACATATCTCAATAAAAAAGACCTTCGAAGTGTTCGACAACAAACAAGGGAATGAAGGAGGGGGTATCCCTGCCATTACCGAACACTGCAAAGGTCTTTTTCAAGATGCTAAATAAACTTTTAATAGAGATTACTTTGTAGCTTCCACAATGCTTTTGAACACTTCTGGTTTTTTGTCTGCTATTTCAGAAAGCACTTTTCTATCTATCAAGATATTTTTAGTCTTCATTGCTCCAATGAATTTGCTATAACTCATATCAAACTCTTTTAAAGCTGCGTTTATACGAATTGTCCACAATCTACGCATTTCTCTTTTTTTGTTTCTTCTGTCGCGGTAAGCATAAGCTCCAGCTTTTGTATCAGCTGTTTTTGCAAGTTTCAGTAACTTTTTTCTTCCGTATTTAAAACCTTTCACTCTTTTTAGAATGCTTTTTCTTCTTTTTACATGTTGTGTTCCTCTTTTTACTCTTGACATATTAGTTTATTTCTTATATGGTACTGCATTCAAAATTGTTTTATGCACTGTACCACTAGAGATAGAATTATCTTTTCTCTTATTTCTTTTTGTATTTCCACGCTCGCGAGCGTTAAAATGATCTTGTCCGCCAGTACGGCTTATGATCTTTGTTCCTTTTTTAGATTTTTTGATTACAAAGCGTTTTGCTGTTGCTTTGTGTGTTTTTAATTTTCCCATATGCACAAGTTATATCAGATTATTCTTATTAAGTCAAGTTTAGGCTTTATTTTTTATTGATTATTGCACTTACAACATGTCTTTGTTTTTGTGGTTGCTGTTCAAACTTTATATCAACAGTCTCAGATAGTTCTGCAAAAAACTTTTTCAATATTTCAAAGGCTAAATGGGCCTTCCCTTTTTCAGCACCTTTTAGTATCACATCAACTTTTACCTTATCACCACGATCTAGAAATTTTTGTGCCTGTTTCTTGCGAATTTCCATATCGTGTTTACCAATTCTAATAGATAGGCGTATCCCTTTTAGTTCACCAGCACGAGATCTTATTTTTTGTTTTCGTGCTTCTTTTTCTTTTTGATATTTAAAATGTTTAAAGTCCATCAACTGTGCAACAGGCGGATCTGATTTTGGATTTACCTCTACCAAATCTACATCTGCTTCTCTTGCTTTTTCCAAAGCTTCACTTAATTTTAAAATGCCAATATATTTTTTGTCTTCATCAAGAAGACGCACTTCTGGTGCGGTGATAAAACTATTTATTTTAAAATGTGGTAAGACTGGTTTATCCGGTCTTTTTTTTCTAGAAATTCTCATCCTGTTTTTATAATACGTTTCTTAATTTTTTAAAAGTATTTAGTAGGTAGCCTATGTTTCCTTTTTTACTTAATCGGCATTACTTACTTTGTCTAGTTTGCTTTCTTTTGTGGAGATGCTGGGAGTCGAACCCAGGTCTAGAGCGGGTTGCATAAGCGTTCTACATGTTTAGTTATTTTTGTTTTGAACTATAATTTAATAGAATAACAAAAGCAATTATAGCGTGCTTGTATGCAATTTCAAAACATATCTACAAGTAAAATATGTTTCTACACTCGATTAAGTTTACACCGCATGATTGCTATCGAGAATCACAGTTGCGATGGTTTCGGCAATTAAGCCAAAACAGATGCGAATGAAGGAGTAGTAAATGCGTTAGCAAATACATTCTTCACTCTTGATACTACTTTTGCGTTTGTAGATTGTTTTATGGATTTATGAGGTATAAAACACCCTCAACATGCCCGTATATACAACTTGGCCGTCTATCGAAGCCTGTCACCCCCTTAAATTAAAGACTATTTTTTATTATCCTACCCATCTCTCGATCAGCATCTCTTTTTTTAATAGTCTCTCGTTTATCATAATTTTTCTTTCCTTTGGCTAAGCCTAGTTTAATTTTAATGAAACGACCCTTATTATACAATGAAATGGGCACTATTGTCAAGCCTTTTTCCTGTGATTTTCCTCTTAAGTATTCAATTTCTTTTTTTGATAGCAATAGCTTTCTTTGTTGGTTTGGGTCATACTCATCTAATTTGCCAGCAAATTTGTATGGAGAAATACGCATACTAGAAACAAAAGCATCAGTTTTGATAAAAGATAAGTGAGAACCTTGAAGTTTTGCGCCACCATTTCTGATAGATTTTACTTCTTGTCCAGACAATACTAAACCAGCCTCGATTTCTTCTAGGATTTCAAAATTAAACCTTGCTTTTTTGTTTGTTGCGTATGTTGGCATATTTCTTTATTTACAGTATAGTCTGTTTGATTCTATTTTACCATAGTTAAATTATAGTCTATAATAGAATAGTTTACTTTATAATTTTTTTCAACTTATTTTATGTTTTGGAGAGACAAGGAAAAAGAAACAATTAAATGGTCTGTGTTAGTTTTGGCTGTATTTATTCTAGCTATAGTTTGTGCTGTGGCTTCCCTTGTATTTTTTTGGATTTATACCTCTACAGAAAGAGAAAATAATATAGAAAATACAATCACTACAATTCCAGAGAAAGTCGTAAATATGCTTAGTGAAAGAGAGATTAAGGATAATTATATAAAAGAAATTAATAATCTAAAAGTAAGAATTCAAGAGCTAAGTAAAAATAAAGAAGAATTAATGGTAGATGCAGAGTATATATTTCTGAGTGTTTCGGTACCAAACGAGCTAAGAGATTTACACTTAAAGAGGTTTTTAGAATTTAAAGCTTTGGAAGAAGAGAAGGTTGAGGTAAATGAATTACGAATAAGATTGAAAGAAATTTTAAATATGGAGTTATGATAAGAAAAATATTGCCATTTTTTATGGGAATTTGGAGTAGTTTGAGTATGTATGCAATCCAAGTCTATCCAAATGTTTGGTTTGTTTTATTTGTTTTTATTGTTTGGAATACGATTTTGATTTTTGTGTATAAACAGATAAGAAAAAATATAGAAAATTCATTTCATTATTCTTTTTTATCTATTACTACTTTTTTCGCATCGTTTAGTTTTATAAGTCTTATGGAGGTAGATTCTATTAGATTGTTCCTTGTCTTTTTTATAGGTTTTGTAATGTTTATTCTTACACATGCTTTTACATCCAAAAAAGTTTTTTCAACTGTCTCTCAAAAATCACTCCGCAGAGTTATGGTTATGATTTGGGTTTTCAATGCTTATTCATTTTTAGCATTATCTTTTGCTTTAAGTATGTTTTTCCCAGGTTTGCCATTTTGGGCAATTACTATTTTTATTGGTTTGGTTTTTGGTGGTATTTCTACGATAGTTTGGTATCTTTATTATCCAATTCACCCAAAACACTTGATACTTTGGGCTTTAATTATTGTTTTGTTAATTATCGAACTAGTTTGGGTTTTTCATCTTCTACCTTTTGGTTTTTTTGTATCAGCTTTTTTTGTATCTTGGATTTGGTATATTATCCAGCTTCTTGTTCGTTTTCATCTTTCGGCACAGGGAGTGCTTTGGAATAAACAAGTAGTATTTCTTTCTGTAAATGGAGTGTTATTTTTAATTCTACTATTTATAACCCGCTGGGTTTAGAAAAAAATATTTTTAAATTTAAAATAAAATGAATAATAATTCAAAATATAAACCACCTCACCTACCGCAAGACCTTCAAATACCTATGAAAACTCACAATAGAGTAGGTTTCTTCCTAATGCTTTTCGTGATTTTATTGTTGTCAGGTCTTAGCGCTGTTGCGACATCTCTTTCTGTTATTGCGTGGCTTTCTCCTCCTATTATTTTAGATAAGGTTTTGTTTGTGGATAGTTTGGGCAAAGATATGCAAAACATCAACCCGAATATGTTGCAACAAACCAAACAGAGAACTGTATCTATTTATGACTCTAGACAAATGATCGGAATGGAATTTTACAAAGAAGATGCTTTTATTGCAGACAGTATTATAATTAGCTCAGATGGCTGGAGTGCTATATATAAGCCAGATTATGTCTCTGGAGAGGAGATTTTTTGGGATGCTATAGATTACCAAGGAGAAAGTCATAAAATAGAAAATTCAGTTTTTGATAAAAATACAGGAATTCTCTATTTAAATTACGAAGGAAATGGTTTTAGAGTTGTTTCTTTTATGAATTTGGCAGATTTGGATCACATAAAATCTGCTGTTTTGTACAAAAGAGATGGTTCAAAAAAAATACTTTTAGGAGATAAGTATAAAATAATAGAAAATAAAAACTTTTCTATTTTGGAGTTGCAGTATAGATTCTTAAAAGATTCAGATTTTTCTGTTAATTCTGTTTTGTTTACAGATGGTGGTGAGTTTTTAGGGTTTGTAGGTTTAGCCGGATTGGTAGAAGGTTGGCAGGTTGAAGTTCAGTTGTTGAGCTTACTTTCCAAAGGAAGTCTTAGGGAAAATAATTTAGATATCTCTGGATTTATTGTGGAAGAGGTTTTTGATAAGACAAAATGGAAAAAAATAGATAGTTTTTATGTTTCAGATATTGGAATCGTATCTAATCAAAATTTTAAAGTTGGGGACTTAATTACAAAAGTTTCTGGTCAACCTGTGGATAAGTTTAATTTAGCAAGACAAGTTTTACAGACTAGTGTTGGAAGCTCTTTTACTATTTTGAGAAATGGAGGTGAAATTGAAGTGCTATTAAAATAGAAGACAAATTGTTCGAGATGACAGAATGGGAATCGGAATTCTTTTATGGTATAATATTTTTATGTATTCAAGACCTGTCAAAATTTTAATAAAAAGATATAAACTGCTTTTAACAGCGGGTATTATTGGTACTGCAATTGTTCTTACTATTAGTCTGCTTGTTTCTCCGTTAGAATATCGCGCAGACGCTCAAGTTCTTATTATTTCTCAGTCCAGACTTGGTGTGGATCCTTATACTGTGGTAAAGTCTGCAGAGCGAATAGGGGAGAATTTAATTCAAATCATGAAGACAGAAGATTTTTTGAACAAGGTTATAGAGCAAGATATTGAAGTTTTCAATGAGTTGAACCTTCAGGAATTGGACACAAGGGAAAAAAGAAAGTTATGGAATAAATCCACTTCAGCTTCTGTAGTTTATGGCACTGGTGTTTTGAATGTTTCTGCGTTCCATCAAAATTCAGAAATAGCAGAAAAATTATCAAAAGCAGTTGTAGATACTTTAGTTTTTAAAGGTTGGGAATATGTTGGTGGAGATGTGGTTATAAAGGTTATCAACAATCCAGTGGCTACAAAATTTCCCGTTAGGCCAAATTTACCATTGAATGCTTTTGCAGGTTTTGTATTCGGAACTATATTTATGGGGTTAATTCTTGTTAGAAAGTTTAGATAAAAAATAAATTTAATAAAAATTCTGTGCTAAAATAAGCCAAAAAATTGGCTTATTTTTTATTTTTAGCTAAAATTAGCTAAATAAACTTGACAAAACTATATTTTTATGGTATTTTTATCTATCGTCTTTAAAACTTATAAGTTTGTGAAGTAAAAAGTTAAAAGTTCTTTTTTGTCATTTCTGGCTTGACTAGGAATCTAGGAGTCTTTATTAAATGAACAACGAAAGAAAGGTGTGGATTTTTGGTCAAACTAAAAATAACAGAAAATATTCACGTCATCCTGAGCGAAGCCGAAGGATCTCGAGAAAGTATCACCTTTCCTTCACGTCATCCTGAGCGGAATGAAGCAGGGCGGAATGAAGTCGAATGGATCTCGTAATAAAATCACAATACTTTAAATATTCATAATTCTGGTAATATAATCTCAAGATATTTCGGTTATGTTCAATATGACTTGTAATGTTTTATTAAAAATAAGGTGAGAATAATTTAGAAAATATAAAAATATTTTTTAAATCATCTTCATCAATTCTGATGAAGAACTGCTTTGGGTGAAAGCTCAAAATAGTGTTCGTGTTTTTTACAAACCATAATAATACTCACAATTCCTGAGGAGGAAAAAATGAGCAAGGACAATGACAATAATCACGGTTCGGAAATTTTGGAACTTGAAGTTGGTGGGGCTGACCTCCTTTTCAATGAAGGGGAGGCAGAAGATGTTGTCGACGCTTTGGCGGAGACGACACTTGTAAATGCAGTTGTGGAAGAAGATGTTTCTTTCACAGTCATTCCCAGCCGAGACCAAGAAGAGGAGATTCAAAACCTCCTCGGAGCTCTAGGGAAAACAGGTGAGGAGTCTCCAGAAGACTCACTTCAAGCTTTCTCCAAAAGTGGGGATGACGAGGAGTGGAAACCTGCAGTAGTGGTGGAGGCTGAGAAGTCTACCACCAAAAAACAGGCAGCTGGAGCTCACCAAAAAGTAGAGGTTTTTTCCTCCAAAAAAATCCCGATAGGAACTCCAATTGGACTTCCTCATGGGAATACTCCCAGAATCCGAAAGGATTTGGGTGGGGTGCAGGAGATCTTGAGGGAGGATGGAACATCCAAACTCAAGGCTGTTCCTATGGATGGGAATACTTTAACAGCTCCTGTCACGGAGTTGTCGGAGTCTGCACAAGAGGAAGAGTTTTTCAAAGGTGGTGACACTCCACCAAAAGGCTTCAAAGCTGTTCAAAAAGATGGTGAAAATCGTCTTGGAGATACATGGGTCGATGAAGATCCATCGTGGTTCGACCGAAACAGCTCAAGCATTTTGGGGTTTGGGATTATCGCTATTGTGGCGGTAATTCTTTCACTGGTGTTTTTGACTTTGGACATAGCCAAAGCTCCAAACCTCTCGACAGAGGAGCAGACCGCCGAAAAGTCGATAAGTTCCGAAAAACTCTTTCCTCCCACTTCAGATTCTTCTTCGGAAGAGGAGAAATGGACAGAGGAGGAAAAGAGAAACTTGGAGTCGGAAAAGGCTTTGTCACTTGCTGAGGAGAATCGCGAAAAGGCAGAAGATCTAGCAGAAGAGTTAGTTTCTTCCGCTACGAGCGCATCTCCAACTACCTCTCCTATTGGATTGGGAAGTACTACAGGAGCTCTTGATGTGGTGACAACAACAATCGGTGATGATTCTTCGAAAGAGGAAGTCGTTGTTGAAGTCAAAGAAGAAGTTGACTATTCCGAAGCATATGAAAATATACAAGGAGAAGTTGGTGGACTCGCCGAAGATGTTGAACTGTTCGCAGTCGATGTTCTCGGTGCGATTTCTGAAACTACTTGGCTTACTGTACGCACTCAACTTGCTAAAGAGGGTTCCGTCGCCGAAACCGAGGAAACAGATTCAGATGATGATTTGGACATTGAGTTCGAAGTCTCTGATGAACCTTCGGGTGGTGGATATTTTGATATGTCCACAGACGAAATTCTCGCACTAGACTACACAAATCCTCGCGGTGAGGATGATTGTGTGGCTATTATGAGTAGAGCTGGATCGGACGAAGTTGGTGAGTTCGAAGGTATGCTCTGTTGCAGAAATCTCCAGATTCTTTCTGGAAAAGATGTGACAGATTGTCAAATTAGAGTGGAAAACTTTTAGGAGGTGAGTAAAATCGACCGATTGTGAATATAGAAATATATCCACAATCGGTCGTAAACTACATTTTAGACTTGACAAAAGTATAAAAATGTGGTATAGTTATATATTGATTTTTAAATAGAAAAGTGAAACATTTGCGAGATATTTCGACTCCGTTTCACTGCGCTCAATATGACGTAAAATAGTCATGTCATCCTGAGCGGAACAAAGTAAAGTCGAATGGATCTCGAGACAATATCACTTTTTCACACGTCATCCTGAGCGAAGCCGAAGGATCTCGAAACAGAATCACAGAGTATAAACATTAAAAATCACACACGTCATCCTGAGCGAAGTCGAAGGATCTCGAAACAGAATCACAGAGTACAAACATTAAAAACCACACACGTCATCCTGAGCGAAGTCGAAGGATCTCGAAACAGAATCACAGAGTACAAACATTAAAAACCACACACGTCATCCTGAGCGAAGTCGAAGGATCTCGAAACAGAATCACAAAGTACAAACATTAAAAACCACACACGTCATCCTGAGCGAAGTCGAAGGATCTCGAAACAGAATCACAGAGTATAAAAGAAAAAAGTGAGAATTGTTTAGAAAATATAAAAATATTTTTTAAACAATCTTCACTAATTCTGGTGAAGAAGTTCATTCCATATTATTTCATTCCTTTCCTTTCCTTCTTTTTTTCACGTTTTTAAAGCGTGAAGGAGAAAACAATGTCCGAAGAAAAAAAAGAAAAAAAAGAACAAGAAGAACAAGAAGAACAAGAACAAAAAGAACAAGAAGAACAAGAAGAACAAGAAGAAGAGAGGGAGGTGGAGACACCTCTCAAGGAGAAAAAGACAATAAATTGGATTTGGGGAGCGCTTGCCATTTGGGCAAGTGTTCTCGTGATTTGGGGATTGGCGAGTATTTTCTCCTCGGACGATGAGTTCGTAGAGAAAGAGTCGTCACCGCCGCCACCAGTGGTAGTGGCAACAACTTCAATCCCAACTCCAATTTTATTACCTCCAACACCTATTGTGGTGAACGGGGTATGCTCATATCTTCCGGATTATACAAATCCCGGAGATGAGGACTGGTGCGTGAAAGTCGCACAGGAGGCAAAGAGACTTTGTTCTGGCGAAGATGCAGAATTCTACGGCATGCTTTGCTGTAGGAATTTGCAGATTAAAATCGACGACGATGTCGTCGATTGTCAGATTCGAGTCTCTAGTGTTTTTTATAGATAAGGAGGAATGAAAACAGCCAGATTTGTGATTTCTCACAAATCTGGCTGTAAAATACTTTTTACACTTGACAAAAGTTAGAAAGTATGCTATTATCTTATATTATTTAAAAAGTGAAAATTATTATTAAAATTTTGAGTTAAAGTGAATTGGTTGCGAGATATTTCGACTCCGTTTCACTCCGCTCAATATGACGTAAAATAGTTGCATCATCCAAAAAAATAGAAATTATCTTAAAGAAATATTTTGCAACACGTCATCCTGAGCGAAGCCGAAGGATCTCGAGAAAGTATCACAGAGTATAAACATTAAAAGAGTGAGAATTATTTAGGAATTCTAGTAAAGGATTTTTGAATAATCTTCACTAATTCTGGTGAGGAAAGTTCATTTAAATTCAGTTTACTAACATAGAAACTTTCAAAAGCTTTCATAGGAGGAAGCAATGAAAAATTTGTCTATTCTATTCGTGTTCTTGACCATAACATTTTTCCTGACGTCAACGGCGTCAGCGGATGAAGCCTGGAAATACTGCTTCTCCGCTGAAAAGGTGAGTTGTCAGAGTTCTAATAGCTCCGTCAAAAAAACTTGTTTGCAGAAGGAGGTCAAATTGACCTCTCAATGTAATTCAAAAGCACTAAAAAGAGCTCATCGAAAGCTTGAGAAGAAAGTTTTCAATGAGCTCCGCCGTCTGAAAGAGTCTGGGGCAGATCTTTCAGAGCGGGTCTCCGCTCTTGAAAAGTTCATCAAAGAGCTTCGCGAGGAGGAGGATCTTCCGAACCGCGAGGAGATCATCGCCATCATCAACGAGGGTATTATGCTCTCGATGGAAGAATTGGAAGCGAATCTTCGCAATCAGTTTGACCTGTTGACGATGATGATTGATGGGCTCGAGCGTAGAATAACCGAGAATGAGGAGGACATCAAGAAGCTTGAAAAAGCTTTTGATAAGCGTTCAATTCAAGTCGCATTTGGCGGTTTGGTTCTTGCAAGTTTAGATGGTATTTATTTTGGTGCAAGCGCAAGAATCGACTTCCCGCTCGGATTCGACGGGGACTGGCTAGCTTCCATTGGAGGTTTCGCTGGCTCCGAAAAGAAAGGTGGTTTCACTTATGGCATTTACATGTCCTTACTAACTCTTGTCCAAGAGGATGGGAATTGGCAAATGAGGATCGGGCCAAAATTGTTGGCCGGATTCAATGCTGGGACTGGTGCTGTAGGTTTTGAGTCCTTCACCGCAGGAGGTGGTGTAGAAGCCAGGTTGTCATATGGCAACTGGGCTCACATTTCCGTATCTCCTTTTATTGGGGCTGGTGGTGTAAGGACAGTTTCTGGGGGAGATATCGCCTTTACTGGCGGTGCTCTCCTTAGAATGGAGATTACTCCATTCTAAAAGTTTGAAAAAACCGAATATTTTTGGCGGACACAGTTGCTTTTGCATCTGTGTCCGCCCCCTTTCACTGAGTACTTACAAAAGTAAACAGTGAAAGGGAATTCTCCCTAAAAGTTCATTCAAAAAAACGTTTCCTAAGGAGGAAAACAGATGAAACTCGCAAAGAGTATTTTAATCACGTTCTTGGCTTCCACACTTTGTTCCGCATCCATGGTTGGATGCGGATTCGAGTCCGGACCGGGCTCAATGGGACAAGCGGGCGGATGTTCCGTCACGTCGTCCGAAAATAGTGGATCTGGTGCTGTCCTCACTTGCGTCGATGGCGCAGGTGAAATTAGCACGGTAGAGATCACCAATGGTACCGACGGTACTGTTGGTGTAAACGGAAAAGATGGTCTCGATGGGACAGGATGCCACGTCGAGGACACTACCGCACCCGGCTCCAAATCGGGCGTCATGATCGTCTGTGACGATGGGACTTCAGTTCCGTTGTACGATGGTAATGATGGCCAGGATGCCCCGCCGATGACCTGTTGGGTCGAGGGTTCCGATGTGAATCCCGACTGTGTAGTGATTCTGTGTTCCGACGGCGCCGACTATGTCGAACCAATGGAAGGTGGAGAGATCTGCACACCAGCTGGTTGTGTCGCCGAGATGGGTGCAGACAATTGTTTGTACTCAAACTGTGATGGTGGTACGACTTTGTTGTATTGCCCGGACATGGCGTCCGACGCAGATGGTGACGGTGTGAGCGATGCTTTGGACAACTGTCCTTACATCGCCAATGCCAACCAGCTCGATACCGACAACGACGGTATTGGCGATGCTTGCGAGACTTCGGTCACTCCCAGTCAAAA
This sequence comes from Candidatus Magasanikbacteria bacterium, assembly GCA_021648085.1. NCBI lineage: Bacteria > Candidatus Magasanikiibacteriota > Candidatus Magasanikiibacteriota bacterium. Next base: position 111,417 of record JAKITS010000001.1, read on the forward strand.
TGATTTTGACGGTGACACGATTCTCGACAGTGTAGACAATTGCTGGAAAGTCGCCAACACCAATCAAGCTGATTGGAATGGCGACGGACAAGGTGATGTCTGCGACGACTCCGACAATGATGGCGTTATGGACGATGTTGACAACTGTCAACGGAATGCAAACGCCGACCAACTCGACACCGACACCGACGGTATTGGCGACGCTTGCGACGCGGAAGAGTGTTATAGTGATACTGACTGTGAAGACGGTGAGTATTGTGAAACCTCTACCGGAGAATGCACAGCGAATACTGTTGTTCCTCCTACCACCACCAACATGGTCACTTTGACCGTTTCCGCTGAATGGGAGTTTAGTGGAATCGTTGGTGCTCCGGACACCAATTCTGCTCGCGCAGGTTGGCCGGTAGGTGTTTGGGGAAACCTTGGCACTACCGTAAGTTGGGATCTGAACTCGGAAGCGTTTGCTTTCAATGTTCAGACAATTCCAGCTGCCAATCCCGCTTGGGGAGTTGGTGGAGAGTGGGACGGCACATGGTGTGCCAACCCCACGGTTGACACCTCAATGTTCCTTGGCAGTTTGCCAGAGGACTTTGGGTGCACCGTTGAGTGCTCTCCGGATGGTTATCTAAACTGGCTTTGTACACCTGGTCAGTAAGTTTCTTAAGGTGTGCCTAGGGCGTAGATTTAATTCTACGCCCTTTTTTTATACAAAATACAAAAATTTTCTATTCTGTCATTCCCGACCCAGATCGGGAATCCAGAGTTTACAAACCAGAATTATTTTATATAAAAATATATAAACTATAATAAATTACACTATTATTTAAACCCTAGATTTGGGGATGACAAAAATCCCACACGTCATCCTGAGCGAAGCCGAAGGATCTCGAAATAAAAACACTAGAACATAAAATATTCAAAGTTCTAATGATACATTCCCGAGATATTTCGACTCCGTTTCACTCCGCTCAATACGACGTGAACTTTTATTTTTAACTCCGTTTCACTCCGCTCAATACGACGGGAATAAAAACTTTTCACTTCTTTAAGACTTGACTTTTTATCTAAAATATGCGAATATAATCACAGTTTATGTTCTTTACAAAGAAGCATTTTAAGAGGTGAAAATGCGGAAAATCATTGGCTTGCTCGGTCTTATTTTTTTGATAGTTGGTTGTGGTAGTTTTGATCTGGAGGCACAGTGCCAGATAACTCAAAACAAAGAAACAAAAGAACCAGAAGTTGTATGTGGAGATGAAACTTTTGTAATTCCGTTTGAAGATGAGGGTGAAGTTGTTTGTATTTTCGATCTTGATTCTGCTGGAGAAGTTGTATTAGTTTGTGGGGATGAAACTTATAACATAAAAGGCGAAAAAGGTGATGAAGGACCAATGGGTCAGCCTGGAATAGATGGAATTTCCACAGAATGTACAAGAAGTATAAGTGAATTTAATCCAGATATGTGTTTTTTGACTTGTGAAGAGCAAGGAATTTCTGTGAGCTTTGTTTGTGGTATGGATGTAGACCAAGATTGGCTTTTAGGAGCTAATGATAATTGTCCGTTTGTTGCAAATTTTAGCCAAGCCGATTGGAATGATGACGGTATCGGTGACGCTTGTCAAGATTCTGATGGTGACGGTTGGTTAGACAGAAATGATAGCTGCAGAGAAGTTTACAATTTGATTCAGGATTATGACACAGATGAAGATGGAATTGTGGACGAGTGTGATAAAGATATTGATGGTGATGAAATAAAAAACGAACAAGATAATTGTCCACGAGTTGAAAATGAAAATCAAGAAGATTTTAACAATGATAATATTGGAGACCATTGTTCTGATATAGATGATGACGGTTTGTTTGATTTTTATGATAATTGCCCAAGAATACAAAATCCAGAACAAGAAGATTTTGATTATGATGGTTTTGGAGATGCTTGTGATATAGACTTTGACAATGATGGTTTTTTGAATACAGAAGACAACTGTATTTGGGATATGAATATAGATCAATCTGATTATGATGGGGATGGCGTCGGTGATATTTGTGATAATTGCTTGAACATTGTAAATGTGAGTCAATACGATGCAGATTTGGATGGGCTAGGAAATGCCTGTGATCCAGACGCAGACAACGATGGCTTTTTGAATGAATTTGATAATTGTACTTGGTTGCACAATCAATCACAAAAAAATTCAGATGGTGATGAATTTGGTGATATTTGTGACAACTGCCCATTTACGGACAATCCGTTTCAGTTTGATTCAAATGGGAATGGAATTGGAGATGCTTGCGATATTTATGGTTAATTTTATAACCGCTTTAGCTTAACTAAGGCGGTTTTTTTGTTTTACTATTCAATATTTTTAAAGATTCTGTTTTGTTATTCCCGCGCTAATCGGGAATCCAGAGTCTTCAAAATAGAACAGTGATACAAAATCTGGATCCCCAATCAAGTTGGGGATGATAAAAATCCCACACGTCATCCTGAGCGAAGCCGAAGGATCTCGGGAATATATCACCTTTCTATCACATCATCCTGAGCGACAGCCGAAGGATCTCGAGATAAAAACAACTAGAACGCAAATATTCAAAGTTCTAATGATACAATCACGAGATATTTTGACTCCGCTTCACTCCGCTCAATATGACCTGAACTTTTATTTTTAACTCCGTTTTACTATGATCAATATAACGCTTATTATGATTATTTATGGTATAATAAACATACTAAAAAATTACAATGAAATCGCCAAATTTCTTAGATTTTTTATATAAAAAAGGCAAGGTAAATTTCTTTGCTGTTTTTCTTGTTTTTATTTTACTATTTATACCTTTTACTCTACTTTTGGTTTTCTCTCCTATTGTGGTTGTTGCAATTGTGGCTAGTGTGTTAATAGGACTTTTTGTGGTTCGTTTAGATATTGGTATTTATTTGTTGGCTTTTTTTGCGTTTTTTCAAGGCTGGAGTATCAATTTTTCACAATATCATTGGGTAGATTCTTTTCCATTTTTAAACCAGTTAAATGCACCTGTTGTAGATTTTTTAGCTTTATTTTTATTGTTTAGTTTTCTTGTGGCATGGTCTTTCAAAATTATAAAACTAAAAGGAAGAAAAATTAAAGATAAATTTCCAGGGATTTTGTGGTACGGAGGTTTTATTCTTACAAGTTTGATTTCTATATTTTTTATTTATAATAATTTTTTTAGTATAGGTATAAAATATCTTGTTCGACCTATGGTGTTTGTATATTTGGCTTTTGTATTTTTACCATATCAGCTTATCCACAGCCGAAAGCTTATTTATAAAATTTTAAATATCTGGGTGTTTGTTGGCTTTTTAATCTCTTTGTTTGGTCTATCTTCTTTATTTATGGTTGATACTGCAGAATGGATTCGTGTTGTTCCTTATGCTTTTGGTGGGTTTGCTCCGCTTGGCTTCAATCATAATCTTTTGGCAGAACCTTTGGTTGTTATTTTTCCTATTGCGGTATTTTTCTATCTTGTAGATAAGTCAAAATCAAAGAAGTTTTTGTTGGGTATTGTTTCATTTTTAATGCTTATCACAATAATGCTTACACTTTCTCGCGCAGCATGGATTTCTTTGGGAGTTGAGTTGCTTGTATTGGCTTGGTTTACAAAAGATAGACTTGTAAGTAAGAAAGCATTATTATTAAAAACATTAACTATTTTAGTACTAGGAATTACTGTGGCTTATATGGGAGTATTTTTGTTTAAGTCTTCTATTGTTGAGAGTTCTACCACAGCTCGCGCCGAAGCAACAAATGTTGCAATATTTTACACATTTCGTAGCCCTTGGGTTGGTTATGGCCCAGGGATGTTTCAGTATGTTTTAGCGGATACTAAAATTTTGGTTTTTGAGTATGGTAGTCCACTGGACTCTCATGGATTTTTACAAAAGATTTTACTGGAAGAAGGTTTTGTTGGGTTATTCTTTTTCTTGGGTTTTTTATCTTGGGTTTTGTGGACACTTTGGCAAAGTCAAAAAAGAACTCATTTTTCCAGAAAAAGAAAACTATTGTATCAAGTTTTGTTTGTTTCTGTTTTGGGAATTATAATTTTTGAGTTGTTTAATACTTCTTATTTTAATGCTGTAATGTGGATGCCAATTGGTATTGCTTTGGCTTCTACTAGTAAATTATCTAAAATAGAATGAAAAAAATTCATATAGTACATATTATCCCAACTCTTTCATTCGGCGGTGCCGAGCGTTTTGTGGTTGATTTGGCAAACAATTATGATGAGAATAAATTTGAAACTACTATTATAGTTTTGAAAAATTATACCCCATTGAAAAAAGAGTTAAAAAGATCTGTGCGAGTTATAACAGTGAAAAAGAAAGGTAAGATAAGTTTTGGATTGTTTAAATTACTTAGAAAAAAATTAAAAATATTAAAACCAGATGTTATACATACGCATCTTTTTGGTGGGGATTTTTGGGGAAGAGTAGTTGCACACAAAATGGGAATTCCTGTGGTGACAACAGAACATAATATAAATACAGACGAATCATTTTTTAAGAAACGAATTAAAATTTTATTGAAAAACTATAGTGATGTTTACACAGCGCCGTCTAAAGCCGTTGTGGAATTTATGAAGAAGGAATATAAGTTGAAAAAACCTGTGCATAAAATTCGTCATGGAATAAAATTGGAGAGATTTGCAAAAATTAAACCTGCAAAGATTAAGAAAAATTTTAAACTACTTATCTTGGGTAGACTTGTGGAGCAGAAAGGTCATAAAAATGCACTTTCAGCTTTGGTAGGTCTGAAAGATTTTAAGTGGCACCTAACTATAGTAGGTGATGGAGAAAAAAAGAAAGAAATAATCTCTATGTCTAAAAAATTGGGAATTTTTGATAGAATAAGTATACAAAAACCAACAACAAATGTACCAGAACTTCTAAAGAATTTTAACATAATGATTATTCCTTCTAATTGGGAAGGTCTTGGAATAGTGGCTATGGAGGCAATGGCAAGTGGTCGAGTAGTAGTAGCATCTGCTACGGGAGGGTTGGTAGAGGTAGTAAGGAATATGGAAAATGGTCTTTTGTTTGAAAATGGTAGGTATGATGATTTGCGTTCAAGGCTTCATTGGCTATTTAGTCATCCGCATTCTGGTGAAGAGCTTGCAAAAAGTGCAAAGAATTTTGCATTACACCATTTTGGAGTGGAAGAAATGGTGAAAAAATACGAAGAAATATATTTATCTTTGGCTAGGAAATGATAAAAAATAACAGATCACCCACTTCGTTAGTTTGGTTTGAAACAGGACAAGAAAAATAAGAAATAATTATATTATTTTAAGCGGAATGGAGTATGGCGAAATGCCGTGCCTGCCTACAAACAGGGATTTCGGGGATATGTTATTTTTCCATCACGTCATCCTGAGCGAAGCCGAAGGATCTCGGGACAAAAACACCAGAACGCTGAATACTCAAAGTTCTAATGATACTTTCCCGAGATATTTCGACTCCGTTTCACTCCGCTCAATATGACGTGAGCTTTTATTTTTAACTCCACGAGGTAAAACTCAATATGACATATGTTATATTTTTTCACATTATTTCTCTTAATATAATGTTGATTGGTTTTATTTTTCAACTTCCAACCTTATAAACTTTATAACTTCTTAAAAATATGAAAATTGTACAAGTACACAAATATTATTGGCATAGAGATGGCGCATCAAATTATTCTTTGTATCTCACTGAATTGCTAGAAAAAGCTGGACATACTGTAATTCCTTTTTCTGTAGAAAATGAAAAAAATTTTAAAACTCCATATAGCAAATATTTTGTTTCAAATATGGAGCTTGGCGATCCTAGTAAGGTATCTTTTTTGGATAAAATAAAAGGTATTGTAAGAATTTTTTATTCTTTTGAGGCAAGGAGAAAAATGAAACAGTTGATAAAAGATGAAGAGCCAGATTTAATTCATTTGCATAATATTTATCATCATATTTCTCCATCGATCTTGGGGGTTATCAAAAAGCACAAAATTCCTGTTGTAATGACTTTGCACGATTATAAACTGCTTGTGCCAAACTATTCTATGTTTCATCACGGGGCTGTGCACGAGGAAGATGCAAAAGGATTTTATTTGAGCTGTATTAAAAATAGGTGTCAAAAAAATAGTCTTTCTCAGAGTATTATTTTGACTTTAGAAATGATTTTTCATCACAAAATAATGAGATATTACAAAAGATATGTGGATAAGTTTATTGCACCAAGTAAATTTATGAAAAAAAAGTGCATAGAATTTGGATGGAAAAAGGAAAAGTTTGTAAATCTGCCAAATCCTATAGATGTAGAAAGGTTTAATTTATCTAAAACTGACAGAGGTTATATAGCTTTTGTGGGAAGGGTTTCAGAGGAAAAAGGTGTTGGTTTTCTGATAGACACTGCTATTAAAAATACAGAAATAGATATAAAAATTATTGGCGATGGACCACAACTGGAAATTTTGCAAAATGCTGTAGAGCAAGAGGGTTTGAGAAATGTAGAGTTTACAGGTTTTCAAACAGGAAAAAAACTAGAAAGGCTAATTGGCGGTGCTAGGATTTTGGTAACTCCTTCTATTTGGTATGAGAATTATCCACTTAGTGTTTTGGAGGCAAAAGCAATGGGAAAAATTGTATTAGCTTCAAACATTGGCGGATTGCCAGAAATGGTTTCAAATTCTATGTTGTTTGAGCCAAGAAATTCAGAAGAAATGGCTTTAAAAATTAAGTATTGGTTCAACAAAAAAGAGGAGGAATTGTTAGATGTTGGACAAGAGCTTAGAAAAGAGGTTTTAAAAATAAACTCACCAGAAAAGCATCTGAAGCAGATTTTGGCTTTATATAAGGAGGTTAAAAGTCTGTAAAGTCCCTGCTCTTTTGTCATTCCTGGCTTGACCGGGAATCCAGAGTCTATAAAACAAAACAGTAATTCAAACCTTAAACCCTCTTTGTCACTCCCGATCCCGATCTGGAATCCAGAGTCTACAAACTAAAATTATTTTATATAAAAATACATAAACTATAATAAATTAAACTATTCTGTCATTCCTGGTCGAGGTGAGGATAACAAAAATCCCACACATCATCCTGAGGGGAATTTTCCATCACGTCATCCTGAGCGAAGCCGAAGGATCTCGAAATAAAAACACAAAAATAAAATAGTGAAACAAACACGAGATATTTCGACTCCACTTCGTTCTGCTCAATATGACGTGAACTTTTATTTTTAACTCCACGAGGTGAAGCTCAATATGACTTGTAGTTTTTTGTTATTCTTATTTTTACCTTGACAAAAGGGTTAAAATGTGGTATAATTTTACGATAAATAAAAAGTATAATTTGGCTAAAAATAAACAAATTTTAGACTAAAATAGTATGAAAATAGCATTTATTGGACAAAAAGGATTACCAGCAAAATATGGTGGAGTAGAAAGGCATGTGCATGAATTGGCAACACGCTTGGTTAAGTTTGACTTTAAGGTGATAGCTTACGCTAGAAAATGGTATACAAATGCTAAAAATGGTGAATTTGAAGGTATTTCTATAAAACACACTCCAACTGTTCGAACAAAACATTTGGATACTATTACCCACACTTTGTTTGCTACAATAGACGCAATTAGGTCAAAAAATGATATTATCCATTTTCATGGTGTTGGACCGTCATTACTTTCTTGGATTCCGCGTGTTTTTGCACCAAAAACCCTTGTAATTACTACTTTCCATTCTATGGACAGGAAGCAGATGAAATGGGGTATTTTCGCAAAACTTATACTTAGAATGGGAGAGTGGACTGCCATACATTTTGCACACAAAACTATTGTGGTTTCAGATGTGATGGCACATTATTTGAATTTGAAATATGATGTAAATTCAGTATGTCTTCCAAATGGTGTTCCAGATTTGAAAAAGAGTGAAAAATTTGAAACTCTAAAAAAATGGGGGATTAAAAAAGATGGGTATATTCTGGTGGTAGCAAGACTTATTCCAGATAAAGGAGTTCACAATCTTATTACAGCTTATCTGCAAGCAAAAAAAGAAAAAATAAATATTGTGACAGACAAAAAACTGGTAATTGTTGGAGCTGGTGCAAGCACAGACAAATATGTAAACAAACTTCACAAAATGGCTGAAGGCGAAAAAGATATTATTTTCACTGGAGTGCAAATTGATGAAAGTTTAAGAGAGTTGTTTTCAGGGGCTAGTGTACTAGTGAACCCTTCAAACAATGAAGGATTACCGATTACCGTTTTGGAGTCTATGAGTTATGGAATTTCAACTGTGGCTTCAGATATCCCAGCTCACAAACAGTTGATAAAAACTAAAGACTTTCTGTTTAAAACTGATAATGTAAACTCACTTATGAAAACTTTAACAAAAGTATTGTCTAAAAGTAAGGGTGAAATTAAAGAAGAAATTCATAGAAATAAAACAAGAGTTCAAAGAGACTATAACTGGGATACAATTGTGGATGAAACAATAAATGTGTATAAAAGTGAGTACACCAATATGAGAAAAATGAAATTAGTTAAAACAGCTTAATAAATTATTTTCAAAAACAAAAAAATAGCTTTAAAGCTATTTTTTTGTTTTTAAACTATTCTGTCATTCCTGGTCGAGGTCAGGATAACAAAAATCCCACACATCATCCTGAGGGGAATTTTCCATCACGTCATCCTGAGCGAAGCCGAAGGATCTCGAGATAGTATCACTTTCCCACACGTCATCCTGAGCGAAGCCGAAGGATCTCGTAATAATAAAAACACTAGAACACAAAATACTCAAAGTTCTAATGATACAATCCCAAGATATTTCGACTCCGTTTCACTCCGCTCAATATGACGTGAACTTTTTTTTCGACTCCACGAGGTGAAGCTCAATATGACGTGAATAAAAAAACGTCATCCTGAATAATCACACATCATGACGTGAATAAAAAAACGTCATTCTGAATAATCACACATCATCCCGAACGGTGCGAAGCGGAGCTTGAGGGATCTCGAAACAGTATCACTAAAATATAAAAACACATAAAGAAAAAATACCCTTGAGAATTTAAAACCACCGTGTTATACTTTCCACCATATACCAAAGAGGTCTAATATTTTTTGGTTGGACAACATTAAATTATTTTTTTATACTTAAAAATTAAAAGTTTTATCAAATTAGTTTGTAAAATAACTAAAAGTGTAACACTTTTGAATTTCAATCGTCTTCTCTTATGAGAGTGCAAATTACAGAAAAAATTTTATTATACAAAGTTGTCACAAAAGCAGATCCGGTTGCATACGGTAAACTTTATGATTTATATGTTGCAAAGATATATAGATTTATATTTTTGAAAGTAAGAACAAAAGAAGATGCAGAAGACATAACAAACGAAGTTTTTTTGAAAACTTGGGAGTATATTATAAAAAGAAAAAAGAATGTAGAAGTTATAAGAAGTTTTAGCGGATTGGTTTACAGAATAGCTAGAAACTCAATAGTAGATCATTATAGAAAAAAATCTAGAATAAATGAGAGTGCAAATTATCTAATGGAAGAGTTCCCAAATAATAGAGATAATCTTAGAGAGATTGAATTAAAGCAAGATATTGCACACACATTTAAATTGTTGAGAAAAATGAAACAAGAGTATCAAGAGGTTGTTTTACTTCGCTATACCGAAGAGCTTTCTATAAAGGAAATATCAGATATTCTTGGTAAAAGACCGACAGCAGTAAGAGTGACATTGCACAGAGCATTGAAAAAACTTAAACAGCTTGCAGAAAAATTGCCACATTAGTTAAATATATGAGCAAAGAACTTAAAGCAAAATTAAGAGGACTGAAGAATAGGAGTGGTCGAGTATCTCCAGATCAGGAATGGGTAGTTCAATCTAAAAAAGTTTTGTTGAGTAAAATCTCAAATAGTTCTTTTGGTGTGGATAAAAAAGTAGGATTAAGAAGGGTGAATAGTTTCATTGATCTTTTTGTACCCAAAGAATTTATATCGTACGCAAGGCCTGTGCTTGTTTCTTCGTTGGCATTTGTAATTGTAGTAGGCGGTTGGATAGTAGGAGTAAGCGCTTCACAAAACAGTTTACCAGGAGATGTAATGTGGGGTGTAAAATTGGCTGGTGAAAAAACAAGATTAGTAATGGCTTCTGTAAGTGGTTCAAAGGAAAAAGAAGTAGAGCTTTATCTGGAATTTGCATCCAAAAGAGCAGTAGAAATAAAAGAGGTAGTATCAAAAGAAGAGACTAGCGCCAGAGCAGAATCAATAACAACAGCTGTAGATTCACTTAAAAAATCAATTGAGTCTGCATCAAAAACTTTGGAAGATGTTGCAAAAGACGGCATAGAAGGTGTTCTTGAAATTGCAGAAAATACAGATAAAGCTGTAGAGGGTATTTTGGTAGATTTGGAAGAGAGTAGTCTAGTGGTTGCCTCAAACCAAATGGACGAAATAAGTAAAGTTGTGGCAGAGGTTGGTGCAAAATCAATGGAGGTTTTGGTAGAAAAAATATCAGGAGATACTATTGAAGAGGGTGTAAAAACAGAGCTTAAAGAGGTTGTAAAGGTTCATATTGAAAATCAGTTAATCAAGGTTGCAGAAGATTTTGAAGGTGTAAAAAATGCTGTGCAAGGTACTAGTAGTTTTGCTTCAAGTAGTACTGTCCTTGTTGATAATTACCATATTGTGTCTAGCACTTTAGATCTTGGAGTAGTAGAAAATGCAAAAGATGCAGAACAGCAAGTAGAAGACATTACAAAACAAATAGAAACAGCACTTGTAGAAACAAGAGACTTACTAGAAAGCGAAGATGTTGCGAGTGCATTTGAAAAAATGAAAGAAGTGGTAATAACACAAGATGAGATAAGTGCAGTTGTAGACGAAGCGGTAAAAATAAGTGAAGGTGTAGATTCTAATGATAAAGAAGGTGTTTTAGATTCTACCACAAGTACCATTATAATAAGTACAACCACAGAAGAAATTACACAAGAAGAAGTTATTTAGAGAAAAGCACAGAAGAAGACTACAATTATTTTGATTTTTACTAGTCAAAATAATTGTGTGCTTCTGCACATAAAAGAACGTATTAATGTTCTTACTGTAGGCAAATGGTTTTTCACTTTCTAAAAACTGTAAATAGTTTTTAGAAAAAGCTGTAAATAGCTTGTGGTGTTTGTTTAGTAAACACTAGTGGAAAACCGCCTGCCATACAGTAAGGGCGGTGTAAAACAAAGGTCGGTGGTCACAAGCCAGTTATACACCTAAAATTGTGAATTAACAGCTTATACTTTTGGACGGTTTGTTTTTAAAAACAGATTGCGTCAGAATATAGGTCAAAAAAATATTTATTTATGACAAACAAACTAAAAAAGGTTGGAAAAAAAGCCTTTAGTATGTCTGTAACTGTAATGACAATTGCTTGGAGCATTGGAGTTGCAGCTTTAGTTCCTGCAGGTGTTTCTGCTGCTACATGTCCTACATTGGCAGCTGGCGACCTTTTCAAGGTTGCAGACAACACAGCAGTGTACTTATTGAATTCAGACATGGAAAGAATGTACTTCCCAAATGGTGAAGTATACAAGACTTGGTACGCAGATTATTCTGGTATCAATGTTATCCCTAATACTTGTGTAGACGCATATCCTGCACCTACAGCTGCACCTTATGGTGTAAACTATAGACCAGGTTCTCGCTTGGTAAAGGTTCAAATCTCACCTAGCGTATATGTGGTTGAGCCAGGTAATACAAAATCAAAGATCGCAAGCGCAGCTATTGCTTCAGAGCTTTACGGAGCTGACTGGGCAACAAAAGTTCGTGATGTAGCAGATGTATTCTGGCCAAACTATGCAAATAGTGGTTCAGAAATTACAGAATCAGCTCTTCACAACGGAATGCTTGTAAAGAAAACAGGAGAAACTACTGTTTACCAAATGGTAGATGGAATGCTTTATATGGTTGACGGTGCAATGAGCGGCGCAACTAGTGGAGATGTTCAAGAAGTTAGTGCAACTGTATTTGATGCAGCTGCAATGGCAACTACAAATGTAACTCCTTCTAGCGTAGTAGAAGACCCAACTCAGGGTGCTACTACTGGTGGAAGTGGAACAGTTGTAACAGGAGGAGACTTAACAGTTTCTTTATCTGCCGATACTCCTGTTTCTGCTAGTGTTATTATTAACACTGACAATGTTGTATTTACAAAAGTAATGGTTTCTGCTGGTTCTGATGCAGATGCAATTATTAATGCAGTAAAGGTAGGTCGTTCTGGGCTTGGTGCCACAGGTGACTTTACCAATGTTACATTATATGATGGTTCTACAAAACTTGGAAGTACTAAGACAACTTGGGATTCTTCAGGTGAATTTATGACATATAATGTGTCTGGTGGTTGGACAATTCCAGCTGGAACATCTAAGGAGCTTACAATTGTGGCTAAAATAGACACTGCTGGAACATTTAATGCACTTGGTGTTGTAGATATGACACTTGGTAGTGGTACTGTTTCAGGAGTTCCTGTATATGGTAATGCTATGTCTGGTGTAAATGTATCTGTTGGTACTGTTACTATTACAAATTCTGCTTCTGCTGTCACAAAGAAAATTGGTACAACAGGTGTAATTGTGAGTAAATTTAAACTTGCAATAGGTAGTGTAGAAGATTCTGAATTTCAATCCATTACATTGAAAAATAAAGCAGCTTCAAGTAATGCTGCTGATGGAGATCTAAAGAATTTCTACTTATATCAAGGTACAACAGTTTTAGCTGGTCCTGTATCAATGGTAAGTGATAAAATTACTTTTGTTTTGGACACACCTTATTCTATTTTAAAGAATAAGAATGAAACATTTACTGTGAAAGCAGATGTTGTAAATGGTGATGGAAATACTGCAGAGTTTGTATTGGATACTACTAGTGATCTAAAGGTCGTTGGAAGTACATATAATACTCGTCTTACTGTAACTTCAACTAATTTTAATGCTGCTACAGAAGGAGCTATTATTACTATTGATGGTGCAGAGCTTAACATTTCTTTCACTTCAACTCTAAAAGATGTTGCAGATGATAGAACAGATGTTGAATTTGGTACTCTTACTTTGAGTGCTGGCTCTACAGATATGAAGATTACAACAATGATCTTTGGTATTTTTGAAGCAGACGGAGATGGTGATGCTACAAATAATAAAGATGTTGATAACTTCGAAATCGTATCTGTTGGTGGTGCTGCTTATAGTGGTGTAATGTCAGGTGGTGGAGACGGAGATGTGGATGGAGAGGTTTGGACTTTCTCAGACGAGGTTTATTTGAACGCTGGGGAAACTCTTGAATTCTCTGTTCGTGGAGATCTTCCAACTGGTATTGGTAGTGGTGATACTTACAAAGTAACATCTACAATTAATACAACAAACTGGGTTGCTGAAACAGTTCCTGCTGGAGATGCTGTTAGTAATTTCTCTGTAGGTTCTATTACTGGTAAAACAGTAACTGTAAAAGGAGCTACATTGACAATTAAAGCTTCACCAATGAATACTGGAACAGCTGTTATAAATGACACTGCTGTTGAAATATTTAACGGTACTCTTGAGGCTACATCTGGAGAGGTAAGAATTTCACAGCTTAAGTTTGAGGGTGGAAATAGTGCGGCAAGTAATACATCAACTGTTGAGGATAATTTGGACAAGGCTAACTGGTCTGATTTAGCACTTTATGTGGATGGTGTATTTCAACAAAATGTTACAAATTCTGGTCTAACAACTGGATATGTAGATTTTGATACTATAGATGTATTGGTAGTTCCTGGAACTTCTCGTACTTTCTCAGTAAAAGGTACCGTTTCTTCAGCACTTGATGCATCAAACAGAACAGTTCATGCTCAACTTAGTGTAATAACAGCAAAAGATGCTGATAATGATGATGCTACAGTACAAGATTCAAGTGGTACAGCAATTTCAACAACCGATCAACTTGAAACAACACGCACTCTTACTTTGAAAGAAAAAGGAAATCTTTATGTTCAATTGCGTAACAACGACGCTGGAATTAATAAAGATCGTGTAGTTGTTGCTGGTACAGATCTATGGGCTGGTAAATTGAGATTAAGAGCAGAATATGAAGATGTTTTGTTGAAAGATCTTAAATTGACTAACTCTAATTCTGGAACAGAAGATGAGGTTGAGTCAGTGTGTTTGTACAAAGAGAAGTCTAATGTTTCAGCAAATCTTGTAGGATGTACAACAGTTGATACAAGCGACATTGCTTTCTTTAATGGTGTTAATGAAGTGATTCCTCAAGGAACTCATGATTGGTGGATTTATGTAAATACCAATGAAATGGGTAATGGTGCTACACAAACATCAGATTCACAGAACGCTGCTGGCGAAGCTATCCAGTACAAGATCGTAACAACTACTGGACACTTGACAGCTGAAGGTGTGGATTCTGGAGAGGCATTTACTTATGGTAATTTAGATAGTACAGCTGGAACTTCTGACGGAGTTGCTGCAGGTGAAATCGTATTCGACCTAGATTTGGATGGTTTCTACGATGAAGCTGCTGATGATGGCGGAACAGCTGAGACAAAAGATTACTATGTTGCTGGTACAAAGATTACAAAAGTAGAATTTGTAACTGCTATGGATGGTGAATCTGTCGCTACAGGTATCACAGGTACAGGAGTAACTACTCTTGCTATCCTAGCTGTAACTGTTTCAGATAGTAATAATACTGACACAGATGGTAATAGTTTGAAGCTAGCAGTAGATAGTCTATTGTTTGATATCTCTAAATTCAATGGTGTGGCTGTTACAACTGGTACAATTGAGCGTATCAATGGTGTGACAGGTGCAGTAACATTTACTGTTGCCACAGCTAGTTCTACTGGAAGTGGAGCAAGTGATGTTGGTGGAGATTGGACATTATCAGCTGCTACAACAACTTTGGGTAACGATGCTTTGATTGATCAAGGTGCAACTGCTTACTTTGTTGTAAAAGCAAACATTACAGCTTTAAGTACAACAACCAATGAAACTAACTGGATCCAAGTTGGTTTGGATGACTTAAAGGGTAGCGATGGTGATGCAAACAATAATATTGATTGGTTCGATGGTTATGACACAACATATACAATTGCTAATAACTATGATTTCTTATACTTAGATACTGAAAGTATTGATGGTACAAGAATCTCAGCTCCAAAGAATAGCTAGTTTTTCATATAAAATATGTTAAATTAGAATTCTATTGTGTAATTTACACATAGAAACAAAAAACTCGCATTCGTGCGAGTTTTTTGTTTGCCTTGCTTAAAATGAACAAAAAGACTATAATTACGATGTTTAAAATAATTATTAGTAGATTGATTAAATTTTTTATGAGAAAAAATATAGAGCAGTTTTTAAAACTTTTAATACTTTTATCTTTTTTTGTCCCATTAGTTTTAATGTCGTCTAGCTTTATCTTTCCTTTTATAGTACCTAAGATTGTTATTTTCAGAAGTATTGTGTTGTTGATGTTTGGGTCTTATTTGGCTTTACTATTTAGTAATTGGCATAGATATAAACCAAAATTAACAGCAATAAATATTGCAGTATTTTTATTTTTTCTAAGTTTTACAATTTCTACTTTTGTGGGAGTAGATCCTTATAAAAGTTTTTGGGATAATCACGAGAGAATGCTTGGGTTGTTTACTGTTGGGCATTATGTTATTTATTATTTTATTATATCTTCTGTTTTCAAAGATTGGTTAGATTGGAAATTATTTTTAAGATTATTTTTGGGTGCAGGATTGTTGGTAATGTTTATAGGTTTTATACAAAAATATCTAAATGTAAATTTTTTATTGAATGGTGGTAGCGGTAGGGTCTCTGCAACTCTTGGAAACGCTATTTATTTTAGTGCTTATGGAATGTTTTTATTTTTTATAGGTTATTTGCTAATGATAAAAGAAAAGACAAATAATTTTTGGAGATATTTTGCGATTGTTGGAATGTTGTTTGGTTTTGGCGGTGTTTTTTGGGGTGGTACAAGAAGTGCATTTTTAGGGCTTACTGTTGGTTTGTTTGTTATGGTTCTTGTTTATTTACTTTTTTTAAAAAAACACAAAAAAATTCGTTTAAGACTTTCAGCATTAGTTATTTTTGGAGTGTTAGTTTTATCTAGTTTGTTTTTCTTTAGACAGACAGATTTCGTAAAAAATATACCTGCAGTTGGAAGGCTTATGAATGTAAGTTTAACCGGTGGTACAGCAGACACAAGAATAATGGCTTGGGGTATAGCTTATGAAAGTTGGAAAGATAAGCCTATTTTTGGCTGGGGTCCAAATAATTATTTTTATGCTTTCAATAAGTATTATAATCCAAACTTCTTAGATTATGGTTTTGGAGAAACTTGGTTTGATAATGCACACAATATTTTGATGAATACTTTGGCAGTTCAAGGAGCTTTTGGAATTTTAACCTATCTTTCTTTGTTCATTGTATCAATTATTGTACTTTTTAGAGCTTATAAAAAAGGTGATATAGATATACATTTTTTTGCTGTCGGTACTGCATTTTTAATAGGGCATTTGGTCAATAATGTGTTTGTATTTGAAAATCCAACCTCATATTTATATTTCTTTTTCTTTTTGGCTCTTTTGAGTGCTAATTCTGAAAATAAAAATGTCGCTGAAAATAATAAATTAAATAACGATATATCTGTAGGATTGGTAGTATTAGTATTTTCTTTTATATTTATTATCTTATACGCAACAAATATAAATCCTGCAAAAGCAAATAAGGCAACTTTAACAGCTATAAAATCAATTCACAATGGGGATAATCCGGCATTGCAATATCAAAATGCAATTAAAATACCATCACCACATATAGATGATATTAGAGCTGATTTTTCAAGAGCAGTTGTGGACAAACTAGGAGAATATATAAAAGCAAATAGGCAAGAAGAGGTGAATGAACTATACAATTTGGTATACGAAGAATTGTCAAAAAACTTAGAATTACATCCGTTAGATATTCGGGTTCATTTGCAGTTGGCAAACATGACAAAACAATATATGAATCCAGAAAATAAACAAGCATTTGAAAATGTGGAATTGCTTTTGGAGGATGCACTTTCAAAATCTCCAAAAAGACAACAAGTTCAATATGTGTTGGCAGAGATAAAAATTGTTCTTGGTAAAGATGAGGAGGCTGAACAGGTTTTAATCGATAGTTTGGAGAACAATCCTAAAATAGAAGTAGGATTACTTCGTTTAATTGCTTTGGAGCAGGAAATGGGTAAGTTTGAAGAGGGTTTGAAACATTTAAATTATGCATTGGATAATGGAATAGTCTTAAATGAAAATGCAGAGGTGTATTTAAATAGTTTTTACCCAGATTTTGACTTTAATAAAAATGAATAAGTAGTATGAAAAAAGCATTGATTACAGGAATTACAGGACAAGACGGATCTTATTTGGCAGAATTTCTTTTGGAAAAAGGATATGAAGTTCATGGAATTATTCGCAGGTCGAGCAGTTTTAATACTGGACGATTGAACCATATTTATAAAGATCCACACGATAAAGGTGTAAAATTATTTTTACATTATGGAGATTTGTTGGATGCTAGTAATATAAATAAGATTTTAAACAAGGTTAAACCAGATGAAGTTTATAATTTGGGAGCGCAAAGTCATGTAAGAGTTAGTTTTGATCTGCCAATTTATACAGGTGATGCAGACGGGTTAGGAACATTGAGATTGCTTGAAGCTATTAAAAATAGTGGTTTAAATATTAAATTTTATCAGGCCGGATCTTCTGAAATGTATGGAAAGGTAAAAGAAGTGCCACAAAGTGAAAAAACAGCTTTTTATCCAAGAAGCCCTTATGGTTGTGCAAAAGTTTATGCACATTGGTTGGTTGTAAATTATCGCGAAAGCTATGATATTTTTGCATGTAATGGTATTTTGTTTAATCATGAATCTCCAAGAAGAGGTGGAACTTTTGTGACAAAGAAAATTGTAGATGGTTTAGTTGCAATTAAAAAAGGAGAGCAGGATAAGTTGTATTTGGGAAATTTAAATGCAAAAAGAGATTGGGGATATTCAAAGGATTATGTTCGTGCAATGTGGATGATGTTGCAACAAGAAAAACCGAATGATTATGTGATAGCAACTGGCGAAACACATAGTGTAAGAGAGTTTGCTGAAAAAACAGCACAGTTGTTGAATATGGAAATTGAGTGGAGAGGTGAAGGTTTGCAAGAAATAGGTATAGATAAAAAAACAGGTAAAACTATAATTGAAATAGATGAAAAGTATTTCAGACCAGCAGAAGTAGACTTGCTTTTGGGTGATTCTAGTAAGGCAAAAAAAGAGTTGGGTTGGGAGCCAGAAGTGAAATTTGATGATTTGATAAAAATAATGGTTGAGGAGAGGCTTGAGAGTGGTTTATAAAATAAGAAAGTAAAAAGTTTATAAAGTTAAAAGTCACTCCCTTACTTATTCGTTCCGTTCGGGATGACCTACAAAAACCACGTCATCCTGAGCGAAATGAAGTCGAATGGATCTCGGGTTAAAATCACTATAACTTTAAATATTCATAGTTCTGGTGATATTGTTCGAGATATTTTGACTCCGTTTCACTTCGCTCAATATGACGTGTGTGTTTCGTTCCATTTAGGATGACAGTTCTAATCAACGTTTAATTATTTAAAGTTCCTGGATTCTTAGTCAAGCCGAGAACAACTTTATAAACTTCCCCAAATCCCTAATTTTATGGAAAAATCTTCAAAAATTTATATCGCAGGACATAAAGGAATGGTAGGCTCTGCAATTGTAAGAAATTTAAAATCAAAAGGTTATAATAATCTTATTTTTAGTACTAGCTCAGAATTAGATTTAAGAGATAAAAAGGCAGTGGAAAGTTTTTTTCAAAAAGAAAAGCCAGAGTATGTTTTTATGGCTGCGGCAAAAGTTGGTGGAATATTGGCAAACCAAGAAAATAAAGCAGATTTTTTCTATGACAATATGTCGATAGAAATGAATATAATCCACAGTTCACATTTAAATGGGGTAAAAAAAATACTGTTTTTAGGAAGTAGTTGTATTTATCCAAAATTTGCGGAGCAACCTATAAAAGAAGAATATTTAATGACTGGTAAACTTGAAGAAACTAACAATGCTTACGCGGTTGCAAAGATTGCAGGAATTCAAATGTGTAAATCTTATTATGAGCAGTATGGTTTGAAGTATATTGCTGTTATGCCGTGTAATTTGTTTGGTCCTGGAGATAACTTTGATTTGAACACCTCTCATGTCCTTCCTTCGCTACTTCGTAAGGTTGTAGAAGCAAAAGAGCACGGCGATAAAGAAATTACAATGTGGGGTACTGGAGAGCCGATGAGAGAGTTTTTATATATAGATGATGTCGGTGAAGCTTGTGTTTTCTTGATGGAAAGTGGTGTTGAAAATGAATTGTTAAATTTGGGAATGGGTGAGGATATAAAAATAAAAGATTTATTAAAATTAATTTGTGAAATTGTTGGTTTTGGTGGGGAAATTAAAAATGACTTGTCAAAACCAGATGGAACACCTAAAAAACTTTTGGATGTTAGTAAACTTCACTCACTCGGATGGAAACATAAAGTTTCATTAAGAGAAGGAATTGGGAATTTACATAAATGGTATTTGGAAGATAGAAAATAAAAATTACTAATATAAAAATAAAAAAGTTAAGCTAAACTAAGCTGACTTCTTATTTCTGCATATCCGCGGATAATTTTTTATAGAACCTTACTGACACTTGTTGACACCTTCTGATACTTGTTGTTATACTAAACACAGAGTACGCCATATTGAGTAACAGCCGAAGGATCTCGAAACAATATCACCTTTTTTATCACGTCATCCTGAGCGATAGCCGAAGGATCTCGTGAAAGTATCACCCCTCTCTCACGTCATCCTGAGCGATAGCCGAAGGATCTCGTGAAAGTATTATAAATTATAAATAGTGATACTGCACTGGGATATTTCGACTCCGTTTCACTCCGCTCAATATGACGTGAGCTTTAATTTCCGACTCTACTCCGTTCCGCGCAATATGACATGGAATAAAAAAACGTCATCCTGAGCGATAGCCGAAGGATCTCGGGACAATATTACCTTTTTATCACGTCATCCTGAGCGATAGCCGAAGGATCTCGTGTTTAAATAACAACTTCCTAAAACTTTGTAAACTTTCAACTTTAAGAACTTTATAAACCATCTCTATGCCTGAAATAAATCCTAATGAAGTTTATACAACCTCAGAAACGGAAAAACTCCTTAAGATTAGTAAGAGTACTGTAAAAAGACTTTTGAAAAATGGTTTGCTTAAGGCAAATAAAATAGGCGGTCAATATAGAATTTTGGGGCATGAAATTTTAAGGGTTTTGTCTCCTGATGTAGATGAAAAAGCAACAGTAGTTTATCAGAAGGTTAAGACAAAAGTTAGGAATAAAACTAAAGAGTGGTAGTTTATGATTGATATTTTATTTTTAAAATTAAATAATATTGTTCCAGAAAAATGGAAATGGGTTTTGGAACATGTTGGTTTCAAGAAATATTTTAAAAATACAAGTTGGATGTTTTTTGGACAGATGTTTCGTATGGGAATAGCATTTTTTATGGGTGCTTGGATTGCTAGATATCTTGGCCCAAAAAATTATGGAATTTTAAATTATAGTTTTGCTTTTGTTGGTCTTTTTACTTTTATTACTACACTTGGTATTAGTAATATATTATCTCGTGATTTAGTTAAATATCCTGAAAAAAGAAATAAATTAATGGGCACTAGTTTCATAATACAAACTTTGGGTGGACTATTAGCTTTTGTGCTTGTTGTTATTTCTGTAGTTATATTCGAACAATCTATTTTTAACCGTATACTTATAATTTTGTATGCATCCAATTTTCTTTGGGGGGCGTTTGGAATTATTTCTATATTTTTTCAATCTACTGTTCAAGCAGAAAAAAATGTAAAAATATCTATGATTGGTATGTTTGCGTCATTAATACTAAAAGTTTTATTTATTATTTTTGGTTTAAACTTAATTTGGTTGATATTAATATTTATTTTTGAATCTTTAATTAATGTAATTTTAAGTGTTGTTATTTATAGAAAAAGTGGTCATTTTTTTGTAGATTGGAAATTCGACATGCAATATGCAAAAAAACTTTTATCCAGTGGTTGGATGTTAATGTTGGCCGCTGCCGCTAGTTATATTTTTACAAGAGTTGATCAGGTTATGGTAAGGAATTTTTTGGATGAGTCTTCTGTCGGTTTATATGCATCTGCAGTAAGGTTGGTAGAAATCTGGTACTTTGTTCCAGGTATTATATGTAGTTCTTTGTTTCCAGCAATAGTTAACGCATACAAAAATAATAAAGTACAGTATTATAACCGCCTAAAAAAATTATACATATTATTAGCAGTGTCAGCCATTTTAATTGCAATACCTTTAACATTTTTTGCATCGTTTATAATAAATTTATTATTTGGCAATGCTTATCAAGAAGCTGTAGGAATTTTAAAAATATATGTTTGGTCGGGTGTAGGACTGTTTGTTTTGTGGGGGATACAGCAACACCTTCTAATTGGAAATAGGTTGAGTACAATTTTTTATATATATTTAGTTTTGATGATTTTGAATATAAGTCTTAATTTTATATTTATTCCGTATTTTGGTTTATTGGGGGCTGCGTGGGCTACCTTTATTTCTTATTCATTGGGTCCTTTTATAGCATTAATTCTATTTAAAAATAATCTTAAAAAATTTACAAGTTTTTAAGTTAAATAAAAAAATTTTATGGACACAAAATATTGGGAAAATATATACAAAAATGGAAGTATAATTAAAAAGCCTTCTTTGTTTGCTAAGTTTGTATTAAATAAGCATATAAAGGATAACGCATCTTTAATAGAATTAGGTTGTGGTAATGGAAGAGATGCTATTTTTTTTGCTTCTAATAATATAAATGTGCTTGCTGTTGATCAGTGTAAAAATAAAATTTCAGAATTAAATAGTAATAAGTATAAAAATTTAATTTTTAAAGCCGGTGATTTTACCAAATTAAATAAATTTGGAACATTTGATAATATTTATTCTCGTTTTACATTACATTCAATTACAGAAAAAGAAGAAAATAACTTATTTTTATTTGTAAATTCGTGTTTAAATAAAGATGGAAAAATATTTATTGAAGTGAGGGGGGAGAAAAATGGATTGTTTAAAGTTGGTAAACCTGTTATTGGCGAGATAAATGCATTTATTTATAATGGTCATTTTAGAAGGTTTCTTAATATTAATAATATTTGTAAAAAGTTGGAAAGTATAAAATTAAGAATTATATCAGCAGAAGAAAAGACTGGATTTGCTCCTTTAGAGAATGAAGATTTCTTTTTTATAAGAATTGTTGCTCAAAAGAATAGCTAAAATATTATGATTAACGAAGAAATAAAAAAACAAACTAGAAAGATTCAATTACGTTTATTAAATGAATTTCAAAAAATATGCGAAAAAAATAAATTTAAGTTTTGGCTTGATTTTGGAACTTTGTTAGGTGCAGTTCGTCATAATGGATTCATTCCTTGGGATGATGACATAGATGTCTCTATGCCAATAGAAGATTATAAAAAATTTTTAGAAATAGCTGAAAAGGAGTTACCAAAAGATATTTTTTTGCAAACTCCCAAAACTGATAAATCATATAAACAGTATTTTACAAAGTTAAGAGACACTGGTTCTACTTTTTTAGAACACCATGAAAATAAAGAACATCAGCAAAAATATCCATATCATAAGGGGATATTTATAGACATATTTCCTTCTGTAGCCTATCCAAAAATGCCTAAGTTATTTAGAAAAATAATGTTTCGGACAACTGTTCGGTCTAGATATAATGCTGTTGTGCTATCAAAAAATAGGTGGCTTAATTATCCAATATATTTTTTTTGTAAAAGTGTTTGGTTTTTAGCCTCTTTTTTTAAAAAGACAGCACTTGGGAGAACACCGGAAGATAATGGATATATGTGTACAACACATATATCTTATATTTTTCCTTTAAAAAAAGTAGAATTTGAAGGTAAGTTCTATTTTGCGCCTAACAATCCAAATAAACACTTATCTCAAATGTATCGTAATCACACAACACCTACACCAATAGAAAAACGTATTCCGCACGCTAATATTATTTTACCAGACACGCCATGTAATCATCCTAAAGCATTCAAAAGAATTGTATGAACAATAAAGAGTATAATAAAATAGCACCTGTAGCACTTTTTGTATATAATAGGCTTAAAAATACAAAGGAGGTATTAGAGGCTTTACAGAAAAATTATTTAGCAAAAAAAACAGATCTTTTTATTTTTTCTGATTTTTATAAAACTGAAAGCCACAAAAAAGATGTTTTAAATGTAAGAAAATATATAAAAAATATAAGAGGTTTTAAAACTGTAAATATTATTGAAAGAAGAGAAAATTATTATATTGAGAAAAATATAATAGAGGGTGTAACTGAAATTGTAAATAGGTTTGGAAAAATTATTGTTTTAGAGGATGATGGTGTTACAGCTAGGAATTTTCTAACATTTATGAATGGTGCACTTGATTTTTATGAAAAAGAAGATCAAATTATGCATGTCGCTACATTTACATTTATAAAAATGCCAAATGAATATAAAAAAACTTTTTTTTGGCGTTATACAGAAAATACTGGTGGAGGTTGGGGAACATGGAAAAATAGCTGGGATAAGTTTGAACAGTTTTTCTCAGAAGAAAAAGCTCTGTCTGCACTGTCTCTAAATCAAAAAAATAGAATACAACTAAATGGTTCTTTTAAATGTCTTACCACTTTAAAATTAAACCCAATACCTTGGGATATTTGTTGGTATATTGCACTTATCAGAAACAATGGTTTATCTGTAAATTCCCCACACGCACTTATTAAAAATAACGGATTATTTAACGGGACTCATTTTACTATAATTAATCGACTACTTGGAAAAAGTCCTTTTGAAGTTGAATTAGATAAAAATGAAGAAATTATTTTTGATGATCATATTGTAGAAAATAAGAATGCTATAAAATTATTGAAAGTATTTTATGAGAAAATGGAAAAAAGAAAAAGAGCTATTATTTTGAATAAGTTTATTCGTATTTTGGTTGTGTTAAAGATCACAAAATTATTAAAGAAATTTTTTAAATAAGTGTATATGTTAAAAAAGCTGTTTAATATTTATCGTTTTTTATTTCCAAAGTCAAAAGTTATATTTAATGACTTACAAAGAATATATCCAATAAGTACCATGTTTGGTTTTGATCGCGGAACACCTATTGATAGATATTATATTGAGAATTTTTTATCAGCTAATTCCAAATTTATTACAGGTAAAGTGTTGGAAATTGGTGATAATATATATACTTTAAAGTACGGTAATAAAAATGTGAAAAGTGAGGTGTTGGGATTTGATAAAACATCTCCAAATGTAACTATAATTGGTGATCTAACAAAAATGGAAACACTGCCTAATAAAGAAATTGATTGTTTTATCTGTACTCAGACTTACAATTTTATTTATGATGTAAAAAAAGCTATAAAAGGTAGTTATTATATCTTAAAAGAAAAAGGTACTTTGTTAGGTACGGTGTCTGGTATTTCTCAGATTTCACGATATGATATGGATAAATGGGGTGATTATTGGCGTTTTACAGATAAATCTATTCGAATTCTTTTGGAAGAAGCAGGTTTTAAAAATATTAATGTATATCCAATGGGAAATGTATTAGCGTCCATAGCTTTTTTACAAGGTGTTGTGATAGAGGATATGCCTAAAAAACAATTATTAAATAAACATGATAAAGATTATCAGTTAACAATATGTTTTACCGCAATAAAATAGAGCAAGTTTTTAAAAATATTTTAACATCTGGTATTTCTCAAAAAATATTTAGTTTTTCAGATGGAAGTATAGCAACAATTTTAATGTTGCATAGAGTAGATAATATTGACACTTGCCGTTTTTTGTGTAATGAGCACTTAAAAATTTCTGAAGTTTTTTTAGAAAATTTAATTTTAGACTTTAAGAAAAAAGGTTTTATTTTTGTAAGTATTGATGAATTATTTAATAATTTAAATAAAAATGCAAATAATAAAAAGATGGTTGTTATTACTTTGGACGATGGTTATAAAGATAATATTACAAAAGGTTTGCCGGTATTTAAAAAACATAACGTGCCATTTGTTGTGTATGTGACTACTGGAATGGTCGAACATGAGTTTATCTATTGGTGGTATCTACTTGAAGATTTAATTTCTCAAAATAATAGTATTATTTTGAGCGATGGTAGTGTTTATAATTGCAAAAGTAAAAAAGATAAAGAAGCTACTTTTATGAGGATACGTCAAAAAATTATGTCTATAAATCCTAAAAATTTTTCAGAAATTTTTACTAAATTATTTTCGAATTATAAAATTGACCTTTACAAGTATAATGATATTTTACCAATGTCTTGGGAAGACGTGAGATTATTGGTGGATGAGCCACTTGCAACAGTAGGCTCACATACACATTCACATATAAATTTTAAATTTTTTAATGAACTCGAGATAGTTAGTGATATAAAAAAGGCTAATATTTTATTTAAACAAAAAGTAAATTTTAAACCTAATCATTTTTGTTATCCTTATGGAGACAATTTGAGTCCTAGAGATGAAAGAATTGTTAAATCTTTGGGTTTTAAAACTGCAGTCACAGCAAGTGTTGGTAATATTTATTCAAATTATAAAGATAAGTTGTTTTCATTACCTCGCATATTTGTTGCAGAAAATGCAAATCCTAATATTTTTAAACATATGACTTGGTTGAAATATAAAAATAAATAATTTTAGTATTTATATTCTTAATATTATGTATAAAAAACTATCTATAATAATGCCGTGTTATAATTGTGAGTCTACGATTGAAGAAGCCGTAAACTCTATTTATAAGCAAGATTTACAAATACCGTTTGAGGTGGTTATGGTAAATGATGGGTCAACTGATAATACAGAAAAAATTATAAATAATTTAGTTATTAGGTTTAGTGAAATAAAACGTATTATCCATAAGCAAAATAGAGGTGGTGGAGCAACAAGAAATACAGCTGTAAAAAATTCAGACGGAGACTTAATTTTTTGTTTAGATAGTGACGATATTTTACCAAAAAATATGCTCTATAAAATGGTGGAATGTATAAGTAAAAAAAAAGTTGATGGAGTTGTTTTTCACGAAGCCAGATTTTTTAAAGGTTTAAATAAAAATAAAACTAGTAGTAGTTTTAACAATATAAATAATAGAAATTTTGAAGTAAAAGACTTGTTTAATGAGAATAACGGATCTTTGACATTGGTTAATTTTTTATATACTAAAAAAGCTTTTGATATTGCTGGTGGTTATCCGGAAAATCATAATATGGACACCCAAGCTTTTGGATTTCGCTTTATTACTAAGGGTTTAAAAGCTTGTGTTTGTCCGGATACTTATTATTTTCATAGACAAGCTAATAAAAAATCATATTTTGAAAGAATGTATGAGTCAGGTGAATTCTCATTAAACTTTTATTATATATATGAAGAAATATTATATCTTTTTTCCAGAGAAGATGTAAAAAATATTATTAAGTATAATGTTTTTAAAAATTCTAAATTAGGAGAAAAAAATTTAAAAGTTGAATTGGATCTGAAATATTTGAAAAAAAAAGATAGTTTGTTTATATCTAATTACAAAAATTATGTTATTAAAGATGGTTTTGATAAATATATAAAAGAAACGCCAGAATGTGAGGAATTTTATAATAAATTTATTAGGGCTGTTTATTTTTATAAAAAACATGAGTTTAATAAGGCATTAGATTTATTTATAGAATCGTTAAATTTTGACACTTTCAATAAATTAGTGTACTTTAACATAATACGTTGCGTCGTCGCCCTGTCTGGTGTAAATAGAAATTTAATTGAAAAAGAGTCTGTAAAAATAACTGAATTACTAGCTTTAAAAAAACAAAAGATAAATTTAAATCCAAATTTTATTAAAAAAATATTAATTTTTTTATGGAAATTTGTTAAAAAATATAAAAAAGTTTTTAATAATAGGATAAAATAAAAATATGATAAAGGCGATTTTGTTTGATTTGGATGGGGTTTTGGTAAATATGCCTGATGGGCATTATGAAGCTCTAAATAAGACTTTAAATCTTTTTGGTACGCAGATTGAAAGAGAAGAGCATGTGTTAAACTTCAACGGATTACCAACAAGAAAGAAGGTTGAAAAATTACAAGAGCAGGGGCGCTTACCTAATGGTTTAGTAGAATTAATAAATAGTGTTAAGCAAATACACACAAAAAAAATTATTCCAAAATATTGTGTACCAGATTATTCAAAAATTATTTTGTTAAAACAGTTAAAGAAAAAAGGATATAAATTGGCTTGTTGTTCAAACTCTGTAAAAGAAACTTTACATTTAATGCTTAAATCTGCACAGTTATTTGATTATTTTGATTTTATTATAGGCAATGATGAGGTTGTTAATTCAAAGCCAGATCCAGAAATATATCTCAAAACATTTGAAAAAATGGGTTTAAAGCCAAATGAATGTATTATTGTGGAAGATGCTCCACCTGGTGTTGAGGCAGCAAAGAGAAGTGGTGGTATTGTATACCAAGTAAAAGGTGTTGAGGATGTTAACTTATCTTTGTTTAAAGATTTATTATTGAACAAAATACAAAAAACTTTAAAATTAAGTGATTTTACAAAAGGTTGGATTATTGGTGATTTTGATTTGAGTATTTTAAAAACTAAGGATTTTGAGGTCGCCATAAAATATTATAAAAAAGGAGATTTAGAACCTGAACATGTTCACAAAATAGCAAGAGAAATTACAGTTTTCATTTCTGGAATTTTTAAAATGAATGGTAAAGAATTTAGAAAAGGTGAAATCATGGTTTTGGATCCTAGTGAAAGTAGCAGTTTCGAGTGTTTAGAAGATGGATTTATTATAGTAATTAAAACACCATCAGTTGTGGGGGATAAATATATAATTAATAAGTAATATTATGTCAAAAACACTAAATATAATAATTCCAATGGCAGGAAAAGGATCTCGTTTTAGAGATGTTGGTTATACATTTCCAAAACCTATTATAGATATAAAAGGAAAAACAATGATTGAGGTTGTAATAAACAATCTTAAGCCAGATTGTGACCATAAGTTTATTTTTATTTGTCAGAGAGAGCATTATGAAAAATATGATCTTTATAATATTTTAAAAAACGCTACAGACAATAAGTTTGAAATTGTACAAATAGATGGTATTACAGAAGGTGCTGTTTGTACAGTTCTTTGTGCTCTACAATATATAAACAATGAAAATGATATTGTGATAGCAAATTCAGATCAGTTTATTAGTATGGGATTGAATGATTTTATTAATGACGCTAGATGTGGGGATAAGGACGGGTTGATTATGACTTTTAAAGCAAGTCACCCTAAGTGGAGTTATGCTAGAGTAGGTGAGGACGGTAATGTTGTGGAAGTGGCAGAAAAACGAGTAATTTCAGATAAGGCAACTGTGGGAATTTACTATTTTAAATCAGGTAAAGAATTTATAAGATCTGCACAGTCTATGATAGAAAAGGATATGCGACATAATAATGAATTTTATGTTTGTCCTGTGTATAATGAAATGATTTTGGAAGATAAAAATATAGGTATAAAAAACATAGAAGTGGAAGAGATGCACGGTTTAGGAACGCCAGAGGATTTAAATGAGTTTTTGAAAAAATTAGATGGTGGAAGTGTAAAAATTTAAATTTTTATGATTATCACGCTTACTCATAGAGGTCTTGAGCCTAAAAAAAAAGATTTTTTTACTGAAAGCTCTTTTGAGGCTTTTGAGGATCAAGCAAAAAGAGGGTTTGGGCTTGAGTTTGATGTAAATTTTTCCAAAGATAATAAGGTTGTTATTTTTCATGATCAAGGATTGGAAAGGATAACAAATGGAAAAGACAATAGACTGTTTTCTGGTATGACATTGGATGAAATTAAAAGAGTTAAGTTTAAAAAAGGAAGGGTGTGTAGTTTGAATGAAGTGTTGTTAATTATAAAGTATGGTAGCAGTAAAATGAATGCACTCCATCTGAAGGGAAAATATCAGGATGAAAAATATCTGGAAATTTTGTTGAAATATTTTAAAAAATTTCAACAAATAATGAATAAAATAATTATTTTTGATGTTAAGGTTGAAACTGCTAAATATTTACTAGAAAGAATGCCAGATTTAATTCTAGCACCATCAGTATCTCACAAATATGACATAAAGAGATATAATACTTGTGTAAATAATACCTTGCTCACTATTGAAGAGGTAATAAGTAATAAAAAGTTATTTCAATGGGTTTGGCTTGATGAGTGGGATAGGCATGACGAGGGTGGACAAAAGAAAACATTTTATAATGAACGGGTTTTTTCTTTGCTAAAAAAAGAAGGTTTTAATATTGCCTTGGTTACTCCAGAACTACACGGAACTTCACCTGGATTATTAGGTGGTGAGACTCATCAAGATGCAAAAAATTTAAATACAATCAGAAAAAGAATTGAAAAAATTTTGAAATTAAATCCCAATATGGTGTGTACAGATTATCCAGAGTTAATTTTGGAATGTTTATTACTTGTAAAATGACAAAGATAAAAATAGAAAAATTTAAAAGTTGTAAAAATAGAATTGTTTTACGGTTGAAACATTTTTTTTGTGGTTATATAACTTTTCATATTCGTCCTAAAAATTCTTCAGATATTAATATTTGGCATGATTCTTTGGTTAATTATTCTAAGGTTGCAATAATAATTCAAGGTCCTTTGTTAAAAAAAAATAATTTTACTTTGGAAACAGTAAGACTTTATAAAAAAATATTTAATAAATATGCAATTATTTTATCCACATGGGAAGATGAGGATGTTGACTATATAAATGAAATTAAAAAAGAGGGGATAGTAGTTTTGTTAAATAAAAAACCTGATTATTCTGGAATTTCTCATATTAATTATCAAATTGTTTCAACTAGTAACGCTATTGCAAAAGCACAAGAAATTGGTGTAGAATACATTCTGAAAACAAGAACTGATTTAAGAATATATAATCCAAATTCAATTGAATTTCTTGTTAATTTTATAAGTTTATTTCCCGTAGATCCGCTTTATAAACAAAAAAAGAGAATTGCAGGTATTAGTTTGAACACTTTTAAATATCGTCCTTATAGTATTTCTGATATGGTTTTGTTTGGTTGTGTTGATGATATGGTGGATTATTGGGGGTGTGGTTTGGATATGAGAAAAGATTTTGCAAATCATGAAAAAATAGGAGATTGGTCGAGAGCTAGGTTGTGCGAGGTGTATCTGTCTGCAAATTATTTAGAAACTAAAGGTAGAAAACTTAAATGGACAATAGAAGACAGTTGGTCTATGTTTGCAAACTATTTTTGTATATTTGATCAGCAAAGCTTGGATATTTATTGGCATAAATACGCAAGAAATTTAGAATATAGAAGATTAGAATACAAAAATCTTAAAAATAGTCAGGAGCTAACTTTTTCTGAGTGGTTAAATATGTTTTACAATTTAAACAATAAAAAAAATATTCCAGAATATATTTTAAGTCAGAAATTTAAAGAAAAAATAAAGCAATAACTTTTTTATTCATATGTTTTAATTTAAATTTCAATAATTAATTTTAAAAATAAATATAATATGACAGACGACACAATAAATGTTCAGGTAAACAGTTTTGATATAGAGAATACGAAAAAAGAAAGTTCATTTACTTCAACAGGAGATAAATTGTTATATCACGAAAAAGCCATTGAAGACCTTAGGTGGAAAAAAAATCATCCTATAGTTTTACATATAATGCCTACAGAAATTTGTAATTTGCGGTGTGTATTTTGTTCTGTAGCTCAAAGAGGTGAAGAGGGGAAATTATTACCAGACCTGACTATGGACCAGATTAAAAGTGTGGTAACAGAATTTAAAAAGATGGGTCTAAAAGCTGTTATTTTAAGTGGGGGAGGTGAGCCGTCTGTATATCGACATATCAATGAGTTATTAGAGTATCTACATTCAGAAGGTTTGGAAATTGGGATGATATCTAATGGGGTAGTATTATCAAATAAGGTTGATGAGGACAAGTTGAAGTATTTAACTTGGTTAAGGATCTCAATAAATGCTCTTGATTATGTTCCAGATATTAAAATACCTAAGTTAGATTCAGAAAAAACAACATTAGGGTTTAGTTACATTTGGAATCCGCTATCATCAGAAGAGGTTATAAATAAAATAAAAAACAAAGTACAAGAAATTTCAACTACAAACAAAGTTGAATACATTAGATTATTACCCGATTGCAATCTTGAAACAGGTGAATTGGAGGCTGCACATGAAAAATTAAGAAAAATTACAAAAAGACTTGGTGCACCTTTCTTCCATCAATATAAAACACATATAACACCAAAAGAATGTCATCTCGGAAGAGTTCATCCGGTACTTTATGTGGATGGATATGTGTATCCATGTGATTCTCTGGTTTTAAATTCCCCAGCTGATGACAAGAAATTTCATAGAGAATTTGCTTTATGTAAATGGGATGAGGTTGAAGAGTTTTATTCACAAAAAATAAACGGCACATTAATAAATACTGAAAAATGCCACAATTGTGTATTTAGTCGTCAAAATGAACTTTTGTCTAAAATTATTAACACAAAAGATGAACTACCTAAACCAAACAAAGACTTAAAACATAAAAATTTTATTTAATTTTTTATGAAAAATGATTTTGATAGAGAATACTATGAAGACGGGCTTGTAACTGGTAAGTCTGGCTATGTTAATTATAGGTGGATGCCAGAGTTAACAATAAAAATGGCGTATAATATTATAAAACATCTTAATCTTAAGGATGGTGAATCTGTATTAGATTTTGGATGTGCAAAAGGTTTTGTTGTTAAATCTTTGAAGATATTAGACATAAACGCTTATGGTTGTGATATTTCATCTTATGCAATAGATAATCTTGAAACAGAAGTTAGAAATTGTTGTAAATTGATTAATTCTGAATCAAAAAGTGTTATTCCTTTTGAAAAAAAGTTTGATTGGATTATGAGTAAGGATGTGTTAGAGCACATAAGTGAAGAGGGTCTGGATATATTTTTGGAGGAATCATTTGGTAAAACTGATAAAATGTTTCACATAATTCCTTTGGCTGATAAAAAAGGGAGTTATATAGTGCCTGATTATGAATTTGACAAAACACATATTTTGAGAAAAGATTTAAATTGGTGGATTCAAAAATTTAAATCAAAAGGGTGGAATAATGTTTCATTTGAATACAAAATAAAAGGAATAAAGGAGAATTGGACAAATAAATATGCTTTTGGGAATGCTTTTTTTATAGTTAAAAAATAATTCCGTTAAAATAAAATTTATGTTGAGTTTCAGTGAAAATAATGGGTTATTTCCAACGCCAATTTTATTGGTTATTTTTAATAGACCGGAAAAATTGAAAAACTTAATGAAGATTTTGTCTCAAGTTAAACCAGAAAAATTATATATTTCTGCTGACGGCCCTAGAAAAAATAACTTAAAAGACGTGGAGTTTTGTAAAAGAGCAAGAAATATAGCAACAAATATAAACTGGCCTTGTGAAA
Organism: Candidatus Magasanikbacteria bacterium; assembly: GCA_021648085.1. Lineage (NCBI taxonomy): Bacteria > Candidatus Magasanikiibacteriota > Candidatus Magasanikiibacteriota bacterium. The sequence goes on from JAKITS010000001.1 coordinate 144,187, forward strand.
TTTACACTAATTTTGCTACAGAAAATTTAGGACTTTCTGGAAATAGAGGTTTGGAAACTGCATTTAACTGGTTTTTTTCTATTGAACCAGAAGGTATAATTTTTGAGGATGATCATCTACCATCATTGGATTATTTTAATTATGCACAAACTCTTTTGTCTAAATATCGTGATGAGGAAAAAGTTATGATGATATGTGGAACAAATTTTCAAGGTGAGATTGAGGGTGATGGTGCAAGTTACTATTTCTCTATATATCCAACTTGGGGGTGGGCTACTTGGAGAAGGTCGTGGGATAAATATGACCGTGAAATGAAAGGTTTAGATAGTTTTTTGAATTTAAAAAAAATTGACGAAATACTATACAATTTAAAACAGAAAAAATATTGGATTAATTTTTTTAAAAAAATTAAAAATGGTAAGTTTCATTTTATGGATTCTAAATTAATGTTTGCAATGTGGAACTCCAATAGTGTATGTATAATACCGAATAGTAATTTAATAGAAAATATTGGTTTTGGAGAGGGTGCTACAAATACATTTGACGAGTATGGTTTGTCTATGGTTAGAAGAGGGTTGAAAGAAATTAATCACCCAAAAACAATAACAGTAAACAGAACTGCAGATGATTTTTTTTATAACAAAGTTTGCAAAAGAAGTTTATTCCAAAAAATTAAATACAAAATAAAATTTTTATTTAGGGAATTATAAATATAAAAATGAAAAAAAGAATATTACACTTTATTAAATTTTTTTTACGTAAGTTTGGAGTTATAATTATTAAGCCAAAAGATGTAAATATAATAAGTAGGCTTAAAAAAAAATTTATACATAATGAAAGAAGTTTCGTGTCAGGACTAACTAAGAGGCTGGCCGATTCTTTATATTGCCATGCTTCCCCAGGCGTTATCGAATTAATTATTGTTTATTTATCTAAATATTTAAAAAATAACAAAGAAAATAATAAATTACTTAATCTGGGTGGAGGAACTGGACAAGTATCTGATATTTTTCGTGAGATTGGTTTCAATGTTTATAATGTGGATCTTGAAGAAAAAAATGAAAGTGAAAAAAAAATAAGGTTTGATTTAAATAGCAGTAAAGAGCTTCCGTTTTCTTCTTCTTTTTTTAATGTTGTTGTATGTTCGGAAATAATAGAACATATTGAGAATCCATGGAAACTCTTCAGGGATGCAAAAAGGGTTTTAAAAAAAGATGGGATTTTAATAGTGACAACTCCAAATGTACAATCGTTGTATAGTAGGATTAAATTTTTGTTTAAAGGATACTTACATTGGTTTACTCTCGAATGTTTTTCTTATCATATAAATCCGGTATTTAAATGGGAAATAGACTTGATTGCAAAAAAAAATAATTTCGATGTTTTAAAAATAATGGGTAGTGGAGATTACTTTTTGTCTAGAGATAATAGAAATTATAAAAAAATTATAAGAAATAATGAAAGTTTGATTATTTTTTTAAAAAATAATGCATGATAGTAATTAAACTAAAAGGTGGCTTAGGAAATCAATTATTCCAATATGCATTTGGGAGCCTTCTTGCTTCTAAAAGAAAAGAGGAACTGTTTTTGGATAAAGATATTTTAGGTGCTAAAAAAGATAGTTATCGTCAGTGTGGTTTAAAACATTTTAACATTGGTAATAGTATCGTTACTTTTAATGAAGTGCAGAAAATTAAATATCCTTTTGGTATTATTTCAAAAATTTGGCGTGGATTTAAAGGTAAAATACTGAAAATACATAATGTTGGCTGGAATCCACGAATTTTGAATTCTAAAAAGAGTTATTTTGATGGGTATTGGCAGAGTTATAAATATCCAAAAATAATAAGGGAGAAATTATTAAAAGAGCTTACTCTTAAAAACCCTATTAAAGATAAATATTATAATATTTTGGAAAAAATTAATAACTCAAATTCAATTTCTTTACATGTCAGAAGGGGGGATTATGTGAATAATCAAAAAACTGCCAAGGTTCATAATATTTGTAATTTAGAATATTATGAAAAGGCAATAGAAAAAATTTCTAAAAAAATAGACAGTCCAATATTTTTCATTTTTTCTGACGATATTGGGTGGGTAAAAAATAATTTGAAAATTAAAAATTCTACATTTTTTGTTTCTGACACAAATATTGAAGATTATGAGGAGTTAATAATAATGAGTAAATGTAAACATAATATTATTGCGAATAGTACATTTAGTTGGTGGGGTGCTTGGTTAAATCAAAATAAAACTAAAATAGTCATCGCACCTGCTAAATGGAATAATAAATATCAAAAAAAATATAAAGACTTAATTCCACCAAGTTGGATAAAAATATAATATGAACTTGTTTAAAATCAGTATAATAATGATAAATTATAATCGTACTGAGTATATAAAAGAAGCTATACAGAGCGTTTTAGACCAATCACTCAAAGATTGGGAACTTGTAATTGTTGACGATGGCTCTACTGATTCTAGTGAAAATATTATAAAATCATTCAGTGAAAAAGATGATAGAATTGTTTATTTTAAAAATGAAGAGAATTTAGGAATAGTATATTCTAGGAATAAGACATTAAAAAATTCAAAAGCTGATTTAGTTGCAGTGTTAGATAGTGATGATATTTGGGTGGATAATTTTAAATTAGAGAAGCAAGTTGGTAAATTTAAAGAAAATAAAAATCTTGTTTTGGTTGGCGGTGGTGTTATTGAGATAGATAAAAACGGAAAAGAGAAAAAAAGATATTTAAATCCTAATAGCGATGAAAAAATACGAAAAAATATTTTATTTAAAAATCCTTTTGCGCATTCTAGTGTAATGTTTAAGAAAAGTATTGTGGAAGGTGTTGGAGGTTATAATAATCTAGAGATAGGTGAAGATTATGATCTGTGGTTGCGTTTGGGAAAAGAGGGTAAATTTTTAAATTTAGATGACTATCTTGTAAAATATAGAGTGCATAGCAAAAATACCTGCAACACAAAAATTATTCAGGCCTTAAAAAATAATATAATTTTAGTGTTGAAATATAGAAAATTTTATGGTAGATTTTATATTGCTATAACAAGACGATTATTTCGTTATATTGTTGGTTTGGTTTTATTTAAAACAAAAAGATGAAAATTCTTTATTTAATTACAAAATCAGAACAGGGTGGGGCGCAAACACATGTGGCTCAGCTTATGAAACACTTCAAAGAAAAGGATTGGGATATAACTTTGATGTCATCTTCGCAAGACGGCTGGCTTGGAAAAAAGGCGGCTGATTTTGGTGTTGATTTTATACCGAGTAAATACTTAACCAATACTATAAATCCACTAAAAGTTTGGAAGAGCTTTTTGGAAATTCGCAAGGTTGTAAATAAGACTAATCCGGACATTGTTCATTGTCATAGTTTTTTTGCTGGTTTCCTCGGGAGGCTTGCTGTAAAAGGTAAATATCCTACAATTTTTACACCACACGGTTGGGGTTTCAATGTTGGGGTTTCTTTTTTTCGCAAACATTTTGCAATTCAAGTCGAAAGATTTTCTAGTCGTTTTACAAACAAAATACTTTGTGTTTCAGAATATGGAAAGAAACTAGCTATTCAATATAAAATAGATAAACCAGAAAAATTTATTGTAATTTATAATGGAATTGAAGATGTTTTACCAACTATCGAATGCGCTAAAACACTAAGTGAAAAAGTGAATTTTGTCTTTGTTGGAAGATTGACAGAACCAAAAAAGCCTTCATTTCTATTAAAAGCAATTACTCTTTTACCAGAAGATATAAAACAAAAAGTTAATGTGACAATAATAGGAAAAGGTGAGAAAGAAAAAGAAATAAAAGAATTTATAATTAAAAACAATTTAGAAAAAACAGTAATTCTAAAAGGTCTTTTGTCTAGAGAGGATGTTTTTGATCAGCTTTGCAATAAGACTGATGTTTTTACCTTATTTTCAAAGTGGGAAGGTCTGCCAATTACTATTCTAGAGGCTATGAGCGCCAGCTTGCCGGTAGTAGCATCGAAAGTTGGAGGAATACCCGAGCTTGTCTCAAAAACTAATGGTTTCTTAATTGAGCGAGATGATATAAATTCTTTGGTAAACGCTATAACAACTCTTGTAAAAGAAAGTGATTTAAGAATAGAAATGGGTAAAAATTCAAGAAAAAAAATACAGGAAAATTTCACCCTATCTATAATGTTTAGTAAAGTGGAAGAAGAGTATAATAATTTGTTAAAATAATTTTATGAAGATTGTTTTGATTGGATATGGTGAAATAGGAAGTTCATTGTACGAGGTTTTTTCTAATTATGCACAAATAGAAATTTGTGATATTGATAAAAAAGTAGAAGGGAAGTTTGATATGATGTTTGTGGCAATTCCATATACAGAAAATTTTGTGGAGATTGTAAAAAATTACCAACTAAAACACAAGCCAAAAAGTACTATAATCTTCTCAACAGTTGCAATTGGTACTTCAAGTCAGCTGGGTGCTGTACATTCTCCGGTTGAGGGAATGCACCCCACACTTGCAGATAGTATTCGTAGGGCTATAAGATGGGTTGGTGGTGAATCTACTGATTTTATCGGTCTTTTGGAAAAAGCTGGGATCAAGTTTAAGCAAGTCAAAAAACCAGAACATACAGAATTTTTAAAATTAAGATCCACTTCTCTTTATGGTGTGAATATTGAGTATGCTAGATATTGTAAAAAAGTAGCAGATGAAATAGAAATGGATTTTGAATATGTAAAAGATTTCGATTTGGATTATAATAAACTATATAGAGATTTGGGAAAAGTTAATTATCAACGATATATATTAAATCCACCAGAAGGTAAAATAGGTGGACATTGTGTAGTGCCAAATGCAAAGATGCTTGATAGTCAATTCCCAGATGATTTTTTAAAAAAAATATTTAAAGATTAAACATATGTCAAAATGTATTGTAACAGGTGGAGCGGGTTTTATAGGGTCTCATATCACAGATAAATTAATTGAACTCGGAAACGAGGTTTTAGTAATAGATAATTTAAGCTTGGGTAAAAAAGAATTTGTTAATTCAAAAGCTGAATTCCACCAAGTGGATATAAGAAATTTTGAGGAAATTAAAAATTTATTTGAAGGTGTTGGGGTTGTTTTTCATTTGGCAGCCGAGCCAAGACTTCCAATTTCTATCGAAAAACCAATTGAAACTAACGATATAAATGTAAGTGGAACTTTGAATATACTTGAAGCTTCTAGGTTAGCGGGTGTAAAAAAAGTAGTTTTCTCTTCTTCTTGTGCTGTTTATGGAGATTGTGCGGTTATGCCAATTACTGAGAATTATCATAAAAATCCAAAAAGCCCCTATGGACTTCATAAATTGATAGGTGAGCAATACATGAAACTATACTCAGAACTGTTTGATTTGCCGACAGTTTGCTTAAGATATTTCAATGTCTACGGTCCTAGAAAATTGGCAGATGGGGGATATCCAATGGTTATACCTGTATTTTTAAAGCAAATTGCAGAAGGTAAAAAAATGACAGTAATTGGAACAGGAGAAAATACAAGAGATTATGTCCATGTAAATGATGTTGCAGATGCAAATGTAAAAGCATGGGAATCAGAAGTTGTAAACGGAGAGTCTATAAATATAGGATTTGGAGAACAGACTAGTGTAAATAAAATTGCAGAACATATTGGAGGTGAGAAAGAGTATCTTGAGCCTCGTATTGGAGAAATGTGTCGTGCCCAAGCTAATATTGAAAAAGCAAAAGAACTTCTAAATTGGGAACCAGCTGTAAAATTTGAAGAGGGTATTGCTGGGTTAAAAAAAGAAATGGGGCTTTAAGAATAAATTATAAAAAAAACACCGAGGCAAGTCTCGGTGTTTTTTTATATGTAAGTTTTTTTGTCATTCCTCTTAATTACAAAGCAGTCTTAGTATTTAATTCTTAGTTCTATTTTACAAACCCTGGATACCTAATCGAGTTGAGGATGACAGTAAGAAAAGTTATTTTGAATCGAGATCCATTCGACTCCGCTTTGCTTCGCTCAGGATGACGTGTGGAAACAAATTTACAAATTTTGGATCCCAATCAAATTAAAAATGTCAATGTTAGGTTTTTTGTTTTGTATTATGTTCTGTGTCTTTCCTTATTTAGTCTACTGTTTTCTTATTGCCCCATAAATCTAATCACCAAATTCACAGTTTTTAATAAAATAGACACGTCCAAAAATATAGATCGGTTTTTTATATAAAACAAATCGTATTGAAGTTTTTGTAATGAGCTTTCCATTGTGTCGGTATAGTTTTGGTTTATTACAGCCCAGCCAGTTAATCCGGGTTTTACGACATGTCGCAGTGAATAATATGGCATTTGTTCTTCTAGTTTTTTTGTTATTTCAGGTCTTTCTGGACGTGGTCCCACTAGTCCAATTTCTCCTTTTAGCATGTTTATTGCTTGTGGCAATTCGTCCAATCTGGTTTTTCTTAGGAATTTACCAAAACTTGTGATTCGTTTATCACCCTTTTTTGCAAAAGTAGCACCATCTATTTCGGCACTTCCATCTTTTGACAGAGCAAACATAGATCTAAATTTGTAGATCATAAAGTGTTTTCCGAAGCGACCAATTCGTTTTTGTTTGAAAAAAACAGGCCCTTTTGATGTTGCTTTAATACCTATTGCAATAAAAGGAAGTGCTAGAGCAAATATAATAAAAATAAGTACAGCTCCAAAAAAGTCTAAAACAGTTTTAAATTTTTCATACACTGTGTTTTCATGATGTCGGAGGTGTTGCAAAAACCAACCTTCAGAAAAAGTAAATGGAGGAATTCTACCCGTCGCAACTTCATAAAAAGATGATAAATCATTGATTTGTACTTTCCAAAAAAGCAATTCATAAAATTCGCGCATTGCATGATGATCGTCTTTTAAATTTGGAGATATTACTACTAAATGTGCATTATGATTTGTAATTGCCGGTCTTATTGTATTTAAATTGTAATAAACATCAAAAGAAAATTCAGATGATTTTATGATCTTGTTTGGCTCTATTAATCCTACAATTTTATAGCCTCTTTCTGGATTTTTTTCGAAAATATCTATTAATTCTTTTGCGTCTTTAGTATAACCAACTAAAAGAACATTTGTTTGTAGTTTTCTTATTCCAGAAAATTTTCTAAATAAAAGTCTCCATAAAAAACTTAAACTATATCCAGTAAACACATTTAAAAGTAGTAGTGTTTTTGGAGCTATTTTTGAATTATTTATTAGGTAGAAAAAGAACACTCCAACAACTAGTGACAGTATGGCAGTCTCCACAAAACGACGATAAAAGGTTTCTTTTTTTGATATTTTAATAAGATCGTATAGACCGTTTATATAATTGTTCAAAATCCAAATTATAAAAATAACACTAAATAGGGGTAAGTGTGATTCTATTTTTTCTAATGTGGGTAAGTGAAAGTTTCGTATTAAAAAACTTAACCAAAATCCGACCAAAAGACTTAGAATATCTCCAGAAAGTAAAATTATTTGTTTGAATCTATAAATAAAACGCATGATGTTTGTTTGCTCTCAATGGTAAAATGGTATATTATATAAGTAAAGTTACTATTAGTTTATATTGAATTTATAGCATGTTTATGGAAAAAAGACAAGGTTTATTCTGTTTATTTTTTACTACTTTAGTCATTATTTTGTTGCCAAATGTTTTGTTTGCACAAGTTTCAAATGATCCAAATGTGAAACAGTGGAGTTATAATGATTTGGGACTCTATAAAGCTTGGGCTAGTGAAACAGGATCAAAAGATGTTGTAGTTGCGATAATTGATAACGGTTTTGATACTTTTCACCCAGATCTTTATGATAATGTTTGGAAAAATTCAGGTGAAATAGCTGGAAACAACATAGATGACGATAAAAACGGATATATAGACGATATTTGGGGTTGGAATTTTTCTTATAAAGATTTAGATGGGAGTGGTGGTATTTCGGCAGAAGAATCTTTTGGTAATAACGACCCAAGACCAAGTGCTTTTGATATTCCAGCTGTAGAAGATTTTATACATCACGGTACGTTAGTTGCTGGAATTATTGGATCTGTTGGAAATAATCTAACAGATGGTGTGGGTGTAAATTGGAATGTAAGTCTAATGAATTTGAAGGTAGTTGAAAGTAATGGAGATGGCTCTGCTAGTGCCTTGGTAAATGCAATTAGATATGCAGTAGATAACAATGCAGATGTGATAAACATAAGTATGGTGACTGGTCTTTTCGACGAAAAAATAAATGACGCTATAAAATATGCTTATGAAAACAATGTTGCCGTTGTCGCTGCAGCAGGAAATAACTCAAGATCATTAAATGTATCACCTCTTTATCCTGTTTGTACAGATGAAAAAACAGGGAAAAGAATGGTTTTGGGAGTGAGTGCTATGAATGAAGACCATAGAAAAGCTTTTTTCTCTAACTTTGGATCAAACTGTATAGACATCACAGCTCCTGGTACAAATATAGCCAGTACAATGCGTTATGCTCCTCGTTATGGTCTTACAGAACAGTACGGTGGAGGGTGGAGTGGAACTTCTTTTGCAACTCCTTTTGTGAGTGGAGCTCTTGCGCTTGTAAAATCTATTCAACCAAGCTGGGGTGTGGATAAACTTTTTGATGCTGTACTTTCTACTGTTCACAGAACACCTCCAAAAGATCCAGAGTCTTATGCTCATTTGTTTGGAGCTGGTCTTTTGCAAATAGATAAGGCTGTAAAATTTGCAATGGAAAGTTTACCAGAAGTTCCAAAAGGAAATACTGTGGTTGCAGTAGACTTGAAAACGGGTTTAATTGAGTACAACGATTTAAAAAAAGAAGAGATTAGTCTGTTTACAAAAAAAACAATTGCAGGTATAAATTCAATTACTTCATTTGTTGATAATGGACAGACAAAATTTGCAACTATAAAAAGAGAAAATGGTAAGGTAAAAATAAGTATTTTAAATAGTGATTTTAAGGTTGAAAGCTCATTCAATGTGCCATTGTTTAGTAGTGATTTGGGTATAAAAGTCGGAAATGTTTTGGGTAGTGCAGAGTATGAAATAATATTATTTCCAAAATACAGCTCATTTACAACTTTTATTATTTATAGTAAAACTGGAGAATATCTAGACTCTAAAGAGGTAAAAATAAAACACACTGGAGTTTCACTAGATTTGGTAAACGGGGTTGAAAAAACAGAAATTGTGCTTGTTTATAAAAATGCTGACGGAAAATTTTCATTGAAGCATTTTGATACCAATTTAGCAGAAAAAAAGGAGATTCCACTATCTTTCTTCAAGGTTTTGCCAAATTTTAATGTTGGAGATCTAGATGGAGATAAAAAAGAAGAATTTGTTGTTTCGTCTCGCAAAAACCAAGAGCCATTTGTGTCAATTTATGAACAAAACGGGGATTGGAGTAGAACATTTTATGCAAATTCGCCATCTTATACTGGTGGTTTTTCTTCCACAATTATAGATTATGACAATGATGGGAAAGATGATATTGTATTAAATTTATTATCAGGAGAAAAAAAGATTTCTGTTTGGAATTATAGGTCAAAAAAGATAGGTAAGTGGGTTCCATTTAACGGAAAAAATGTGTCAAATGCTCATCTATTTGCTATTAAATAAATACTTTAAAGTAATTTTATTTTTATGAATAATAAAGAAAACCCAATTTTTGAAAAAAAGAATGTTTTAGTGACGGGCGGCGCGGGTTTTATTGGTTCACATTTGTGTGAACGACTCCTTAGAGAAGCTAAAGTTATTTGTGTTGATGATTTATCAAATTCCTCAATACAAAACATAGATCATTTGCTTCAATACCCAGATTTTGAATTTATTCGTTATGATGTAAACAATCCAATCGATTTGGAACAGTTCGACGAACTGGATAAGTTTAAAGTTAAATTTCAAGGAATTCAAGAGATTTATCATTTGGCTTGCCCTACAAATGTAAAAGATTTTGAAAAATTGAAACTTCAAACTTTGTGGGCAAATTCTAGGGCAATGATTTCTACTCTAGATTTGGCTGTAAAACACAAAGCAAAATATGTTTTTGCTTCTAGCTCTGTAGTTTACGGTCCTGCCACAGACGAGAGGATTGTGTTCAAAGAAGATGAGGAGGGAATTGTAGATCATCTTTCCCCAAGAGCTTGTTATGACGAGGGAAAGCGTTTTGCAGAGACTTGTGTGGAAACTTATAGACAAGTACACGGTTTAGATGGTAAGATAGCTAGAATATTTAGAACATACGGACCTAGAATAAGGTTGCGAAGTGGGCTATTTATTTCAGATTTTATTTTGGATGCGTTGGAAGGAAGAGATTTGGAAATTTACGGTGGAGAGGAGAAGGCACAGACTCTTTGTTATGTTTCAGATGTTGTAGATGGGCTTGTTAGGCTTATGAAAAGCCCACAAGATTTGAGTGTTGTAAATTTAGGATCAGACGCAATGTATAGGCTTGCAGATGTTGCAAATAAAATAATTGATCTTACAGAGTCAACTTCAAAAGTTGTATTTGAAGATGCTATGAAATTTATAAGTAGACCTGGGGTTCCAGACCTGTCTTTGGCTCGTGAAAAATTGGGCTGGATTCCACTTGTTCGCGTTGAGGATGGTTTACAGAAAACAGTCGACTACACAATAGCAAATAAGGCTAGATTATCTCTATAGGTTGTGAGTTTTCTTTAATTTGTTGATATGATAATAGCGATAGTACCAGCTTACAATGAAGAAAAAAATATAGGTTCCGTAGTTCAGGACCTTTTTGGAGTTGTGGATAAGGTTGTTGTAGTAGACGATGGATCTAAAGATAATACAACAGAAACAGCGCAAAAGGCAGGAGCAACTGTATTGAGTCATTTTATAAATCGTGGACAGGGTGCAGCACTTCAGACAGGTCATGATTTTGCAAAAAAGATTGGGGCAGAATTTGTAGTTCATTTTGATGGTGATGCACAGTTTGCGGCAGGGGACATTTTGACAGCACTAGAAAAAATAAAAAAATATAATGCAGATATTTTGTTTGGCTCTAGATTTTTAGAGAAAAAATCTAAAATTCCATTTGCAAAAAAGTATGTGGTTTTACCGTTGGCAAGAGTCGTTAGTATTTTTTTTGGAAGTGTAAAATTGTCGGATGCTCATAATGGTTTTAGAATATTAAATAGAAACGCATTGGATAAAATTGTAATAACACAAGATAGAATGGCACACGCAACACAAATTCCAGCTTTGGTAAAAAAACACAAATTAACCTTTGTGGAATATCCTGTAAATGTAATTTATAGAGAATATGGACAAAACTTTTTTTCAGGATTTAAAATAGTAGAAGATTTGTTTTTTGGTAAATTTTTAAATAAATAATATGATAATTATTTTGTCATTCCTTGCTTAATTAGGAATTTATGAGTCTTTAGTCATAAAATAGGAAGTGGATCCACAGTCAGGCTAAAAATGGCAAATTAGAAAGTTCTAAACTTAATTCTTATATCTTTTCCATCACGTCATCCTGAGCGAAGCCGAAGGATCTCGATTTAAGATCATTAAAACACAAAATATTCATAGTTCTAATGAAATTAAATCGAGATATTTCGACTCCACTGCGTTCCGCTCAATATGACGTGAGCTTTGATTTTCAACTCCGTTTCACCCCGCTCAATATGACGTATAATCCATACTTAATACTTTCGTAATATGATAATTTTATTTCAAATTTTATTTGTACTTTTTTCTATGTTTGCTGTTTTTGCTGTGTGGAAAAAGAAGGAAAAAGGACTTTTAGGACCAAAAGGAGTGTTTTTTTGGACATCTTTTTGGTTGCTCGCTGTGGTGGCAGTAGTTTGGCCTGAAAGCACCAGTATTTTAGCCTCAAAATTTGGAATAGGAAGGGGTGTTGATTTAGTTTTTTATTTTGCTTTTGTAATACTTTTTTATATTATTTTTCGTTTGCATATAAAAATTGAGTCTGTTGGCAGGGATATTACAAAGATTGTTCGCAAAAATGCAATTAATAGTAAACATAGTTCAAAATAATTTTATGAAGATTGCTCAAATTATTTGTACTTATCCCCCTTATCGTGGTGGAATGGGTAATTCTGTTTTTGAGGCTTCAAAATATCTAAGAAAGTTGGGGAATGAAGTGGAGGTTTTTACACCATTTTACACTGAAAATGAAATTAAACTTCCAAATGTAAATTATGAAAAACCGATATTTTCTTTTGGAAAAGCTGCAAGAATAAAAAAGTTTTTAGATGGGTTAACTAATTTTGATATTGTACATTTACATTATCCATTTTTTGGTACAGCTAGTTTGGTCGCAAAATGGAAAAAAGAAAATCCAAAAATTCCACTCGTGATTACTTATCATATGGACGCCACAGCAAGTGGGTGGAAAGGTTTAATTTTCAAACTTTACTCAAAAATTTTAATGCCAAAAATTTTAAATTCCGCAGATGCTTTAATTGCATCTACTTTTGATTTTGTTGAAAATAGTCAAGCAAAAAATATACACAAAAAAACAAAAGAAAAATGGCATGAAGTCCCTTTTGGTGTGGATATCGAAAGGTTTAAAATAAGAGAAAAAGACGAAAAACTTTTTGAAAAATATAATTTGGATAAAAACAAAAAAACTATTTTGTTTGTTGGTGGAATGGACAAAGGTCATCATTTCAAAGGGGTTCCAGTTTTGCTAGAAGCACTCAAAAAACTTCAAACGAATAATTGGCAGTGTATTTTAGTAGGAGAAGGTGATTTAAGAGAGGGGTTTATAAAATTAACAAATAAATTAGGTTTAAACGAAAAAGTAAAATTTGTAGGAAATGTATCTGAAGAATTGTTACCAAAATATTACAATTTGGCTGATTTGTTTGTGTTACCTTCAGTAAGTAGTGCTGAGGCTTTTGGTATTGTTTTGCTAGAAGCTATGGCAAGTAGTGTTCCTGTGGTTGCCACAAATTTACCAGGAGTTAGAAAAATAGCCCGAAAAGGTGGGGAAGTGGCAGAAATAAATAATTCAGAAGATTTAATTATTAAAATAGAAAGTGTTTTAGAAAGATATGAGCATAAAAATTTAAAAATAAAACTTCAAGAAATAATTAAAAAAGAATATTCTTGGGAAATCTCAGTTTGTAAGTTGTTAAAAATATACAAAAAACTAATCTAAAACATTGGGGTGAAAAGTCAAATTGTGGTATAATCTATATATAATTTTTTACAATAAAAATATGGGTAGATTTAAAAAAGGTTTATTTTTGGGTGCTTTGTTTGGTGCTGGAATGTCGCTGTTAAACACAACTAAAAAAGGTAATAAGATAAAAAAGAATATAAAAGAAACATCCGAAGAGATTTTTGTGCAAGTTAAAAAAGAGATAAAAGATAGTGGACTTGCAGGAAAAATTACAGATAGTAAGTACGCAAAAATCGCAGAAAAAAAAGTAAAAGCATATACAAAGAAAAATCCTTGGGCAAAAACAATGTCGAATTCAATTGTAAAAACATTAAAAGCAAAACACGCAAAATGTAAAAAGAATTGCTGTAAAACATCTAAAAAATAGTTTGTTATGAAGAGCTTGAGTTCATATTTTCAAACGGTTCTCAAAAAAAATGCATCAGACCTTCATCTTATTGCTGGCAAAAAACCAAGTATGCGTTTGGAGGGTAAATTGATTCATTTAAGTGAGAAAAAACTTCATCCAAAAGTTTTGAAAAAAGCTATCTTTTCTATTTTATCACCATCTCAAATAAAAAAGTTCAAAAGAACTTATGATTTGGATTTTAGCTATTCTATTAAAAACGGTAGATTTCGTATAAACTTGCACAAAAGTTTGAGCGGTTTGGGTTTGAGCGCTAGATATATTCCAAATTCTATTCCAAGTATAAAAGAGTTAAGGTTTGAGCCTTATTTAAAAGAAGCAACAAAATTGCTAGATGGTTTGGTGTTGGTGACAGGACCTACTGGTTCTGGAAAATCTACTACAATTTCTGCAATGATAGAACAAATAAACAAAACAAGAAAAGCACATATTATTACAATTGAAGATCCTATAGAATTTGTTTTTAAAGATGATAAAAGTATAATAGAACAAAGAGAGGTTGGAGCAGATACGCCTTCTTTTGCGTCTGCTTTGAAACATGTTTTAAGACAAGATCCAAATATTATAGTAGTTGGGGAGATGAGAGATCCAGAGACCATTGCAACAGTTTTGACAGCTGCAGAAACAGGACATCTTGTTTTTTCCACACTACATACCCCAAGTGCCGCTGAGGCTGTAGAGCGTATTGTAGATGTGTTTGAGGGTGCAAAACAAAAGCAGATTTTGATTCAGTTTAGCTCTGTTTTGAGAGGTGTGATTTCTCAACAGCTAATTCCAGGGAAGAGTGGTAAGCGTGTAGCAGCAAGAGAAATTTTAGTAAATACACCAGCAGTTTCTAATTTAATTAGAGAAAATAATATCTCACAACTTTATAGTTCTATTCAAACAGGTGGACGACACAAGATGATAAGTATGCGCAATTCTGTAAAGAAACTTTTAAAAGAAAAATTAATAACAAAAGATATCGCTGAAAGGAGGGTTGGTAGATCTCGTAAGGTGTAATAAGTGTGAATTTGTATTATTCCAAAAATAGTTTAAATAAAAAAAAGGGGGATCGTAGTGATCCTCGTGTTCATATCGCAGCTTCAATGATTATTGTTGTTGCTTTTTTGATTATAACAAAATTATTTATTTTGATGGTTTGGCAAGGTCAGTTTTACAAAGCTATGGCCGCAGGCTCTCACGAAGTATTTGCACAATTATTTCCAAAAAGAGGGATTGTTTTTATACAAGACACAAGAACAAGTGAAAAATATCCACTAGCTTTAAATCGTGACTTTTTTCTTTTGTTTGCAGACACAAGACTTATTGAAAATCAGGATGATATTGAAAATATAATAGAAAAACTTTCTGATATTTTTGAATATGAAGATGAAAAAAAAGATGAAATAAGACTACAACTAAGTAAAAAAGATGACCCATACGAACCAATAGAGAAAAAGGTAGATGAGAAAACAAAAGAAATAATAGATGCTTTAGAACTACCAGGAATTGCTTTTATTCGAAGCTCACACAGATTTTATCCAGAAGAAAATCTCGGTGCACATATTATTGGTTTTTTGGGTAAAGATAGTGGTGGAAATAGTGTTGGGAGGTATGGCGTGGAAGGGTATTGGGATAAGGAATTGTCTGGAAGCGGTGGTTTTTATGAGGGTTTGAAAAGTGCCGTTGGAAATAGGATAGCTTTTGGAGATGTAAAATTTGAGCCAGCTCGAGATGGTGCGAACATTACACTCACAATAGACAGAACAATCCAGTTTCAAACCTGCAAGATACTGCAAGAAGCTATGGAAGAGTACGAAGCACAGTCTGCAACAGCAATAGTAATGGATCCAAACACAGGAGCAATTAGAGCAATGTGTAGTTTGCCAGATTTTAATCCAAATAATTATGGAAGTGTAAAGTCCGTAAGTGTCTTCAATAATTCTGCAATTTTTACTCCATACGAGCCAGGCTCTATTTTTAAACCAATTGTGATGGCGGCAGCAATAAACGAAAGTGTTTTAACGCCACAAACATATTTTTATGATACTGGTGTAAAAGAGGGTGTTTGTGATACACCAATAAAAAATGCAGAAGGGAGAATTTACGAGGATCAAAATATGATTGGAGTTTTGGAAAATTCTATAAATACGGGTATGGTTTTTGTGGTAGAAAGATTGGGAAAAGAAAACCTACGAACATATATAGAAAATTTTGGTTTTGGTGCAAAAAATGGTCTTAAATTAGATACAGAAGTTGGTGGTACTTTAGAATCACTAAGTAGAAATAAATCGAATAAGGTAGGTTGTTATACTGCCACAGCGTCTTTTGGGCAGGGTATAACAGCTACACCACTTCAAATGACAAGTGCTTTTGGTTCTTTGGCAAATGGCGGTCTTTTTTTAAGACCTTATGTGGTTGAAGAAATTGATTATTCAAATGGCAAAATAGAAAAAACAAAAACTAAAGAAATTAGAAGGGTTATCTCTGGTAGCTCTTCATCTTTAATTTCTGGAATGCTTGTAAATGTGGTGGATAATGGTCAGGCTGGCGGAGCAAAAGTATCTGGATTTTATGTGGCTGGCAAAACAGGTACAGCTCAAATTTCAGGCATAGGTGGTTATACAGATGAGACAAACCATTCTTTTGTTGGGTATGCTCCAATAGACGATCCACAGTTTGTGTTATTTATAAAATTTGAAAAACCACAGCGTTCATATTCTTCTATGACGGCAGCACCAACTTTTGGTAAAATAGCAAAATTTATTTTAGAATATTATGGAGTGCCTCCATCGAGATAATAATATTGACATTTTATTGGTTTTCTTATATAATGGGACTATTGTTAGATATAATTTATACAATTTGGCCTATTCGTCTAGTGGTTAGGACGCCGGGTTCTCATCCCGGTAAGAGGGGTTCGATTCCCCTATAGGCTACATATAGATCTATTTAAAAATAAATCTAATGGCTGGGTAGCTCAGTTGGTAAGAGCGCAGGATTCATAACCCTGAGGTCGGGAGTTCGACTCTCCCCCCAGTCACAGAGGAAAGCAAATTAGGCAGAATAAGCAGATTAAGTAAGTACAAAAACAAAAAAACTCCATTTGGAGTTTTTTTTGTTTTAAGTTTTTACTTAACTACGTAGTAGTCTTAGTTCTTAACCTCGGAGAGGTCTTGTATAGTGGGTTGCATTATAGCAATAAATCAGAATACATTATATAATATATAGTATTGATAAAATGCAATCTTATGAAAAATAATGTTGTACAAAAATTTGGGAGTTGAGATTGTAGATTTAATAAAATAAATATGATAAAAGACAAACCAAACAATAAAATAATTATATATACGGCTGACGGCGGTAATCCAACAATTAATGTTCGTATCGAAGGAAAAACTGTATGGCTTTCACAAATTCAATTGGCTGAACTTTTTGGAACATCAAAAGCAAATATTAGCTTACATATTAAAAATATCTTTGAAGAAGGTGAATTAAGTAAAGAACCAACTGTTAAGGAATACTTAACAGTTCAAAAAGAAGGAGATAGAGATGTTTCTCGTCATATAGAATATTATAATCTAGACCTCATAATATCTCTTGGTTATCGGGTAAAGTCGCAAATCGCAACTCACTTTCGAAAATGGACAACAGAACGTCTTAGTGAGTATCTCGTAAAAGGTTTTACCATGGACGACGAACGACTCAAAGGTATGGGTGGAGGAAGCTTTTGGAAAGAATTACTAGATCGTATTCGTGATATCCGAAGCAGTGAAAAGGTGCTGTACCGCCAAGTGTTGGATTTGTATGCGACTAGTGTTGATTATGACCCAAATAGCTCTGAATCAATCAAGTTTTTCAAAATAGTACAAAACAAACTTCATTATGCCACAAACAAAAATACTGCAGCTGAAACTATTTTTACACGCGCGGATGCCGAAAAAGATTTTATGGGTTTGAAAACATTTGCAGGTATATTACCAATATTGTCAGAAGTTGGGGTTGCCAAAAACTATCTTACCGAAGACGAGTTGTTTATATTAAACCGTATGGTTTCGGCTTTCTTTGATTTGGCAGAAATAAAAGCAAAAGAACAGAAAAAAATGTATATGGCAGACTGGGTGGCAGAGTTGGATAAATTTGCTGAAAATTATGGAAAGGGTGTTTTGAAAGATGCAGGAAAAATAAGCCATAAACAAGCAGTAAAAAAAGCTCAAAAAGAATACAGACAATTTCAAGCTAAAACATTATCACCAGTTGAGGAGGCGTATTTGAAAAATATCAAAAACATACAAAAAGAGGTTGAACAAAAAACCAAGTCTTCTAAAAAATAATATGGAAAAATTAAAAGTAAATTTAGAATCAGGGAAACAAAATCCAACATTTGAAATAATTGCGAAAATTGTTGAAGAGTTGGGGGTTGAGATTGGAGATTTAATGAAATAATTATTATGATAAATTCAAAATAGGCAAAATCAAGAATAAAAATAAATAAACTCCTTGAAGAGTCAGGTTGGAGTTTTTTTGTTTTCTAAGATATTTTGTATTTTTGTAGTTTTTTGCTACCATAATAATATATTGTTGAAATAATAAGAAATGTTTAGAATATGGTATGAGAATTAAAAATAAATTAAAAATTGAGCGTCCTAGGGAGAAAATGAAAAAATACGGCCCTGAAAAACTAAAAGATGAAGAGCTTTTGGCAATTTTATTACGCACTGGTACGAAAAAAATGGATGTAATTAAATTAGCTCAAAAGATATTACGTGATTTTAAAGATGAGAAAATTCTTGATGTAACTATTGTTGATTTGCAGAAAATTCATGGTTTAGGTTTAGCAAAAGCATGTGAAATCGTGGCATGTTTTGAGCTTGGACGTAGAAAATTACAAGGAAAGAAAACAAATATTTTACTTACACCAAAAGATGTCTGGGAAGCAATGGTAGATATTCGTAATAGTAAAAAAGAACATTTTGTTGTTTTTTATCTTAATAGCAGAAGTCAAGAAATCAAACGAGAGATTGTTTCGATAGGTACAATAAATGCGAGTCTTGTCCATCCACGGGAAGTTTTTGAGAGTGCAATTAAAAACAATGCTTCATCAATAATTCTTGCTCATAATCACCCATCTGGAGATCTTGAACCGTCACAAGATGATATAGAAATTACAAAAAAACTTGTTTATGCAGGAAAAATTTTGGATATTCAAGTGGTTGATCATGTAATAGTATCTAATAAAGAATTTAAGAGTTTTATATAAAATGCCAAAAAATAATATTATAATTAATGATGGGGGATATTATGCTATAAAAGGTTTTGCTTATCAAATAGATAAAGCAATTTTAGAAATCTTAAATACTGATGACGAGAGTAAAAGTATAAATATTGAGCAAATTCAAGACATAGATTTAGCTGATTCAGTTATACAAGTTAAATATAAAGAAACTACTAAGCTAGTTCCCTCTCAAGTAAACAAGCCAATATCACAACTCATTGAAGAATTTAAAGTAGATAACACAAAAAAATATATTTTGTATACTTATTTTGATGACTTAAATGGATATGAGGAAAAAGTAGATCAAGATAAAAAAATTTCAAAGGATACTTTGGATGAATTTTTAGGGAACCTAAAAAATGATTTTACAGAACAGGAAAGAATAGACTTTGTTAATAATTTTTATTTAGATTTTTCTCCAGAGTTTCAATCTCAATTTAATTCTGTAATTTTAAAATTAAAAGAACAGAGTTTTATTGGAAATACTGACGAAGAGGCAATGTTTTATTATGCAAATATTTCAGACTTTTTGTATAAATTAGTCACAAATAATCCAACCATAAAAATTAAAAACAGGACGTGTACTCAAAAAGAAATATTTGATTATTTAAAAAACGGTAAGTGTCTAATCTTTAATTCTAGTTTTAGAGAATATCAAGGTGATCAAAAATATTTTACTTTTATTAAAAAACAACATTTTTCTAATAGAAATATAGATTATTTTGAAAGATTCATTATTGTAGAATTAAGTAGAAATGAAAGCATTGCAGATATAAAAGAAGTTGTTTTTAAAATTAAAGATGCATTTTATAACAAATCAGGAACATGGAGAGGTAAAGTAATAAAATCTCCTGCCCCGTATATTTATATGATTAATATTTCAGATGATAGTTTAATTCAGTTAAAAACTGAATTATTAAAAGAAAGTACAATTTTCAAAGATGGTTTTGATTTTGCTGGTGCTAATTTTTCTTTAGATTCAATAAAACAAAATTCTACAATCCACAACAATCTTTGTTTAAAATTAGTTAATAATGAAGATATTTTAAAGCGATTAATAAGTGAAGATTTTCAACATCCAAAAGAAATTTATCAATTTTACACAAATGAAAGTATTATAATTAAACCTAATATGAAAAATATTGAAATACAAATAAAAAACATATCAGATATTATTTTTATTCTTTAACTTAAAATATCATGACAAATTCAACTGATCAAAAACTTGCTTTCGTAACTTCCGTTTATCCAAATAAAGTAAAAATTGAAGTAGAAAATCTAACTGCTTTTAAAGATAATATAGATGACGCACTTGGTGATTTAAAAATTGGCTCTTATCTTGAAATTTCTGATAATGAAGGTTGTAAACTTATTGCTATTATTGAAAGCTATCAAATAGAATTAAAAGAAAGAATTATAGAAAATGAACAAGGTGAAAAAAATAAAGAAACTTACAACGCTTACGTATTAGAAGCTAGTCCTCTCGGTACAATAAAAGGTAAAGAATTTACTAGAGGTGGCGATGCTTTGACTATTCCACCAACAGAGGTAGGACCTGCAAGTGAAGAAAATATAAAATTAATTTATGAAAATGGATTTGAGCCACAAGAAAAGTTTTTATTTGCAAAATTAGCACAAGATGAAAATATTGAAGTTCCTGTAAATGGGAATAAATTTTTCAATAAACATTTCGCAATTGTTGGGTCTAGTGGTTCAGGGAAATCGCATACGATAGCAAAAATTATACAAAAAGCTGTTGCAGAGAAAAATGGTGAATTCGAATTAAACAATTCTCACATTATAATATTTGATATTCACAACGAATATAAAACAGCTTTCCCAGATGCCAACTTTTTGGATATTAGCAACTTAGTTTTGCCTTATTGGTTACTCAATAGTGAAGAATTAGAAGAACTATTTATTGATACGGAAGCTAATGACCACAATCAAAAAAATGTTTTCAAAGAATCAATTGTAACGAATAAAAAGGACAGTTTAATTAAAGAAGATGGTGAAAGTCATGAAGATTTTAACAATAGAAAAGAAAAGATTCATTATGATTCTCCTGTTTTGTTTGATATTCAAAAAGTTTTGGAATTTGCTCAAAACAAAAATCAAGAAATGGTTCCAGGTGCAAATAATAAAGAAAAACAGGGTTCATTATTTGGAAAATTAACCAATTTTGTCAGTAGATTAGAGAATAAATTGAATGATAAAAGATTTGAATTTTTATTAGGAGATAATTCAAAAGAAATTTCTTTTGAAGATACTTTGAGACAATTTATTGGATATAAAGATGACAATAAATCAAATGTAACAATTATTGATTTAAGTGGTGTTCCTTTTGACGTTCTTAGTGTCACAGTAGCTTTAATTTCAAGAATATTATTTGATTATGGATATTTTTATAAAAAATATTTAAACGAAGGTGTTGATTTGGAAACTCCATTATTGCTTATATATGAAGAAGCACATAAATATGTACCAAAAAATGATTTTGCAAAATTTAGAGCATCGAGGAATGCTATTGAAAGAATTGCAAAAGAAGGAAGAAAATATGGTGTAACTTTAGGTATTATAAGCCAAAGGCCATCTGAAATATCTGAAACCATCTTCTCTCAATGCAATAACTTTATTGCTATGAGATTAACAAATCCAACTGATCAGAATTATGTAAAAAGATTGTTACCAGATACATTGGGGAATCTAATTGATAATTTACCATCATTACAATCTGGAGAAGGACTTTTGCTTGGAGAATCAATAATTATGCCATCTTTAGTTAAAATAGAAAAATGTGATAACGATAAACAGCCATCTTCAAATGATGTGAAATATTTGGAAACATGGAAAGAGGAATGGAAAGATGTTGATTTTAATAACATAATTAAAAAATGGAAATATGAATAAAATATACACAACAAAAAATGATGTATTAAAAGAAGCTAAGAAAATTCTTAATCAATCTTTGCGTGATATAATGATTGATAATAATATTGATATTGAAAAATTGGAACAAAAACTTTTTCAATATAATAAAAGACGAAAAGGACTTTTGGGTGAGTTGGTTGAGGAATTCGTTTTTGGGCTTAATGTAAATAATAATGCTGAGGCAGATTTTGTTATTGCTGGTATAGAATTAAAAACCAATCCACTTAAAAAATCTAATAAAAAAGATTTTGTTTCTAAGGAACGTTTGGTTTTTTCAATGATTAATTATAATAAAATAGTAAATGAAACATGGGAAAATAGTTCATTTCTTAAAAAAAATAAAGTTCTTTTGCTGATGTTTTATCTGTGGCTTAAAGATCAGAGTATTTTGGATTATGAGTTTAAATTTGTACATTTACTTGACTTACTAAATGGTCTATCTGGTGAAGATATATATCAAATACAAAAGGATTGGGAATATATTGTCGCAAAAATTAAACGGGGAGAAGCTCATTTGTTGTCTGAAGGGGATACGTATTATTTAGGTGCTTGTACAAAAGCTGCAAATAGTAGGGTTGTACGTGACCAACCAAAATCACGTATATTAGCAAAACCAAGAGCTTTTTCTTTTAAACAACAATATTTAAACTTTTTAATTCAAAAAGAATTACTCGGTAAGTCTGTAGATACAGAATCAATTTTTAAGAAAAAACGACGATTAGCTACGGTAGAAGATATTGTAAAAGAAAAGTTTTCTAAATTTATAGGAAAAACAGATCTTGAGATTAAGAATATTGTGGGTTGGGAAATTGAGAAAAAACCAAAAAGTTGGAAACGTCTTTTGGCAAATAGAATGCTCGGTGTTAAATCAAATAAAATTGAGGAATTAGAAAAAGGAAATATAAAAATGAAAGTAATTACATTGGAATATACAGGTACTCTTAGGGAATCACTTTCTTTTCCAGCATTTAATTATAAAGATTTAATAACACAGGTTTGGTATGATGACGAAAATCAGAAAATGAGTGATTTATATGAGTTATTAGAAACGAAAAAATTTTTATTTGTTGTATTTCAAAAACAAAAAGATAGTAAAGAGATTATTTTTAGAAAAATAAAATTTTGGAATTTTCCAATGAAAGATTTGTTGGAAGTTAGAAATGTATGGGATAAAACAATTGATTGTATTAATAATGGAGAATATAAAAATTTACCAAAAATGAGTGAGAATGGTGTTGCTCATGTGCGACCGCATGGAAAAAATTCAAAAGATACAATAGAAACTCCACAAAAAACACAAGAAACAAAAAGGTCATTTTGGTTAAATGCAAAGTATATTCAAAAAGTACTCGAAAATGATATTGATTAAAATTTGATCAATATCATTATTTTTGTTAAAATATAATTAATAAATTTTTTTAATATGAAAATAATAAGAGTGGTTGAATTATTTGCTGGAGTCGGAGGGTTTCGAATCGGGCTTAAACAAGCAGATAATGAAAAAGTGAAATATAAAACTATTTGGAATAGTCAGTGGGAACCAAGTACAAAAACACAACATGCTTCAGAAATATACAAAAAACATTTTGGTGAAAAAGGACATTCTTGTGAGGATATTAGAAATGTTGTTGATAATAAATTTCACACAATTCCTGAACATGATTTATTAGTTGGTGGTTTTCCTTGTCAAGATTATTCTGTAGCACGTACAGCAAATCAAGCAAATGGTTTAATTGGTAAAAAAGGTGTTTTGTGGTGGTCTATTTTTGATATTTTAAAAAAAAGTGGAGAAAAAGCTCCCAGTTTTTTATTGTTAGAAAATGTTGATAGACTTCTTAAATCACCAACTAAACAAAGGGGGCGTGATTTTGCTGTAATGCTCTCCTCTTTGGCTTCACTTAATTATATAGTGGAATGGAGGATTATTAATGCAGCAGAATATGGTTTTCCACAACGACGAAGACGTGTTTTTATTTTAGCTTATAAAAAAGGAACAAAACTTAATAAAAAAGCACGGAATATAAATTTAGAAGATTGGATAAATAAAAAGAGTGTAATGGCAAAAGGTTTTCCTATTTATAAAAATAATAATTTGTTAACCTCGTTTCAGATTAACACTAATCCGGCTAAAGTTTCTGAAGAATTTTCAAAAAATTCTCCAAAAATAAGTCCTTTTTATAATAGTGGTATAATGATTGATAATAAAATATATACAAAAAAAGTTCATCCAAAATATAATGGTAAAAAAGTAATTCTAAAAGACGTTTTAATTGATGAGAAACATGTACCGGAAGAATTTTTTATTGATGAGAAAACATTTGAAAGGTGGAAATATTTAAAAAATAGTAAAACAGAAAAGAGATGTACTAAAGATGGTTTTGAATATAGTTATTCAGAAGGTGGTATGATTTTTCCAGATAATTTAGAGAATGCATCTAGGACAATTGTGACAGGTGAAGGAGGCTCATCACCTTCAAGGTTTAAACACGTTATTAAAACAAAAACAGGACGTTTACGCAGATTAACACCAATAGAATTAGAACGACTTAATATGTTTCCAGATAATCATACAGAAGGTGTATCAAATACAAAACGAGCTTTTATAATGGGTAATGCTCTTGTTATCGGTGTTATCAAAAAATTAGGTCAAACACTTTCAGACTTTATATAAATTCATAAAAAACAAAAAAAACTCCTCTCGGAGTTTTTTTTGTTTTGAGTTTTTTTATCTTCTTCCTTTCAAAGTATCTTTCAGTGTTTTTCCTGCTTTGAATTTTGGTACAATTACTGGTGGAATTTCTATTTTGATGCTTGGATTTCTTGGGTTTACGCCAATTCTTCCAGCACGTGTTTTTGCACTAAACGCTCCAAAACCTGCAATGTTTACAAATCCGCCAGTGTTTAATGTATTTGTGACTATTTCCACAAACGCAGAAACCATTTGCACAGCTTCTTTTTTAGATACACCAACTTTTTCAGCTATTTGGTTTGATAGTTCTACTTTGTTCATATTTTTTATTGAAAGTATAATAGGTTTATTATAGGAGAATTAGCTTAGAATGTCAAAATTATTTTGCGTATTCTATCACACGCGTCTCTCTTATTACACTTACTTTGATTTCTCCTGGGTATTGAAGTTCACTTTCTACTTTTCTAGCAATATCTTTTGCAAGGTTGTAAGCTTGGTAATCATCAATTTCGCTAGGCTTTACAAAGATTCTCACTTCGCGTCCAGCTTGAATAGCATAAACTTTTTCAATTCCTGGGAAGTCCTTTGCAGTTTGCTCCAACTCTTCCAAACGAGCTACATATTTTTCATAAGTATCACGCCGTGCACCAACTCGTGAAGAAGATATTGCATCTGCGGCTTTTACTATTTGTGTAATTAGTTTTTCTGGTTTGTCTTCGTGATGGTTTGCCGCAGCATCTTGTGAATCTTCATCTAATCCAAATTTCTTTAGAATTGTAAAACCAATTTCTGGGTGTGTTCCTTGTGTTTCTTGGTCTACTGCTTTTCCAATATCATGAAAGAAACCTGCTTTTTTTGCTTTTATAGGATCAACTCCACCAATTTCTTCTGCCATCAAAGCAGAAAGATAAGCAACTTCAATTGAATGGTTCAATACGTTTTGACCATAACTTGTTCTATATTTTAAACGCCCCACAATTGAAACTAACTTTGGTACAATACCAGTAAAACCAAGCTTATAAAGTGCTTCCTCACCAGTTTTTTTGATATCAATAGCCAACTCTTTTTTTGAGTCTTCTATTGCTTGCTCAATTTTTCCAGGATGAATTACACCTTCTTGGATAAGTCTTTCTAGTGCAAGAAAGCATACTCTACGACGAATTGGCGAGAAGCCAGAGATTAAGATTACTCCTGGAGTTTCGTCTATTACAAGTTCACAGCCTGTTAATTTTTCAATTGTTTTTATGTTTCTACCATCTTTTCCAATGATTCGACCTTTCATATCATCGCTTGGCAAATTTACAACAGTAGATGTTGTCTCACTTGCGTGGTTTGAAGAACATCTTTGTATGGCTCCAAGTATAATTTCTCTTGCTTTTTCTGCATAAATTTCTGCATTTTCTTTTTCAATTTTCATCAATCTGCCAGACAGGTCGTGTGCTGAGTCTTTTTTTATAGCCACCATTAATTCTTCTTTTGCTTGTTCTTTTGAGTAGTTGGATATTTTTTGCAATTTTTCTACTGCATCTTTGTGGGTGTTATCTATTTTTTGTTTTACAGATTCTATCTCATCTCTTTTTTGTTGTAATTTACTTTTTTGATTTTCAAAATCCAACAACTTATTGTCGAACATTGATTCTCTTTGGGACATTCTATTTTGAAGATTGCGAATATCTTTTCGCATATTATTCTCTTCTCTTTTTACTTCATCTAGAATTTTAATTGATTTTTCTTTTGCATCAATTAAAATAGTTTTTTCCTTATTCTTCACTTCTGAAAGAATTTTTTCTGCTTTTGCCTCTGCTGTATTTATCTTGGATTGTGCTATAAGTTTGCGTACTGCATAACCAATAGCAACACCAATAAAAATACTAATAATAGAGGATAAAAATAGTGTTATCTGCGACATATTTTTTGTTTCTCACTGGGTTTTTGAGAATACTATATTTTATTGTAGAAGTACACAAAAATAAGCATTTTTTTTGCTTATATTTTATAGCTCAAGAAGTTTATTTTCGCTAATTTAAGCGTTAAATTTGTTATTTTGCATTTAACATTATTTTCCATATCAGTCGTCTTCTTTTCTTTCTTACAACAGACCTATTTTTGAACAGGTCTTAATCTATCGTATCCTTTCAAACCCTAATTAATAATTGGGTATAACTGCATTATATCTTTTTTTACTTTTTGTGTCAATAAAAAACTAGATAATTCACCTAATTTTTAAGAAATCTGAAATAATTTTTTAAACCAGTTTTTTCTTTTTAAACTTTTTATTTTTTTTGCTTTTTTAACTTTATATTTTCCAATTGCTAATCTTCTTAATTCTTCGCAATAAGCTCCTGTCTTCAATTTTTTTCCAATATCAAACGCAAGTGTTCGTATATATGTTCCGGTTGTTGTGTTTACTTCAATAGTCAAAAATGGATATTTATATTTTTTTAAGGCTATATTTTTTATTGTAATTTTATGTGGCGTTCTTTTTATCTCAATTCCTTCTCTAGCAAGTTCATACAATTTTTTACCTTGTACTTTTTTGGCAGAATACATTGGTGGGAGTTGATTTTGTTCACCTAGAAATTCTTTTAATACTTTTTCAACTTCTTTTTTTGTTGGTTTCATTTCTACCTTTATTTTTTTTGTAATTTTCCCAGTTTTATCATAAGTATCAGTTTCTGCGCCGAGTTTTATTTTTGTAATGTATGTTTTATCCAAGTTTTTGAATTCATCTATTCTTTTTGTAGCTTCTCTTTTTACCGCAACTATCAAAAGTCCCGTTGCAAAAGGATCTAATGTTCCAGCGTGCCCTATCTTTTTTATTTTTGTGACACCACGAAGATAGCCGACCACATCATGGCTAGTCCAATTGGTTGGCTTATCCACCAAAAGAAATCCTGAATATTCTTTTTCTTCCATATTATTAATATAAATTAATAACTAACAATTAGCAATTAACAAAAGTAACTTCACGAGTTTTTTATTATTTAAAAAGACTCGCGTGTTTTATGTCATATTTTTATTTTTAACTCGATTGGTGATCGAGAGTTTGTATCATTGTTCTGGTTTGTAGATTCCTGGATTCCTAGTCAAGTTGAGAATGACAAAATAGAAGTTTTTACTTTCTTGTCTTATACATTTTCCTTACTTAGTCTGCTTAATCGTTAGTTTGCTATTATCACTTATGATACAATGATTATGTATGAAAAACAATACAAAAATATCAGGTTGGGGAGTAATAACAGAGAGTGGTTCAGAAATATGGCATTCTGAGCCTGTTTTCCCAAACTCCAAAATAACTTTAAAAGAAAAAGCTAAACTTTTGTTTTATCCAAAGAGGTTTTTTTTGTACAATTTTTTGAAAAAGAATTTAGCAGGTAAAAAATATAAGGTAAATATTTTGGATGTTGGATGCGCCACAGGTTCTAGTATTATAGATTTCAATAGTATGTTTGGTGATAGTGCAAATCTTTTTGGGGTGGATGTTGTAAAAATGCAGACAGATATAGCAAAACAAAATTTAAAAAATAAAAAGATAAGCGCAGATATTAAACTGTATAATGGTTCAAAACTTCCATTTGAAGATAGAATAATAGACGGAATTTACACATCAGATGTTTTGGGGCATGTAGAAAATGTAGATAAATGGTTGGCAGATTTAAATAGGATTTTGGTAAGTGGGGGAGTTTTGGCAATGTTTAGCGAATCCAAATTGGGAAAGCATGCTTTTGTACGAAATCGTCTTATGAAAAAAGGAGTAAACATAGATCCACACTCAAAATTTCATATTTCTCTGTATTCCAAGGACGAGCTAAAACAAAAGATAGAAAAAGCAGGTTTCGAGATTTTGGAAGTTCGTTCTTCGTCTGCATTACATTTTTTTATAAATCCAAATGAATTTTATAATGCACTAAAAAATAAAAAAGGATTTTTCTTTTTGAAACAAATAAGCAGACTTTTAACTAGTGTAAAAATAAAAACCCACCCATATTCCACAGCATTTTTAGAGTTTTATAGTTTTTTGGAAATGCTAATCATTGGAAAAAAAGTAGAAGCTCAGGGCTATATAATACTTGCTAAGAAAAAATAAAAATAAGTCTGTAAAGTTATAAAGTCCATAAAGTCGAAAGTTTAGAAAAATGGCGTTATCCTGAGTGAAATGGAGTAAAGTAGAGTGAAGTCGAATGGATCTCGATACTCCTTGTTCTAATATTTTTCTGTCGATTTCAATTCCTCCTTTTTTTGGGTTGTGAGTTAGCATTCCTTAATAGTAAGGTTGATATAACATACCACAAAAAACACTTTTGTCAAGCTAAAAACTTGCTTTTTTTAGCTAAATTAGGTATTATGGGGCTATTATCAAATATCTTTAATTAAAACCTATGAATCTTTGGCACGATCTATCACTTGGAGAAAATGCTCCAGAAGAATTTAGAGTTATTGTAGAAATTCCAAAAGGATCTAAAAATAAATATGAAGTAGATAAGGAAACAGGTCTTATCAAACTAGATCGTGCAATGAAAACTGCACAAGATTATCCATTTGATTATGGTTTCGCGCCACAGACTTTGTGGGAAGATGGGGATGCACTAGATGTTGTAATTTTGACAACATACCCACTTCACCCAGGAATTATGGTAAATGTTCGTCCTATTGCAGTGATGCGTATGATAGACGGCGGAGAAGGTGATGATAAAGTAATCGCAGTCCCTGTTAATGATTTACGCTGGAATGAAGTAAAAGATTTAGAAGATATAAATAAACACACAGTAAAAGAAATTCAACATTTCTTTGAAACATACAAACTAATTGAAGACAAATCTGTAGAAATTTCTGGTTGGGAAGGAAGAGAATCAGCAATGGAAGCAGTGAAGAAATCAGTTGAATTGTATAAAGAAAAATATACTAAATCTATTACTAAATAAGATTTCGATGAAAATTTTTAGATTTTGAGCGAAACGTAGATAAAAATTATGAGGTATTGCGATAGTACTTATGAATAATTTTTATCAAGTTGTAGTCGAAATATATAAATTTTGGCGGAATAATTATTTAGGAATAGATTTATAAACAATAAAATACATGAATGTTACAGAGTTAGCTAGAAGATTAAGAGTACGCCCACAACAACTTTTGGAAATTTTGCCAGAGTATGGTTTTGATGTTGGTAGAAAAGCTGTAAAAGTAGATGACAAAGTTGCTTTTCAGGTAATGCGTAGTTGGAAAAATATCAAAAGAGATATAGATGATAAGCGTAGAAAAGAAGCTGAAGAAAAGATCAGGCTTGAAAAAGCACTTCGTAAAGAAAGTGGGCTTTCTGCTGTTTTACCAGAAGTGATGACTGTAAAAAGTTTTTCTGAAAGTTTGAATATGCCTGTGACACAGGTTATTGTGGAATTGATGAAAAATGGAATCTTGGCTAACCAAAATCAAAATATTGATTATGATACTGCCGCAATTATGGCAGAAGAGCTTGGTTTTAGTGTTCAAAAAGAAGAAAGTGGAAAGGGTGTGCAAGAAAAAGAAGAAGAGAAAACTAAAATTTTGGAGGAAGCTTTAGAAAATGCAAAAAATAAAGAATCTAGACCTCCAGTCGTTGTTGTAATGGGGCATGTTGACCATGGAAAAACAAAATTATTAGACACAATTCGTAAAGCAAATATAATTTCTGGAGAAAGTGGTGGAATCACTCAGCATATTGGTGCTTACCAAACTATTTGGAAAGATCCAAAAACAAAAGAAGAACGACCTCTTACTTTTATTGATACTCCTGGACATGAGGCTTTTACAATTATGAGAAGTCGTGGTGCGCAAGTTGCAGATATGGCTATTTTGGTTGTGGCAGCAGACGATGGTGTAAAACCTCAAACAAAAGAAGCTATTCAAATTATAAAAGCTGCAAACCTTCCATATATTGTGGCATTGAACAAAATTGACAAAGATACAGTAGATATAGATAGGGTAAAAACAGAATTATCAAAAAATGATGTAATTCCAGAAGATTGGGGTGGAGATGTGCCAATAGTTCCAATTTCAGCTTTGGCAAATACAAACATAGACAAACTTTTGGATATTTTACTTTTAACAGCAGATGTAAATGAAGACAAGATTCAGGCAGATCCAAATGTTGCAGCTGTTGGTACTGTTATTGAGTCTCATTTAGACAAAAATATTGGGGCAGTGGCTACAATATTAATTCAGGCAGGAACTTTGAAAAAGGGTGAACCTTTGGTAATTGGTGGGGAAATTTATGGAAAAGTTCGAGCGATGAAAGATTATGATGGGAATGATTTAAAAGAAGCTAGTCCATCTACTCCTGTTCAGATTATTGGCTTTAAGGTTGCTCCAGTTGTGGGAGATGTTTTGAATAATACAAATGCAAGCTCTGCAAAAAAGATAGATGTAAAACGCAAAAAGTTAGAGCAGACGGGTGCACAGCAAACATCAATTTCTAGTGATTCAGGCAATGAAGACGATGATAATAAAAAGAAATATTTGAACTTGGTGATAAAAGCCGATGTACTTGGTTCTTTGGAGGCTATCATTGCATCTTTAGAAAAAATAGAACACAAAGAAGTTGGGGTGAAAATTGTAGGAAAAGGACTTGGAAATATCAATGAAAGTGATATTGTGAAGATAGAATCTAGCGGTGGAACTGTGATTGGTTTCAATGTAAACGCTACATCAAGCTCGGAAGAGTTGATGCGTGATAAAGATATAGAATTTCTTCGTTTTGAAATTATCTATGGTTTAATAGACTGGGTAAAAGAACAATTACAATTCTTGCTTGAAAAAGAAAAAGTTGTAACAGAAATTGGAAAATTGGATGTAAAAGCTATTTTCCGTGAAGAGAAAAATAACAGCACAATTGGTGGTTTGGTAATAGATGGAAAAATGAGAAAAGATGCTCGTGTTAGAATTACAAGAGGAAATGAAATTAAAGGATATGGAGAATTGATTGGTCTACAAAGTGGAAAGCAAGATGTAAAAATGGTTCCTGCTGGTTCTGAGTGTGGACTTCGTATTCAAACAAAAGTAAAAATTGAAAAAGAGGATATCTTGGAAGTTTTCGTAGAAGATACAAAAGACAGAGAATTGAAATTAAATTAAATTAAATTTATGAGTGAACAAATATTTACAGATGCAAATTTTGAAGAGGAGGTAGTTAATTCAGAAGTACCAGTTTTGGTAGATTTTTTTGCACCTTGGTGTGGGCCTTGCAAGATGATGGGTCCAATTGTAGAAGAGGTTGCAAATGAAAATGTAGACAAAGCTGTAAAAATAGGAAAGTTAAATGTAGATGAAAATAATATTTCAGCTGGAAAATATGGCGTTATGAGCATTCCAACATTTTTAGTTTTCAAAAATGGTGAGGTTGTAGATCAAGCTATGGGTGGAATTGGAAAAGAAAAATTGCAAGAACTAATTGATAAAAATATCTAACTTGCAATAAGTCGAAAATTGAACTAACATAAATACACACTAGTATATACTAGTGTGTATTTAATTATGTTTTATTATGTCATATTGAGCGAAGTCGAAATATCCCCGTGCAGTATCACTAAAATACAAATAATTAAATTTTTGTGATTCTATTTCGAGATCCGTTCGACTTCATTCCGCAATGCTCCATTTCGCTCAGGATGACGTATTTTTTCACATCATATTGAGCGGAACGAAGTGAAGTCGAAATATCCCCTTGCAATTTCACAAAAACATAAATAATTAAAAATAAACATTAGTTCCTTTTTCTGTCATCCTCAACTCGATTGGGGATCCAGAGTCTGAATCACTGTTTAATTATTAAAGTTTCTGGATTCCCGATCAAGTCGGGAATGACAATACTTAAAATGACAAAATTTTTAATTTATATTACTTATTTAACAGATAAAAACTATGAATAACCCATTCAACTCAGCAATGAAACAGTTAACAAGAGCGTCGGACGCAATGAATTTAGACAAAGATATTTTGGCAGAATTATCTTCACCAAAACGCGTGCTTACAATTTCTATTCCAGTAAAAATGGATAATGGCACTACAAAAGTTTTTGAAGGCTACAGAAGTCAATATAACAATGCTCGCGGACCTTTTAAAGGCGGAATTCGCTATCACTGGGATGTAAATATAAGTGAGGTAAAAGCACTTTCTTTTTGGATGACTCTAAAATGTGCAGTCGTTGGAATTCCTTTGGGTGGTGGAAAAGGTGGAATTATCGTAGATCCAAAAGAATTGTCCGAGCGAGAACTCGAAGAGCTTTCTCGTGGATATATTCGTGGAATTTATAAATACCTAGGCCCAACTCAAGATGTACCAGCGCCAGATGTGTATACAAATGGAAAAATAATGTCTTGGATGCTAGACGAATATGAAAAATTGACAGGAACTCATGCACCGGGAATGATAACAGGAAAACCACTTTCGCTTGGTGGTTCCAAAGGGCGTGACAGAGCAACTGCAAGAGGTGGATTTTTTGTACTACAAAAAGTTTTGGCAAAAATGAATAAAAGTTTAAGCGATACTACAGTAGCAATTCAAGGTTTTGGGAATGCTGGGCAAGTAATGGCAGATTTTCTTGCAGAGCAAAATGCAAAAATTGTGGCAGTAAGCGATTCAAAAGGTGGAATTGTAAATACAGAAGGCTTGGATATTTCAGCTGTAAAAGCTCATAAAGCTAGCACAGGAAGTGTGGTTGGTTTTGCTGGAGCAGAAGATATTTCAAACGAGGATATTTTGGAATTGAGTGTAAATGTGTTGGTGCCCGCAGCTTTGGAAGGAGTAGTTACTGCAGAAAACGCAGAGCGTATTCGCGCAAATGTAATTGTAGAATTGGCAAACGGTCCTGTGACTCCAGACGCAGATGAGATTTTACACAAAAATGGAGTTTTGTTTGTACCAGATATTTTGGCAAACGCCGGTGGTGTGACAGTGAGTTATTTTGAACAAGTTCAAAATGCAACAAATTATTATTGGGAAGAGGAAGAGGTAAACAAAAAATTGAAAAAAATAATGGACGAAGCTTTTGAATCAGTTTGGAAAGCAAAAGAAAAATACGGAGTTGATATGAGAGTCGCAGCGTTTATTGTGGGATTGGAAAGGATTTCTGAGGCGATGGGGGATAGGGGGTAATAAAAATTAAGTTTAAACAAAAAATAACCTTTTTAGGTTATTTTTTGTTTTCATTTGCATTTCCCCTCAAAATTCGCTAAAATTCAAGGGAAAATGAAATAAAAATATGGAAAAATATAATTTTAGTAAAATAGAGAAAAAGTGGCAGGAAAAATGGGAGGAAAATAAGACTTTTGAGGTAAAACTAGATGAGAGTAAAGAGAAGTTTTATGTTCTTGTGGAGTTTCCATATCCAAGTGGAGCTGGGCTTCATGTAGGGCATCCGCGTTCTTATACGGCAATGGATATAATTGCTCGCAAAAAGAGAATGGATGGAAAAAACGTGTTGTATCCAATTGGCTACGATGCTTTTGGTTTGCCAACAGAAAATTATGCTATAAAAACTGGGCGTGCGCCAAAAGAGGTGACAAAGGAAAATATAGCGAACTTTAGAAGACAGCTCAAATCTTTGGGTTTTAGTTTTGATTGGTCTCGTGAGATAGATACAACTGATCCAAAATATTACAAATGGACTCAGTGGATTTTCTTGCAATTGTTTAAAAACGGTTTGGCTTACAAAAAATCTATGCCAATAAACTGGTGCCCAAGTTGTAAAACTGGCTTGGCAAATGAAGAAGTTGTAAATGGGGCTTGTGAGCGTTGTGGTGGAGAGGTAGAAAAAAGAGATAAATCCCAGTGGATGCTAGCAATCACAAAATATGCGGATAAACTTCTGGATGGTTTGGAAAATGTGGATTATGTAGAGCGCGCAAAAACTCAACAAAGAAATTGGATTGGCAAAAGTGAGGGTGCATTAGTTAAGTTTGGTATTAAACAAAAGGGGGATTTTTCGGCTAGCGCTCAAGATGACATGCTGGAAGTTTTTACAACTCGCCCAGATACTTTGTTTGGTGCAACTTATTGTGTAGTTTCGCCAGAGCATAGTTTGGTAGAGGAATTAAAAGGTAAAATAGAGAATTTTGATGAGGTTTTAGAATATATAAAGCAGGCTGGATTGAAATCTGATTTGGAGAGGGTAGAATTACAAAAAGAAAAAACAGGAGTGGAGCTAAAAGGAATAAAAGCAGTGAACCCAGCAAATAATGAAGAGATTCCAGTTTGGGTCGCGGATTATGTTTTGGCGACTTATGGAACTGGTGCAATTATGTCTGTACCTGCTCACGATCAGAGAGATTGGGAATTTGCTGGGAAGTATGGTTTGGATATGGTAGAAGTCATTTCTGGTGGAGATATTTTGGAAGGTGCATTTTTGGGAGAAGGTGGGGTTGTAAATTCAGACTTTTTAAACGAACTGTCTTCAAAAGAATCAAAAGAAAAAATGATTGCGTGGTTAGAGGAAAAAGGATTAGGAGAAAGAAAAACAAACTTCAAACTTCGCGATTGGGTATTTTCTCGTCAGCGTTATTGGGGAGAGCCAATTCCTTTGGTTTATTGTGAAAGTTGTGCCGAGAAAGGTGATTTTCAAAATGAGGGTGAAAAGCAAAATCCAGGTTGGATTATGGATGAGAATTTACCGCTTGAATTGCCAGAAGTAGAAAAATATGAGCCAACAGACAGTGGTGAATCACCGCTTGCTAGTGTGGAAGAGTGGCTAAAAACAACTTGTCCGCGTTGTGGAGGAGAGGCTCACCGAGAAACAGACACAATGCCAAATTGGGCAGGTTCTAGCTGGTATTCTCTAAGGTATGTGGATAATAACAATGATACAGCTTTGGCATCACCAGAAGCTTTGAAATATTGGATGCCAGTGGATTGGTACAATGGGGGAATGGAGCACACAACTTTGCATTTGCTTTACTCTAGGTTTTGGAATATATTTTTGTATGATATTGGTGTGGTGCCACAAAGCGAACCTTATCAAAAAAGAACAAGTCATGGAATGATTTTGGCAGAAAATGGAGAGAAAATGAGTAAAAGCCGTGGAAACGTAGTGAATCCAGATGAAATTGTAGAAAAGTTTGGTGCAGACGCACTGCGACTTTATATTATGTTTATGGGTCCATTTGACCAAGCTGTGGTTTGGGATACAAATGGTTTGAAAGGTGTAAAAAGGTTTTTGGATAAGGTTGTAAATTTACAAGAATTTGTAAAAAAAGATGTGAAACAAAATAAAACTTTACACAAAACAATTAAAAAAGTTGGTGAAGATATAGAAGAAATGAGTTTCAATACTTCTGTTGCAAAAATGATGGAATTTGTAAATGAAATTACAAAAGTACAAGAAATATCAAAAGAAGATATGGAAAATTTTCTAAAAATCCTTTCACCATTTGCACCACATTTGGCAGAAGAACTTTGGGAAAAACTTGGGAACACAGAAAGTATCGCATACGAGCTGTGGCCAAGTTATGATGAGAATATGATAAAAGATGAAACTGTAAAAGTTGGAATTCAGATAAACGGAAAAGTTCGTGATGATATAGAAGTGCCAGCAGAAATTTCAGAAGAAGAAATAAAAGAATTGGTATTGCAAAGAGAAAAAGTACAAAAATGGCTGGAAGGCAATGAACCAAAAAAAGTAATTTATGTAAAAGGGAGATTGGTAAGTATTGTGGTTTAAAATAACTAATAATTAGTAGCTAACAAAGAACAAGAAGATTACGTTTATTTTAATTATTTATATTTTGTGAAATTGTAAGGGGATATTTCGACTCCGTTTCACTTCGCTCAACATGACGTGAATATTTGTGTCATCCTTAGCGAAGTCGAAGGATCCCCCAAATTAATTCACAAAATTTTAAATATTAACAATTCTGATGATTCTATTTCGAGAACTCTCTCTATCGCTTGGGATGACATATTTAACTTCGGTACTTGATCTGCATAATCTGCCTAATTTGCTGCCTCCGATATGCTTCAAAAAATAATAAATTCCAAAAGCAAAACGTTTCTCGCGTTTTGTTTTTGTTTTTTATTTGGGACTGCTTTTGTTTCAATTTTAGATTTTTCATTTGATTTTGTTTTCATTTATTTTGGAATTTTTGTAGTTGTTGGGTTTTTAATTATTTTTTGGAAATACAAATTTTTTAGACTTACATCACTTTGTGTTTTGGCAATTTTACTTGCATTTGGCAGGTATATTTTATTTTTTCCCAGCGAAACCAATATTTCAAATTATGCAGAAGAGAATGTTCGATTTTCTGCTATTGTAATCCAAGAGCCAGACATTCGTGTGGATAGTGTTCGCTATGTTGTAAATGTCGAAAAAGTAGATAAAAAAGTTGGAGAAGGTAGAGTTTATTTTAAATCAGAACTTTATCCTCGCTATGAATATGGAGATAAATTAGAAATATATTGTAAAATAAAAAAACCAACAAAAATAGAAGATTTTAATTTTGATAAATATCTTGCACTTAAAAAAGTTTTTGCATATTGCGGTGTTCCGCAAATTCGCAAAATAGGTGAGGATGAAGGAAATATTTTAATGAGTTCTGTGCTATCGGTAAAAAATACTTTTGCGCAAAAAATAAATCGTCTGTGGCACGAGCCAAACGCAAGTTTTGTGGCAGGATTACTTTATGGTTATCGTGGGGGTTTGGGGGAGTTGCAAGAAGATTTCAACACAACTGGCGTTACGCATATTGTCGCGATCTCTGGCTATAATATTGCAATTATTGGTGCAATTTTTATTGTAATTTTGAGCTTTCTGCGAATCCCTCGCAAAAAAGCATTTTGGATTATTATTTCTGGGATTGGTGTTTTCGTACTTTTTGCTGGAGCTAGTGCTTCCGTAGTGCGTGCAGGAATTATGGGACTTCTGGTTTTACTCGCAAAACAGCTTGGTAGAATGTCGCATCCTATAAATTTATTGCTTTTCACTGCCGTAGCAATGGTATTACACAATCCTTATGTTCTAATTTGGGATGCAGGTTTCCAACTATCTTTTGTGGCAACCGCTGGGCTTATCTACCTCACTCCAAAATTAGAAATTTTCACAGAAAAAATTCCAGAACTTTTTGGACTAAAAAAGATTTTTCTGGAAACTTCAGCTGCAATTATCGCAACACTTCCACTAGTTCTATTTCATTTTGGTAGATTTTCTATTGTCGCACTTCCTACAAATATTCTCATCCTGTGGATAATTCCATTTATAATGTTGGGTGGATTTTTGGCTGTAATTTCATCTTTTATCTTTTTTCCACTTGCCCAAATTATTTCGTGGATTACATGGATTGCACTGGAATATGTTATTCTAATTGTTAGATGGTTTGCAGATTTTTCTTTTGCATCTATAAATTTAAGTATGCCTGCAATTGTCGTAGTTTTGTTTTATATTTGTTTAATTTTCTATAAACAAATTTATGATTATTTGGAAATTAGATGGCTTAAATTTAGAATATGAAAAAGGTAATTATAATTTTAGTTTTAATTTTGGTAGTTATTTTTGCCGCATTATTTTTTTTGAAAAAAAGAGATAACTTTTCAGAATATGTACAAGCCGAGAATTTACCAGAAGTCACAGAATTGTATTTTCTTGATGTTGGACAAGGCGATGCAACTTTTATAGAATTCAAAAATGGAACTCAAGCTTTGGTAGATTGTGGAAAGTCTGCAAAAGTTTTGGAGGAGTTGGGTAGAGTTATGGATTTTCGTGACAAAAGTATAGATTACCTAATAATCACTCACCCAGACAACGATCATTATGGTGGTTGTATAGATGTGTTGGAGAGGTTTGATGTTGCAAATGTGGTTTACAATGGTCAGCATAAAAATAACGATGAGTTTTGGAATGAATTTTGGCGACGAGTAAAAAAAGAGGGTTCAAATTATCATGTCGTAAAAAGTGAGGAAAAGTGGTTTGTAGGAGATGATGTTTTGCATTTTCTTTTTCCAGACGGTAGTTTGATTCAAAATCTGTCAGATAACAACAATTCTATAGTTTTTATATTGGAAAGTGCTGGTAAAAAAGTTTTATTTACTGGTGATATGGAGCAAGAGTTAGAGATTTATCTAATAGAAAAATTTGGTGAAAAGCTAGGTGTGGATATTTTGAAAGTTGGTCATCATGGAAGTGGATCTTCTTCAATAGATAAATTTGTAGATATGGTTTTACCATATTATTCTATAATTCCTGTTGGAAAAAATAAATATGGACACCCATCTTTGCGAGTAATGCGAAGACTTGAGCGGTCTGGAAGTAGGATTTTCCGCACAGACTTACTGCATGGTGTAAAAATTTTATTGGACGAGGAATTGAGCATGGATCAGATTAAATAAACCTGTACAAATGTATCCTTTTTTGGTATATTAAATCCTAATATCATTCACGTCATATTGAGCGGAACGAAGTGGAGTCGAAATATCTCGTGTTTAGTTCATTAATTTTAGTTTTTATGATATTTTCTCGAGATCCTTCGACTTCGCTCAGGATGACGTAAATTATAATTTTTATGGATATATATAATACAGCAGTAACAGTATTATCGGTCGGAACTATTTTGGCGCAAGTTTTCATTGTGTTGGTTTTGATTTTTATTTTTGTACCACCACTTCACAAGCAGAAACAAGTAAAAAAGTTCTTGAAGTTTTTAAAAGAACGATCATTTTTACTAGCTTTTGGTGTGGCACTTTCTTCTATTGTGGGAAGTTTATTTTTTTCAGATGTAGCCTCACTTTTACCTTGTGAGCTTTGCTGGAAGCAGAGAATTTTGATGTTTCCACAATCATTATTGTTTGGTCTTGCTGTATGGAAAAAGGAGAAAGTAATTGCAGATTATAGTACTTTACTTTCTGCGATAGGAATTTTATATTCTATTTATCACTATACTTTACAGATGTTGCCTCGTGATATTACCACTTGCGATACATCTAGCTTTCTATCTAGTTGCTCAGAAAAATTAATATTTGAATTTGGGTATATTACAATTCCAATGATGACTGCTACGGCTTTCGCATTGCTATTGCTATTTATGTTGATTCATAAAAAATTAAAATAATTAATTAGAGACTTAGGTCTCTTTTTTAAAACTATGAAAAAAAATAAAGAAAAAATTATAGTATTATCACTTGGGGGTTCACTTATAATTCCACCAGAAGGGTTCAATAGAAAATTTCTAAAAGGTTTCAAAAAAATGATCTTGAGTCATATTGAAAAGAATTACAGATTTATAATTGTATGTGGCGGGGGAGCAACAAGTAGAAAATATCAAGATGCGGTGAGCGATGTCACAAAACTTATTTCAGAGGATATAGATTGGATTGGAATTCATGCAACTAGATTGAATGCACATTTTGTACGAACAATTTTTCGTAAATGGGCAAATCCAAAAGTAATAAAAAATCCAACCAAAAAGATTGAATGGAAAGAAGACATTTTGATAGCTTCTGGCTGGAAACCAGGTTGGTCTACAGATTATGATGCTGTAAAATTGGCAGAATTGTACGGAGCAGAAAAAGTTATAAACTTATCCAATATAACTTATATTTATAGCGAGGATCCAAAGAAAAATAAAGATGCTAAAAAGATAAAAGATATCACTTGGAAAAAATTTAGAAAAATTGTAGGAGACGAGTGGATTCCTGGCTCAAACCTACCTTTTGACCCAATCGCTAGCCGAGAAGCAGACAAGCTAAAATTGTCTGTAATAGTAATGAATGGAACGAAACTAAAACAAGTAGAAAAAGCAATCAAAGGCAAAAAGTTCAAAGGCTCTTTGATTCATCCATAAATATAAATTAGTTAAAACAAAAAAGAAGCAATTTAGCTTCTTTTTTGTTTTATTTATTCCTCACCCCTTATCACAATCTTCCTTCTATTTTCTTCAGCTTGTATCAAATCTATTTCAATTATATCTTTGTCGGCAATTAATTCTTGTACTTTCTCTGGCCATTCTATCAAAGTCAAAGTATCCTTTTTTCCAATATAATCTTCTGCGCCAATTTCTATCAATGCTTCCTCATCTTTCAATCTGTAAGTATCTATGTGGATAAGTTTTTTTATTCCATTTTTTTCTTTGTCCAAAGTATACACATTCATCAAAGTAAAAGTAGGACTATTTATAGTTCTTTTTATTTTTAAACCCTGCGCAATTCCTTTTACAAAAGTACTTTTCCCGGCACCCAATTCACCATTTAGCAAGATAATATCTCCGCCTTTTAATTCTTTTACTAAATTTTTTCCAACTTCTTCTGTTTCTGTTGGTGAATTGGTTATAAATTCCATATTATTTTTTTAATTCTGGATAGAGTGGAAAATGACTTGTCATTTCCTTCACATCATTTTTTATATTTTCTAGTATAGCATCATCTGTGTGATTTTCCACAGCTTTATTTATCCACACTGCTATCTGCTCCATCTCTATTTCTTTCATACCGCGTGTGGTTATTGCTGGTGTACCTAGGCGAATTCCACTTGGATCAAATGGGCTTCTTGTGTCGTCTGGAATCATATTTTTGTTCACTGTAATTCCTGCTTTGTCTAGTGCCTCTTCTGCTTCTTTTCCTGTCACATTTTTTGGCGACACATCTATGAGAAGTAGGTGATTATCTGTTCCACCAAACATAAGTTTAAAACCAAACTCAGATAATTTTTGTTCCAAAACTTTTGCATTCTTTTTTATTTGAATTGCATATTCTTTGAAGTCTGGTTGCAAAGCTTCTTTGAAAGCTACAGCTTTTCCGGCGATATTATTTTCGTGTGGACCACCTTGAAGTCCTGGAAAAACTGCCTTATTCACTCTTTTTGCAAATTCTTTTTTACACATTATCATACCACCTCTTGGTCCACGCAAAGTTTTGTGAGTTGTGGTTGTCACAACATCAAAAATAGGCACAGGATTATTCATTTGTCCACCTGCAATTAGCCCAGCAATATGTGCAATATCTGCCATTGTATAAGCTCCAACTTCGTCTGCAATCTTTTTTACCCCCTTATAATCTATTTCTCGAGAGTAAGCACTATAACCAACCAAAATTAATTTTGGTTTATGCTCCAACGCCATTTGTCTCAAATTTTCCAAATCAAGCAAACCCTCCTCATTTGTTTTGTATCTTATAAAATTGTACATTTTTGCCATTGCTGTCACAGGATGCCCGTGAGTCAGATGTCCACCATGAGACAAATCCATTCCAAGTACAGTATCTCCCATTTCTAGTAATGCAACATAAGCTGCCATATTTGCTGGTGCTCCAGAAAGTGGTTGTACATTTACATGTTCAGCTTCAAAAATTTCTTTTGCTCGGTCTATTGCGAGTTGTTCAATTACATCTATATTTTCACAACCACCATAATATCTTCGTCCAGGATAGCCCTCGGCATATTTGTTTGTAAGTACGGAACCCAAAGTTTCTAAAACTGCCATTGATACAAAATTCTCAGATGGAATCATCTCCAAACCATTTTCCTGTCTCCTAGTTTCTTTTTTTATAGATTCGTTTACTTGTGGATCAAATTTTTCTAGAGATAGTTTATTCATAAATATTCTTAAAACATTAGTATTTAAAGTTTAACAAATTTAAGCAAATTAGTACAAGTCTTGTTTTTTTATTGTAAAAATGATAATTTTAAGCTAGTTCTTTAACATTTTTTAAAAGGAGCGAGTAGTGTTTTTCTATGTTTTGTTAGTCTGTATTACAATTTTTATAATTTGGTTTTACTTTGCAATTTTGAGAGTTCAAAAAGAGGAAAGGAGGCAAGGTATGATATTGTCTAAAAAAGAGTTCAATAAAGCAATTTTAAAAGAAATTTTTCTATCTTTCACACTCAAAAAAGGAGGAGGAGATGAGTAAAAAAATCCTAAGTAATATTCAAGGTTGTTTGATGGGAATTATGATTGGTGACGCAATGGGTGCGCCATGTGAAGTAATGACTTTTCAAGAAATTGCAAAAGCTACAAACGGTGGAATAAAAGATTTTGAAGATCTCTCTGTTTTTGAAAGAAGATTGGACAAGGGTTTACGTTTTAAAGTTGGTGATACCACAGACGATTGGGCTTTTACAAAAGCACTTACAGAATCTTTAATTGTAAAAGGCGGCTATAGTCATATGGACTGTGCTCGCAGATTTGTAGAAGTTTACAAAAGTGGCGTGGTTGGAATGGGTCGTACAACCAGAGAAAGTTTGTATACTGTAAAAAAATTTTTAGATGTTCTTTCTGGTGAGGAAAAGCAGAAATATAGTAATATGGATAGAGTGGATTTGTATGGAACTTTTAGAAGGTTAATTAACAGGCAAAATTATGGAAATGGGGCTGGTGTGGCTATGAGGATTGCACCTTTAGCAATTCTTAGTTCTGTTTCTGGAGAAAATCTTGACTTATTATATGAACAACTTCGTTTAAATAGTTCTATTACCCATTTAAACAAGCAGGCATCTGATTCTGCATGTTTGGTGGGTTGTATAATACACGATATTTTTTCTGAAAGCCTTGGTGATATTTATTCTAACTATAGTTATTTAAAGTCTATTATTAGTGAAGTTGGTAATGAAATTGAAGGTTTATTGTTAAATTGGAATAAAAATAAAAGAACACTGCTTAGTGAAATGTTGTTTGTAGAAGAGAAATATAATGATTTGTTGGCTTTAAAACTTAAGTTTTGTATGGGTAGATCTGCTTTTTCTGCTTTAAGTTCGGTTGCATTTTCTGTTTCTATATTTGTTCGTAATATGAATAAATTTCGAGCAGGAATTTTGGAAGCGGTAAATGCTGGTGGAGATACAGATACCACAGCTTCTATGGTTGGCGCTATGCTTGGTGCCCAGTGCGGTTTGGAAGGAATTCCTAAAGAGTGGAGAGACTTTAATCCAGAATTCAAAGAGGCCGAAGAATTAGGTGAAAAATTGTACAACTTAGCTTTTAACAAATAAAAGCAAAACCATCTCAATTGAGATGGTTTTTTTATTTAAATTTTCCTCACCATATAAGTACCAACTTTTCGATACCCTAATTTTCTATAATATCCTCTTACTCCAACTCCAGAAATTACAGCCATTTTTTTGTAGCCTTCTTTTTTTGCAATTTTTTCTGCTTCAACCATTAATTTTTTACCAGTTCCTTTGTGTTGTGCTGCATTTTTCTTGTATTTACCAATTCCCACAAGTTGTCCGTAAGTATGAAGCTCTCGTACAAAAGCACAATTTTTTATTTCTGGGAGTAATTTATAAACTCCTATTTTTTTCGGAGTTTTTTCTGGAATTCTAAGTCTCAAAAATCCAAACAAAGCTTCGCGGTTTTTGGTTTCATAACTTATAAAGTATTCTTTCCCACCAACTGTTTCATACATTTCCACAAATAGGTGGGGAGGTTCATTTGCAAGTTCTTTGTGTCTGCCAATTTCGCGACAACGCAAACATACACATTTTTCACCTTTTTCTGCCATTTTTTCTTTTAGCATTTCTCGTAGATTTGTAGTGGAGTTTCCTGCTGTGATTTCTGTACTTGGAATATCGCGAATCAATCTAGAAATTCTACAATAAAGCGGAGTGGCAATTTTCATTTTTATCAAAGACTCAAACAAATCTTTTGGATTCTGTGGTTTATATTTTTTATTTTTGTACCATTTATAAAGCTCTGTATTTTTCAAAACTGCGCAAGGATAAATCTTTACCATATCTGGTCGCAGTGCCTCGTCTACAAACAAACTCTTGTACATCTCTACATCGTGCTGCGGGCTAGATCCAGGCAAGTCTGGCATAAAGTGTAGATCTACTTTAAAACCAGCTTGTCTTAGTAAAAACATGGCTTTTTTGAATTGCTCTACTGTGTGTCCGCGCTTTGTAAGCTCCAAAATTTTATCGTCTGGTGCTTGAAGTCCAAGCTCAATTCTAGTGCAACCTTGCCTACGCATATGGAAAATTGTTTTTGGTGTAATTGTGTCTGGGCGTGTTTCCAAAGTTAACCCAATTATTCTAAATTTTGCTTTTTCATTTTTCCTTTGTTCTTTTTCTAGTGCTTCTTGAAGTTCTTCTAAGGTTGAATCTAAACTAACCTTCTCCTTCTTAGGTTT
The DNA here is from genome assembly GCA_021648085.1 of Candidatus Magasanikbacteria bacterium. NCBI lineage: Bacteria > Candidatus Magasanikiibacteriota > Candidatus Magasanikiibacteriota bacterium. The sequence continues at coordinate 188,740 of JAKITS010000001.1, forward strand.
TCCATATTCATTACACGCGCGAAAAGATTCCAAAATAAACCAATATTGATATTTTATTTGGTAAGCATTCCAAGTTCCGCCTTTAATTATAAATTCAATTTTATCTGCAATATGTCCACTTTCTGTTAAAGCTTCAATTCTTCTACGCATTTGCTCGTAAGGACTAAAGTCCAAAAGTAGAGCTCTTGCTGCTGCAGGTTCAGATGCAAGATAACTTTTTGGCATTCGCTTTTCTGTTGGGCAATATATGCATTTTCCTGGACAACTATATGGTTTTACAAGTGAGGTCACAACGGCAATTCCAGACAAACTGCGAATATCTGCTTTTCGCATAAAAAGTTCTAAATTCTTATCTTTTTTTATTTTCTTTTTTTCAACCAATTCTCTATAAACAGCAAAAAGCAACCTATTTGAAGGTTGTTTTAGTTTCATTTTTCCTGCAATTATTCTTTTGGCATCATCTACTCCAAATTTGTGTTGCGGTTTTTTTGAAATTATAAATCTTAATATTTTTTCCAATTCTTTCTTTGTGTGCATATTTGAGAAGTTCTAATTGTTATATCGTTTCGCTTGTTTTTTGCCTTGTTGTCATTCTCAGCTTGACTGGGAATCCAGAGTCTGCAAACCAGAATGTTGAATCAAATCCTGGACCCCCAATCAAGTTGAGGATGACGAATAAAATATCCTTTTTTGCTTAGTCTACCTAGTTTGTTTTCTCATCATTTTCCAGTAATCAAACAAACAATTGCCCCATTCCAACTCCAGCCAGATTCGCGAGCTTTGATAAGTCCAGCCACAGAAAGTGCGCTGTTTGGTGAAATCTCTATTTCTGTGTCTTCTACTGTTATATTTATTGCGCTTTTTATTTCATTATTTGTGACTATCCAGCCACTTCCTTTTGAGTTTTTTACAATTTCTGTAACTATATCTTTTCTGTGCGCTACATTATCCACAATTGCTCCAGCTATTGAATCCTCTACATCTATTTTATCCCATTTCATAAATTCACTAGCAATTGGATTGCAACTTTCTGTCTGTACTATATGAATTTGTGGATTTTGTTTTAAACTCTCAAAGTGCTTTCCCAAAGCTTCTGCTGTAGTTCCAGAAGAAGTTGGTACAAAAATAGCCTCCAAATTCTCTATTTCATCTAATTCTTCTGCTAAACTCTTATATCCTTCCAAAGCAGTTTCATCTGTAGATTGTCTTAAATAAGCGATATTTTCTTTTTTTCCCTCCAAAAAAGCCTGTTGTTTTGGTCTTTCTACTTGTTTTATCTCTATATTTTCGTCTGTAAGCTTATTTAAAGGTTTTAATTTGCCTTCACTTATCTTTTTACCCACAAAAACCGCTAATTTTACAGCTTTTTGAGCTGTTTTGTTGTGTTTTTTTACAAATAGCATAGCAGTTAGTCCTGCATTTCCAGAGGAGGATACTACAAATTCAGTAATGCCTGTCTTTATATAGCTTTCAATCATTTTTGGAATAGACCTACCTTTGTGAGATTTGTACTCATGCATGTCTTCTCTTTTCAAATAAAGCATTGGTACGCCGATACTACTTGCCAAATTTGGGTATGATTTTTGTGGTGTTTGCATAAATTTAAAATAAAATTCTATATTTTAACATGTTAAATATATCAGTTTTTGGCTAAAGTATCAAGTTTTTTCGTGATTTCGTCTTAAAAGACTTGACAAAACATTAAAAATGTGCTATTATATTTAAATAATATGAAAGTATTATTAAAGTTCTTTGTACAGCGGTGTGTAGTCGCAGATCCATTTGCATTAACGCAATTGGTTGGGTACGAAGAATGTGTCCTATTTATATTATATAGTGACACCGAAGAATCGGGAAGTGAATCCTCTTGGGTTCCAAGAGTTTCTGAGTATCGTTTGATGGTACTTAGGAAAATCCCGAACAACCCTGTAGAAGGGTTAGAGAACGGGTCTGATCAGCCCTCTCACTGCACAATCGACTTTTGGTTAGTGGGGTTTCCACATCGTTTTTCCAAAGCGAGCCAATTGTCACCACCCCCAGACTTTGTCTGGGGGTTTTTTTATTGACAAAAATCATTTTTTTGTGTAAAGTCTAATAAGAACCTTTCATTTTGTTGGAGGTAAAAATGAAAAAGGTAGGAGTTTTCAAAAGTTTAAGTTCTTTATTAAAAGTAAAAAGTTTTCTGAATTTTTTTGCGATTTATGTTCATTTTGCAAAAAGTATAAAAGACTCTGGTAAAAAGAAGGTATTTTTGATTGTTTATTTTGGATTGGCTATTCCAACTATTGGATATTATTACGCTTTCGCAAAAATTTTTAGTTTAACAGTTTTTATTTTTGTGTGGTTTTTTCTTTTCCCGCTTTTCTATTATTGGCTTGGGCAGGGGAATGTGCCAAAGAAGGTAAAAACCAAAAAATAGTTCACAAGACCGATTCATTTCGGTCTTTTTGTTTGAAAATTACCGTTAACAATGTTAAACTTTTAATAGTAATGTAAAGTTTTTCTCTGTCATTTCGAACTAAAGTCAGAAATCCCTTAAACGTGATATATAAGTAAAACTTTTTTTTAAATTCAAAACCCAATCCTTCTCACTTTACCTTTTGAGACCAAAAGGTAACCAAAAGTGCCGAACGGTTGATAATTTTAGGCTTAATTTATTTTTAAAACTTATTTAATTAACCGCATTCGCTATTTTAATTATCCTTTTGTATTCTCAAAAGGACCATAAGTTTTAAAAAGAAATTAGTTCAAAAATTTCAAATGTTCGGGAGGTTGGAATTTAGGACGAAAAATAATTTATTAATAAAAAAATATGCATTTAGTTTGCCCAGAATGTAAAAATGATGTGGATTTGGAAGCTCATCCAAAAGTGAAAGTTGGACAAGTTGTAGAATGTGATAAATGTGGAATTACTCTTTCTGTTCTAGGAATAGACGGAGACGAGATAAACGCAGAAGTTGTGGATGAAGGAAAATAATTGCGATAATAGACTAAGTAAAAAAGTTGTTTTATTTAATTAAAATAAAAAATATGAAATTTAAAGTAGTATTAATAGGTGTGGTATTAGTAGGTGTTCTTGTAATTTCTGGTTGTAGTTTGTTTGAGGAAAGGGATACAAAATTGGAAAACTCGTTAAACAATCAAGCAAATTTAGAAATAAATAACGTGCAGTTTGCAAATGTACCTGAGGTAGGCAAAGACATAGAGGATGAAAGAGGTTTGCATTCTCAGGTTATTCGCGACATAGATGGAATAAAGTATTCCAATAATATCTATCGTTTTTCTTTTATTGTGCCTAATAAATGGGGTAATGTAAAAGATGTGGTTTCAGAAGGTATGACTGGAACAAAGTTTGTGGAAAGTATTAGGATAATTGATGTGAATAATACTGAAAAGTTTATTGATATATATGTTGTAAAAACTGAAGATAAAAACCATGCTACTATCACAGATGCGCCAATTACGTATTTAGCAGGCGACTCAACTTACAGTTTTTATTGGTCAGGAAGTGCCGATGGTGCAGGAATGCCTGGGCTTGAGGATCAAAAGTATATGGATATATTAGTAGAATTAAATAAAGTAAAAAATACTTTTAAACTTTGGTAAAAGAATAAAAATAAAAAAGACGCTGAAATGAATTAGCGTCTTTTTTAATCTTTAAATTTGTGAATTGTTCACGAGATCCATTCGACTCCACTTCATTCCACTCAGGACGATGTAAGTTTGTCTACCAAATTTTTAATCATTCCGCGGAAGCCGTGGGAACCTAGGAAAACTATAACATTTCCAGCTTCACTATTTTTTTCTAAATATTCTAGAAGTTCAGCGTCTTGCTCTAAATATAAAACATTGTTGTGAGTTTTCTTTATAATTTCTGCCAATTCTTTTCCGTCTGCAGGTTTACTTTCTTCGCTGGCAGATTTTACTTTTGTAAGTCTTGGGATGATTACAGTATCCGCATTTTCAAAAGCATTGTCATAAAAAGGAAAAGACTGACTTTTTCTATTTCCTGTATTTGGTTCGTAAATTGCAATAACTTTTTCAGAATAAAGCTTTTTGAGTGTGGATAATACAGAAATTGCTTTTGTAGGTGAGTGGGAGATATCGTCGTAAATATCTATTTCTCCACTAAATCTTTTTTCTAATCTTCTTTTTATTCCACGGAAACTTCCCAGTGCGTTTATTATTTTTTCTGGTTCAATTCCAGTTTGGTGCGCCATAGCAAAACATCCGCAGATATTTTCTGCCATATATTCTCCAATAATTGGCAGTATTATTTTGTAAATTTCTCTATTGTGGATAATATCAAAACTTAAACCTTCTTTTGTTTGAACTATGTTTTTATAGCTATAATCGTTTTCTACAGATTCACCATATTTTATCAATTTTCCACTGTATTCTTCTAAAACTTCGGCAATATTTTTTCCATCTGTACAAGCCACAAGAAGCCCATTTTCTGGAATCATTTTTACTAAATTTTTGAAAGCATTTTTGTAATCTTTTTCTGTTGGGTAAATATCTGCATGATCCCAAGCTGAGGCTGTCAAAAGTACATGAGTGGGGGAATAAAGACTAAATTTTGGCTTTATATCCCAGCGAGCAGTTTTATATTCATCACCTTCCAAAATACTCCATTTTCCGTCTGTAATTTCTGCACTTTCCTTCATATTTGCAGAAAGCCCACCAAACATATAGCTTGGGTTCATTTCTGAATTTTTGAAAATCCAAGTCAAAAGTGTTGTGTTTGAAGTTTTTCCATAAGTTCCTGCGCAAACAAGTGAATTTTCTTTCAAAAAATATTTTGCAATTACTTCTGGATAAGACATATATGGAATTTTATTTTCCAAAACAAACTTCCATTCTGCATTTGTAGAACTTGCTACATTTCCCACAACTACCAAATCTGGATTTCCATTTGCTGCCATTTTTTCTGGATGCCAGCCTGGGTAAAATGTCACCTGCTTTTCTTTTAAGTGTGTAGAAATTGGTGGAAAAAATCCAGCATCACTTCCTGTGACAGCCCAACCTTTTTTCTTGAATGCAATTGCCAGAGCGCTCATGGCAACTCCACAAATTCCTATGAAATGTATGTGTTTTGGTTTTTTTACTAATATCTCTTTCAATTTTTCTAAATCATCACTCCAATTTTCTCCATCAAACCATTCCAAACCTTTAAATTGTAATTTGTAAATATCGGTTGGTCTTTGTGCTGAGCCCAAATAAATATATTTTGCACCAATAGTTTTGGCGTATTCAATAGCTTTTAGCATCATCCCCATTCCTGTATTTTTGTTGTCTGTATTCAAATTGTAAAAAGGATAAGAATAGTGAAATATTTCTGAATTTTCATAAGCTATACAATATCCAACAGGTTCGTTGTTTGTGGTGTATTTAAAAACTTTATTGAAATTGCTTTTTTCTGGATTTGTAAAAATTTCTTTGATTTTGTTTGCGCTAAAAACCCCTTCACCAAACTTAGTTTCGTAAAAATCTTTACCCATTTTGTGAATATTCCAATGATAATTTTCAAGTGGTAAATTTTTAAGCTCAAGATGTATTTCTTCTGTTTTTCTGAGTATTCTACGATTTTCGCTAGACAATTCAAATTTACTTAAATCAATACGAACACTACGAGTTTTGTTCATCAATCCTTTTTCTACGCGTGTAAAAACATAACCTTGGTTGTACAAAGAGTTTATGTTTTCTTCGCTAAAATCATTTATATTTTTTTCGTCCCAAGACAGGTATTTCATAATTAAAACAGCGCTATCCAAATACTAAGCATTACAAAAGCTAAGTGAATCATCCAAAAACGCATTACGGTTTTTTCTTCCTTCCAACCACGAAGTTCAAAGTGGTGGTGAATCGGTGCCATTTTGAAAATTCTTCTGCCAAGTGTATAACGACCTCCAACTTGTATGATTACACTCAATAATTCTATATAAAAAATAAATGCCAAAAATGGTAAAAGTAACATTTTGTTTATAACGATTGCGTTGATAGCCAGCAGTGCTCCAAGCCCAAGAGAGCCAACATCTCCCATTTGAAATCTAGCTGGTTTGATGTTGAAATAAGTATAAGTAATCAATGCGCCAACGGTCGTAGCGTTTAAAATTGTAATTTCTTCGTATCCAATAATCCAACTCAAAACTGTGAGTGCCATGAAAGTTGTGATAAGAGAGCCACCAGCCAAACCATCCATACCGTCTGCTACATTTACTGCGTTTGCTGTGAACATTACAAAAAGGATAATAAGAGGGATTATCCACCAGCCAATATTCAAAAATCCATCGAACGGGATGTAAATTTCTCGCCAATGCTCGCCAAGTTTAAAGTAAATCCAATATGCTGTAATTGCACCAGCTATAAATTGTAAGATTAATTTTTCGTGAACATGTACACCTTTTCCTGGGTGAGAACCAAGCCAAAGTGTAGCTCTTTTGAAAACTGTCCATGGAAAAGTGATTGCAAACCAAATTCTATGACTTATTTTTTTGTGAACACGAATTAGTTTTAAAATATGTTTTACGGTTCTGTGTTTTCTTTTTTGTCCAAAAATATTCATGATGTCGTCTAGTGCTCCCAAAGTCGCAGCCAAAAGCATGACACCAATTGGAACCCAAGTAAACTCACGCTCCCAATTGAACAGCATTGTGATTATTGCGACTGTGATAATTACGAGTAATCCACCCATCACTGGAACACCAACTTTACTTTTTCTAGCTCCCATCGCAAGTGTTGCATCGTATTCAGCTCTTCTGGTTATTTTGTATTTGTACAAAAATTTTGTAAGAAGTGGTGCCCACAAAAAAGCAATAAAGCACGAAACAAGACCGAATCCAACGGCCGTTTTAAGTAAGTCTAATGATTCTGGTGCTATAGTCATAATTGGTAAATTTTAACGCTAAGAATTTATTTAATCTTTTTTTTAGGTCAGTTTTATTATATTTTGAGCGAAAACATTATAAAAAAGTGAAAAATAGCAGTACTATATTGAACTTTTTTAGAATTTTTGTAGCAAAAATAGAGTAAAGAGGAGCTAAGAAAGAAATTTTAAATGCATTTTTACTATAGTGAAATAGTATCAAAAAGTAGTGTTTTTTACAAGTTGACCTTGATTTTTTTGTAAATATATGATAGATTGCATAGAACACTCTCAAACAAAAGGAGAAAATCATGAAAAAAAGTAAAGACATGGATGTGAGTGGTCAGGAAAAAGGTGTAAAATGGATTTGTAGGTGTACTGTTCTTTGTCTAGTAGCACTCCTTGTTTATAAAATTATTATAGGAGATACTAACGATATTCATTTTTTTTGGGAAAAGAAAAATATGTTGGAAGTATTTGCCAACCATATAAAAAACTTGCATTAATTTGCAAGTTTTATTTTTGTATAAAATTTGTTAATCAAAATAGGGGATCCTTCGACTGTCGCTTAGGATGACGTGGTAATATTACGTCATATTGAGCGAAGTGAAACGGAGTCGAAATATCCCCATGCAATATCACAAAATATAAATAATAAAATTAAACGTCAGTCCTTTATTTTTCTAACCTAAATAAGGTGATCTATTATTTTTGAAAAGCTGTCAAGCGTCTTATCCCAAACCATTTTGCATCTGTAAATCTTTGAAGGGTTTCGTTTTCTTTTCCTGTCTTTTTATTTTCAGTCCATTTTTGTTCCAAAATGGATTTTTTGGGATCAGATATTTCTATTGTGCCTTCTTTTATTCCATGACTAGGGTTTGTATCGACAGACCATTTTAGTGAGTGAGTATAGTGAATAATTGTCGGTAGATCATTTTCATAGCCAACTTTGTGTGCAATCAAAACATGATCAAAACTATTTTTTTCTCCAGCGCCGGTAAGTGCAATTAAATCTCCTGGCTCTACTTGGCTTAGCATTACCTCAAAACTATTTTTGTTGTGTACTAGATTTTTTACATTTGTATTTTCTATTGGTCTAAATTGAGCCAAAATTTTGCGCAACGGATTTTTTATCAAAGGAAATCTTAGGTGTCTTTTTAATCCACCAAGTTTGCGAGATTTTATCTCTGCGTCCAAAACATAAAAAACAAAACCAGAGCAGTCTATTCCAATATTGTTATCTACAAAAAATTGATTTAATGTTTTTTTGTCCAACTTTTTCAAATCAACTTTTTTTCGTAATGCCAATAGTTCAATCTCTTTTTTTATATCTTCCGGACTTCCTTTGCCGATCATTACTTTCAATCCGGCACGAACTTTTTTTCCTTTGTTTATGAAGTATGGGCAAGAAATTTTAAGGCCTGAAATTTCCAATTCTTTGAATCCGGCGATTACGCCGAGAGCTTTTTTCGATAGGCTTTTTGTATTCATATAATTTAGGTTGATATAATATTTTTTATTTTTTCACCAAGTTCGTTTAATTTGTTTGGTGCAGAAATTAAGGATTCATTACTTTGAATTCTTAGTAAATCGCTTTCCATTTTTTCATTTTCGTATTGAATTACAGTAAAATTTTCTGCACAAAGTTTTTTGGCTAATTCTGTTATGTTTGTTTCACTTTGTTTTCGCAATATAATTTGTGCGCCATTTTCAATTTGTTTAACTTTTGAATTTGTTTCTAAATCCAAAAGTCCAACCAAATGAGCATCAAAAGTTGTGATTTCTTCTTTTGAATGTGGAGTTTGCAGAGTTGATTCAAAAGTTGTGGAAGCTGGTTGGCGAGCATTTATTTCTATTAAATACATTTTTCCTGTTTCTTTTTCCAAAATAACATCTATTCCAAACAATCCACTCCAACCGTCTTTTTGTAGTTTTTCACCAACTTCTTTTGCAATTTTAAAAAAATCTGTTTTCTGTTCTTCGTTTAAAAATGTATTTGCAAAACCCCAATCATTTCCAATTGTTGCAAATTTTTGTTTTGTGAAAGACGCAAGCCCTGTAATTTGATAGCTGATATTTCCAAACAAAATTCCATTTTTGGTTACAGAATTATTGTTTGTAAAAAGTGAACCATCTATGTATTTTGTAATTCGAGCTTCTCTTTTTGGAAATTTTTCTTTTATTTCAATTAATTGTTTTGCAGATTCTACCAAAATAGTTCCAGATCCTGTGTGACTTCTGTTAAATTGCAGTATAAAATTTTCTTCATTCCACTTTAAATCTCCACAAAGTTCTATTTTGTGTTTTGGTAAAAATTTACTAAGATCACCAAGCCATTCCACTTGAGAAATTTTTTGTTCAACTCTATTTACCAATTCTGCTGGTGGATTCAACAAAGTCCAGTTTTTTTCTGTACAAATTCTTTCTATTTGAATTGTATTTTTGAAAACCAAAATCTGTGGATTTGAGAATTTATTTACAAACTCCACAACTTCAGGATTTTGCAAAAGCTCATAAGTATCCAAAATCTTTTCATTTTTTATTAACAAAACATTTTCTCTGTCTTCCTTTGTTTTTGTTGCAAAATTACTATCATTTGAGATAATATAGTAGTTGGTAGTATTTATATCAAAACCAAGAGCGCGCTCAATATCGCGACTCACATAAACTATTGGGTTGGTTAGTTCTATCATAATTAAAATATTGTATGATGTGTAAGTATACACTAAAATTAAACTTTTGAAAAGTATCCTATGGATTTATTTTACAACGAATTGAAGAATTTTGGAAAGGTTCGTGCAAACGAACCTATGAGTAAGCATACAACTTACAAGATTGGTGGGTCTACAAAATATTTTGTGGAAGTAGGGAAAATGCAAAATTTTGTGGATTTATTGAAATTTTTAGAAGGATCTGGGAAAGATTATTTTATTTTGGGTGGAGGAAGTAATATTTTGGTTTCAGACGAGGGATACGATGGTGTGGTGGTAAAAGTAAAAGTTTGTGAAATAAATGTGGATGGGAATTTACTGACGGCGAGTGCAGGTTGCGCCACAGTTGATGTTGCTAGAAAATCTATGGAGGTAGGATTGACTGGTTTTGAATGGGGAGTTGGAATTCCTGGGACAATTGGTGGGGCAGTCCGTGGAAATGCTGGAGCAATGGGAGGGGAAGTAAAAGATTTTGTAAAAGAAGTTGAAATTTATAAGGATGGTGAAGTAATAAAAATAACAAACAAAGAGTCTGGGTTTGGATATCGCGACAGCAGATTTAAAACAAGTAATGAGGTGGTTTTGAAAGTAGTTTTGGAATTGGAAAAAGGAGAAGCAAAAGAGGGTATGAAGCAAGCTATAAAAAATATTCAACAAAGAAATCTGTCTCAACCACAAGGTTTTTCTTCTAGTGGTTGTATTTTCAAAAATTATGAAATAAAAAATGAAGAAGAAAAAGAAGAATTGAAAAAGAAAGGGGTACTACAAGAGTTTTTGGATAAAAATTTGGTTCCAGTTGGTTGGCTGGTAGAAAGTTTGGGAATAAAAGGTTTGAAAAGTGGAAATGCGCAAATTAGTGAAAAACATTGTAACTTTATATTGAATTTGGGCGGAGCTACAGCTAGTGATATTCTAGTTTTAATTGAAAAAATAAAGGCTGGGGTGTACGATAAATATAGTATAAATATTGAAGAAGAAATAAGAATTTTGTAAAATTCTTATTTCCTTTCTGTCATTTCGAACAAAGTGAGACCTGCACGCTGGCAGTCGGGAATCCCTTAAACATTGATTCAAACACATTTTTTTAACGATAACATTAAAACTTTCTCATTTTATCTTTTGACACCAAAAGTGCCGAACGGTTGACAGTTTATGGCTTAATTTATTTTTAATTAATTTTTATGAATATAAATATAACTGCAAGAGGAATAGATTTGACTGAAACTATAAAACAATACACAACAGAAAAAATGGAAATGCTTCAGAAATATTTTGAGAATATCCAGCAAATTGATGTGGAAATAGGGAAGAAATCGAACCATCATAATAAAGGAAAGATTTTTTATTCAAAGATCAATGTATTTGTACCAAACTCAACAATAAGAATGGAAAAAGATGCCGAGAGTTTGTACAAATCAATTGATAAAGCAAAAGATCATTTGAAAGTTGAATTGGAAAAAATGAAAGAAAAACGAAGACATATTGATAGACTGGAAATTAGAGAAAGTAAAGAATATTATTTGGAAGATTAAAATAGAAAGTTAAAATAAAAAACCCACACTAACTAAAGTGTGGGTTTTGGTTTATGGCCAGATTTTGTATTTTCGAATTATTTTTTTAAGATCTTCTATTGTGTGTGTTCTACAGCTATATTGTTCTGCTTGGCCTGTTAAGCGTTGAAATTCATATACATTTTCAAAAAGATCATCTATAAATAGAATATCTTGAATACCTCTAGACTTTTCTTTAGGTGTATACATTTGTAGCGTCTGGAGGGCTATTCTATACAAGGCACTGTCTGGTTTTCTGATGCCCAATTTAAAGGATAAAATTCTATTTTGACTTGGAAATCTATCTATTAAATAGGGGAATTTTCTACTTAAGGCAGACCAGTGAAGTTCACATATATTTGAAATCATAAAAATAGGAACTTTTTTTTCTATTAAATCATCAAGAATTTCTAAAATACCTTCATTTAAGAAAAATGATGTTGTTGATATTTCAAGTAATTCTTCAGCCTCAAACTTTTCATCTTTAATTCCTAAAGCATATTTCAATGAATTCACAAAATCTTTAGTATTTAAATATCCCAATTCATAGCTATTCCATAAATTAACAGCTTTAATACACCCAAAAATCCTTTGATAAATTTGTGTAGCTGCAAGTTCATTACAATGCGGAACCATATTTTGGCAAAACACAAAATGTTCAAAATCAATAAGTACACGACCAATATCAAATGCAACTGCGCGAATTGGATAAGTCATTCTTTTCTCCTTGTGTAAGTTTTTAAAGATCAATAGAGTTATACCATTTTTAATATTTTTTGTAAATAAAAAACCCACACTAATAAAAGTATGGGTTTTAGTTTTTATAAAAGACCGATATTTCCCAATTTTGTCCACAAATGAACTATATAATGTTTTGAACAATCATATTGAATCGCAACCCCACCCATTTTTCTGAATTGTTCAACATTTTCTGTGTTGTCATCCACAAGAACTATATTTTCTATTGCAACACCTAGTTTTTTACAGGTGCTGGTAAAAATAGCAGGATCAGGTTTCATTAGTCCAACTTTGTGAGACATAAAAATATTTTCAGGAGAAAAGAACTCTCCCAAACGCGGCATAAGTTTTTGCCCGCTTTCTCTATATAAAGAAGCATTATTTGAAATAATAGCTCTTTTAACTTTTGGATTTATTTCTGCAAAAGTTTCAATTAGCTCCCAAATTTCTGGATTTTCAGAACCGCTAGAAGTTAAAGCTTGTTTTAATTCTTCATGACTTATATTTTGTCCTGAAACATTAAGCAAACTGAGAATTTCATTACAAAATTTTTCTAAATTTATCTTACCCATTTGTGATTGTCGCCAAATTTTTCTTGCTGTAGGATTTTTAAAAAAAGTTTTTACAACCTCTTCCACACTTAAACCTGTAAGTTCTGCCATGGCTTTATTTGTTTTCTGAAAAGAAGTCGCTAGTAAAACATTTCCAATATCAAAAACAATAGCATAAACTTGAGATTGCATTTCCATTTTCTACTTCTCCGTTTGTGAGTTGTCAAAGAGCATTAAATTTATATCACTTTCTATGTTCTTTGTCAATAAAAACTATAGACAAAAAAGTATGTTTATGCTACAATCTCCTAGTATAAGCAAGGCTTATTTAATAAAATTTTTATGAGAAAGTTATTATCAAAATTGCTAGGAGATCAGAATAAAAAATATATAAAAGAGATTCAACCACTCGTGGATAAGGCAAATTCACTTGAAGATGAATACGAAAAATTGTCAGAAACTGATCTTAAAAGTAAAACAAAGGAGTTTAAAGCTAGATTGGAAAAAGGTGAAACTTTGGATGATATTTTGCCAGAAGCTTTTGCTGTTGTGCGTGAAGTTTCAAAGCGTACTACCAAAATGCGTCATTATGATGTTCAGCTTATTGGTGGAATTTCTTTGCATCAAGGAAAAATTGCCGAGATGCGTACTGGTGAGGGAAAAACTTTGGTTGCAACTTTGCCAATATATTTGAATGCATTGGCAGGAAAGGGTGCTCATGTTGTGACAGTAAACGATTATTTGGCAAAGCGTGATGCGGTTTGGATGGCGCAAGTTTATGATTATTTGGGAATGACTGTTGGAATTGTGCAAAATCAGCGCGTTAGTTTTATTTATGATTCAAATGGTAGACCAGAAGGAAGTGATGAAGATGGTGAAAGAGACGAAGCAGGTAGTTTTAAAGTAGAAGACGAATTCCTGCGTCCGTGTTCCAGAAAAGAAGCATACAGATGTGATATAACTTATGGAACAAACAATGAATATGGTTTTGATTATTTGCGCGACAATATGGCGCAAAGCCTAGACGAAATGGTAATGCGTCCGGGAAACGAAATGCATTATTGCGTTATCGATGAGGTAGATTCAATTTTAATCGATGAGGCTAGAACTCCGCTTATTATTTCTGCTCCTGCACAAGAAGCTGCACAACAATATTATCAGTTTGCAAATATAGCAAAAAGATTTAAAAAAGAAGAAGACTACGAAATAGACGAAAAATTGAATAGCGCTGTTTTGACAGCAGAAGGAATCAAAAAAGTTGAAGGTTGGCTGGGTGTGGATAACTTGTATGTTGAAGCTGGAATGAGAAAAATTCATCATTTGGAACAGGCTTTAAAAGCAGAAGTTTTGTTTATAAAAGACAAACAATATGTGGTTGAAGCTGACGGGAGTATTGTGATTATTGATGAGTTTACAGGTAGAAAAATGCCAGGTCGCAGATATTCAGAAGGGTTGCATCAAGCAATTGAGGCAAAAGAGGGTTCTGCTATTCAGCGCGAAAGCCAGACTTTGGCGACTATTACATTTCAAAATCTATTTAGAATGTACAAAAAACTTTCTGGAATGACAGGTACTGCAAAAACAGAAGAAGAGGAATTTATAAAAATTTATTCGTTGGATGTAATTGTAATTCCAACGAATAGACCAGATCAAAGAAAAGACCATGTTGATGGAATTTATAAAACAGAAAAAGGTAAAAATATTTCGGTTTTGAGAAAAATTAAAGAATGCCAAGAAAGAGGTCAGCCAATTTTGGTTGGTACTATTTCTGTAGAAAAAAATGAAGAATTGAGTAGGTATTTGGATGAAAATGGAGTAAAACATGAAGTGTTGAATGCGAAAAACCATGAACGCGAGGGTGAAATAGTAGCGCAAGCTGGTAGAGTTGGTGCTGTGACGCTTGCTACAAACATGGCTGGTCGTGGAGTAGACATCAAGCTGGGTGGCGCGCCGTATGATAAAAATGAAGAGCAAAAGGTAAAAGATTTAGGTGGTTTGTTTGTACTGGGTACAGAGCGTCATGAATCTCGTAGAATAGACAACCAGCTTCGTGGTCGTTCTGCTCGTCAAGGTGATCCAGGAGAAACTCAATTTTATGTTTCAACTGGAGACGACTTAATGCGTATTTTTGCAGGGGACAGGCTGAAAACTGTTTTGGACAAAATGAAAGTCCCAGAAGATATGCCAATTGAGACTAAAATCATTACAAAAATGTTGGAAGGTGCACAGAAAAAAGTGGAATCCCATCATTTTGATATTAGAAAACATGTTTTGCAGTATGATGATGTACTAAGTCGCCACAGAGGTGTAATATATGAAAAAAGAAGAGCAATTTTGGATTTGGAAAAAGGATTGGATGTTGTTGTTAATCCTAGTGAAAAATTGAGCACAAGCGACGATGTCTTTACTTCTTTTAGAGACTTAATTTTGTCTGATGTAGAGCAAGAAATTGAATATATAGTTTCTAAAAATACAAATGTGGAAGATATGGATAAGTGGGATTTGCAAGGTATTTATAAAATAATGCATACTATTTTTTCTTTTACAAATAGTGAACGAGAAGAACTTCTTCATATGGGAAAAAGTGGGGATTCAAAACTGGAAGATGTAGAAGCAAGAGACAAAATAGTAAAATTCCTGATGAATAAGGCCGAGACAGAATACAATTCTTTGAAAGATAAATTTACAGAATATTCTGGAGAAAAAGAAAAGGGTGAAAAAATGATGAAGCAGGTTGAAAAAGGAATACTTCTGCGTGCAATAGACACTCTTTGGGTAGAGCATTTGGTAAGTATGAGTTATTTGCGTGGAAGCATAGGTTTGCAAGGTTATGGACAAAGAGATCCACTTGTGGAATACAAAAAAGAATCTTATTTTATGTTCAATCAACTTTTGGCAGATATTCAAAAAGAAGTTGTTTATGCTTTTTTCAAAGTAAGTATAGGGTTGAAAGTTGCGCCAACTGTAATGGCAAATGATAAAATTATATTGCAAGGCGCAAAAAAGAATAGTGGAGATACAGGAAAAAGAAGAATAAGACAAAAAGGAAAGGAACGAGATGAAAGCGGAAAAAAAGTTGGAAGAAATGATCCTTGTACTTGTGGAAGTGGAAAAAAGTATAAAAAATGTCACGGAGAGTAGGAAAAGTAGATTAGCGATTAAGTAAGAAGATAAAAAGCCTCGCTTGTGGTATTTTAAAATAATAAAAAAGTCTTATTACAGGTTTTTTTGTTTAATAAAAATATATAAATATTTTTGGAAACTATAGAAATAGATGGAAAAAAGGAAAAAAGTTTTAAATTTCTTGGTTAATTAGCTTGCAAGAATTAAGAAAAGAATGTAGTATAATAAATTGGCAGAATAGTTCTTTACAATTTTACAAACTCAATCCAAGGAAGGGAGGGGAAGTGAAAACCTATGCTAAATGTCAATCTTGCCAAAAAGAGTATTCAGCCAATGAATTGCAGTGTTATGGAGATAGGAATCTTTTAGTTTGCGAGAAATGCTTAAAAGATCCTTTAGCACATAACTTTTTGGAAGCAAGCAAAAAAGAAAGAATGGCGGAGGAAAAACGCTTGGCTGACATAAGAAGAGCTCATACAGACAAGTTTATAAATAAAGCTATTCAAAACGGTGGTGTTGTAAAGAAGAGGGGTAAAAAGAGTAAAAGACAAAAGAAAAAGTCAAAAACACTCAAAGCAAAAAATAACAATCCTGAAGATAGTGATTACAACGACGATCAACTTATGAGACTTTTCAGTTGTCCTGCAATTCGAGAATCGATTGAATATTTTTTAGGGCAAAGACAGCATAGAATAGATAGAGTTTTTGCTATTCTTGATAATGTTGGGACTATGCATATTAGTGGTAATTTTTTAGGACAAAATTATCTAAAATTAGAAAATAAACCTTCTGGAGTTTTGAATATTCCTTTTGTGATATATCATATTATTACCACATTAGACAGTTCGGATGCTAGAGAAGTTTTTGGTTCAAAAAGATATAATGAATTGTGTAATCAATTTGAGATTAGATAGTTTGTAAAATTCAAAGAGGTGATTTATTTCACCTCTTTTTTTGTTTATTTTGTTGTAAATTTGCATTTTATATGAATTTCTGATAAAAAAGATGTTAGATTGTTTTAAAAACAATCTTTTATTAACAATTTTATATTGACTTGCTACGAGGGGTGGTATATAATAGGAACCGCTAATAAATATTGTGCCGTTGCGAGAGTTTTAAATTTTGAGCGAGACGAAAAGAAAAAATCTTTGAACTATAATAATAGTGGAAATATTTTTTCTTAAAGTCGCAGTCAAAATTTAGAATTTTCGGTAGGTGATATATTTATGAGTGGTTTCGACTCACATAATTGATAATCTTATTTATGAGTTCAATAAAGAAGAAGTTGCGTGCAAAGACAAGGTGGGGAGTGATAGGAATTTTTGTGTTACTTTTGGCGACAGTTATTTTTGACGCGCCAAACTTGTTCAACGGTTGGGTAGAAAGTATAAATAATAAAACAGGAATTGGAATCCCAATGGTTTTGGACAAGGAGTTTGCTTTAGGGTTAGACCTTCAAGGTGGAGCCCATCTTGTATATCAAGCTGATGTTAGTCAGATAGATGTGGAAGATCGTGGCGATGCAGTAGAAGGTGTGAGAGATGTAATTGAAAGGCGTGTAAACGCAATTGGTGTGGGAGAGCCAAATGTACAAACAACAAAAGTTGGAGAAGATTATCGTGTAATTGTAGAATTACCAGGTGTCACAGATATACAAGAAGCAAAAGATAAAATTGGCGAGACTCCAATTTTGGAATTTAAAAAAGAAAACATAATTCCTCCGCGTGAACTAACAGAAGAGGAGAGAATAGAAATGGACGAGTTTAATAAAATAGCTCGTAAAAAAGCAGAAGGATATTTAACAGAAATTAAAAACGGTACAGACTTTGAAGAGTTTGCGGAGCAAAATTCAGAAGATGAACTAAGCAGAAATAATGGTGGATATTTAGGGTTTATTTCTAGTGTTGGTCCTTATGCAGATTTGTACAGTTGGGCTAGCTCTGTAAGCGATGGTTCTGTATCTCAAGAATTACTAGAAACAAATCAAGGTTTTGCAATTGCAAAAAGAGGTGGGTCTACAGATGGGGATATGGAGGTTCGTGCAAGTCATATTTTGATTTGTTATCTAGGTGCTTCTAGGTGTGAGGGTGCGAATTATACAAAAACAGAAGCGTTGGCAAAAGCACAGAAAATTTTTGAGCAGGCAAATGCTGATAATTTTGCAGATTTAGCAATCCAATGGTCCACAGATCCAGGTTCAAAGGAAAATGGTGGAGATCTTGGGTTTTTTCCAAAAGAGGCAATGGTAGGCGATTTTGGAGAAGCTTCGTTTAATGCGAGTGTTGGAGAAATAGTGGGTCCAGTAGAAACTCAATACGGTTTTCATATAATTTATAAAACAGATGAAAAAATAAACCAAAACATAGAAGCTTGGTATTTGGTAGTCAGCACAAAATCAGAATTAGATATTTTACCACCACAAGATCCGTGGATGAATACAGGACTTTCTGGAAAACAATTGGAAAGAGCCGAGGTTGTAAGTAATCCAAACACTGGGGCTGTTCAAGTTTCACTTCAGTTTGATTCTGAAGGAACAGAATTATTTAAAAATATAACTACTGAAAATGTTGGAAAGCCGATTGCGATTTATTTGGACGGTGAGCCGATAAGTATCCCAAGAGTAAATGAGCCTATCACAGACGGTAGTGCTGTAATTAGTGGAAGTTTCAACATTACAGAAGCAGGACTACTTTCACAAAGATTAAACGCTGGTGCACTTCCTGTTCCTGTTGAGATAATATCTCAACAAACAGTTGGTGCGACACTAGGTATAGAATCTATGCAAAAAAGTTTGAAAGCTGCAGCGATTGCAATAGTACTGGTTATGATATTTATGATTGTGTACTATCGTATTCCTGGGTTAATTTCTGTTATTTCTTTATCACTTTATATATCACTTACACTTGCTTTGTTCAAGCTTATCGGTGTTACACTTACTTTGGCTGGAATTGCAGGTTTTGTACTTTCAATTGGAATGGCTGTGGATGCAAATGTTCTTATATTTGAGAGGTTAAAAGAAGAGTTGAAATTGGGAAAGAGTTTGAAAACTGCCACAGAAGAAGGGTTTATTCGCGCTTGGAGCTCTATTCGAGATGGAAACATATCAACACTTATTACTTGTGCGCTACTTATTATGCTTGGTACAAGTTTTGTAAAAGGTTTTGCTATTACACTTGGAATTGGTATATTTGTAAGTTTGTTCACAGCAATTACTGTCACAAGAGTTTTATTGAGATATATAGCTCCTTGGTTCAAAGAAAAAGGGAATATGTTATTTTTAGGATATAGACCAAATAAAGATGCAAAATAAATATATGAAAAAGAACTTTAAAATTGTAGATTATAGAAAGGTTAGTTTTACTTTTTCAGCTGTTATTGTTGGAATAAGTATAATTTTGCTTGCAGTGTTTGGTCTAAAACCAGGAATAGACTTTGCTGGCGGATCACTTATGGAGTTTGAGTTTGCGACAGAGCGACCAAACAACTCAGAGATAATGGAAGTTCTGGAAGGTTATGAAAGTGTAGCTGTTCAATCTGTGGATGAAAAAGGTGTTCTGATAAAAATGAAATTTATTGGTGAGGAAGAACACAAAGATATATTGGAAAAAGTTAGGGCAAGTTTTGAAACAGAAGAAAATAGAGTTTTGGAACAGCGTTTTGAAACTATTGGACCAACTATCAGTACACAGCTTAGAGAAAGGTCTGTTTATATTATTCTGACAGTTATAATCGCTATAGTTTTGTATGTGGCCTACGCCTTTAGAAGAGTTTCAAGACCGATCCAATCTTGGAAGTATGGTGTTTCTGCTATTATTGCATTGGTTCACGATGTTATTATTACTTTGGGTATATTTGCAATTTTAGGTAGGTATTTTGGAGTAGAAATAAATGTGGCGTTTGTGGTGGCATTAATGACAATTTTAGGTTATTCTGTAAACGACTCTATTGTTGTATTCGATCGTGTTCGTGAAAATCTTATTAAAAAAGGAAGTGACAGATTTGTGGAATCTATCAATCAAGGTGTGCAAGATACAATCCCGCGCTCAATAAATACTTCTGCTACAACACTTTTAGTGTTAACAGCATTATTCTTGTTTGGTGGAGAGTCAATCCATTACTTCTCACTTGCACTTATAATTGGAATTTTGACTGGAACATATTCTTCAATATTCTTAGCAGCACCGCTTTTGGCGACTTGGCAAGATTTGGCAAAACGAAAAAAGTAAAAAATATATAAATTCAAAAATCTCGCAATTAAGCGAGATTTTTATTTGTATTATTTCTTTATGGCATCTTGAGCAAAACTAAGTGGAGTCGAAAGATCCCTGTGCAATATCACAAAAACATAAATAATTAAAATAAAATATTAGTTCCTTTTTCTGTCATTTTGAATCAAAGCGGGGCTTGCCTGCCAGCAAGAATCCCTTAAACATTGATTTAAAAACATTCTTTTTTAACCATAACATCAAAATGTTCTCACTTTACCTTTTGACACCAAGATGTAACCAAAAGTGCCGAACGGTTGATAATTTACGGCTTAATTTTTTATAAAGATTTATTTAACTCACCACAGTTCGCTAAATTCGTTATTTTCTGTATTCTCAGAAAACCATAAATCTTTATAAAAAATTAGTCCAAAAATTTCAAATGTTCGGGAGGTTAGGGGGAAAAATAAGATATCGTATATATTATTTCTATGATATAATAAATTCATCATTATAATATAAAATATGATCAGACATTTTATTGCTTTTATTGGAGCTTTAGTAGCTCTGCTAATTTATTGGGTTGGTTATGTTTCTGGTGCCAACGGCTGGTTTTGGACAGCTATTGGAATTCTGATAGTATATACAGCTGTGTATAACTTGGTTGATGCTTAATTATGACAAGTTTAGATTCATTTATAAAATTATTGATAGATTTTTTTTCGAGTCCTGTTGATGTTGTAATATTCAAATTATTTATTACATTTGGTTGGGCTATTTTTGTGTGGCTTCTTTTGTTTGTTGCTATTTATTTTTATGTAGAATACAGACAGGGAAAATATATGAAAGATTGGAAGTGGGTTTTGCTTGCAATAGATATTCCAGCAAACAATGAACAGAGTCCAAAAGCAGTAGAACAACTTTTTGCTCATTTGGCAGGTGCACTAAATAAGCCAGATATTGCAGAAAAATATCGCGGTGGTTTTGTTCAGCGTTGGTTTAGTTTTGAGATTATTAGTATAGATGGTTATATTCAATTTTTGGTTCGCACAGAGGAGTCATTGCGAGATTTGGTAGAAGCTGCAATGTATGCTCAATATCCAGAAGCAGATATTACAGAAGTGGAAGATTATACAATAAATACACCAAAAAGTTTTCCAGATGAAGAATATGACATTTGGGCGGCAGATTTTGGTCTTGCTGAAAACAACGCTTACCCACTTCGTACTTACAGAGATTTTGAGCATTCTGTAGCAAGAACAGAAACTACTGCACTTCGTGATCCAATGAGTGCTTTTTTGGAGAGTTTTAGTAGGATTGGTCAAGGTGAGCAAATGTGGTTTCAGATTCTAATTTCACCAATTTCAAATAATTGGAAAGAAAAAGCGATCAAAAAAATAAAAGAGATGATTGGTGAAAATTCTTCGTCAAAATCAATTGGAGACATGATGACAGATGCACCGTTAAAACTTTTGCAAGGTATTGGAGATCAATTTTTCACTACAGAATCAACTCCAACAAGACCAGAGCCTTTGAACAAGCTTTCTATGATGACTCCAGGACAAGTGAAACTTGTAGAAGCAATGGAAAATAAAATTAGTAAGATTGGTTTTAGGACAAAAATGAGAGGGGTGTATTTGGCTCGCAAAGAAGTTTTTAGACCAAACAGAGGAGTCAGTGCATTAATGGGTGCTATTAATCAGTTCAATGTTCCAAGTGCAAACTCTTTAGTTCCAAAGAGTGGAGTAGGGGCATCATACTTTTTTACTAAAAATCGTTCAAACACAAAAAAGATAAATTTATTGAACTCTTACAAAAAAAGAAAGATTTCAAATGGTTCAGATCCTTTTGTTTTGAACATAGAAGAACTTGCAACTATTTGGCATTTTCCTATTTCCACAGTTAAAACTCCGCTTCTACAAAAATCAGAAGGCAAGAAATCAGAACCGCCAATTTCACTCCCAATGGAAAGGGTGTTTGGTGAAACTGTATTAGAAGAAAAAATACCAGAAAATAAAAACTCATTCAAAACAGATGCCGGAGATTTTGGCTACGGCTCAGAAGAAAACTTTGGATAGGAAATAAATTTTAAATAAAAAAACCTGCTTTTTACAACAGGTTTTTTTGTTTATTTTTCTCTAAGCTCTAGCAAGTGTTTCTTTTTTATCCATCTTTTTCAACAAGTGAGTCAAAATAGGTGGAGTGAGAAGTGTGGTCAAAATAACCATAATTACGATTATAGAGAATACTTCGTCAGAAACAACTCCTAGAGTTTTTCCAATTGTTGCAAAGATAAGCCCAACTTCACCACGAGGCACCATTCCAAAACCAATCAAAGCTTTGTTTACACCTTTTCCAGCGGCGTAACCAGCGATGATTTTTCCGAAAAATGCTACAACTGTTAAAGTCAGAGCAACTGCCAAAACCTTGATATCAAACATCGTCTCAATTTTTACAGTCATGCCTGTCACAACAAAGAAAATAGGTATTAAGAAGTGCCCAATTGGATTTATAAGCTCGTCTATATGATGATCTGAATATTTATTTATGGCGCGCGTCACCTTTGCCTTTAGAGCTGGCTCCGCATCTTGTACAGCTTCTTTTACATGGCTTACAACCTCTGGATCTTTGAAAAATCTAAAGTGAACAGAATCTAAAATTAATCCTGCTGCAAAAGCACCAACAATAGGAGCAAGTCCAATAATAGAAGCAAGATAAGCAAATATAAGACCAAATGAAATTATAATTGTAAATTTCATTCCAACACCAGAGTGAATTTTTGAAAACAATTTTCCAATATGTTTTGCAAGTAATTGACCTAAAACAATTGAACCAACAAGGAACATAATTGCTTTTGCAGTGATTAAAGTAATAGTTCCTAAACTCACTGCTCCAGCCGTCACAAGTGCAGAAATAACTGCCAAAATAATAAGTCCTAAAACATCGTCAATTACAGCAGCGCCAAGTACAATCTGTGCTTCTTTCATTTGTAGTTTTCCTAAATCTTGGAAAACTCTAGCTGTAATTCCTACAGAGGTTGCTGTAAGTGCAGCTCCTAAAAATAAGTAAGCATTTGGATCTAAACCAGGCATAAGCCAAGGCCCCACAATATAAGCTCCAAGTATAAAAGGTAGAACAACACCAACAATTGCAACCATTAATGCTTTGGTCCCAACTTTTTTCATTTCGCTTATTTTTGATTCCAATCCTATTTGGAATAGTAAAATTACAACTCCTAATTCTGCCAAAAATGTAATAATAGAATCGTGTTTTATTGGCTCAAACCAGTGAATTCCAAGTAGTGCAATATTTCCCAAAATAACACCCATTACCAATTCTCCCAAAACAGACGGTTGTCCAAATTTCTCAATTAAGCTAGATATTTTTGCAAATATCAATATCACAGCAATCCACAAAAAAGTAGATGCAAGTGCTCCGTGACCTTCTACAGCGCCTTCACCAGCTTTTGCAATAAAAGGTGCGACAGCGTATACAAAAAGTGAAAAAAATAAGGCTTTTTTTACAAACCTTTTAGATTTTGAGGGATTAAATTTCCCGCGAAGTGTCTTGAGTATGGAATTCATACTATTTTTTTAGAGTTAAAAATAATGTTATAATTTTAATCTTTTTTTATTAAATTGTCAATTATTTTTTTAGCTTGATATTTTTGTGGATTCAAGTATATTATAAGTATATAAATTATGGCAGATACAAATACACAATTGATAAAAGACAAAATAGATGTGGGTGATTTGGTAGGTGAATATGTAAAGCTAAAACCTGCAGGAACAAACTTGAAAGGTTTGTGTCCTTTTCATTCCGAAAAAACAGGGTCTTTTATGGTGAGCCGAGAAAAGCAGATTTGGCATTGTTTTGGTTGTAGTAAAGGAGGGGACATTTTTACTTTTATTCAAGAAATAGAAGGAATGGATTTTGTGGAAGCTTTGCGACTTTTGGCGAACAGGGCTGGGGTGGAGATGGAAACTTACAAAAGCGAAATAGATAAAAGTCAAAAAAATAGATTGTTCGAAATAAATATTCAGGCACTTAGATTTTTTTATAATTTTCTAGAAAAAATGCCAACGGCTAAGCCTGCGAGAGATTATTTGAAAAATAGAGGATTGATACAGGAAACAATAGACGAGTGGAGAATTGGTTTTGCACCAGATCAGTGGAGTTTGCTGACAAATTATCTGCTCAAAAAAGGATTTTCAATAGACGATTTGGTGTTTTCCGGTTTGACTATAAAAAAAGATGGGGCAAATTCTATGAGTGGGCGAGGTTTTTATGATAGATTTCGAGGAAGAATTATGTTTCCAATTTGGGATATAAACAATAATGTAGTTGGTTTTACGGGTCGTGTATTAGTAGAAACAGAAAAGAGTGGGGGAAAATATGTAAATACTCCGCAAAGTCCTGTTTATGATAAATCTGCTGTGGTTTTTGGATTGAATAAAGCAAAGCAAATAATAAGAAAACAAAAAAAAGTTTTGGTGGTAGAAGGGCAAATGGATGTGATAGCTTGTTGGCAGGCAGATATGAGATATGTTGTGGCAAGTAGTGGTACGGCGCTCACTGAAAGGCAAATTAAACTTTTGAAAAGATATGCGCCAGAAATGATAATGAGTTTTGATGCTGATAATGCTGGACAAATTGCAGCAAAAAGAGGTGTGGATATTGCAAGAACTCAAGAAATGAGTGTAAAAGTTGTAATGCTCCAAGAAGAGTTTGGTAAAGATCCAGACGAAGCTATAAAAAAAGATAAAGAAAAATGGTTTGAATTGGTGGATGGTGCAAAAGATGTAATGGATTGGAATTTTGAGAGAATTTTCAAAGGAAAAGATGTAAATAATCCAAAAGATAAACAAAAAATAGCAGAGGATTTGCTTTTGGAAATCTCATTTATTCCAAAAGAGATTGAAAAAGATCATTGGATGCAAAAACTTTCTTCGGAGTTGGGTGTGGATATTTCAGTTTTACGAGATGAGGCGAAGAGGTTATTTTCTTTGCAGAAAAAAAGATTTAGAAAGGTGGAGGATAAACAAAAAGAAGAGGAAGAAACTGAAATAAAAAAAAATAGACTAGATTTGCTTATTGAAGAGGTTTTACTTTTACTTTTTAAGTTTCCAAAAACAGCAGAATTAGTATTTAAAAATTTAGAAGAAAAGTATTTCTCTGGTTCCGAGTATAAAAAACTTTACGAATTGCTGAAAAAAGAGTATACTAAGTCTTGTGATTTTGATTTTACAAAAATACAAGATTATTTTGTTTTCAAAGATGCAGAAATTTTAACTAAAATTTTAATTTTAGAAGGAAAAGGAAGCAAAGAAATTTATAATTTTAACAAAGACAAAGCAGAGGTAGACATTATATTTGCAATAAAAGAAATAAAAGAAGATTGGAAAAAGGAACAACTTCAAAAACTGCAAATATTACTAGATAGAGCACAGAATAAGGGGGATAATCAAAAAACCTCAGAACTTTTGTTAGAATTAAATAAAATGTTAAAAAAGAATTAATTTTAAATTTAAAGTATTGGCTAATATTTATGCCAGCTAAAGCTAAAAAAACTACAACTCAAAAGGGGGATAAAAAAACTGCTAAAAAGGCAGTTCAAACACGTTTAACGGTCAAAAAACCAAAGAACGACAAAAAAACTTCAGTAAAAAAACAGGCAACAAAAAAAGTTGTTACAAAAAAAATAAAAGCTAAAACTTCTAGAAAACCTAGAAGTATTAAAGATGTAGAAAAAAAGGTGCAAAAAAGATCTATAATCAAAAAATCTGATCTGCCACCCCCACCGTCTCAATTGCAAGTAATGTCATTGATACAAAAAGGTAGGGGTAGGGGTTTTTTGATAGAAATAGAAGTTTTGCGTATATTCCCACATTTAGAAAGATATTTACCACTTTATCTGTGGTTTTTGGATGAATTGGATGTAAATAGTATTACTATTACAGAATCCAAAGATGGTGGAATTTTGGGAGACAGAAGTCGACACAATGAACTTTTGGAAGGTTTACAAGGAAAACATCCAGATACGGCTGGTGGTAAATTCGATCTAAGTTCAATTGCTCAGGATTCTATTCAAATGTATTTGCGTGAAATAGGAAAAATTCCTTTGCTTACTGCAGAAGAGGAGGTTTCACTTGCAAAGAGAAAAGAAAGGTTTGATAAAGAAGCTGAAAAGAAAATGATTGAGGCAAACTTGCGTTTGGTAGTTTCAATTGCAAAAAGGTTTGTTGGAAAATCTTTAACACTTTTAGATTTAATTCAAGAGGGGAACATTGGACTTTTTCGCGCAGTGAAAAAGTTCGATTATAGGCGTGGTTATAAATTTTCTACTTATGCAACTTGGTGGATTCGCCAGGCTATTACTCGCGCATTGGCAGACCAATCTAGGACAATTCGTATTCCGGTGCATATGGTAGAGACTATCAACAGATTTCAACAAATGCAAAGAAGACTTTTGCAAGATTTGGGGCGTGACCCAACTCCAGAAGAGCTTGCTGCAGAAATGGATGAGTCTTTGGTAAAAATTAAACACATTATAAAAATTTCTCAAGGAACCGTTTCTCTTGAGACTTCTGTGGGAGATGATGATGATGATTCATCACTTTCAGACTTTATAGAAGATGTCAAAAATATGACACCTTCTCAAAGTGCTGGTCGTGGAATTTTGCGTGGTTATATTCGCGAAGCTATTTCAGATCTTTCTGCTCGTGAACAAAAGATCTTGGAAATGCGTTTTGGATTGACCGACGGAGTCACACATACTTTGGAAGAGGTTGGTAGAGAGTTTGATGTGACACGCGAGCGTATCCGTCAGATCGAGGCAAAAGCTCTAGAGCGTATCCGCGGTTTTGATATTGTGGATAAGTTGGCGGATTATTATTAGGAAGTTCACATTTAATATAAAATATAATTATTATTTTAAATATATTTCGGATAATAAACTAGTTAGTCAAAATCACTCCATTCGGCTGTGTATTTTGATTAACGTGGCGCGGATACTCATCATTTGTTAAATTTACCACTCCCTTCGGCAGTGACTTCGCCTAACAGCGGATATCCAAAATTTCTTTCCGCAAACCCTTCGGGATTTGCTCCAAGAAACTTCGGATCATCCGCGCCACGTTAGCTGAAATTGCGCTAATTTAAATAGTCATTTATAATCAAATTATTCTTAATAAAACAACGTATGCAATCAAACACGTCAAAAATCGTTCTCGCTGTAATCATTACGGCAATCGTAGTTGGGGGAGGAGTTTACTATTGGCAGTCATATCAAACAGCCGAGCCAGACAGCGCAACACAATCGCTATCAATCCGGTCTGGCATGGAAACATATTCATCTGAAAAATACTCTTTTAATTATCCAAATAGCTACACAGTTACACTAGTAACACAATCATTCCCAGCTTTGACAGTGGAAAAAGCAGGAAATAAAAGAGTGGAAATTTTTCAGATGAAAGACTTTGGAGATCGTCCATGGGGCTTTGAAGGTACTGAAACACAAGAAGATATTGATGGTTACGTGCCAAAGAAAACCCTAACTGTAGGTTCTGGTGACAATCAGTACGAAGTCTGGCTCTATTACAGCGAGAATGACAGCCAAACTAAAAAAGAAGTGAAAGCGATTTTTGACTCAATAGTTGTTAAATAAATTAGCTCAACATCAGCTAACAGTGTATAACCGGCTCATTCATTCCGCTTTGCTCTATTCATTCGCGCAAATTGGTTGGTTATAAACATACTCCAATACAATATTATATAGCCAGCCAACTTCGGTTATACACAAATATTAGCTGAAATATGCTTTTCCTTTTAGGGCTATCGCCTTCGCTTTCCCAAAATGGACAAAATTGATTTTTTTATTTTTAATAAAAAAGTAATTGAGTTTTCTCCGCTACACTCCAAAAACAATTACTAAATAATCATAATTAATATGTCTGCCAAAAAGAAAACCCCATCAATATCCCGTGAAGAAATGTGGCGTGAAATAAGAGAAAAAAATGAAAAAAACCATTCTTTTTTGAACACAGCAAAACAGCTCTCGCATTTGTAATCTTGGCAGAATTAGGTGTAGCAAGTCTTACCATAATAACAGGACTAATAAGTTTGTATTATGCTGACAAATCGCTAAAAGACCCTATCGAAAAAAATATTCGAAAAAATGTTCTTGAGGCAGAGTGGGGTTGTGCATTGGCAATAATGGGACTGATTCTAAATCTTGTAGTGCGTACTTATTTAAATCTTTAAGTAAAAAGTATGTTGCGTGAGTTAGTAAATAAATGGTTTGGTTATAAGTGGTCGCGCTATATGTTTGCACCAAAGAACGTGAATTGCGTTATATTGTTAATGTAGATTCCCCAATACCAATTCTTGGATACTTAATACCTTCATTTCAGGAATCCGGAAATCCTAGAGAACCATGGCATGTTTGGTTAAATTATAATAAGAATTATACTACACTATTAATTACAAAAGATTGCTTCACAAAAGATGGAAGCATTAGTTCGGAATTGCTCACAAAAATCAAAACACTTGATCCCGCTTTTATGAATAATTCAGACAAATATGAAATTTTAACCGCCCAAGATTGCGTGAACAAAAAAAATATACCTTTTATGAATAGAAATACAATAACCCTCGATAATTGGGATAGAAATACTTTTTTATGTATTTTGCGTGATATCTTTAAAAAATAAGAAATAATCTGATAAGGTGTTTTGGATTTCGACCATTCGTCCTTAATCCCTCTGCCCAAAAACCAAGACAAAAAATCAATTTTGTCCATTTTATGGAGGCATTTTCTTAAGAGAAAATAAAAGGAAAAGCGTACATCAGCTAACAGCAAATATTCAAAAATTTTTTAATTAAATTTGGTTATATTTTATTTTTAAATATCTTGGAATCTTAATAAAAATAAATTTTATAAAATAAAAAACTACTTAAATTAAGCAGTTTTTTATTTTATAAAAGTTTTAAGGTAAAAGTTTTAAAACATTCCACCAGTTTTCAATATATTCGGCTCGTCTATTTTGATATTTTAGATAGTAAGCATGTTCCCAAACATCTAAAGTCAAAATTGGGGTGTGTCCAGTTGAAAGTGGGGAATCTTGGTTTGAAGTAGAATAAACTTGGAGTTTTCCATTTTCATCCCGAACAAGCCAAGTCCAACCGCTCCCAAATTTTGTGCCTGCTTCTTTATTAAACAATTCTTTGAAAGATTCTAAAGATCCAAAAGTTTCTTCTATTTCTTTTACTAAGTTTTCATCAACTTGTTTTTTTGGCCCCAAAACACTCCAAAATAAATTGTGGTTTACATATCCACCACCATTATTTTTGATAGCATTTTTGTCTGCTTCATAAATATTTAAGCTAGAAATATCTTTCAAAATATCTTCTGCACTTTTTTCTTGAAGTTCTGGATATTTTTCTAATGATTTATTGAATTTATCTGTATATCCTTGGTGGTGCTTGCTGTGGTGAATTTGCATTGTTTGTACATCTATAAACGGTTCCAAAGCATCATAAGAATATTTTAATTTTGGTAATTCGTGCTTCATATTTTTATATTTAATGAATTAATTTTGTCATCTCGAACAAAGTGAGAGTTCCCTTAAACATTTTAAAATCACAAAATATAAGCGATTTCTCACCCGTATTCTTGGATTCGAAATGACAGAAAAAAACTAATATTTGTTTTTAATTATTTACATTATATGAAATTGTACGGGGATATTTCGACTTCGTTTCACTACGCTCAATATGACATAATATTTCACGCCATCCTGAGCGGAATGAAGCAAAGCGGAATGAAGTCGAATGGATCTCGAGAGAGAGTTATCAGAATTATGAATATTTTATGTTTTGGTGACGCAATTCCGAGATATTTCGACTTCGTTTCACTAGGCTCAATATGACGTCTGTGTTTTTTCTTTTCCTTTCTTACTTAATCTGCCTAATTTACTGTCTTTCTTATAGTTTACCAACCAATTCAATTCCAGGAGTTAAAGTTTCTTTCCCAGGTTTCCAGCTTGCTGGACACACCATTCCGTTGTGCTCATCTACAAAAATAGCAGCTTGAAGTTTTCGTAGTAATTCGTCTGCAGAACGACCAATACTATTGTCGTGCAATTCATAAGTTTTTATAAATCCTTCTGGATCTACAATAATAGTTGCGCGAAGTGAAAGCCCTTCGTCTTCCAAATAAGTTCCCATTTGTTTGCACAACTTTCCACTTGTATCTGCTCCCATTGGATATTGGATTTTTGCGATAGAAGGGGAGCTGTCGTGCCAAGCTTTGTGAGTAAAAGATGTGTCTGTGCTAATGCTCAAAATTTCTGCATTCAAACTTTTAAACTCTTTGTATTTATCTGCAAGCTCTGTAAGCTCGGTTGGGCATACAAATGTAAAATCTGCTGGGTAAAAAAACAGCACAAGCCATTTTCCTTTAAATTTTGAAAGCTCTACATTGTCTTCCAATTTATTTTCGTGAAAGATATTCACAGATAAATCTGGCAATTGCATTCCTACAATTGGTTTTCTAAAATTTTCATTTTCCATATATTTTATTTCTTAAATATTTTATTATAGTTTGTTTATTATATATCCTTTTAGAAATATAAACAAGATAAAAAGTGTGGTATAATTGAATAAATACATAATTTTTTGTTATGCCAAAAAAGAAGTTTAATTTTTTAGTTTCAGATTTAGAAAAAATAGCAAATACCGTAAGACAAGATCTCTTAAAGATGTTGGCAGAAGCAAATTCTGGGCATACTGCAGGTCCTCTTGGGTTGGCAGATATTTTTACAGCACTTTATTTTCGTGTTTTAAATCATAATCCAAAAAAACCAGCTTGGGCAAAAAGAGACAGGCTTTGTATGTCTTGTGGGCATGTTGTTCCGGTTCGATACGCCGCTATGGCGCGTTCTGGCTATTTTCCACTTTCAGAGTTAAAAACTTTGCGAAAATTAGGTTCAAAATTGCAAGGACATCCATCTTTTTTGGATATGCCAGCTTTGGAGCATTCTTCTGGACCGCTTGGGCAAGGCTCTTCGGTAGCGGTTGGTATGGCAATTGCTGCAAAGATGAACAAGCAAAGACATTATGTTTTTTGTATTGTTAGTGATGGTGAGCAACAAGAAGGTCAAACTTGGGAAGCTGCAATGCTCGCAGGAAAACACAAACTAGACAATCTTATTTTTATAATGGATAGAAACAATATTCAAATAGACGGAACCACAGAAGAGATAATGCCGTTAAATCCGTTGAAAGACAAATATGAAGCATTTGGTTGGCATGTTTTGGAAATAGACGGAAACAATATGAAAGAAATAATTGGAGCTTGTGAATTGGCAAAAAATATTCATGAAAAACCTGTTATGATTTTGGCACACACAATTCCAGGAAAAGGGGTGAGTTTTATGGAAAATGATTATCGTTGGCACGGAGCTCCACCGGGAAAACTAAAAACAGAGCGATCACCTTCCAAAGAGGAGCAGTTACAAGATGCTTTGGAAGAGTTAAAAAATAGTAGAAAACAAATTTTTGTTCAATAATTTTTTAAAAAAAAGAAAAGAAATGGATCCTTAGTCAAGGTGAGGATGACAGAAAAAGGTTTAGCTATTTATATTTTAATTATATTGCACCGAGATATTTCGACTCCACTCCACTCAGCTCAATATGACATGAATAAAATACGTCATCCTGAGCGAAGTCGAAGGGTCTCGTGAAAGTATCACAAATAATAAAATAGAAAAGAATATTTTGGGTAGGCGAAGCAATAGAATACTTAGAACATTTATTATAAATATGTACGATAAAACATTGGTAAAAAATTGGTATGACAAAAGTGTAAAAATGGTCCCAACTAGAAATGGTTATGGAGACGGTGTTGTAATTGAAGGAAGAAAGAACAAAGATCTAATGGTCTTGTGTTGCGATCTTACAGAGTCAACTCGTTCCGAAGGTTTCAAAGATGCTTATCCAGAAAGATTTTTGGAGATTGGTGTGGCAGAACAGAATCTAATAGGAGTTGCGACTGGTTTGGCTTTGGAGGGGAAAGTTCCATTTTGTTCATCTTATGCAGTTTTTAATCCAGGTAGAAATTGGGATCAAATTCGTGTTTCTGTATGCTATAACAAGGCAAATGTAAAAATTGTTGGTGCACACGCTGGAATTTCTGTTGGGCCAGACGGAGCGACCCATCAAGGTTTGGAGGATATTGCGATTACTAGAGTTTTACCAAATATGACTGTGCTTGCACCATGTGATTACGAGGAGGCTAAGAAGGCTACAATTGCAGCTGCAAAAATGAAAGGACCTGTATATTTGCGTTTTGCTCGTGAAGCAACTGCAGTTTTTACTACACCAAAAACTCATTTTGAAATAGGAAAAGCAAATGTTTTCAAAGAGGGGAGTGATGTGACAATTATTGCCTGTGGTCCTCTTGTACATAAGGCTTTACTTGCTGCAAAAAAACTTACAAGTTTAAAAATAAATGTAGAAGTCATAAATAATACAACAATAAAACCGTTGGATGAAAAAGTACTACTTGCTTCAATAAAAAAAACAGGTGCGGTTGTGACAGTAGAAGAACATCAGATCGCTGGTGGACTTGGTGGAGCAATAGCAGAGTTAACTTCCAAATATCATCCTGTGCCTATAGAATTTTTAGGAATGCCAGATTCGTTTGGAGAGTCTGGAACACCAGAAGAATTGTTGAAAAAATATGGAATGACAGAGAAAGATATTGTTTTGGCAGTAAATAGGGTTTTAAAAAGAAAAAGTAAATAAAAATTATATTAAACTAAAAAATACCGTTTTTATGGTATTTTTTAGTTTAATAAATTGCCATTTTGCCATTTTTGTGATATAAATGAAATACAAACAAAAGGAGGTGGCGATGAGTAAGTATGTAATGTTCTTTTTAATTTTTGTTTTATCTTTTGTATTTTTTTCTAGTTGTGATAAAAATAGTTCAGAACCAAAAGATGTAACGCAATTTAATAGAGAGGTTTTAGCTCGTATTTATTTCAATGAGCCTATAAGTCTTTGGAAACTCAAGATTTGGACAGGTGATAATTCTGGAAAGGTAGAATTGGCAGAAGTTAATTTATCTTTTGAAAAGAGTTCTATAAGTTTAATGTTGCGAGAGAATGTCAATTTACTCTTAGATGCGATATCTTTTGTAAAAGGAGTAGATGAAGATGCGGAGTTTTTAGGGGTTCGATATATTCATATTTGGACGAGCAAAGATTTTTTTTACGGAGATTTATCTAAAACTAAAAATTTTTTTGTTGAAAGAGTAGATAATGTGGAATACCTGGAAGTTGCGATGGATGAAAAGCCACCACTTCTTGCAGGTTGGATTCCAAGATGGGTAAAAATGACAGATGAAATTTCACTATCTTTTTATTTTGATGAGTATAATGATTTTGATAGTTATAAATATTTAGACATAGTCATTGAAATAGACAATCCAATAACAGAGAAGTTTAGTTATTATTGGCTAACAAATTTACCTGGAGCACATTTTATATATGATGGAAATGAGGATGGTAAAAATATATTTAGAATTAGAGTAGAGGTCGAAGAACTTTTGTTAAATGAATTTGTATATTCCTTGTATCTTCCTTTGGAAAATAGAGATGATCCAATGAATATAAATTTAATGGCTGTCACATTTGATGTTGTTTCGGGTGGTTCTTGTAATGTGGTCGGTGATGAACCTTTTTGTTCTTTTATGATAGAACATTCTGATTTTTCTGCTTCAAGCTCCAGAAGTAAAAAGCATGGTGGTAAGGATCGTTTATCAGAAATAAAATATTTGTTTTGAGTTTTATAAATGTCGATTAATTTCGGCATTTTTTCTTTCCTTTTTTGTGTTTTGAGGTTATAATTATTTTATGGAAGATTTTTTCTATAATTTAACGCATTTGGATAACATGAAATCCTTTTGGTCTGTGGCCGGGGTTCTCATTTTTTGGGCTTTGCCTTGGAAAATTTATGCAATGTGGAAAGCTTACAAAAAACAAGAATGGAGATGGTTTGTGGCTTTATTTTTCTTGAACACTTTCGCAATTTTAGATATTTTATACATTTATAAATACAGTAAAAAAGAAACATTATGACACTAGAAAATTTAAAGAAATTTAATTTGGACGAGGCAAAACAGATTGGGACAGAGATTGGAATAAACTGGGAAACTTCTCTTTTTGATGTAGAGCAATTTGCAGAAGGTTTACATGTAGAATTGGAGCATGGAGCTCACGATCCACAAACAGATGTTAGTGGAGATGATACAAAGATAACTGGAAAAATAGCGTGGGCACATTTGAAAGAATTTCCAGATTATTATATTCGTTTGGAAAAAATGGAGGAAGAAGCTGAAGCATATTGGGAAGAAAAAAATAAAGAAAATGGCTAACTTAGAGTTGGGTGGAAAAAAAATAAATTATGAAATTAAAAAAAGCAAGCGCGCAAAATATGTGCGTGTTGCTATTTTGAGTGATCGTGATATTTTGGTGACAATTCCACACAGACAAAGGTTTGTAAATGTTGAAAGAATTTTTGAAGATAAACAGGATTGGATTTTGAAGAGTCTTGCAAATTATGAAAATAATTATATTTTACTGAAAGGTGGTAGCGACCATTATAAAAAACACAAAAAAACTGCGTTGGAATTGGTAGAAAATAAAATAGCTATTTTTGTAGGAAGCTATAATATTGAAATTGGTAGAGTTTGTGTGCGAAATCAAAAAAGTAGGTGGGGAAGTTGTTCATCCAAAGGAAGTTTGAATTTCAATTATAGACTTTTATTTTTACCAGAGCATTTGGCAGAATATATTATAGTTCACGAGCTTTGTCATTTGGTGGAGTTGAATCATTCTCATAGATTTTGGGCTTTGGTAGAGCAGGAAATACCAGATTATAAAGCTTGTAGAAAAGAGTTGAGATCAAAATATAAAATAGTAGTAAAATAGTTTTTAATAAGGAGTAAAAAACCGACACATCATCTTGAGCGAAGCGCAAAACATACACATGTCATCCTGAGCGAAGTCGAAGGATCTCGTGAAAATATCACAAAACAAAAAATAAACAAATAATAAAAATTTAAATTATGAAAATAGGAGCACATGTTTCGGTAGCAGGTGGGTTGATAAATTGTTTTGAAAATGCAGAAATAATTGGTGCAGAGGCTGTGCAAATTTTTGGTTCTTCGCCTAGAACTTGGAAGATAAAAAAACCAACAGATGAAGAAGTTAAAAATTTCAAAGAAGTACACAAAAAATCAAAAGTTGGGCCTATATTTTTGCACGCAAGTTATTTGGTAAATTTGGGAAGTCCTAGTGATAAATTGTGGTACGCCTCAATAAATAGTTTGGTGGGGCATATGAAAATCGCCGAGGTTATTGGCGCAGAAGGACTTGTTTTTCATGTGGGTTCTGGCAAAGACACAACAAAAAAAGAAGCAATAAAGCGTGCTATAAAAGGAATGAAAAAAGTTTTGAAAGAAGTTCCCGGTAAAACCAATTTAATTATAGAAAATTCTGCTGGTGGTGGCACAAAACTTGGAAACACTCCAGAAGAAATAGGAGAAATCTTCCGAGAAGTGAGTAGTAAAAGAGTAAAAGTCTGTTTGGATACAGCACACGCATTTGAAGCGGGAGTTTTGAGATATACACAAAAAGAGATAAAAGATTTTGTAAAATTATGTGACAAAGAATTTGGTTGGAAAAATGTAGTATGTATTCACGCAAATGATTCTAAAACAGAGTTTGATTCCAAGCATGACAGACATGAAAATATAGGAGAAGGTTTTATAGGTTTAGAAAGTTTCAAAAATTTATCAAAAAACAAAGATTTCAAAAAAGTTCCGTGGATTTTGGAAGTTCCGGGTTTTGGAGAAAAGAAAGGACCAGACAAAAAGAATATAGATATTTTGAAAAAAATGAAATAAAAAAAGAACGGAGCTATAAAAGTTCCGTTTTGTTTATGGGCGAATGAGGTTTGTTTTATCCCATTCTGTGCAAAGTGCATTGAAAATATCTTTTGGAAGTCTGCGAAGTTCGACTCTAAGACCTAAGTCTAAGGCTTGTTTATGACCTTCTTTCATACCTTTGGACATTCCAATATCGTGATAAATAGCTTTTATTCCGTTAGCTCTCAAAAGGGTGTTCCCAAGTTCCAGACCAGATTCAATCCCTATTATTCTTTCTTTTTTAACTTTATCGTTTAAGACGCCTGATAAGGTATAAATTGCATGACTTGCGAAAGGAATTTCACCTCTTTGAAAACAATCATTCAAACAAAGATTTAAATAGGCAAGGTTGAAATCAACATCAGTCCAATTTGGGTTATCTCCTTTATAAGGACTTTCTACAATTACAAATTTTCTATCAGAAACTGGTAATTCTTCGACAGACGGCATTTTTTTACGCATCTTCCTCTCCTTTATGAAAGAAATATACTTTTATTTTATACTATTTAAAATAAAAGTAAACTGTGTATAAGTTTTAAGTTGAGTAAAAAGTGAATATAGATTATATTATAAAGATAATAAACAAAAAATATGTCCAAATTTTATAAAGGAAAAAGGAGTAGAAATTTGTATGATCCAAAAAGTAAAAAGCCGTTTAGATTGAGTCGTTCAAAAATTGATTTATTTTTGAGTTGTCCAAGATGTTTTTATATAGACAGAAGGCTTGGGGTTGGTCGTCCACCTGGATTTCCATTTAATCTAAATTCTGCAGTAGATACACTTTTAAAAAAAGAATTTGATATTCACAGAGCAAAAAATACCCAACACCCACTTATGAAAGCATACAATGTAGATGCAATTCCTTTTGCTCACGAGAAAATGGATGAGTGGAGAGAAAATTTTAAAGGCGTCACATTTTTGCACGAGCCTACAAATTTTATTATCACTGGTGCGGTAGACGATTTGTGGGTAAATCCAAAAAATGAAATAATAGTGGTAGATTATAAAGCTACAAGTAAAGACGGGCAAGTGAATATAAGTGCACCGTGGCAAATTGGCTATAAGCGACAGATGGAAGTTTACCAGTGGCTTATGCGTAAAAATGGATTTGATACTTCAGACACAGGATATTTTGTTTATTGTAATGGTAAAACAGACAAAGAAGCATTCGATGGAAAACTTGAATTTGATATAGATGTAATTCCGTATAAAGGAGATGGTAGTTGGATAGAAAAAACTTTGGTAGAGGCACACAAAACTTTGGTAAAAAATGAAATTCCAGAAGCAGATGAAGATTGTGATTATTGTATTTATAAATCTGCGGTAATAGAAGTAGAAAACAGTGACATTGGAAAATGTAAAGGACAGCAGTGTTTAATATAATATAATTTTATGGAAGGAGAAAAATCGTACAATCCAAATGAACGAGTGTCTTTGGATGCTTCAAAGTTAAATCAAGAATTGGAAAAAGTTGGTGCAGAAGAAAGTGTGCAAGTGAATCCAGAATATCAAAAAGAAGCTCAACAACAAGAAGTACAAGAATCTGTAGAAGTTGAGCAGACAGCCAGAGACGGTGTTCAAAACATTGGTGGCGGAAGTCCAGAAGTGCAGGCGCAGGGATTTCAAGCTCCAACTGCAGAGCAGATTTCTGAGGCTGAAGAGAATAAGCGTCGTGAGGAAATGGCAAAAGTCCCACCAAAAAAACCTTGGTGGAAAATTTGGTAAAAAGATAAAAATAAAAAAAACCACCGTTTCAAGCGGTGGTTTTGATTAGAACCCTTTTCTTTTAATATAAAGTAGAAGTGACGCCAGTCCTATTGCGTTTTGACGGTCAACTTCCTTAGTAATAGCTATATGTATTTGATAAAGAATTTGAATATATTTTTCTTTATTTTCTGCACATAATATATTTAACTCATTTACATAAAATTTATCATTGTCTTCATAAAAATATATAAGTGTTTGTGCGAGTTTTTCGGAATTTACTTTTACAGACCTTGTCTGGAAAAGATCATTCAGAAGCCAAGACATAAATAGCCAAACCTGTGTTGGATTTTCTATGTTTGGATTTTTTTTAATAAGCAGACTTAGTTTTTTGTATAGATCTACTTTTGTCGTGGGCTTTCTGGTTTTGTGAGTTGGAAAATGAAGAACATTTTTAGACATTACTTCCTCCTCTATTATTGATTAAAAGAACGCTACTTTTCAGCAACGCTCAATTATTACATTTTTTCACCTGTTTGTCAAGGGTTTTGTATTATTTTCCACCAAAAATACCTTTAATTTTTCCCCAAACACCTTCTTTAATTGGAGTTGGTCCTTTTATTTCTGTTTGTACTTTTGGTTGGCTTCCTACTGTTGGTGTCTCTGTTGTTTTTGTTTGGCGAATTGAAACAGCCTCATTTATTTTGTTTGTGACTAACTCTTTCATTCCTTTTCCAAAATCTGCAGATCCGTTTAATATTTCCATTGCTTTAATACTTATATCTTGATCAGACATTTGCGGGCTTGTTGCTTGTCTTTCAAGTTCTTTCATTTTAGCTTTTAGTGCTGTGGCGTCGAGCAATCCAATAATTTTAGTTTTCTCAGCGTCACTTAAATATGGAAGAGTATCTCCACTAAACCCTAAAACATCTTCTTTAAACAGCTTACTTGATTTTGCCAAGTCTAGTTGCTGGTCAATGAGATTGCCAATTACCTGCTGTCTTTCTGTGTTGGTTAGTTCTAGTTTTGATAACAGCTCTATATTTTCAGAGTCATTAATTTCTTCTTTTACACCTTCTGCCTCTTTCATTTGAGAGATTTGTTCTGTTTTTTGTACTTTTTCCCAAATCATCTTTCTTGCAATATCTTCTATAGATCTCAATATTTCACCTGCTTTTTGAATTGTCTCTTCGTCTGTCCACTCTTCTTGCAATACTTTATCTAAAAAAATTTTACTTTCTTGTTCCATTCTAGACTGAGCAGTTCTTATAAATGTAGCTTTTTCTTCATCTGTAAACTCAGTTCCGGATGGAATTTCGTTTATTTCATTATTAATTAAATTTTCAGCATATTCTTTTGGAGAGGTTTTAATTTTTCCAGTTAAAATATCTGCCAAATTTTTTGCATCTTGCGACGCATCTTCTGATTCTACGCTTGAGATTTCAAAATTCTCAGTTAAATTTTCTTTTTTTTCTGTTTCCATATATTTATAGTTGATTTTTTAGTTAATTTATTCTACAATACCATTATATTTAATATTTTAAAAGTAAATGTTATGAAAAGAGTAATGATTGTATTGTTAGTTGTATTCGCATTGGTAGGTTTTTATGCCTTCAATATATATAATAAGATGGTGACAGCAAATGAGCAAGTGGATGGGCAGTGGGCCCAGGTAGAAACACAATATCAAAGGCGTTTTGACCTTATCCCAAATTTGGTAAATTCTGTAAAAGGAGCAATGGAGCAAGAGAAGGAAGTTTTTGCAAATATTACAGATGCTAGAACAAAATATTCAGGAGCTGTGACTCCAGAAGAGAAAGTTCAAGCTACAAATCAAGTGGAATCATCACTTGGAAGATTGCTGCTTGTAATGGAAAATTATCCAAATTTGAAATCTATAGATACAGTTCAGTCTCTAATGGTTCAACTAGAAGGAACAGAGAATAGAATTGCAGTGGAGCGTAAGAGGTATAATGATGAAGTAAAAATATTTAATACACTTGTAAAGCGTGTTCCAGCAAAATTCTTTGCAAGTATGTTTGGATTTGAAGAGAGAACATACTTTGCATCAGTAGAAGGATCAGAAAAAGCCGTGGAAGTAAATCTTTAATAATCTAAAGTTATGAATCGTATAAAAGCACTAGCTTTTCTAATTACAGCCACACTATTATTTCCAGTGGCTGTTTTTGGTTATGCAAATCCGGGTACGCCAACTGGTTTTGTAAATGATTTTGCAGATATGTTTTCCCAAGAACAGGAAGATGTACTAAATCAAAAACTAACAAATTTTGAAAAAGAAACTAGCAACGAAATCGCTATTGTGACAGTTCCAAATTTGGGCGAGGATACAATAGAAAATTTTGCAGTAGAATTGTTTGCAGAGTGGGGAATAGGGAAAAAGAAAAATGACAACGGAGTCTTGCTTTTAATATCTCGAGATGACAGGAAAATGAGGATAGAGGTTGGTTATGGTTTGGAGGGTGCGCTTACAGATCTGCAAAGTCATCAAATTATACAAAATTTCCTCGTTCCAAATTTTAAACAAGAGTTATATTTTGAGGGCGTAAATAGTGCGCTAGATGTAATGATTGGTGCGACAAAAGGGGAATATGAAGCAATAAACAAAGCAGAAACAGCACAAACTGGCTACGATTATCAAACTATATTTTTCTTTGTAATTTTTGTAGTTATATCGATTACTAGTATTTTGAGTGCTTCCAAATCTTGGTGGGCAGGTGGTGTTTTGGGTGGAATAGGTGGAATTGTAATTGGGTTTATTTACGGATTTTTATTTACTGGAATTATATCTATTGCTGTTTTAATTCCACTTGGGCTAATGTTCGATTTTTTTGTTTCTAAATCTCACAGTAAACATAAATCTCTGGGAACTGTGCCATGGTGGATAGGAATGGGTCGTGGAGGTAGAGGTGGACGAGGTGGTGGTTTTGGAGGTTTTGGTGGTGGAATGTCTGGCGGAGGCGGATCTAGTGGAAGTTGGTAAGTAGAAGTTCCAAATGTTCGAATTGTTTTCCACTTCTCTTGTTCTAAATGGTAGAATTTTTAATCACGTCATCCTGAGCGAAATGGAGCAAAGCGGAATGAAGTCGAATGGATCCCCTAATTTGACTCACCAAAATATAAATAATTAAATCAAAGTAATGTTTCCATTTTCTTTTCTTAACTTTAAACCTTAAGAACTTTATAACTTTTACAAATATGTTTAGTGAAATAATATACAATGCAATAAAAAAAACCACTCTTCTTCATGAAGGGCAAACTAGAAAAGATCTGGAGAAGACTCCATATATTTCGCATTTGGTAGGTGTTGCTCTAATTTTGTCGCAATATACTTCGGACGAAGATATTATAATTGCTGGCTTGCTTCACGATACAATAGAGGATACAAGCTACACGCCAGAAGATTTGGAGCGAGATTTTGGTAAAAAAATAAAAGATATCGTAATGGGTGTGACAGAGGATAAAAATATAAAAAACTGGAAAGAGAGAAAGCAGAATTATCTGGACAATTTGAAAACTGCTCCTGAAGAAAGTTTGCTGGTTGCTACCGCAGACAAGATTCACAATATGACCTCACTTTCAATTGATTTTAGAGGGCTAGATGAAGGTGTTTTAAAAAAGTTTAGTTCAAATGTACAAGAAAGAATTTGGTTTCATGAAGAGGTTTTGAAAATATTAGAAAATAGTACGCAAAATAAAATCATAGAAGAATATAAAAAAGTTTTTAATAAGTCTAAAGAAAAATTTATTACATCATCTTGAGTTTCTTCTGTCATTTCGAACCAAAGTGAGAAATCTCTTAAACA
The DNA here is from genome assembly GCA_021648085.1 of Candidatus Magasanikbacteria bacterium. Taxonomy (NCBI): domain Bacteria; phylum Candidatus Magasanikiibacteriota; species Candidatus Magasanikiibacteriota bacterium. Next base: position 230,005 of record JAKITS010000001.1, read on the forward strand.
TTGATTCAAACACACTCTCTTTTAACGATAATACTAAAATATTCTTACTTTACCTTTTGACACCAAAAGGTAACCAAAAGTGCCGAACGGTTGACAATTTTAGGCTTAATTTTATATAAACATTTATTTTGCTCGCCGCAATTCGCTACACTCGCAATCCTTTTGTATACTCAAAAGGACCGTAAATATTTATAAAAAATTAGTCCAACCAGCCTATCCAGCAGGCAGGAAATTTCAAATGTTGGGGAGGTTTAGGAGGGGAAAAAGAGAATAATCACGTCATATTGAGCGAAGCAAAGCGAAGTCGAAATATCCCCGTACATTATCATCAAAATATAAATAATCAAAATAAAATATTTGCCCTTTTTTACTTTATAAACTTTACGAACTTTTAACTTTAAAAACTAATATTAATTTTATGCCAAAAAAAACAAAACAAAAAATAAGTAAAAAATTGCAAAAAGAAATAAAGTCTAATTTTGTAAAATATATTGGAGCTGGTTTTGGACTTGTTGCCTCGTTTGCTTGGAACGACGCTATAAAATCACTAATTGAAGCTGTATTCCCAGTAAGCGGTCAATATGTGTGGGCAAAATTCGCTTATGCTGTCGTTATGACTTTGGTTGTTGTTGTGCTTATGGTTTACATTGTGAGAATTTTAAAAGTTGAAGAAGAAAAATAAATATATATTTTCTTTATGTCATCCTGAGCGGAGCAGAGCGAAGTCGAATGGATCTTGCAATAAAATCACTAAAATATTGAATTAAGTAATTTTTTTAAATGCATACTTTACGAGCAAAATTTAAGAATGAAATAATTGCAGAATTTCTACCACCAAAACATAATTCAGATAAAATTGTGATTTTGTGTGATGGTTTGCCGACACTTCCAAACAAGAAAAAGTTGTTGAAATTTTTTTCAAAAAAAGGTTTTTGGGTTTTTCACTTGCGATACCGCGGGACTTGGGAAAGTGGTGGAGAATTTCTACAAAATTCACCAGAGCAAGATGTGTTGGACATAATAGACGAGTTGCCAAAAGGCTTCAAAGATGGCTGGAACGGCGATAAGTACAAGGTAAATCCAAAAGAGGTGTGTGTGGTCGGATCTAGCTTTGGTGGAGCTACGGCGCTAATGTGCGCGCGGAGTGATTTGGTAAAAAAAGTTGTAGCATTTTCTCCGCTTGTGGACTGGACAGAGCCAAGTGAAGAAGAACCTTTGGATAAATTTGTGGAGCAAATAAAAAATTCATTTTATAATGCTTATAGATCCACAGACAAAAATTGGCAAAAGCTTTTGACGGGCAAATTTTTCAATCCTATAAATCATATAAATGAAATAGATGGTAAAAAAGTTTTGGTCTTCCATGCCAAAGACGATAAAATAATAAACTTCAATCCAGTCCAAAATTTCTGCAAAAAAATAGGTGCAACTTTTATACTAAAAAAGAAGGGTGGGCATTTTTCTCTATCAAAATTGATGAGGTTTGGTTTTTGGTGGAAAGTGAGAAAGTTTTTGAAATAAAATAAATTTATTTTATTATGCATATTTTTCTGGATGAAAGTGGACAATTTCATAAAAACGATTCAGAGGACTATTTTGTAATAGGCTCTTTTACTGTTGGGGATCACAAAAGAACCAAAAAAAGATTTAAATCTTGGTCTAAAGATAAATTTCCTAAAAAAATAAGATTTAGACCTGAAATAAAGTTTTCTGATTCTGGTATTTCTGATGAATTAAGAATTAAAACAGTTAAATTTATTTCTAAGTTAGATGTTAGGATTCGTTTTTCTTTTTTGAAAAGGCAAAATATACCAGAAGAATACAAAAGAAAAGAGAAAATTCAAACGGGCTTACTTTATACAAAAATAGTTGCAGAAACATTGGAAATGTATACTTCTTCTGCAAGTGATCTATTATTTCATGTTTTTTGTGATCAAAGAAAATTAAAAGGTGTAAGTAAGAAAGAATTTGTAAATAACATAAAAATTCATTTATTACCTAGTTTGCCAAGCGGTGCAAATATTAAAATAGAAAGAGTTAATTCAAGAGATTTTCCAAATGTTCAATTAGCAGACTGGATTGTTGGTGTTATAGCATCTTATTTAAATAAAAAACCGTTAGGAGAGGAATTATTTGGTATTTTGCAAAATAATATTCTTGCTGAAGGAAGAGAAATGTTTAAAGATTATTGGGAAAATAAATTTAACAACCAAAAAACTCAATCGGGGGATTGAGGTGTTTGGTGAAGTAGCGTCTAACATTATGGTATTCCTTAGCTTAAGTCTCAGATGGTCTGAGGGAATACTAAGGCATAAATGAAAGTTATTATTGCATACTTCAATTTCAATATACTACAATGTCGTGCATTTGTCAAAGTTATCCACAGTTTTAAGTATAATTATAAAAATAAAACAACTTATAAATAAAAAATATTGGAATTAAAATTTTCAATATTTTTGCTTTTAAGGTAAAGTAGAAGAACATTTTAAATAAAAATTTTATGGGTGGTGAATATAACAATTTAGTTTTGGAGTATCTTAATAATGTTCAAAAGATATTAGATACTGGAGATGCACGTGAGCATACTTATAGATCTGATTTCAAGATATTGATTGAAAGTTTAGTTTCAAATATTCAGGCAATAAATGAGCCAGCCTATACAGGTGGAAATGCGCCTGATTTTTTGTTTAAAAAAGGTGATACACCAATTGCTTATGCAGAGTGCAAGGATGTGACGGTAGATATAAAAAATACAGATACACAAAAACAGGCAAAACGTTATGCAGATGCTTTTGGGAAAATTTTACTTACAAATTATTATGATTTTCAATTTATTCCAGAAGAGGGAGAAAAAATATCTGTTTCAATTGCGGTAAAAGAGGAAAATAAAATTGTACCAACAGAAGAAAATTTTGATAAATTCGTAAATTTGATTCAGGATTATATAACTCCGTCTTATAGAACAATTAAATCTGCAAAAAGATTGGCAGAAATAATGGCAAGTAAAGCGCGGATTATTCGTGACAATGCTTTGGCTTCACTTAGTGAAAATAAAGACTCAGACATTTTTGCTCAATACGAATCATTTAAACAAGTTCTTATTCGTGATCTTTCGGAAAATGAGTTTGCGGATATGTATGCTCAAACTCTTGTTTATGGGTTGTTTGTGGCTCGTTATTATGATAAAACAGAGAAAGATTTTTCTCGTCACGAAGCTCAAGATTTATTACCTTCATCCAATCCACTTTTGAAAAAGTTTTTTGGACATGTGGCTGGCACAGATTATGATCCCAAAATTGCGTGGTTGGTAGATAGTTTGATAGAAACTTATTCGTCTACAAGTGTAGCATATATAATGCACAAAGAGTTTGAGAAAAAACAAAAAGATCCTGTTCTTCATTTTTATGAAACTTTTTTGACTAGTTATGACAAAGGACTTCGTAAAAAAAGAGGAGTGTATTATACGCCCGAGCCGGTAGTTTCTTTTATTGTTCGTAGTGTGGACCAGATTTTAAAAACTAAATTTGGTTTAAGTAAAGGACTTGCTGATACCACAAAAATAGAATATAAAGCCAAAGTTCAAGGAGAAGATGGTAGAACAAAAGATAACGTAAAAAGGATAATAAAACAAACATATAAAGTACAAATTCTAGATCCTGCGGTAGGAACTGGTACATTTTTAAATGAAGTAATTCATGAAATACACAAAAAATTTGTTGGACAAGAAGGTCAGTGGGATTCTTATGTTCGAGATAGCTTACTTTCGCGTTTGCACGGTTTTGAGCTGATGATGGCAAGTTATACTATGGCTCACCTTAAACTTGGGATTACGCTAAAAGAACTTGGTTATAAAGGAGATGAAAGGCTGTCTGTATGGCTTACTAATAGCTTAGAAGGTGCAATAGATAAAATACCCGATCTTTTTATGGGGCAATGGCTAACAAAAGAATCAAACCAAGCTTCAAAAATTAAATCTGAAATGCCAATTATGGTTGTGTTGGGTAATCCTCCTTATTCTGGTGAAAGTTCTAATAAAAATTATAAAGGACATAATGTTTATAAAGTAGAACCGGGAGGGAATCAAAAACTTCAAGAGCGAAATTCGAAATGGCTTAACGATGATTATGTAAAATTTATTCGTTTTGCTGAAAATCAAATAGAAAAAACGGGAGAAGGAATTGTAAGCTTTATCACACCTCATGGATATTTAGATAATCCAACTTTCAGAGGTATGCGTTGGCATTTAATGGAAACTTTTAGTGAAATTTATGTTTTAGATTTGCATGGGAATGCAAATAAAAACGAGACAACTTCTGAAGGAGGAAAAGATGAAAATGTCTTTGGAATTAAAACAGGAACTTCTATAATTTTTGCAATAAAAAATAAAAATTCAAAAAACAAAACTGCAAAAGTTTACCATGCTGATTTTTATGGAAAACAAAATAAAAAATATAATTTATTAAATGAAAATAATTGGGAATCTATAAAATGGAAAAAATTATCTCCAAATAAACCAAATCTTTATTTTATACCGTTTAATAACGAGTTGAAAAAAGAATATAATGAAGGTTTTTCAATTGTAGATTTAATGGAAACAAATTCAGTAGGTATTGTGACTTCTCGCGATAAATTTATTATCAATAATTCAAGAGAAAAACTTATAATTAAAATAAAAGATTTTTTAATGCTTGATCCTGATAAAGCAAAACAAAAATATAATTTACGAGAAAACCAAAACTGGAAAATTATAAAGGCACAAAAACATATTTTTGATGAAAAAAATCTTCAAAAAATTTCCTATCGCCCGTTTGATAATAGGTGGATATATTATCATAATGATTTTATCGAGCGTTCTAGAAAAGAAACAATGAAACATTTTAATAATAAAAATAATGTAGGATTAGTTTTGTGTAGGCAGGTTAAAGCTGGTAAATCATATCAACATAATTTTATAACTAACAATATTACAGAATCAACATTGGTTTCTAATAAAACATCAGAAATTGGATATGTATTTCCTTTATATTCTTATGTAAATGATAGCATCAAAAATTATAATTTTAACATAGACATAATAGGAGAAATTAAAAATAAAGTTGGAGCCACTTTAGTATCACGTAGTTCAAATAATCCAACTCTACAAATTACTGATGGTAGTATTTTTACACCAGAAAATATTTTGGATTATATTTATGCAGTTCTTCATTCTCCAAAATATCGTGAAAAATACAAAGAATTTTTGAAAATAGATTTCCCCCGTGTTCCATATCCAGAAAATAAGCAAAAATTTTGGAATTTAGTTGGGTTAGGAAAAGAATTGAGAGAATTGCATTTATTAGAATCTCCAAAAGTTTCAAATTTTATCACAACTTTCCCAGAAAGTGGTTCAAATAAAGTTGAAAAGAAATATCCAAAATACGAAGATGAAAAAGTATTTATAAATTATACTCAATATTTTGGCAATGTTCCAGAAGTTGCCTGGAACTTCTACATCGGCGGATACCAACCAGCCCAAAAATGGCTCAAAGACCGCCGAGAACGAGAACTAAGCAATGAAGACATAGATCACTACCAAGAAATGATAGTCTCCCTAACCGAAACCCACCGAATTATGCAGGAAATTGATAAAGTTTAAAATTGATATGAAAAAAGAATTATATTATTTTCCTAATTGGGTTATAATTGACTATCTCTCCCATATTACTTCTAATAAAATACAAGATACTGATAATATTGAAATGATATGTTCTTTGGTCATGTCTAAATTTTGTGAAAGGCAATTTGGAAAAGAATGTTTTATAGGATTTGAGGTAAAGGAAAGTTATAAAAGAAAATTACCAAAAGATAATCTTATGTCTGAGCAAGATTTTATCAATCTTATAAAAGATGGTTTTTTTAAAGATACTCCAATAGATTTTTCTATTGCAATTCCTTCTAAAAAAGGCAGAATTGATTTTCAATTAAAAAGATTTGGGAAATCTTTAAAACAAAATAATACTAATGATTTAATTAATTATATTAACGACCTTTCAAAAGAATATGGAGATACTGATTGTAATTTAATAATACTCTGTGAATCTTGTGAAGTGAGTCCATTGACTGTATCTCAAAAAATTTGTATTAAAAATTACCCATTTAAAAAAATAATTTTAATAGATGTGGAGGGGTCAAAATATATTTATTATCATGGTATATGGTCAGATAAGGGGGAAAGTGGAACATCAAGATTTAATATGCAAACGATGAAATTTGATTATTAAGGTTTTTTAAATAATATGAAATGTAGACTATGTAAAAAAGACAAAAGTTTAATAAAAGCACATATCATACCTAAAACTTTTTATGATTTTCTTTATCCGTCAGATGATAATAGTTCTTTAATAATGGTTAGGAAAAATAAACATATTAAAAGAAGACCAGTTGGAAGTTATGACATGAATATATTGTGTAAAGATTGCGATAGTGATCTTGGTTTATATGATGAATATGGTAAAAAAGTTTTTTTAGAAAAAAAATTAGAAAAACATCCACAGACTGAAAGCGCGTTTATAATTAGAGATGTGGATTATGAAAAATTAAGTTTTTTCATAATTTCCTTATTGTGGAGAGCTGGTATATCTTCTTTGGATGAGTATGGGTTTGTTCAATTAAATAAATATGAGGAAATATTGAGGGACATAATCTATAATAAAAAATATAAAAAGTTAATAGATTATCCGTTTATTATTACTCAATTTGAAAAAGATGGTTTAGATGGGATTGTGGATAAAAGTTTTCTTAATCCAGTTAAGTTATATATGGATAAAAGACGTTTTTATCTTTTTTATTTACCAAATTGTTATAGTATTTATATTAAAGTTGATAAACAAAAAATGCAAAGTAGTTTTTCAAAAATAGCTTTTAAAAAAGATGGTAATTTATTTATAATTAATAGGGGAAAGTATAAAAACTCTAAAGAATTTAAATTAATTGTGGATATAGTTAAATCTGGATTTACGCCACAAACATAGAATTGATTAAAAAATATGAATACAACAATAATACAATCAGCACCAAATCAATATAATATAATGTTAATGAATTACGCAGAAATTGTTGAAAAGACTAATTAGCAATTAAGTTTTTGGTTTAATCCTTATGCTATTATGGTAGCTGTTTTGGCTGTACTGTTTACTATTGGAGCGATTATTGCTGCGATTATTATTCATCTAAATAATAAAAAGCACAAACAGAGGACGGAAGACTTTTTTAAAGAACAAGAGATAATTTATAAAAAAAGACAAGAAGAGATTAAAAAAGATTTTGATATTTTAATTAAAGTAAAAGAAAAAGAATATAGAAAAGCAGAAAAAAAAGACAGAAAAGAAATAAAAAAAGAAATTATAGAATTGAAGAAAGATAAAATATCCATAGGTTTTTATAGGATACCCGAAGCCGTGGAAGATAGCATTAATAATATTAGAAGTAAATATGGAGTTGGATATAGAATTTGTAAAACTAAATGTTTTGGCTGTAAAGAAAATTTTCAATATAAAGATGAAACAATAAACAATATTGTACAGGTGGTAGGGAGTAAAAAAGTTTTCTGTCCTTATTGTGGGGCTGAAAATTTTATATAATTTTTAAAAAGCAAAAGACAAGTCTTTTAAAACTTGTCTTTATGCTTGTCTACTTTTTCTGTTTCTTTTTTGGTGCACGCTGTGACATTGCACTTCCTGCTGCTGTTTTAGAATGTTTACTTGTTCTTTTATCTCTAAGAACTTTGCTTGCAGCTTTGCCAGCTTTTTTGCTGGTTTTTCTGTTTTTTGCCATAATCTTTGTATTACAGATTAATAAAACTACCATTTCAACTTTTAAGCATATTTTTTATGTATCCACGACAAACATAAAAAAGTGCAATAGTAATGATTTTAGTATATAAAGGATTGGTTTAAATGTCAAGAAAAATAAGACTTACTTAATTATTGACAAAATAATATTTTATGGTATAATAAAGATAATAAATAATTTGAAGTAGAAATATGCACCATCTTCAAGAAAAAATTCTCAATCTTTTGGAAACAAAAGATATTTCTGGTTTATCACTTAGAGAAATTGCCAAATTGATAAACGAAACAGGAAGTCCGCAAAAAATAAAACATCATTTGGATCAGCTCGCAAAAAGAGGGCTTATTTTTGTGGACAAAAAAAATAAAGAAATTAAAAAAATAAAACCCGGAATGGACAAAAAAACTCAAATTATTTCTTTGCCTATTTTGGGAAGTGCAAATTGTGGTGTAGCGACATATTTTGCAGAAAATCATGTAGAAGGATATTTGAAAGTGACCAAAAATATTTTGGGCGAACTTGCCAAAAGAATCGAAAGCTTGTTTGTGTTACGTGCAGTTGGCTCTTCTATGAATCGTGCTAATATTCGTGGAAATAGTATTGAAGATGGAGATTATGTGATTGTGGATAGTGAAAAAAAAGAGCTAGAAAGTGGTTTATATATGGTTTCTATTATTAATGATGTCGCAAATATAAAAAAAGTTTTTTTTGACAAAAAAAATAGGCAAATAGTTTTAATGTCTGAGTCAAACCAAGATATTACACCAATATATATACACAAAAAAGATTTAAATGAATATTTAATTGCTGGAACTGTGGTAAAAATTATGAAAAATCCCACAGAAGAAAATTTAAATATGTTTAGCGATATTTCTGCAATTGATTCTTTAAAAAATCTAGGTTCTTTGTCCAGTGAGGAAGAATCTTATTATAATAATGCTGATAATTTTAAGAAATATGCGTAATCCGGATTTGAAACAAGGTGATATTTATTTAGTTGATTTTAGTGAAAATTCAGTTGGGCATGAGTATCAGAAAAAACGTCCTGCAATTATTATTCAATCAAATTTACAAATAAAAAAGTCAAATCTTGTGACAATTATGCCATTATCTACAAAATTGGATAAAGCTTTAAAAGAAGATATTTTGGTTGAAAAAGATAATAATAATTTATTATTACATGATTCTGTGATAAAAGTGCAACATATTATTTCTTTTGATCCTGTTAGATTTTCTCATAAAATTGGAGAGGTAAAAAAAGAAGTTCTTAGTGAAATTAAGAACTATTTAACCAAACACTTTGATTTGTAAACTCTTAAATAGGAGCAAAGAAAGTTTTCACCTGCCCAAAATTAGGCCTGCTATTTGGTGAAACTCGCTCGTATAGAAAGTGGGGGATGCCGATGTCGGCGATGAAGATTTTTCCACTTTTTGATTTTGCTTTGTTTTTGGTAAATGCTTTTTTTGGTAGTGCTAGGCTAAGTGTGGCATAAGCGCGAATGTGTGGCTCAAAGCATTCTCCGGTGGTTGGGTCTATTCCAGTTGGAATGTCGTAGCAAATGACATTCTTTTTTGTTTTATTTATCATTTCTATTATTTTGGCAAAGTTATCACGCGGTGCACCTTTCAAATTGTACCCAATCAAGGCGTCTATAATTAGTGTGCTAGAGTTTATTAATTTTTCTATTTCATCTTGCTTTTCCAAATTTTTGACTGTCAAAATATTTGCGTCTATTTTTTGTAATAAATCTAAATGGTGTTTTGCTTGCGTTGTTATGTTTTTAGACATTAAAATAATGGATGTTCTAAATCCGTGATTTAACAAATGCCGTGCTGCACATAAACCATTTCCACCTTTGTTGCCAGTACCACAAACTACAACAATATGAGATTTTTTGGAGATACTCATACTTGTGATGAGTGGCAACATGTGCCAACCAGCCAGCTCCATCATCTGCATTACGCAAAGACCGTTTTCTACTGCGATCTTGTCTAAAAACTGCATTTCTTTCGCTGTGGCAAAATACATATGGTTGTTTGTTAAAAGTTTGTGGTTAAAAAAAGTTTTAGTGGATTGTTTAAAAAGCAGATTAGGCAGAGTAAGCAAAAAGTGCGAGTGTTTTGGTTTGATTATTTATATTTGGTGATATTGTACGGGGATCCATTCGACCCCATTTCGTTCCGCTCAGGATGACATATTTTTATTCACGTCATATTGAGCGAAGTGAAACGGAGTCGAAATATCCCGGTGCAGTGTCACTATTTTTGTAAGTAATTAAAATAAAGTGTTAGTCCTGTTTTTTCTTGTTCTTTTAAAAAAATTATTTCAATAACTTTTTTGTCTCAATTTTATAATTTTCTACATTTGGTTGATCAAAAGTGTTTAGGTCCATAAGTTTTCCCAAAAGCATTATTTCTATCATTTTGAACTGCATAAATTCTCCAAATGATTTTGGATTTAGCTCGTCCAAAACAACTTCGCAAAATGGCAAATTTCTTTTTTTGTAAGCTATTTTTGTGCCGTTCATAATTGCAGTCATAATCTGCAAAGCACTTTTTCCGGTTATATTTTCTGCAAGTTCTGGAAATCTTCGTTTTTTTGGAATTTGCACATCTACCCAATTTTTCTTTATTTCTACAAAAGTTGTAGTTTTGTTTATTGGTCCGCCCAAATAAAGTTGACCCACAGAATGCAGGTCTGTAGAACCCACAGAAACAATTGGTAAAATTCCGGCGTTTACTTTTTTTCCTCGTTTACTTTTTTCTTTTCCTATACTTTCTGCCAAAAGCTGTCTATACCATTTTCCCAAAGATTCCAATTCTGGGTTGAATACAAAAGTATCTGTAATTTCTAGGCCTTTTTTATAATATTCGTACAAAATTATGGCAGATTGTAAGGCAGGATTTTTGGTAATATCAAAATGCGTACAGCGGCTTCGCATTAGTTTTGCGCCGTTTAGTAGTTGTTTTATATCTACTCCTAAAACGGCAAGAGGAAAAAGTCCAACAGCAGAAAATACAGAAAATCTACCTCCAACTTTCTGCGGAATTGCTAATGTAGATATTCCTTTTTTTTGTGCTATTAGCCAAAGTTTGGATTGGTAGTCTGTGGTAATTACAAATCGGTCTAATGATTTTGGAAACTTTTTTGAAAACATTTTGGCGACAATTTCTAGGTTTGCAATAGTTTCAGTTGTTTCGCCAGATTTACTGATTGCGTTTATCAAAAATTCATTTTTATCTTTTGAACTGTGGATAAGTTTTCCAAGCTTTTCTATAAATACAGGATTGTTGGTATCTAGGAAAATCATCTTTGGTGCTCTATTTTCCAAAATATCAAAATGTCCATAAAGTGCATCGTAAATTGCTTTTGTTCCCAAATTTGAACCGCCAATTCCTATTACAATTATATATTTCAATTTTGCACTAGATTTTTTATTTGCCATTTCCAAAACTTTCCCCAGAGTATTTCTGTCAAAAGGGCAGTTGATAGAACTTTCTAAATAATCGTAAGAATTTCTATCTATAACTTCTTGCAAAAGCTTAAAATAAACAGAGAGTTTCCCTATATGTTTTTTGAATATTCTTTCTGAAATTCTAGAATTTTTGTGTATAAATTTCATATATCTTAATTTTAACATTTTTGGGGCTTAATCACAAAATGATGTATAATAAAACTGTTAACAATATTATTTTATTTTTAATCATTTATATGCCATATAGAAATAAAAAATTTCGTATTTTGGAGTTCGTTTTAATTGGGGTAGTAATGGGAACAGTAGAAGATTTGTTGGCTGTTGTGCTCGCAACAGACGCAACATTTAGTTGGAGAATTATGTGGGTTGTTTTGGCAGTTTCAATTCCATTTGCGCTTATTACCGAGTTGGTTGTAGATCACCCAGGTTTTTGGAAAATATTTTTTAAAAACGGAAAAAAGAAAAAATAAAATATGGCAAAGTTTTCTAGAAAGACCTACGCGCTTTATGTAAAAAATTTTATATTTGGAGTAGAGGATAGCTTGGTTTCCACAATTGGGCTTATTTCTGGTGTGGCTATTACTGGTGTAGCTCGTGGTACTATTATTATCACAGGAATTATTTTGATATTTGTAGAGGCTACATCTATGGGTATTGGTAGTCTTTTGTCCGAGCACACAGCAGAGGAATACAGCAAAAAGAAAAATACACCTTTTGGGACTTCAATAGTTGCCGGCTCTATAATGTTTGTCTCTTATTTTTTGGCAGGTTTTATTCCACTTTCACCATATCTTTTTTTAGAGTCTATGACAGCATTTTGGGTTTCAATAGTTTTTTCTCTCGTAGCACTTTTTGTTTTGGGAGTGGTTAGTGGTAAAATATTTAAAATTAATAAAATTAGAAAAGGTTTAGAAATGCTTTTGCTTGGTGGTTTGGGGGTTTTGGTTGGAGTAATCGTGGGTGTGATTGTCCAGAATTATCTTATTTAATATATGGAAAGACTTTTGGCTATAAGTCCTATAGATGGAAGGTATAAAAATAAAACAAATGAATTAAGCAAAATTTGTAGTGAGTTCGGTTTAATTTCATATAGAGTAAAGGTGGAGATAAAATATTTAATAATGCTTTCAGAGCACGCCCAAATAGGCGTGCGCTTATTTTCAAAGGAGGAAAATTTTTTATTAAAAGAATTACAAAATTTAACATTAGAAGATGCAAATATTGTAAAAGAATTAGAAGAGACAGGATATAAGGAAATATTAGCCACAAGACATGATGTAAAATCAGTTGAGTATTTTATTAAAAATAAATTAAAAAATAGCTCACTTTCAGATGTGTCAGAATGGGTTCATTTTGGTTTAACATCAGAAGATATAAATAATATTTCTTATGCTTTGATGATACGAGATTCATTGGAATCTGTAATACTTCCTTTTATTGAAAATATAATGAATGAAATTTCTATTTTTTCTAAAGAAAATCGTTTTATTTCCATTTTAGCCAGAACACATGGTCAACCAGCATCTCCTACAACTTTTGGTAAAGAATTTAAAGTTTATTTGAGTAGACTACAAAGACAGTTTGAAATAATAAAGAAAAATCAAATTTTAGTAAAGTTAAATGGTGCAACAGGAAATTATAATGCACATTATAGTGCTTATCCAAATGTAAATTGGTTGAAATTTAGTAAGGATTTTGTGGAAGTTTTAAATAAAAATAATTTTCTAAAGTTAGAACTTAATTCTTTTACTACTCAAATAGAACCACAAGATAGTTTTATAGAAATATTTGATGCATTGCGTAGAGTAAATACAATTTTAATAGATTTTTCTCAAGATTTGTGGAGGTATATAAGTGATGGTTGGCTTACACAAAAAATAATAATAGGAGAGGTTGGATCTTCCACAATGCCGCACAAAGTAAATCCTATTGATTTTGAAAATGCCGAAGGAAATTTAAGTATAGCAAATAGTATGTTTACTTTTTTTTCACAAAAATTACCAATTTCTAGACTTCAACGAGATCTGTCAAATTCTACTGTTCAAAGAAATTTTGGTGTTGCTTTTTCTCATTGCCTTATTTCGTACAAATCATTATTAAAAGGACTTTCAAAAATTGCTATAAATTATAAAAAAGTTTCAGATGAATTAGAAAAACACCCAGAAGTTTTAACAGAAGCAATTCAAACAGTTTTACGCAGAGAGGGAGTAAAAGCACCTTATGAACAACTTAAAAAATTATCTCGTGGAACTGGTGAAATACGACTTATAGACTTGCATTTATTTATAGATAGTTTGGAAATAAGTGTTAATATAAAAAGAGAATTAAAATGTTTTTTACCTTCTAGTTATATAGGCTTGGCAGAACATTTAACTAATTTAAATTAAAAAAATATGTACGATATAATTTCAATAGGGGATACAACGACAGATGTTTTTTTGGAGATAGATCAGGCGACAGTAAATTGTAAGATTAAAAAAGATATTTGCCAGCTTTGTGTTGATTATGCAGATAAAATACCAGTAAATAAAATAATTCGCCTGCACGGAGTAGGAAATGCAGCGAATTCTGCTGTTGGTGCGTCTAGACTTGGGTTAAAAACTGCAATCTATACTGTCGTTGGAAATGATATTGGTGGAAAAGAGGCAAAAAAGAATTTTACAAAAGAAAAGGTTTCAAGTAAATTTTTGAAAATAGATAAAACTAAGCCTACAAATTATTCTACGGTTTTGAATTTTGATGGAGAGCGAACAATTTTTGTTTATCATGAGTCGCGTGAATATAAATTGCCAAAATTTGGAAAATCTAAATGGATTTATTTTACTTCGCTAGCCTTCGGACATAAACCACTTCACAAACAATTATTAAATTATTTAGAAAAAAGTGGAGCAAAACTTGCGTTTAATCCGGGGACTTTTCAAATAAAGGAAGGTTTAAAAGTTTTGAAGCCTATTTTAAAGAAAACAGAAGTTTTGTCTGTAAACAAGCGTGAGGCACAAATTTTATTAAAAAATAATAGTAGTGTGCCTATTTTGTTAAAAGAATTTTATAATTTGGGAGTAAAGAAGGTGGTAATAACAGACGGGCCAAAAGGGTCTTATACTTATAATGGAGAGGATATGTATAAAATGGGTATTTTTGATACTCCAATTTTAGAGAGGACTGGAGCTGGAGATGCGTACACAATAGCTTTTGTAAGCGCATTAGTTTTGGAAAATAACATAAAAACAGCAATGCGATGGGGAACATTTAACGCATCTTCTGTAGTACAACATCTGGGTGCACAAGCGGGATTATTAAATTTGGATGGTATAAAGAAAATGATTAAAAATAATAAGAACATTAAACCTCAAAAAATAGAAAAATAGAAAGTCTTGCTTTTATTTTTTAGATAGTGTTATACTTAGAATTCATTAAATAATAAATATTTTTGCGTATGGACAACAAACAAGGAAATGGCTCTATTTTTGAATCACTTTCTCCGGGAAAGGTTTTTGCATCTGGGCTTGTAATTGGAATATTAGTTTTGTGTACGATTGGTTTTTTTATTTTGCTTGGAGTTTATGTAAACGGAGATAATGCAAAAGTAGATGTTAATAATAACAGAAATCAACAAGTAGGCACAGAAGATGTTGGTAATAAGAAAATTGCAATTCGTAGTGTTACAAAAAAAGATCATATTCGTGGAGATAAAAATGCAAAAGTGACAATCGTAGAATATTCAGATTTAGAATGTCCGTTTTGTAAGAGATTTCATAATACAATGTTAGAGGTAATGGACAAGTTTGATGGCGATGTAAAATGGGTTTTTAGACATTTTCCATTGGATAGTTTGCACAGACAAGCGCGTGCTGAAGCAAACGCATCAGAGTGTGCAGGAGAACAAGATAAATTTTGGGAATTTATTGATCTAATAAATGAGGTAACTCCTTCAAATGATGGTTTGGATTTAGATAAACTTCCAGAATATGCACAGCAAGTCGGTGTGAAAAATATAAGCAAATTTACAGAATGCGTGGAAAGTGGAAAATACGACAACAAAGTAAACGATGACTTTTTGGATGGTCAAAAAGCTGGAATTCGAGGAACTCCTTATAGTGTGGCAATTGGACCAAACGGAGAAATGGTAGAAATTTCTGGAGCTCAACCATTTAGTTCACTAGAGCAAACTATAAATTCACTTTTGAAGTAATAAACTTAAATAAAGTTTAAAAAAACCCGCTAATCTTAGCGGGTTTTTGCTTGTTTCAGATTTCTTTTTATGGTATCGTTATATTCATCTATAATAGTTTGAATTAGAAATCTGTTTGGGAAGTAAATTACATTTTGGTTTGGTGTTGGGATAATAAAAAGATATCCTTTTTGCACCGCCTCAATCAAACCTTCGGCTAAATATGAAAACCCTTCTGGCGATAAAAAAACCTCATCAAAGCAAATTATGTTTGCATTATTTGCAATATCATTTTGCACTTTACTTGTCTCTTTATCCCATTCTTTAAATAGTTGTGTCCAGGTGATACCTGTCCACGCGATACAATGGTTTTGGAATGTTATATAAAGTAGAAAAGATATTGCGGTCATTGCTTTTGGACCTATTTTACCAAAAGCTAAGTTTAAAATATAGTATCTTTCTACAACACCTAATTTTGCAAGTTTTTTTGGACTTGAATTGTGAATGTATATACTTTTTTGAGATGTAAGTCTGTAAAAACCTTCTCTCATCTTCCAAAAATCTTTGAAAATAAGACCTCCAGAATTAACACCCATAATAACCTCCTTTTATATTAAGTAAACTTTTAAAATAGAGTTTTGTCAAATTGTGTATAAGATATGCTAGATTTTATTTGTAATATGATATAATAAGATTGCGATAATATAAAATAAAAACATGCCAACACCGCAATTAAAATCACTACAAGCAAAACAAGCAAAACAAGAAGAACAGGAAGATATCTGTTTGTTCGCTGAAACCAATTTCCGAAATCAAATGCGGCGTTTTGGTATTAAACTAGACGACCGTCGTAGACATATGTATGTGATTGGGAAAACTGGAATGGGAAAAACAACAATGATGGAAAATATGGTTTTGCATGATATTTATGCTGGACATGGAGTTGGTTTGGTAGATCCTCATGGGGATTTTGCAGAAAAAATTATAGATTATATACCGACAAATCGTATAAATGATGTTGTATATTTCAACCCTTCAGACAGAGAAAATCCTATTGGATTTAATATTTTAGAGGTTAAAAATGAAGAGCAAAAACATCTTGTGGCTGCAGGACTTATGGCAGTTTTCAAAAAGATTTGGCCAGACGCTTGGAGCTCTAGAATGGAATATATTTTGAACAATACTTTACTTACTTTACTAGACAATCAAGGCTCAACTCTTTTAGGTATAAATAGGTTGTTAGGGGACAAAACATTTAGAAGCGAAATGGTGGCAAACCTAAAGGATCCTGTTGTAAAAGCTTTTTGGGAAAAAGAGTTCGCTGGTTATAATGATAGGTATGCTGCAGAAGCTGTCGCCCCAATTCAAAACAAAATCGGTCAATTTTTGAGCGCAACTGTTATTAGAAATATGGTTGCCCAAACAAAATCAACTATAAATATTAGAGAACTAATGGATAATAAGAAAATTTTTATAATGAACTTGTCCAAAGGAAGAATAGGAGAGGATAATAGTAGGCTGTTAGGTGGAATGCTTATCACACAGATTCAACTTTCAGCTATGGAGCGTGTAAATATTCCAGAAGCAGATCGTCAAGACTTCTTTTTATATGTGGATGAGTTTCAAAACTTTGCAACTCCATCTTTTGCCAACATATTATCCGAGGCGCGTAAATATCGTCTAAGTTTGATTTTAGCTCATCAATATGTTGCTCAATTAGACGAAGTTGTAGCAGACGCTGTTTTTGGAAATGTTGGAACTGTGGTTAGTTTTAGGGTTGGTGCCGCAGATGCAGAATCTATGGAGAAAGAATTTTCTCCAACTTTTGTTATAGAAGATATTGTAAATCTTTCAAAGTTCCAAATATTTTTAAAATTAATGATAGATGGGGTGGCTTCTCAACCTTTTAGTGCGGCTACAATGTCACCAATCGGTTCTCCAACAGGAAGTTATGATAAAGTATTGAGAGTTTCAAGAGAAAGATATGGAACTCCTAGGTCTGATATAGAAGAAAAGATATTAAGGTGGAGTCAGCCATCCGAGGAAGAGTTGGCACAAATAGAAAGAAAGAAAAATAAACAACAAAAAAAACAACCACCAAAAAAGATTTATCCTCACACTCCAATTAAAAAACCTCAGCCAAATAATAAAAAACAAAATTATGATAATAAACAAAATAAAGTAGAGGTTAAGCAGCCAGACAGGTCAAAAGAAGAGACCGTTTCACTTAAAAATTTAGTATTAAAAAATAAAGAAAAATAGTGTATGTCATTTTTAAAGAAAAAAGTAAGTAGTAAATACGATAAGTTATTTTCCAAAATAGGAATGATTATTTTTTTAATTGGAACTATTGGAATACCCCTTTTTTATCTTCCATTTACATCAGATGTTCTTACACTTCCAAAACAGCTAATGCTTTATTTTTTAGTTTTGGTTTTGTTGTTGGTTTGGCTTACAAAAGTTATTCTCTCAAAAGAGTTGGTGGTAAAGCGTACAATTTTTGATATACCAATCGCGGTACTTTTCCTAATTACAATTGTTTCATCTCTTTTATCACTGTCATCTTCTATTAGTTTTGCTGGTAAAACAGATATATTTTTATTAAATGCAAGCTCAATTATTGCTTTTATACTTTGGTTTTGGTTGTTTTTACAATTGGTTGATACCTCCAAAAAATGGAACACACTTATAAATACATTATTAGTCTCATTTTCAATATCTGCATTTTTATTTATACTTCTAGATTTGCCTGGTTTAGATATTTTACACAAATATATAGCACAAAATACAGTTAGTCAAAAAAGTAGTTTGTTCGGTATTTTTTCAGGTTTGGGAGCTGTTTTATCGTTGGGGCTACTTTCTATAAAAAGAAAAACCTGGACATCCAAAATTTTACCTGCAATTACTTTTTTCTTAACTTTCATTGTACTTTTGAAAGTTGGTTTTGCTATTTCTTGGATTATTTTTGCAATTGGAGCTGGAATACTTTTGGTAGTGAGTACAAGTTTGCTAGCAGAAGTTGGTGTAGTTGGAATTTCATTTAATTTCTTTATATTCCTTATTGCATTATTATTTGTATTTTTTGGCTCACCAAATTTGTTAAAAATGAATTTACCAGTAGAAGTCTCTCTTGGTGTACAGCCATCATTTCAAGTAACCGCAGACAGCTTCCTTTCTAGTGCAAAAATATTTTTATTTGGTTCTGGTCCTGGTACTTTTGTATATGGATTCTCAGAAAACAAACCTGTGGAATTCAATATGTCTAGTATAGTTTGGTCTACTAGATTTCAATATCCATACAGCTCAGTGTTTTCGCTTTTGCTGGAGTTTGGAATATTTGGTTTTATTAGTTTCTTATTCATACTTTTATTGGGTGTCGGTAGTGCACTTAGCGGTTGGCTCAAGACTAGACCTTCTGTTTGGAAAAAGAAAGGAGAAAAGGAAGATTCTGAGTTTTTGATAGAAGGGGATAGTGAGGTTGTTAGAACAGAAGTTTTTGTATTGGTTGTCGTCTGGCTTGTATCTTCTATTGGTTTAGCTTTAGCATTTTACGGTATTGTTTTATGGTGGCTCTGGTGGTGGCTTTTAGGTGCTGTTGTTGTAAGTTTGTCAGCTGTCATACCGGGGCTTATAAAAGAAAAAAGAATTTCACTCCATGTTTCTCCTCAATATTCTCTGGCATTATCATTTGGTTTTGTACTTTTGGTGACAGCACTTATGGTTTTTGGAGTGTTTAGTGCAAAGATTTATTTGGCAGAAATACACTTTACAAAAGCTGTAAGATCTTCAAATATAGAAGATGTGGAGTTAAATTTACAAAAGGCAGTTCAGTATAGGTCAAATTATGCAGATTATTATGTGGCCATAGCTCGTGTAAACTTGCAAAAAGCAAGAACAGAATCTATAAAAGAGGAGTCAAATCCAGAGTTAATTTCTGCGTTTATAGCAAACGCAGTAAATAGTGCAAAAGCTGCCACAAGTCTTCAACCAAAAAATGTGGAAACCTGGGAGACTTTGGCTGTAATGTATATGAATGCAAGAAGTGTTGTGCCAGAAGCAAATGATTGGGCAAAAGATGCGGTTCAAAGAGCAGTAGAATTAGAACCTACAAACCCTGTTTTACAGTGGTATTTGGGAGATGTGTCCGTTTTTGGTGAAGATCTAGATACTGCAGAGGAGGCTTACAAAAAAGCAATAGAATTGAAACCAGATTATTTGGTTGCCTATCTAAATTTGTCAGAACTGTTTGAAGCAAAAGAAGATTTAGACTCAGCAATTTCTGTATATACGCCTGTTTTAAATCTTGTTCAAAATAATTCAGAAGTACTGTTTAGTTTGGGAAGAATGTTTTACAACAAAAATGAAGGAGAAGACGATAGACAAGCAGAGCTTTTGTGGATTAGGGCGGCAGAATTAACACCAAATTACTCCAACGCATTGTATAGTTTAGGTCTTTTATACGAAAGAAGGGGGGATCGTGCAAATGCCCTAAACTTCTTTAAGCAAGTACAAGAGATAAATCCGGGTAATACAGACATAGCAGATAAAGTCAGGGCAACACTGTCATTATAATAGAAGTTTAAAATAATAATTTAATATTTATGCTTTTCTCAAAAAATTACAGACGACCATTTTGGCGAGGGTTTACGCATGCTATTGCTGTGGTATTTTATTGTCTTTTTGTTTCTACAATGTTGCTTTCTTTTGATAGCTTATTCAACGGTGAGATAGCTTCTGTAATACAGGTGACATTTGGACTCTTCTTATTTGTAGTGTCTGCTTCTGTTATCGCATATCTTATATTTTTTGAACCAATGAAAAAGACAATTCACAAAAGCTTCAAAGCTGCTAGCGTTATGCTAATGTCTACATTTGGTTGGTTATTTGTATTTTTGAGTGTGTTTATTATAGGTTTGGTTTATACATTATAGTTTATGAAAATTGTTAGATTATTACTGTCTTCACTTTTTCTAGTTTTATTTATAATTTTGTATAATTGGTTTTTTATTGGTTTTATTAGTTATGAATTTTCAGAAATTGCTTACAATATAATTTTGTGGGTACTTCTAATACCTTTTTTGTTTGTAAATGGAAAATGGTATTTCAAACAAGACGAGCCAAATACAAAAAAGGGAATTTTATTGGGAGTAGTTTGGATTGCCTCACTTATACTTTTAGAATTAATTTTAGGAAATGTTGTCTCTGGTCTGATTAGTTATATTATATTTTTTGAGATTTTACTTTTAGCTATTTTATTTGGTTTTGAGTTTGACTCTACATATTCTGCTCCTTGAGTATTTCTTCTTTTTATGTTAGTTTAAACCATTATGACAAAGAAGAAAGATAAAATATTAGTAGCAATGTCTGGAGGTGTGGACTCTGCCGTAACTGCATCTATTCTTGTGGGTCAAGGTTATGGCGTCACAGGCGTATATATGCGTCAGTGGAGCGATGAGGAAGAGGTAAAGGGGGTTTGCACTTGGAAAGAAGACAGAAGAGAAGCGATAAAAGTTGCTGCTTTTTTGGGTATTCCTTTTTTAACATTTAATTTTGAAAAGGAGTATAAAAAATTTGTAGTGGATTATTTATTCAAAGAATATAAAAAAGGAAATACACCAAATCCAGATGTGCTTTGTAACAAATTTATAAAGTTTGGATTTTGGTTGGATAAAGCCAAAGAATTAAAATTCGATTTTTTAGCAACAGGTCATTATGCTTCTATTTCAAATAAAAAAGGAGAATATTTTCTAGAAAAAGCAAAAGATAAAAATAAAGATCAAACATATTTTTTGCATCAATTAAATCAAGATCAACTAAAACATACTCTTTTCCCACTTGGAAAATTGAATAAAAAACAGGTTAGGAAAATTGCAGAAAAAAAAGAACTTCCAAATGCAAACAGAGAAGAGAGTATGGGAATTTGTTTTATCGGCGAAGTTTCAATTGGAGAATTTTTGGCACAAAAAATAAAACCAGAAAAAGGAAAAATAATTTTAAATGACGGTACACAAATTGGAGAACATAATGGTTTGCATAAATATACACTTGGTCAGCGTCAGCTTGGGGTAGACATGAAAGCAAGAGGTAAAAAAAGTAAGGCAATGTATGTAATTGCAAAAAATCTACAAAAAAATGAGCTTGTGGTAGGAGAGAGAGAAGATCCACTTTTGTATAAAAAAGAAATAAAAGTAAAAAATATTTCTTGGATTAGTGGACATGAGTCAAAATTTCCATTAAACTGTGAAGTAAGGCTTCGTCACAGGCAAGTCTTACAAAAATGTACAATCAAAAAAGATAAAAATAATGGTTTGACAGTAAATTTTACAAAAAAACAATGGGCACTAAGCCCAGGACAATTTGCAGTTTTTTATAAAAAGAACGTATGTTTAGGTGGGGGAGAGATTAACTAAAATTATGAACACAAACGAACTTAGAGAAAAATATCTAGAATTTTTCAAAGGAAAAGGACATCAAAGAATTTCCTCTGCTTCGCTTTTACCAGAAAATGACCCCACAACATTATTCACAAGTTCTGGAATGCAACCAATGGTTCCATATTTACTTGGCGAAAAACACCCACTTGGTGTGAGAATTACAAATTCACAAAAATGTTTTCGCACACAAGATATAGAGGAGGTTGGTGATAATAGACATACTACTTTTTTTGAAATGCTTGGAAATTGGTCGCTTGGTGATTATTTCAAGGAAGAGCAAATTTCTTGGTTTTTTGAGTTTATTACAAAGGTTGTAGGCTTAGATCCAGATAGAATTTATGTGACAGTTTTTCAAGGAAAGGAAAATTTAAATATTCCAAGAGATGAAAAGTCCGCAAAAATTTGGCAAGAATTATTTGTGTCTGCTGGAGTAAGTTCAAAAATTGTTGGAGATCCGGAATTTGGAATGCAAAATGGAAGAATTTTTTATTATGATGAAAGTAAAAACTGGTGGAGTATGTGTGGAAAGCCAGAAAAAATGCCAGTAGGTCAACTTGGTGGACCAGACACGGAAGTGTTTTGGGATTTTGGAGAAGAATTAGGGTTGCATAAAAAATCTCATTGGGCAGGTGAATCTTGCCATCCAAACTGTGACTGTGGTCGTTTTATGGAAATTGGAAACAATGTTTTTATGGAATATATAAAGACAAATCTTGGTTTTGAACTTTTACCACAAAAAAATGTTGATTTTGGTGGTGGACTAGAGCGAATAATGGCAGCAAAAAATAATGTGCCAGATGTGTTTCTTATAGATATCTTTGATAAAATGAGACAAACTTTGGAAAGACTGAGTGGTAAAAATTATAGTTCAGCAGAGGTACAAGAATCTTTTCGTGTAATTATGGATCATTTGCGCGCTGCAACTTTTTTAATTTCAGATGGCGCATGTCCTTCGAACAAAGATCAGGGTTATTTTACACGCAGACTTGTTCGCCGTGCTGTTAGATTTGCGAACAAAATTGGAATTGAAGGTAATTTTTGTGGAGAACTCGCAGATTCTGTAATAAATTATTATATAACTACATATCCAGAATTATCACAAAATAAAGATACAATATTAAGTGAGCTTTTAAAAGAAGAGGAAAAATTTAGAAAAACTTTGCAAACAGGTTTGAAAATTTTGAGAACTCAAATGCGTGTACAAGACCCAAAGTCAGGTCAAAAGTTAGATTTTGTTGATGTATCTGATGGATATGTACCAACAAAACTTGATGCTAAATTTTTATTTAATATGTATCAAACTTATGGATTTGATTTTGAGGCTTCAATTGAGGAAATCAAACAATTACCTAAAAGAAGCTTACTTCAAAATGAAATTGAAAACTTAAAAAATGGTTTCAACGAAGAATTAAAAAAACATCAAGAACTTTCCCGTAAAGGTGCAGAACAAAAATTTAAAGGAGGTATGGCAGACGACGGCGAGATGAGTATAAAATATCACACAGCGACACACTTACTTCACAGTGCGCTTAGAGAGGTGCTTGGTGACCGCGTAGAACAAAAAGGAAGTAATATAACTTCAGAAAGGCTTCGTTTTGATTTTTCTCATTCAGAAAAACTCACAGAAGAAGAAATTCAAAAAGTAGAAAGATTCGTAAATAAAGCGATAGAGAGTAATCTACAAACGAGTTTTAAAGAGATGGTTGTAGAAGAAGCAAAATCTCAAGGTGCAATAGGACTTTTTGGAGATAGGTATGGAGACAAGGTAAAGGTTTATACAATTGGAGATGGGTCGCAAATAGCAAGCAAGGAAATTTGTGGTGGTCCACATGTAGAAAGCACAGGAGGTTTGGGTAAATTTAGAATTAAAAAACAAGAATCTGTAAGTGCAGGAGTCCGTAGAATAAAAGCTATACTTGAATAACTAAAATGCAAATAGAAATTATAAAAATTAAAATAAAACATAGCCTAAATTTTCTTTGGGGTCTGCGTTTGGAATTTTTTAGATATTTTGTGGTTGGAATAACAGCACTTTTATTGGATTTATCGCTACTTATTCTTATAAAAGATTTTTTAAATTTAGATTCTGTCAGAGCTGTAATGTTGGGGCAAATTCCAGTCTTTTTTTATGTATTTTTTCTAAATAAATATTGGTCTTTTGGTAGTAAAAAAATGGTATTAATTCGTTTGCAGTTTATAAAGTACTTGATTGTAGTAGGATTTAACTATATAATAGGTATCGCGACTATGATTATTTTTAATCATTTTTTGGAATTCGATGCAAAACTTGTTAGAATTGGTACTATTGCCCTTGGGGTTTCTTGGAATTTTTTCTTGTATAGGTACTGGATTTATAGTTAAAAATGATATAATATTAAGATTATAAAAACTGCTAAAATAAGAAATAAATTAGAAATATAAAATTTGGCTTGACATTTTTTTCACTTTGGTGTAAAATGTTGCCAGTTAATTAAATACACATGTCGAACAAAGAAGTATTAGAAGTTAGGGGTACAATTGAAGAACTTTTGCCTGGTGCAAAGTTTAGGGTTAAACTTGAAAATGAGCACGAAATAATGGCACATTTATCAGGGAAAATGCGTATTCACAGAATACGTTTAGGTGTTGGTGATGAAGTAAAAATAGAAATGACACCTTACGATTTAAAAAAAGGAAGAATTACTTATAGATTTTAAATTTATTTATGAAAGTTAAGTCATCTGTAAAAAAACGTTGTATCAACTGTAAGGTCACTCGTAGACGTGGCGTTGTTTATATTATTTGTGAAAATCCAAGACATAAACAAAGACAAGGTACAAAACAAAGAAAGAAATCAGCCTAATAAAAGTATTTTATGAGAATATCTGGAGTATCAATACCAAAAGAAAAAAAAGTAGTAATAGCGCTTACTTATGTTTTTGGTATAGGCCAAACTAGTGCCAAAAATGTTTTAAAAAGTGCTGGAATTGATCCTGACACTTCTGTTAAAGATTTAACACAAGAGCAGGAAGACTCAATTCGTAGCATAGTAGAAAAAAGTTTAACAACAGAAGGTAATTTAAGAAGAATTGTTTCTTCAAATATAAAAAGATTAAGAGATATTAAATCTTATCGTGGATCTCGCCATGCAAAACGTTTGCCTGTGCGTGGACAGAGAACAAAAACAAATTCTCGCACAAGAAGAGGGAATGTTAGAAATCTTGCTACTAGCGGAAAGAAGCCAGGAGCACAAAAGACTTAATTAATTTGACATATTTATGGCAAAAGTAGCTAAAAAAGCAAAGAAAAAAAAGATTGTAAGGAATGTTCCAACAGGAAGAGTTTATATTCAGGCAACATTTAACAATACTATTGTTTCAGTAACTGATCAAAATGGAAATGTTTTGGGTTGGGCTAGTGCAGGAATGGTTGGTTTTAAAGGACCAAAAAAAGCTACTCCGTACGCAGCAAGCCAGGTAGTTAAAAAGGTGACAGAAGCTGTAAAGCAGTGCGGACTTAAAGAGGTTAGTATTTTTGTAAAAGGAATTGGCGGAGGAAGAGAGTCTGCAATACGCGCTTTCAACTCTAGCGGTATTCAAGTTTTGGCTATAAAGGATGTTACACCTATTCCACACAATGGTTGTAGACCTCGTAAAAGAAGAAGAGTTTAATTTAAAGTTTAGCTATGGGAAAGTATATTGGACCAAAAAATAAATTAGCACGTCGTTTTGGCGTACATTTAGGATTAAAAAGTAATCCTGCAAAAGTTTCTAAGCGTTTGAGTCAGCCACCTGGAGTTCAGGGTGTAAACAGAAGGCGTAAAAATGTTTCTAGTTATGGTAAACAGCTTTTAGAGAAACAAAAAGCTAAGTTTATGTATGGAATTAGAGAAAGACAGTTTAGCACTTATGTTGAAAAATCAAACAAAGTGTCTGGAGATTCTGGAAAAAATCTACATCAATTTTTGGAGATGAGATTGGATAATGTTGTTTATAAAATGGGTTTTGCAAAGACAAGAGCGCAAGCAAGACAAATGGTAAATCACTCATTATTTACTTTAAATGGTAAGTATATGAATATTCCATCACATAATGTAAAAATTGGAGACGAGGTCGCAATCAAAGAAAGTAAGATAAAAAAGAAAATTTTTGAAAATATAGAAGAAGACTTGTCAAATACTGAACTACCATCTTGGATTTCTGTAGATTCTGCAAAAAAATCAGGAAAAGTAGTAAGTACTCCAAATGAGAATGATTTTGAAAGAGTTTTTGATGTCAAATTAATAATTGAGTACTACTCATCACGTTAATATAAAAAGGAGGGGATCCTCTAAGGAATTATCTTAAAGTATTGTTTCAATAATGAAATCATATTTAAAGAGATTTCCATAATAAATATTTATTATATGGAGCAAATTTTATTGCCAAACACAATTGAGTTCAAAGAAGGTGAACAGACAAATGTAGGTCAGGTTATTATTACACCTTGTCATCAAGGTTATGGTGTAACATTGGGGAATGCTTTTAGAAGAGTATTACTTTCATCATTACCTGGCGCGGCTGTTGAGTCTGTAAAGATTAACGGTGTGCAACATGAATTTTCTGCTACAGAAGGTGTTGCAGAGGATGTTATAGAAATTATTATGAATCTAAAACAGTTGGCTGTTCGTTCTTTTTCAGAAGAATCTGTGACATTGTTTTTAAATAAAAAAGGGCTTGGAGATGTAACAGCAGCAGATTTTGAAAAGAATTCTGATGTTGAAATTTCTAATTTAGACTTAAAAATTGCAACACTTACAACTGCAGACAAGAATTTTGAAATGGAGATTACGGTTGGAAATGGTCGTGGTTATGTTCCAGTAGGAGAAAAAGATACAAAATTATTTGATTTGGGAACAATTGGTATAGATTCACTTTACACTCCAATTCGTGATGTTGGTTATAATGTTGAGTTAACTCGTGTTGGTGATGTGACAGATTATGAAAAATTGATTTTGAATATTGAGACAGACGGAACTATTACACCAAAAGAAGCTGTATCTCAAGCTGTAAAGATTTTAATGGATTATTTTGGGTTAGTATCAGATGCTTCGGCAGAAGTTAAGCCGGTAGTAAAGAAAAAAGCTCCAGCAAAGAAAAAAGCAGCTGTTAAAAAAGCTCCAGCTAAAAAGAAAACAACAAAAAAATAGGTAAAAAAATTTTATGCGTCATAGAAAACAAAAATTCACACTGGGAAGAGAGAAGGCACACAGAACTGCTCTTATTAAGAATTTGGCAGAAAGTTTGATATTGCATGGTGCAATAGAGACAACAGAAGCAAAAGCAAAAGCTCTTAAAACTTATGTTGAACCTTTGGTAACAAAAGCAAGAAAAAATACACTAGCTTCTCGTAGGCTTGTTATTCGTAAATTGTTTACAGAAAAAGCAGTAAAGAAATTGATGGAAGAAGTAGCACCAAAATATGTAGAAAGAGAGGGTGGCTACACTCGTATTATAAAGTTGAGAACTAGAAAAAACGATGGTGCTCCAATAGTTAAGATAGAGTTTGTTTAAAAATATGGCTATAGAAATAATTAGAAAAAAACATGAAATTGACGCAACAGATAGAGCTGTTGGTCGTGTGGCAACTGAAGTTGCTATGATTTTGCGCGGTAAAAATAAGGCTAGTTTTGCTCCACATACAGATTGTGGTGATTTTGTGACAGTTTTAAATTCTGGAAAAGTAAAATTTACAGGAAGAAAATTGGTACAAAAAGACTATTACCACCATACTATGCATCCGGGTGGTCTAAAAAGAACTCCTATGAAAAAGGTTTTTGATAAAGATCCTACAGAAGTTATGAAAAGAGCTGTTTATGGTATGTTGCCAAAGAATAAGTTGCGCAACAACATGATGAAGCGTTTGACTATTAAGGTTTAAATATTATGGTTGCTGATAAACAAAGTACAATGATCCGCACTGTTGGTAGAAGAAAAACTGCCACAGCTCGTGTTCGTATCCAAAAAGGAAAAGGTAATGTTGTTGTTAATGACAAAGAGTTGAAAGAATATTTTCCACTTATTTTGTGGCAAGAAAAAGTTTTATCTCCATTTGTTGTTTCAGGGAAAGAAGGACAATTTGATGTTTCTATAAGAGTATTGGGTGGTGGAGTAAACAGCCAAGCAGAAGCTATTAGACATGGAATTGCAAGAGCATTAGTAGAATTAGATGAAACATTTAAGCCAGCCTTAAAAGCAGAAGGATATTTAACAAGAGATTCGCGCAGAAAAGAAAGAAAGAAACCGGGAAGAAGAAGAGCAAGACGTGGTCATCAGTGGAGAAAGCGTTAAAAAATAAGCGTTTATTTACAATCTTTTTCCTATTCAATATCATTCTATTTTGGCTACAAATATTATAAAAAAGTTCAATATAGTATCGATATACTTCACTTTTTTATAAAATTTTCGCTCAAAATATAATAAAATTGATTTAGAAAAAAGATCATAAATAAACACTAAAAATTTCAAATAAAAAAACTGCCAATTATCTTCGGCAGTTTTTTGTTTTTAACCCTTACAAAATCTAATAAAAATGATAAGGTTTGTGCAGGTTAATTTAAATGTCAATTATTTAAATTGACAATAGCTTTGGAGATGAAAATGGCAGACGAGAGATTGGTTGAACGAATTTTTAAATTTGGTGGTGAAAAAATTATTGAAGAACACAGAAAAAACTCAGCACCTTCTATAATTATAGATTTAATGGGTGCAAAATTGGGAGGTGCAGATCTAAGAGGTACGGATTTGTCAGGAATATATTTGGTGGAAACAGATTTTGGACATGCAAATTTAGCCGGTGCAGACCTTTCAGACTCTTTTTTAGATCGTGCAGATTTTACTATGGCAAATTTAACCAATGTAAAAGTTGATCCTGCAAAACTTGCGGAATCACATTTTACTCAAGCTCGGATGAGCAATAAACTTTTTAAGGATACTTTGCTTGCATTTGAAGAAATGCGTAAGCGCAGAGGTTTGAATAAGAAATAAAACACAACTCTAGACTTATAAAGTCTAGAGTTTTTTTATTAAAAATTTAATTCATCTAAACTTTTTATTTCTAAATGTTTATATTTTAGTTTTTCGGTGGAATTTTTGCGGTTTAGCCAGATTGTAATTATTTCATTTTCAGAATATCCAGCATCTCGTACAGCATCTAATTCTAAAAAGGAATTGTCAATAAAAATAAGTGGACCATTTTTTTCTCTTTCGAACTTTAAATTTTCTATAAAAGATTTTATTGAGTTTATTTTTGGGAATTTTTCAGAGAATAAAAATAAATCTGGTGTAATTCCTACAGCTCTTATTTTTTCAATTTGGTATTTTGGATCACCAAAAGTAAACAAAACAAATGAAAAGTTTTTGTTTTTTATAAATTCTGCGTCTGTATAAAGAGTTAAATTTTCTTTTAGCCACTTTTGCATTTCTTTTAAAACCTTTTCTTTTTCTAAATTATCAAAAGAGTTTATAAATTTTTCAAAATTAAAAGCATTACTTTTAGTTTTTTTATAATTTTCTTCTATAGTTTCTTTTGAAATTCCTTTTTTAAGAAAAATATCCCACAAACCTTTTTTGTTATCTCTAAAAGTTGTGAGCGTGCCATCAAAGTCGAATAAGATACAACTATTTTTTGGTAAAATCATAAAACTGAAAAGATTAGTTTTGCCAATTTTTCTGGGCTGTGACGAACCAAACTTCTTTTTAAATTATCTCCTTCTTGTAAATTTATACTAATCGGACTTAATAAATCAGTTCCAAAAAATTTTGTTTTAGATCTAAGTTTTCTTTTTTTAAGCCTTTCCAAATTTATTGAAACTGTTTCCTGACCATCTTCTTTGTAAATTTTTGTTAGGTTTTCTAGTGGTTTTGCTGTGTTGAATAATACAAAATCAAAAGTATCTTTTAAATATTTTTCTATTTCTTCTGTCAAATTTACAATAGAAAAATTATTTGTATGCCCAGGCTTATTCATTAGATTACAAATAAACATTTTTGGATTTTTATTTTTTTGAATTACTTTAGAAATTCCTTGAATAAGTAAATTTGGTAATAGACTTGTATAAACATCTCCAGGTCCGATAATTATTAAATCCGCATTTTCTATTGCTTTTATAGCTTTTGAGTTTGCATTTGCTGAGTTTTTTAGATAAATTTTTTCTAATCCTGTTAGGTTTCCTGTATCAATTGTATGTTCTCCCTCCAAAACCATTCCATTTTCTAACTTTGCCATAAGAGTTATGTCTTCTAAAGTGACTGGAATTACCCTTCCTTTTATATTCAAAATTTCACCTGCTTTTTCTATGGCTTTGTCAAAACTCCCTGTCACTTGCTCCAATGCAGAAATTAATATATTTCCAAAATTATGACCCTTTAAAGAGCCGTTTGTAAAGCGATGGTTCACTAACTTGTTTATAAAAGCATCTGAAGTAGATAGGGCAACTAGACATTGACGAACATCTCCGGGAGGTAAAACTCCCAACTCACTTCTCAAAGTCCCCGTAGACCCGCCGTCGTCTGCCATCGACACTATGGCGGTTAAATTTACATTATAATTGCGAAGACCACTCAAAACAGTAAAAGTTCCGGTTCCACCTCCTATTACTACAATTTCTTTTTTTGCATTACTTATCATAAACTTCTTTTTAATGATATACTAATAGTATTATAAATTTACTTAAGGGGCAATGTTTTTATGAAAAAAAGTTCATTTTTTCTATATTTCTTTTTGGTTTGTGGTTTATTTATTATTCTTTTTTTATCATTTTTTTATGTGAAATATAGTAGGTTGCCAAAGCCAATTACAAAAACAGTAGATGAGATAGTTTCAACTACAAAAAGTATATTCCCTGCAAGCAATAAGGTAGAAGTAGAAGAATCACCAAAAGAAGAATGGTTTAAAGAAAAAAAGGAAGAACCTGTTGTGGAAGAAAAAAGTATAATTAAAAAAATAGTTGAAATAGTGATTCCACCAAAAATAGACATAGAAGCAACGCCAATGAAGGTGAATCACAATGTACCGTTTACATCGCAAGCTCCATTTGCACAATGGGACGATAGTAGATATCAGGATGGTTGTGAAGAGGCAAGCGTGTTAATGGCTTTGAGGTGGGCAAATGATGAGAATTTGAGTAAAGAACAAGCCACAAAAGAGATAGCAGAAATGTCTGCTTGGGAAATGGAACAGTGGGGTAGTTTTCATGATAGCTCTACGGCAGACACAAAAAGGCTATTAACAGAATATTATAATTATCCAAATGTAGAATTATTTTATGACATTACGATAAATGATATTAAAAAATATTTGGCCGACGGAAAGGTGGTTATTATTCCTTCTGACGGAAGACTTTTGAATAATCCATATTTTGTAGCTCCTGGGCCAGAGATTCATATGCTTGTAATTCGTGGGTATGATGAGAAAAAAAGTGAGTTTATCACCAATGATCCTGGTACAAAGCGTGGTGAAGAGTTTAGATATTCGTATAGCACTATTATGAGCTCATTGAGAGATTACAAAACAGGATCTCACGAGACTCCGCTTGCACAAAAAATAACTGCAATTTTAGTTGTTTCAAAAAAATAAAAGTGATATAATTTAAAAACTAAGTATTAATATATAAAACTATGAAAGTTTTGGTTTACAGTACGCCGACATGTCCTTATTGCCACAAGGCAAAAGATTACTTAAAAGAAAAAGGAGTA
This sequence comes from Candidatus Magasanikbacteria bacterium, assembly GCA_021648085.1. Taxonomy (NCBI): domain Bacteria; phylum Candidatus Magasanikiibacteriota; species Candidatus Magasanikiibacteriota bacterium. The sequence continues at coordinate 261,626 of JAKITS010000001.1, forward strand.
GAGTTTGAAGATATAAATGTGGCAGAGGATAGCGAAAAAGCAGAAGAAATGCAAAAGAAATCTGGTCAGCTTGGAGTGCCAGTCTTAGATATTGGCGGAGAGATTTTGGTAGGTTTTGATAAGACTCAAATTGATGAAGCTTTGGAAAAGGCAAAGAAATAGTTTTTTGTAATCAATTGAAGAGGTGTCTTTGGATGCCTTTTCTTTTATCTAAATATTTATGGCAAGAGAAGTAGTATTCGACATAGAAACCACAGGAGACATTAGGAATTTTGCAGAATTAGAGATGACCGTTATTTCTATTTGTGAAATCGAAACAGGAAAATATTCATCTTATACAAAAGAGGAGCTGACAAATTTGTGGCCAATTTTGGAAAAAGCTGAGAGGTTGATTGGTTATAACAGTGAATCTTTTGATATTCCAATTTTGAATAAATATTATGCTGGAGATTTGAAAGGTTTTCCACATTTGGATTTGTTGAAAGTTATAAAAGAATCTTGTGGAAAAAGGTATAGGCTTAATGATATTGCAAAAGCCACATTGCAGATAGAAAAGAGCGCAGACGGATTGCAAGCTATGAAATGGTGGGATGAAGGAAAAATAGATGAGATAAAAAAATATTGTGAACAGGATGTAAAAGTGACAAAGGAAATTTATGAGTATGGTGTAAAAAATAAAATGCTTTATTACCCAACTATTACAGGTGACATATTACCAATCGCAGTAAATTTTGAAATGCCAGTTAGTCAAACTTCTGTAGGTGGAGTGGGTAATTCTATAAATTTGACTCTTCCATTGTAAAAATATGAAAGCAGAAAATATAGAAAGGATAATTAAAATTATTTTTAGAGTAATGGTGGTTGTAATAGTAATTATTGGTGGAATATATATTTGGAGTCAAATGTAAACTACTTAAATAAAATAAAAATGGTATAATAGACTTACTTAAAAAGTAAGTTTATTTGTTTGTGATAAAAAAACTAAAACAATCTAAATATTTTAAGAAACTGCAAAGTCTACAGAAAAAGTATGAGCGATTTATGTTGCCGGCTTTTTTGCTTGGTGGTGTTATTATGGATGCTATTACTTTTAGGACTATTCAGCTAAATGTAGTTTTTATAATACTTGGTGTTTATATTGTCTTGGCAGGGTTTGCGATAGCTTTTATGAATTATTACGATAGTAGTGGTTTGGAATATAGAACTATTTATTGGAGTTATCTACGGCTTTATGTGCCACTCCTTATCCAATTTACTTTTGGTGCACTGCTTAGTGCTTCACTTATATTTTATTGGTTTAGTGGGGCTTTTTCTGCGAGCTGGCCATTTGTCTTGGTTATCGCTGGGCTTATGGTGTCCAACGATATTTTTAGAAAATATTATTTGAAGCCTATTGTACAAATTGGCGTTTACTTTTTTATACTTTTTTCAATTTCGGTTTTATTTTTATCTTTTTTATTAAATACTGTAAGCGCTTGGCCTTTTGTACTTGGTGGTTTTGTAAGTTTAGGTTTAATTTCCTTATATATTTATTTGCTTTCCAGGATTGTGCCAAGTATAAAAAGAAAGAAAGCTTATTTTGTACTTGTGATTGCAGTTATTTTTTCTGGAATGTATTTTTTGTACTTTGCAAACATAATTCCACCAATTCCACTTGCATTACGTGAAGCAGGGGTTTATCATAGTATAGAGAGAAAAGCAGGAAAATATATACTTATATCTGAAGTAGAAAACTTTTTTGATAAAATAATTCCTGGGCAAACGGTACATATAAAAGAAGGTGAAAAAGTTTATGTGTATTCTGCAATTTTTGCTCCGTCCGATCTTGAGGCAAAGATTTATCACAGTTGGCAATATCATAATGGGAATGAGTGGATTGATAGAGATAGGGTTGGTTTTTCTATTGTTGGTGGGCGAGACAATGGTTTTCGTGGTTATTCATTTAAGACTAATCCTAATGCTGGAAGCTGGCGAGTTTTGGTAGAAACAGAGCGCGGACAAGTTGTAGGGCGAGTTAAGTTTGAGGTTGAAAAAGTGGAAGAAAAAGTAGATTTAATAAAGGTTATAAAATAATAAGTATTATATGAAAAAAAGACTTATAACTTGGGGAATTATAATTGTTACTATTTTTGCGGTTATTTGGCTTGCAAAAAGTCCTACAAATGAGGAAATAAATGAGGCTGCAGAGACTTTTCAATCTAGTCTTGTGGAGATTGGGATAGAAGAAGTTGGACAACCAATTGAAGGTTTTGATGCTTACATGCTTCTGCATGCATTTCCAGGACTTTTTGAGGCAGATTTTGGTGGTGTAAAGTCTTTGGAGGGTGTATATGAATATAAAGATGGGGAATTGCTATACAAAAGGACTGCAGGCCAGCCTGTGACTTCTGCAGAGCAAACTGTTTCAAACGAAGGTTATGAGAAATTATTGGAAAATGTAAGTGAGAGATTGGACATAAAAATAGATGGCGATAAATCAGCAAAGGAATTGGTGGAAGAGTTGTTGAAAAGAGAAGAAGCAAAAGGTGGTATTTTCTTGGATGGAAGTTTTATTACAAATTTTGAGGAATGCGCTAATGCGGGAAATTCAATCATGGAAAGTTATCCTAGGCAATGCAGGTCAGAAGATGGAAATTTGTTTGTAGAGGAAATTTAAATAAATATTTTTAAACTAATTTTATTGTGATATACTTGACTTAATTAAAAAAAAGCTAGTATCATTTATTTAATATGAGTTTAATCAAAAAAACTAAAGATCAAATTTTAAAATTAATTTTGGGCGATTTAGTACCAAGAGAACTTTTAGAATTGCACGATTATTTCAGGCTTTATAATAATATAGCTTTTGATTTTAAGAAAGGAAAAAATGGTGAGCAAATTGCGATAAGTAATAATTTTCGTTATGGCTCTATCATAACTTCTGGAAAAAATGTAAAAGAACTAGATAAAAATATAAAAGATGCGATTCTTACTTCTTTTGGAGTTCCATCTTCATATAAAAAAGAAACTAAAGTTTATAAGGTGGGTAAACGTAGTAAGGAATATGCCCTCGCTTAGTGAACTACCAAAAAAAATAAAAGAAGAAAATTTATCAAGGCATTAAATCGTTTTGGTTTTATTATAGATAAAAAAGGTGGAAATGGTAGTCATTTTAAAATTACTTGGAAAAATCAAAAATCTTTCACTATTCCAAAAAGATTAGAAAAAGATGTTTTATATTATATTCTTCAAGAAATTGAAAATATAAGTTGTGTAACTTGGGATCAAATAAAAAATAAATTATAAAATAAAAAAGAGAGTTGAATATTCAACTCTCTTTTTTTTGTTTCTAAAAAATTTCAAAGTGGATTTGAGAGTTTTCTATATTATTTTTAATTAGAGTTTGGCGGATTTCGGAGACCATAGCCTGATTTCCGCACATAAAGTATTTGTAGCTTGATGATGGGTGATTGAAGTAAAGTGTGACGCGTCCTTGCATACCACTCCAATTTTCACTTGGCTGAGAAAGTGTCAGCATATATGTAAAGTTTGAATATCCTTTTTCTAGATTTTCTATTTCTTCTTGCCAAATAATATTGTTTTCAGAGCGAAATCCCAAAAGTAAGTGGATTTTATTTTTATTCCCCTTATTTTTCAGTTGATCTTTAATAATGGACATTGTTGGTGCAAGTCCAGTTCCGGTTGCTACAAAAAATAGTGAATTACCACTTTCTTCCTCAGAAAATCTTCCTATAGCCCCTTTCATTTTTATAATATCTCCACTTTTTAAATTCCTTAGATATTCAGAAGCAATTCCGTCTTTTATCAATTTTACACAAAAAAGTAAAGTTCCATCATTTGGACTAGAAGCTATAGAATAAGAGCGTAAAACTTCTTTTTCTGCGGTTGGAACTATAAATTGTAAAAATTGTCCAGCATTAAAACTAAAGTCTGTTGGCTTTTCTGTTTCTATAGAAATCGTATTTTTGGCGATTTCTTTTGTATTTATAATTTTACTCTCAAAAGTTTGCATATTTGGTTGACAAAAGTGGATTATTGTTATATCATACTAATTCAGTATGAGATAAGAGATTATCTTTAAACACGCTTTCGTTAGCGAAATTTCTAAATTTTGAACGAGACGAAAAGAAAAAATCTTTGCCCTGCGTAGTATCGGAAATATTTTTTCTTGAAGTCGCAGTCAAAATTTAAAGATTTGGGTAGAAATGGTGTTTAGTGATAATCTCTAATTATGATAAAACTTAGCAAGGAATTAGACTATACAATTCAATTTCTAATAGCGCTGTCTCGCCAAGAAGAAAATGCGCCTCTTAGTGTTCGCAAGTTCTCTAAAAACACTACCATATCTTTCCTTTTTTTACAACGAATTGCTGGCAAATTGCGTGAAGCCGAAATTGTAAAATCTACAAAAGGTGTGAATGGAGGATATGTTTTGTTAAAACAGTTGAACGAATTGACTTTGAAAGACATATCAGAAATCATAGACGGCGAACAAAGTATTGTAGAATGTTTTAAGTATAACAGAAATTGCAAAATGGTGGCAGAGTGCCAAACAATTAGCGTGTTTCAAAAAATAAATATAGATATTTTAAATTATTTATCTAGTGTAACTATAGACAAATATGTTGCCTAAAAAACCAAAAAATAAGCAGAATGTCTATTTGGACAATGCTGCGACAACTAGAATAGATAGAAATATTGCAAAAATAATGAATTCTTTTATAGAGGATAATTTTGCAAACCCTTCTTCTATTTATACCGCTGGCGTAAAAGCAAAAGAAACTTTAAATGGTGCGCGTGAACTTATTGCAGAAAATCTAAAGACAAACAAAAATAATATAATTTTTACAGGAAGTGGAACAGAGTCAAATAATTTGGCGATTTTTGGAGTTGTTCGCAAGAATTTTAAAAAAGGTGAAATTATTACAACAGAAACAGAACATCACTCAGTTTTGGAACCAATCAAAAAGTTGGAGGAAATTGGATTTAAAATAAAATATTTGCCGGTAGATGAAAATGGTTTGGTAAATGTAAAAGATTTGAAAAAAGCATTGAACAAAAATACAGCTTTGGTTTCTGTAATGTATGCAAATAATGAGATTGGAACTGTTCAACCAATTGCAGAAATTGGCAAAGCGATTTTGAGATTTAGAAAACAGAATAAAGATTCAAAAGTTATATTTCACACCGATGCTTGTCAAGCTGTAGGAGCTTTAGAATTGGCGGTAGAGCGACTGCATGTGGATTTGATGACTATGAATGGGAGTAAGATTTACGGGCCAAAAGGAGTCGGAATTTTGTATAAGAAAAAAGGTTTAGAGTTGGAACCTTTAATTTATGGTGGAAAGCAGGAAATGGGTTTGAGAGCGGGAACAGAAAATACAGCAGGAATAGTTGGAATTGCACTTGCACTAGATTCTGCAAATAAAAATAAAGAAAAAAATAATAAGAAAATTGAAAAAGTAAGAGATTATTTTTGGAAAGAAATAAAATTGAAAAGTGAAAATATAAAATTAAATGGTGTAGAATTTGGAGAAAAAAGATTAGTAAATAATTTGAATGTTTCTTTTGAAGGATTAAGTGGAGAAAGTCTGATGTTTTATTTGGATCAGTACGGAGTTAGTTGCTCAACAGGTTCAGCTTGTACTTCAGAAACAGAAGAATTGTCTCATGTTTTGAGAGTGTGTGGATACTCAAAAGAAAGAAATTTGGCAAGTGTTAGGTTTAGTCTTGGGAAAAATACGACAAAAAAAGAAATAGATTATGTGATGAAGTTTTTGCCAGGAATTGTGGAAAATTTAAGAGAAGTAGAGAAAATACAGAAATAAGTATGAATGTAGCAGAGCAGAAAATTCTAGATGGATTGAAAAAGAACCGTGAGCTTTATGATAAAGCTGATGGTGATTTTTCTCTTTTCAAAACAAAACCGGGAATTACACGCGGGGTGGTTTTGGAAATTTCAAAACAAAAAGATGAGCCAGAATGGATGCTAGAAAAAAGGCTGAAAGCGTATGATTTGTTTGTGAAAAAAGAAATGCCAAAATGGGGGCCAAACTTGAGTGATTTAAATTTGGATGAAATAGTTTATTATACAAAACCAGATGCAGAGGAATCTGTAAATTGGGAGGATGTGCCAGAAGAAATAAAAAAAACCTTTGATAGATTGGGAATTCCAGAAGCCGAGAAAAAATCTTTGGCCGGAGCTGGTGCACAATATGATTCTGGAATTATTTATCATAATATTCAGGAGAGTTTAAAAAAGCAGGGAGTGGTTTTTGAAAACATGGATACGGCTGTAAAAAAATATCCAGAGTTGGTGAAAAAGCATTTTATGAATCAGTGTGTTCCTATAAACGATCACAAATTTGCAATGCTTCACGCGGCTGTTTGGTCTGGTGGAACTTTTATTTATATTCCAAAAAATGTAAAAGTGACATTGCCACTTCAGGCGTATTTTCGTATGAACGCAATGGCAGGCGGACAGTTTGAACACACTTTGATAATTGCAGACGAGGGAAGCGAGGTTCAATATATAGAAGGGTGTTCGGCTCCACGCTACGCTGTAAATTCTTTGCATGCTGGTTGTGTGGAAATTTTTGTTGGAAAAGGTGCACGCGTTCGTTATTATTCTATAGAAAACTGGTCAAAAAATACTTATAATTTAAATACAAAAAGAGCGTTGGTAGATGAAGATGGGGTGATAGAATGGATAAATGGAAATTTGGGTTCTGGTGTGACGATGCTTTATCCTTGTTCTGTTTTGCGTGGCAAAAATTCGTGCTCAGATAGTTTGGGAATTGCGTTTGCTGGAAATGGTCAAAATCAAGATGCTGGCACAAAAGTAATTCACGCAGCAGAAAATACAAAGTCAAACATAAAAGCAAAATCAATTTCTGTGGATGGTGGAATTTCTACTTATCGTGGAATGGTTTTTGTAAATAAAAAAGCAAAAAATTCTTCTGTTTCTGTAGAATGCGATGCACTTTTGATGGGGAAAAAATCTATTTCAAATACAATTCCAACAATGAAAATTCAAAATAAAGATGTAGATATAACACACGAAGCGCGTGCAGGAAAAATTGGCGAAGAAGAAATTTTTTATTTAATGAGTAAGGGTTTTTCTGAAGAGGAAGCTGTAAAATTGGTTGTGTCTGGTTTTATGGAACCAATTGTAAAAGCATTGCCACTTGAATATGCTTTGGAATTAAATAGATTGATTGAGTTGGAAATGGAAAATTCTGTGGGTTAGGTTTTTTAGCGATAAATTATTATGAACAAAACTTTAAATATAAAATCCAATAAAGAAATAAAAATAGATGTTTCTGAAATAAGGAATTTGAATATTGTGGTAGAAAAAAATGTAAAAGCACAGTGTATTTTGAATTTTGGTGGAAATTTTGACTTGAACAATAAAGTTGTTATTAAGGCTGGTGCAGAGCTGAAAATTTACAATATTTTTAATGGTGATAGCGGTAGAGAATCGCTAAGTTTAGAGCTAATTGGTGAAGGAGCTGTTGGAGAGGTGTATAGTGTTGGAAATTTGAAAAAAAAAGATAAATTTGAGCTAAATCACAATGCATTGCACACGGCTGATAAAACTAGTTCAAATATTTATTCTGCATTTGTGGTGGATGATAATTCACAGTTGAGTTTGAAAGAAGAAGTTTGTGTAAAGCATAATGCAGACAACTGCATAGGATCTCAAAAGGCAGAAATTTTGATGTTGAGTGAAAATGCAAAAGTCCAAGTCGCTCCAAATTTGAAAATTGAAAACGAAAATGTAAAGTGTTCGCATGGTGTGAGTATTACAAAATTCAATGAAGAAAAAAAGTTTTATTTAAATACAAAAGGTTTGAATGAAAAACAAGTTGAAGAAATTTTGGTTTCTGGACATTTGTCAAAAGCTATAAAAAATTTGAGTGAAGAAATGCAAAATACCATATTAAAAAATATATGAAATTAGGAAAAAACATAAAAAAAGATTTTAAAATTTTTGATTCTAGTGGTTTGGTCTATCTTGATAATGCGTCGACTGCGCAAATCCCAAATGTAGTGGTTGAAGAAATTTCAAAATTTTATAATGAAAAATCAAATGTTCATCGTGGTGCTTACAAACTAAGTGAAAATGCAAGCCAAAAATATGAAGATGCAAGAAAGGTTATTGCAGAGTTTTTGTCTGCAGAAAGCCAAGAAATCGTATTAATAAATGGAACCACATCAGGATTAAACATGCTTGCACAAATCCTTTGTAAAGACCTGAAAGTCGGTGATAACATTGTACTAACTAGATTGGAGCATCACGCAAATTTGATTCCTTGGCAGCAGATTTCAAAAGATAAAGGGTTTGAAATTAGGTTTATAGAGTTAAATGAAAAGCTAGAATTGGATTTGGAAAGTGCAAAAAAATTAATAAATAAAAAAACAAAGGTAGTTTCTTTTGCACATATTTCAAACGCACTTGGAGTAATAGCGCCAGCAAAAAAACTAATTGAAATTGCAAAAAAAGTTGGTGCAATAACAGTTTTAGATGGCGCGCAATCTACAGTTTCAATAGAAATAAATGTAAAAGATTTGGATTGTGACTTCTTTGTTTTTTCTGGTCACAAACTTTATGGACCAACTGGGATTGGTGTAATTTTTGGAAAAAAGGAGTTGCTGGAAAAATTGGAACCAGTAAATTTTGGTGGTGATATGATTTCAAAAGTTAGCTACGAGAATGCAGTTTGGAATGAAGTACCGTTTAAATTTGAAGCCGGCACTCCGCCAATTGCGCAAGTTATCGGGCTTGCAAAATCTATAAAATATCTACAAAATATTGGAATGAAGGCTATTTTGGAGCATGAACAAAATGTGTGTTCATATGCCATAAAAAGACTAAAAGAAATAGAAGGTTTAAAGATTTTGGGCGAGTACGCTGAGCGAATTTCTATAATTTCTTTTGTCATTGAGGGAGTACATCCGCACGACATCGCTAGTATATTGGATAGTCAAAATATTGCAGTTCGTGCTGGACATCATTGCACAATGCCGTTAATGAAACATTTGGGAATAAACGGTACAACTAGAATTTCATTTGGGATTTATAATAATGAGGAAGATGTAGATAAATTGGTAGAAGGTTTAAAAAAAGTAAAGGAATTATTTTAATATGAGCTTAATGCAAATGTACAAAGAAAATATCTTGTATCTTTATAAGAACCCGCTGAATAAAAAAGATTTGGCTGATTTTGATATTTGTGAAGAAGGATTAAATCCAATGTGTGGAGATGAGGTAAAAATAAAAATCAAATTTGAAAATGACAAAGTTTTTGATGTTGGATTTCTTGGAGATGGTTGTGCAATTTCGCAAGCCGCAACATCTTTAATTACAGATTTTATAAAAGGAAAAACAAAAGAAGAGATTTCAAAAATAACAGATGAAGATGTTTTGGAAATGTTAAACATAGAAATTAGTCATATGAGAATGAAGTGTGCAATGCTTGGAAAAAATACAATTCAAAAAATAATAAAATAGGTATGCAATTAGAAATAAAAAATTTAAAAGTTGAAGTTGAAGGAAGAGAGGTTTTGAAAGGGATTAATTTGGAAATAAAAGCTGGCGAAGTTCACGCAATTATGGGTCCAAACGGTTCTGGAAAATCTACTTTGAGTTTGGTTTTGGCAGGTCATCCAAAATATAAAATCACAGAGGGTGATATTTTGGTAGACGGAAAATCTATAAAAACTTTGACTCCAGACAAGCGAGCAAAACTTGGATTATTTTTATCTATGCAAAATTCTCCAGAAGTTGGCGGTGTGACGATTACAAATTTTTTGAGAATGGCAAAATCATCTTTGACAGGCGTTGCTCAAAACCCAATTAAATTTTATAGAAGTTTGCTAGAAAAAATGAAAGATTTAAATATGGATCCTGCTTTTGCAAGTCGTTATTTGAATGTCGGATTTTCTGGTGGAGAAAAAAAGAAAGCAGAAGTTTTGCAACTTGCAGTATTGAATCCAAAGTTTGCGATTTTGGATGAAACAGATTCTGGATTGGATGTGGACGCTTTAAAAATTGTATCAAATGGAATAAATAAATTTCACAACAAAGAAAATTCAGTTTTGTTGATTACACATTATAATAGAATTTTGGAATATGTAAAACCAGATTTTGTACATGTTTTAATGGGTGGAAAAATTATAAAATCTGGAGAAAGAAAATTAGCAAAAGAAGTTGAAAAAGAAGGTTATAAAAAATATGATAAATAAAGATCAAATAATTGAAAGGTTGGAAACTGTAATTGATCCAGAATTGAATATAGATATTTATACAATGGGTTTAATTTATGATATTCAAATTTTAAATGAAAAGGACGTAAAAGTGATAATGACTTTTACAACTCCAAGCTGTCCAGCAGGTCCAATGCTGATTGGAGAGGTTAAAAAAGAAATCAAAGTTTTAGGCTTTGAAAATGTAGAAGTGGAAATTACCTTTGATCCAATGTGGAAACCACCTGCAGAATTGCGTGCAGCTTTGGGAATTTAAATGTTTTTATTTTATGAAAAAAATCCGTATCTGTAATGGTATTTCTTGCAATAAAAATGGTGCAGAAAGAATAATGAGGAATTATGAGAAAAAATATAATTTGAAAGCTGGAGTACAAAATGGTAAAATAGACCTTGATTTTAAAGAATGTGGAGGTGACTGCTGTGGTCTTGTAAATATAAAAAAAGGAGATAAATATTTTTCTGTTTATAAAAGTGGAAAAGAAATGGAGAAAATAAATAAAGATTATAAAATAGATTTAAAAGATAATTTTTTAGGCGATATATAAATAATATGGAAGAACAAAAATTTGAAGCTACCAGAAAAACAGGTAAAATTTGTAAAATTGTAATTGATAAAGAAGGTTGTATTGGTGCTCGCTCTTGTGTGGTTGTAGCGCCAGAAATTTTTAAAATGAATGAAGAGAATATTGCATATATTATAAACCCAGATGCAAGTGATGATGATATTTTGAAAATGTCTGCAGAAGCTTGTCCAGTTTTGGCAGTTCATCTTTATGATGAGAATGGCAATAAAATATTTCCAAAAGAATAATTTTTGGTATATACTTATTTTCTGAATAAAATAGGAGGAAAAAGTGAAGATAAATATACCAAAAGTTCTTTTAACTTCGTCGTTAACCGTATTTTTTAGTTTGTGTTTTGGTGCTACACTTTATATATTTTTGGCATTAACTTTTCCAAAAGAACATTATTATGTCCCAATTACAAACTTTGAAATTTACGGTCTGTGTGTTGTAGCTTCTTTATGTGCTATTACAACTGGTTTTTTGATAGGTAGATATACTGCAGGTATAAAATTAAATTAGCTCATTTATTTGGGCTATTTTTTTTGAAATAAAAAAAGACAGTGTTTACTGCCTTTTTGGACTTCTACCTTGGATTTTTTCAAATTCTTCCAATAGTCTCTGCATACATAGAATTGATGTTGTTTGTATTTTTTTCATATTACCTGCAAGCGTTGCTTTTAAAATTTCAAAAGCAAGATTTTTTAATTCTTCTTCTAACTCCTTATTATCTTTTGTAACGCAGTCAAAAATTACTTGAATAGTTTCCTCATCAATTTCACAAAGTTCATCAGAACCTAAAGTGGTTTCACTCATTTTCTCCTCCAAGGTTAGGTTGTTAAGGATCTGCTAAAACTTTACTATATTTTGCGTAAAAAGTCAATGTAATTGTGTTTAATTTAAAATTCTCAAAAAATACTGGAAAAAATTGGCTAATAATGATAAGTTATAAGAGCTTGTTTTGAAAAAAGAATTATATGTACAAGTATTTTTTGGGAGTAAGATTGGACAAGTTGACTAGGAGAATGGCTGGAAAAAAAATTCAGGTTTTTTTGGATGGAAATTCGCAGTATAAAATTTACACGCCAAATCCAGAGATGTTGGTGAAAGCTCATGGCGATAAAGGTTTTAGAGAGATTTTGAACAAAGCAGATCTTAATATTTGCGATGGAAAAGGAATTTCTATTTGCTCTTTTGGGGCTATGCAAAGTATTCCCGGTGTGGATTTTATGTTGGACATTTGTAAAATTATAGAAAAGAAAGATGTAAAAGTTTTTTTGCTGGGAAGCGATGATGCAAAAGTTGTCAGAAAAACAGCGCTGAACTTAACAAAAGTTTTTCCAAAATTGGCAATTTCAGATTTTCACGAAGGTCCACAAGTAATAGAAAACAAAGATGGAAGTTTGTGGGTTGAGGAGACTGTAAATAATTTGGTTTTGGAAAGAATTAGAAGAAGTAAGGCAGATGTTTTGTTTGTGGCATTTGGGCACGGAAAGCAGGAAAAGTGGATAGAAAGATATTTGAAAGAATTGCCAAATGTAAAAATAGTAATGGGTGTGGGTGGAGCTTTTGATTTTATAAGTGGAAGTGTGGAGCGAGCGCCAGAAATTATGCAGAGCTTTGGTTTGGAATGGTTGTGGAGACTCAAAAATAATCCAAAAAGATGGAAAAGAATTTGGAATGCCGTGATTGTTTTTCCTTATTTATATATTACACAATTTAATGAAAATTATGATAAAAACTAGATTTGCGCCAAGTCCGACAGGATTTTTGCATGTGGGTGGTTTGAGGACTGCACTTTTTGCGTATTTGTTTGCCAGGAAAAACAATGGTAAATTTTTGCTTCGAATTGAAGATACAGATCGCGGTAGACTTGTGGAAGGTGGAGTTGAAAATATATTGAATTCTTTGCTTTGGGCTGGAATAAAACCAGACGAAGGGGTGAGTTTTGATGAAGATAAAAATATTGTACAAATAGGAAGTTTGGGTAAATATGTTCAGTCTGAAAGATTGGAAATTTATCATAAATATGTGGATGAATTGTTGGAAAAAGGAAGTGTATACAAATGTTTTTGTAGTACAGAGAGATTGGCAGAATTGAGAAAAACTCAGCAAGAAAATAGATTACCAACTGGTTATGACGGATGTTGCAAAAAATTATCAGAAGAAGATGTAAATTCAAAAGTGGAGGCAGGTCAAAAGTTTGTGGTAAGAATGAAAATGCCAGACGCAGGAATTACAAAATTTACAGATTTGGTGCGTGGAGAAATAGAATTTAAAAATGAACTCATAGATGATCAGGTTGTTTTGAAGTCAGATGGTTTCCCGACTTACCATTTGGCAGTTGTGGTGGACGACCATTTGATGGAAATTACACACATTTTTCGTGGAGAAGAGTGGCTTTCTTCAACTCCAAAACATATAGTTTTGTATGAAATGTTTGGTTGGAAAGTTCCACAGTTTGCACATTTATCACTTTTGGTAAATGAAAAAAAACAAAAACTTTCCAAACGCCACGGTGATGTTTCTGTGACAGATTTCAAAGAAGTAGGATATTTGCCGGAAGCTTTGGTAAACTTTGTTTCATTTTTGGGTTGGAATCCTGGTGATGAGCGTGAAATTTTTAGTTTATTAGAATTAGAACAAGAATTTTCTGTTGAGAAAATTTCTAAGGCGGCAGCAGTATTTAATCGTGAGAAACTAGATTGGTACAATTCTCAATATATAAAAAATTTAAGTAATGAAGAGTTATTAGAAAATGCAGATCCATTTTTGGTAAATGCAAATTTGAAGAGTTCGGATTTAGAATTTTTGCTAAAAGCTGTGAGTTTGGAAAAGGATAGAGTATCAACACTAAAAGAAATTCCAGAAGCAGTTGCATTTTTGTTTGCAGAAACTTTGGATTATGATGCAGGCTTGTTAACTTGGAAAAAAAGCACAAAAGAAGATGCAAAAGAAAAATTACAAGAAGTTGTAAAGTTTTTTGAGACTTTGGAGAGTGAATATTGGACAACTGAAACTTTAGAGGAAAAAACAAAAGCTTGGATAGGTGAAAAAGGCTACGGAGTGGGGGACGTACTTTGGCCTGTGAGAGTTGCACTTTCTGGCAAGAAAAATTCACCAAGCCCATTTGAAATTGCAAATGTGTTGGGTAAAGAAAAAACAGTACAAAGGATTTCTGAAGCCATAAATAAAATTTAATATAAATCTCAGATTCTCAGTCAAACTAAAAATAACAGATGGAATAATAAGTTAGTCTTTGTTTTAACTATTTAAGATTGGTTATATATATTTTACGATGTTAAGTTTAATATAACATTTTTATTTAATCTGTTTAATTTTTATTATGCACAGAAAAACAATAAAATTTCTAAGAAAAAACTGGAAAACAATTTTATATGTTTTTCTAATTGGTTTTGCTATAAATTCTGTCTGGGAAATTTCCCATTCATTTTTGTATTCTTGCGCCGATAACCTCAAAGAACATATACCAATGTTAATCCGCGCCACTTTTTGGGATGCAGGATTTATTACAGTTTTGTATTTGTTTATTGCATTTTTGAAAGAAGACATAAATTGGGTAAAAAAGATAAATAAAAAAGATATAGTTTTGATTTTATTCATAGGATTTCTGAGTGCTACGGCTGTAGAATTGCATTCATTATATTTGGGAAAGTGGGGTTATAGAGAATCTATGCCGTTAGTTCCTTATTTAAAAGTAGGTTTAACTCCATTTTTGCAACTTGCCGTTACTTCGCTTGCGACTTTTTGTATATTTAGGAAATTATGAGAAAAACACTATTTATTGCGTTATTCATTGGTTTTGTAAATATATTGAGTTTTACGATTATAATTCCAATTATTTATGTGTACGCTCGTGAATATGGATTGAATAATTTTCAAACTTCACTACTTTTTGGTTTATTTCCTTTGGCACAATTTTTTGCAACTCCTGTGATAGGGAAGTTGGCAGATATTTTTGGTAGAAAGAAATTATTGGTAATAAGTTTGTTTGGAACTGGAGTCGCAAGTCTTATGACTGCTTTTGCACCGACTGTCTTGTTTTTATTTTTAGCTAGGTTTTTAGATGGAGTTACTGGAGGAAACAATTCTGTAGCCCAAGCTGTAATTTCTGATATTGTAGAACCTAAAAATCGCGCGAAAATATTTGGAATTTTTGGTGCTATGTTTGGACTTGGCTTTATTGTTGGGCCTATTTTAAGTTTAGTTTTTGTTAAGTATTCGCTAAATATGCCATACATTGCGTCGGCTCTTTTTGCATTTACAGCAATGATTATTACTTTATTTTTTCTTCCAGAAACTTTGAAAAAAATAGACGAAAAAACTAGTGTAAACTGTAAAAAATTATTTAATAAAGAAATTTTTACAGCTTATAAAATACCAAAACTAGCCCCTTTATTTATTATAAGTTTAGCAAGTGGACTTACTTTTACAATGTTTACTTTTACATTTCAACCTTATATTTTAAATGGTTTAGGTGGGACTGTCCAGGATATTACCTACTTACTTATACTTTTTGGAATGGTTAGTATGCTTGTGCAAATTTTTGCTATTGGTCCTATTTCTAAAAAATTCAAATTAATCTATATTATATCTGTAGCTTTATTTTTGCGTGGAATAACTTTTATATTATTACCAATTATTCCTATTTTTTGGTATTTTGTAGTAGTTTCTGTTGCTTTGAGTCTTGTAAATCCATTGGTAAAACCCATAATAACAACACTTATAACAAATATATCCGACAGTAAAAGAATAGGGGAGATGCTAGGTATAAACACTTCTTATTTAAGTTTATCAAACGCAATAGGTCCTGTAATTGGTGGAGTGCTTTTGGGTATAAATTTAAGAGCTCCTTTTATAATCGCAGGCATATTTATAATTTTTATAGCATATTTTGCTTTTAGATACAGATTTCATTACATTTCTATTGACAAAAGCTAAAAAATGTGATATTCTAATCTATTAAGTTTTGTTCATTTAAACTCAAAAAAAGAGGTGGGAGATGTCTATCTTTTTATTGGCTTTTGTTGGAATATTTGCACTTTTAGTCCACGAGTTGGGATATGTGTGGAAAGTAAGGCAAAAAGGAGTCGAAATAAAAGAGTTCGAAATTGGGCTTAAAATTTCTGAAAAACTTTCGTGGAGTTTTACTCCGCGCAAGCATTCTGATTTCAAAATTTCTCTGAATCCACTTTTAATAGCTTTTTTTACAAATGTTTTACCAGAAGATATTTCTAAGCTGGAAAGAAAAGACAAGATCTCTATTTTGAATGCTGGCGTAAAAACTAGTATTTTATATGGATTTTTTGCACTTTGGTTTTCTGGACTTATTTTCATAGTATTTTTTGCTGAAAGCTCCGAAAGTTTACAGCATTTTCTAACTATGACTTCTGGATTTATCGCTATTTGGGCAATTACAACAAGCGAAGATGCAAATATTTCTTTTCTTTTGAACATTGTTGCATGTTCATTGGTTTTTTTTGGAATCGGAACAGTTTATTTTTCTGGTTTCTATAAAATTACTGAATTTATAATTTTTGGAAGTTCAAAAATAGAAAATATTTTATTTTTTGAAATTATGCAATTCTTTTCTATCACCTCTATTTTTCTTGCAGGCTTATACAGTTTGCAAAATATAGGTCTCAGTATTGCGTGGGTGGTCAAAATTTTTAAAATTAACAATACATAAACGGACAGTTTGAAACTGTCCGTTTTTTTAATTCTCTAAAATAAAAAAGTTTTTAGATAATAAGTTTATTTTTTACATTTTTTTCTTGTTTTTTAACTATTTCTACGATAGAATAAGAATAAAGAACTTACAAAAATATGGCATCAACAACAAAAAATACAATGTTTATGATAACAGCTTCTATTGGTCAGAAGTTGGTTGCTTTTGTTTATTTTACACTTATTGCGCGCCAGCTGGGTGCTGAAGGTGTGGGAATGTATTTTTTCGCGTTATCTTTTACCACAATTTTTGTGGTTTTTGTGGATTTGGGCCTAAACAATGTGTTAATTCGTGAAAGCGCAAAATACAAAGAAAAAGCTCAATCATATTTTTCCAATGTTCTTTTTGCAAAGTTTATTCTTGGAATTTTTGCATATATTGGAGTGATTATTGCAATAAACGCAATGGGTTACGAAATGGATATAAAATCTTTGGTTTATCTTTCTGGAATTACAATGCTTTTTGATTCACTCCATCTTTCCATTTATGGGATTTTACGAGCATTTGGAAATTTAAAGTACGAAGCAGTTGGAATTGTAATGAGTCAAACCATTACATTTATTTTGGGAACTTTTTTCCTTTTCAACGGTTATCCGCTTATATTTTTGATGTTTGCATTTCTAATTCCAAGTATGTTAAATGTATTTTATTCTGCAACAGTTTTGTACAAAAAACATAAAATTTCACTGCGTCCAAAATACGACAAAAAAGTTTTTATTCGTCTTATACAAATCGCCATTCCGTTTGCAATTGCTGCTATTTTTGCGCGGGTTTATTCTTATGCAGATTCCATTTTACTTTCCAAGCTCGCCGGCAACGAAGCAGTGGGTTGGTATAGTATTCCATACAAAATCACTTATGCTTTTCAGTTTGTGCCACTTGCTTTTGTGGCTGCACTTTACCCACGCTTTAGTGAATATTTTGTTTCAGACAAAAAGAAATTATCAGAATTATTTGAAAAAAGTTTACGATATTTGCTTATTGTGGTTTTTCCAATTTCGGTTGGAATCGCAGTTTTGGCCAAAGATATTATTTTGACAATTTATACACCAGAATTTTCAAATTCAATTTTACCTTTGCAGATTTTGGTTGGAAGTTTGATATTTTCGTTTATCAGTTTCCCAATTGGTGCTTTCCTAAATGCTTGCGACAGGCAAAAAATACAAACAGTAATTGTTGGTTTTGTAATGGTTGTAAATGTTGGATTAAACTTAATATTAATTCCAATTTACGGAGTTGTTGGAGCTGCTATTTCTGCTTTGGTTGGAAATATTTTACTTGCAGTTTTGGGTTATACAATTGTGCCACAAGTTATAAAGTTGAAACATTCTAGAATTTTCAAAATGTTTCTTAAATCCGCCTTTTCAGCTTTAATTATGGGAATTTTTGTATGGTGGACCAACATATATATAAATTTATTTGGTGCAGTTCTGGTTGGAGCGGTGGTTTATTCTGTCATGGTTTTTGCCACGAAGACAATGACAATTTCACAAGTAAAAGACGCTTATTTTATTTTTAGGAAAAACAAAATATGAAGAAAACTTTAATAATCACACTAGAATATCCACCACAAATTGGTGGAATTTCTACTTATATTTCTGACTATTCTAAGCATTTGGGTGGAGAGGTTTTTATTTGGGCTCCAAAAAATAAAGAAGTTATTGAAAAAGAAAATTTATTTCGTGGTGAACCGTATTTTTTACTATTTTGGCCAAAGTGGTTAAAATTATTTTTTCAAATTAGAAAAATTGTAAAAAAAGAAAAAATAGAATTGATCCATATCCACCATGTGCTTCCAGTTGGTTATATAGCGTATCTTATCCATAAGTTGTACAAGATTCCATATTTAGTTTTCTTGCACGGCACAGATGTGCAGATGGCGGTGAGGACAAGAAGAAAAAAGAAGTGGTATGCAAAAATTGTAAACAATGCAGAAAAGATTGTGGTGAACAGTGAATATTTAAAAACGCAGGCTATAATAAATACAAAAAGTTTAATTGAAAAAACTGTAGTTGTTTATCCTTGTCCAAACAACAAATTCCTTCAAAATTACGAAGGAGATTTGGAAAAATTAAGAAGCGAATTGGCATTGGGTGGGAAAAAGGTAATTTTGACCGCAAGTAGAATTGCAGAAGGAAAAGGGCACTCACTTTTCTTGCAGGTTTTACCAGAAATAATAAAAGAAATGCCAAATGTAATTTGGCTTGTGGCAGGTAGCGGAGAAAAAAGCGATGTTTTTTGGAAGATTGTGCGTGAGAAGAATTTGCAGAATTTTGTAAGATATTTAGGAGATGTTCCAAATGGAGAATTACAAAAATATTATAATTTGGCAGATCTATTTTTACTTTTAACTCATAAAGACAAAGAAAATAATTTAGAAGAAGGTTTTGGTTTAGTTTTCCTAGAAGCTGGGGCTGTGGGTTTGCCGTCTGTTGCAGGAATTAGCGGGGGAGTACAGGAGGCTGTAATAAATAACAAAACAGGTTTTGTGGTAGATGCTTACGATGGAATTTCTGTAAAAAGTGCAGTTATAAGATTATTGCAAGATGAGGAATTGTCAAAAAGTTTTGGTGAAAATGCAAAAAATAGAGTAGCACAAGAATTTGTGTGGGAAAAACAACTAACAAAAATATTGTAAAAAGTAGAAAGTTTATAAAGTCGAAAGTTGAGAAAATATATATGTCATCCCGAACGAAACAAGGTGGAGCTTGAGGGATCTTGGAAAAGTATCATCAAAATTATGAATTTTATGTTTTGGTGAATTAAATTGTGGGATCCTTCGATTGTCGCTCAGGATGACGTTATTATTTTACGTCATATTGAGCGGAACAAAGTGGAGTCGAAATATCCCCGTACAATATCACCAAAACATAAATAATTATAATAAAACATCAGTCCTTTGTTCAAAATAAAACAATAATTAATACTATGAGCGATTTGATAAGTGTAATAGTGCCAACATATAATCCAGGAAAACATTTGCTAGAAACACTGCAAAGTATAATGGTGCAAACTTACAAAAATATAGAAGTAATTGTAGTGGACGATGGAAGTAAAATTCCTGTGGAAGACATGCTCAAAGATATGTTATTTTTTGAAAAGATTACTTTGATAAGACAAGAAAATCAAGGTGCGCCGTCGGCAAGAAATAAAGGGTTTAGTAAATCAACTGGAAAGTTTGTGATTTTTTGGGATGATGATATTGTGGGTGAATTGGATATGCTAGAAAAAATGCACTTGGCTTTGGTAGAAAATGAATCAGCGAGTTTTGCTTATTCTAATTTTCACTTTGGTTTCAAAAAAATGCCAGCAATGGAATTTAATGTGGAAGAATTGAAAAAGAAAAATTACATAATTACAACTTCACTTATTTATAGAGAAGATTTTCCCGGATTCGATGAGTTTTTGAAAAGGTTTCAAGATTGGGATTTGTGGCTAAATATGGCAGAGAAGGGTAAAAAAGGAATTTGGATAAATGAATATTTGTTTAAAGCAACTCCCAAAAAAGCTGGAATAAGTACTTGGCTTCCAAAGTTTGCCTACAAAAAACCTTGGAATTTTCTACCATTCTTCAAAAAACGAGTAAAACAACACGAAAAAGCCAGGAAAGTGATAGAGGAGAAATATAATTTGAAATAAATTTATTTTTTGAGATATTCTATTTTAGGTGTAAAATAAAAGTGTGGAAAATAAAAAACAAATTTTAGGACAATTTTTTACTAAAAATAACTTCTGGCTTAGGAAGCATGTTTTTGATTTTATAAAATCAACAAATTCTAAAATAGCGTTCGATCCTTTTGCTGGAGGAGGTGATTTATTAAAAGTTGCAAAAGAGATTGGATTTAAAAAAACAATTGGTTTGGATGTGGATTTAGAATTAAATTGGAAATTTAATGATAGTCTTTTAGATATACCTATTATTAAAAATAGTATTATAATCACTAATCCTCCTTATTTAACTAATTACAGCGCTAAAAGAAAAAAAATTTATAAGCAAGTTGCAAATTATTTTGAAAGTTCTAAGTTTAATGATTTATATCAAATAGCAATTGAAAGGAGTTTAAAAAATAATTTTGGCGTTATGATTATTCCAGAAACATTTATAAATTCAAAATTTCCAAAACATAGAATGAAGAGTATTACAATTATAGAAGGTTTAATGTTTGAGGATACAGAAATTCCAACTTGTGTTGTTTGTTTTGATAATAAAATAAAAAATTATAATAAAATTTTATTATATAAAAATGATAAACTTTTAGGTGATTTAGATAAATATGAAAAAATGAGATTTAAGCCAACAAAAAATATTCCAATTAAATTTAATGCACCACATGGAAAAATAGCTTTAAGAGCTGTAGATACAACAAGCATAGAAAGACCAATATCTTTTATGAAAAGAGAGGAGCTTAATTATTCATTATCTAAAATTAAACAAAGTTCTCGTTTAATAACTTTAATAGACATAAATATTAAAGAAGAAAATATAGAAAAAATTATAGAAAAAAGTAATAAATTATTACAAGAATTTAGAATAAAAACAGATGATGTATTATTATCACCATTTAAAGGAAATAAAAAAAATGGAGAGAGGCGAAGAAGATTAGATTATTTAACCGCTAGAGCTATTTTAGAAAAAGCATATGATTCTTTAATTTACAAAAAACAAATGAATATAAACAGTTTATTATATGAAAAAAATAAATAATATAAAATTATTTGAATTTTCACTTGAAAATAAAGAGTCAATAATTGAAGATTGGTATATAAAAAATGAAGATTTGATTATTTCCGATAATCCTAATAAGCCAAATGAATTAGTGAGTAAAAATGTTGAATTATTAGAATTAATTTCTACTTATAATTTTGCTAAGAAAAAAAAGAATAATAAATTAATGAATCAAATTATTCTAGATATACTAGAGGTTTTAAAATATAAAAATATAAATTATTCAGAATTTGTATCATTTTGGTCTGTTGTAGATTTGTCTTATAGTGGATTTTGTTCGATTGAAGAAAAAGAACAAAGAAAAATAATAAAAAAGATTTTAAATAAATATATTGATTTAAGACACAAAACTTATTTAAAATATGGTTATACGCCAGTTACACTTCAGGTCGGTCGTGATGCTAAAGCACATAAACAAAGTGGTTCTTTAGGAAATATTAAAGTTTCTAGTATTTTAAAAGATGCTGGTTTTGAAGATGGTAACCACAATAAAATTGAAGATTTTTTGTCTTTTAATAAGAAAAAGTTTATTGAAACAGATAAAAAAGGTAAAAAGCTTTTTAAAGATATTTTAAAATATTTTAAAATTAATTTTAAATGGAGTTCCAAAAAAGAAGATAAAATGCCTGATTTTCTGTTTCGTTATAGAAATAATATTTATATTTTAGAACATAAACATATGAAAGAGGGTGGTGGTGGACAAAACAAACAAATGAATGAGATAATATCACTTATTGAACAAAGCGAAAGAAAGAAAAAAGTAAAAATATATTATATTTCGTTTTTAGATGGAACATATTTTAATTTACTTTCAGATAACAAAAGTAAAAAAGATAAAATTAAAAAACAAATAACAAATATAAATAATAATTTAGAAAAAAATGAAAGAAATTATTTTGTAAATACTGCTGGTTTTACAAAATTTGTGGAACAGTTTAAATAAAATGTTATATAAAAACAATAAAATAACCCACCAGTGATTCTGGTGAGTTTTATTTTTATGAAATGTCTGAAATATATTGAGCAAGCTGTTGGGTAAAAAATCCGGTGGGGAATAAGTTGGCCATTGTTATCTCAACTCGCATACCATGATCTTCTATTATGGAACCTCCTTTGATTTTTAATCTTTGCAATATAGTTTTTGTTCCTATGTAAAAAGTGAGAAAACATCGCTGTTCCATGCGTAGAAGTTTCTCAACCCAATCCAAATTTACTGGTGAAAAATCTATGCGAATTCTTTCAGATTTTTTGCAGGCTTCTGATAGTTTCTTCTTCAATTCTTTATTTTCCACTTCTATCTTCTTTTGTAAAAAGATCTTAATTTAAGATTAAACTAAAAATGGTGCTTTGGCAACTTAAAATGAAAAAAGTGGCATGGCTCGTAGATGAGCGGTGCCACTTTTGTGACTATTTTCTTATTATGTCATCCCTATTCCTATAATAAAAAGTACAAAAGAAGTAGGAAATCCTACTATAAATGTTTTAGCTGAGTGTTTTCCTAAAAACGGAAACCACAAAAGCAAAGACCATAAAAAAAGAAAATAAACTATGCTTAATGTTAAGATAATTATTAAATATGTAATTTTTGAAGGTGTTATTTCATAAACTAAAAAAGAAAAAAATAAAGGAAAAATTAGAAAAATAACGGTAATTACATTTTTTAACTTAAACATGTTAAACTCCCTTAAAGCACTTTTGTCAAGAGTATTTGGGTAATTTTGGCTAAATTTAGCCAAAATTATTTGTGTACAAAACGGGTGAAAAAGTCGGTTATTTTCTCCCAAATTGTTACAGAGTTAGAAGATATAGATATAACAATTACAATGAAGAATAACCCAAGCGTATGGAAAAGTGCTGGAGTTGTGATATTTATGATAAGTAAAGCAATAAGCCCAGCAAAAAGCCCAATATATAGGTTTTTGTAATCACTTTGGACAATATTTATTTTTGTGATTAATGTCCGTTTTATATACAAAATTAAGGCCAAAAATATGGCAAGTCCTATGATTCCAAGTTCGGCTAGCATTTCGAAATATCCCCAGTCAAACTGCCGTGTAGTGATTTTGTCATAACTTATTAAACTTGTGTAAGTGATAGTTGCCCCAAGTCCAGATCCTACAATTGGGCTGGCTTTTATTTTGTCGAAAATAGGTGTAATTAAGGTCATTCTGGTGGCTGTGCTTGTCTCTATTTGTGGTTGCACAAAGCTAGCTGTACGAACTCCCAAAAGTGGAAGTCCGAGTGAACTTCCACCGCTTGCGAGTAGGGAAGTACCAAAAAATATCAAAAATACAGAAGCAATACTAAAAGCACAGATTTGAGTCCATTTTGTCCAGCTATGTTTGTATTTGAGAGTCAAAAGTCCAACTCCAAATCCTAAAAAGTATGCACGGGAAAAGTTGAGAATTAAGACAAAAAAACTAAACAGCAAAAGTGCTACTAAGAATTTTTTGTAGTCTTTTTGTTTTTTAATTAGAAGTCCAACTAAAACTAAACTTAAAACTACAAGAAGTAAATGTTCTGGCGTTACAATTCTAAAAAATCCATCTCCCATTTCTGTGATTTTGCCCATTGCCACATCGCGAAACCATTTGTAATAAATTCCATGGATTTTGGTAAAACCAGCCGAAAAAACAATAAAATTGAATAACGAAAATATAAATGAGCCAGTTATAAAAGCCACTGCAAATTGTAAAAATTTAATTTGAGTTTCGCGTTCTTTTAGAAAATAATAAGAAGCCGGTGTAAGAAGTAAAATTGAAAATGGTAGAAAATCTTGTACAACAGCTCTAAACCCATGACCATTTACAAGTGCCATTACAGAAGTTAAGCCTAGATAAATTAGTAATAATAAAATTAAAAAAGAAGGGACGACAGGAAGCGAAGCATTGTGTTTGTATTTTTTGCTTAAAAGTGGAGTAATAAACCAAAGAGCTATAAAAGTAAGTACAAGCATGGTTCGAATGGAAAGCCCAGCAAACTCAAAGAAATGTCCAGCTCCACCCAAAAATAATTCACCGATTAAAATTATCCACGCCCACTCGGGTTTGTAAAAATATAAAATTCCAAATAAAAAAACAAAAGACAGTGATATTATTGCCTGGATAAATAAATGTGGTGCAAGGAAAAAAGATAGAATTCTTACGCCAATAAAAATGGAAACCATAAGAAGAACATTCTCGTTGAAGATTTTTTTTGGATTTGCGAGGAATTTTAGCATACTTGAAGAGTTAGTTTTAAATATTGTTTCTACCTAAATCCTAAAATTTAGTTAACGAAACCATACTTAAAACTAACTCTCATTACGAAAGCTGTGCGTTATCTATTGCTTTAAAACCATTTGTGAAAGTTTGTGCATCCATTTTATTTTTTCCTTCTAGTTGAAGTTCTAAAATTTCAATAGATTTTTCACCAGTTCCTACGAAGATTTGCTTTCCTTCTATCAGTACTTCTCCTACGTGGATTTCCTTTTCTGAAGGTTTAATTTTCAAAAGCTTTAGATTTTTTCCTTCCCAAGAAGTAGAAATTCCTGGCCAAGGAGTTAGCCCACGATATAAATTATAAATTTGAGCATTTGTTTGGCTCCAATCTATCTTACCATTTTTTCGGGTTAGTTGTCTGCAAAAAGTTGCTTTTGAGTCGTTTTGCTCTTGGGGAATTATATTTTTATCTATAAAATCTTTGGCAGTTTGAGCAATTATTTTTGCACCAATTTCTGCTAATTTTTCATCTATATCCAAATAGGTGTCATCTGCTAAAATTTCCAATTTTTCTTGTTTCAAAATTGCACCTTCGTCTAAACCTTCGGACATTTGCATAACCGTAATTCCAGTTTCATCATCACCATTTATAAGTGTAGTTTGAATTGGAGAGGCTCCACGATATTTGGGAAGTAGCGAGGTGTGCACATTTAAAATTCCATGCGTTGGAGCTTCCAAAATCTGATTTGGAACGATTAAACCATATTGCGCAGTAATTCCCACATCTGTTTTAAAATTCTCGGCATTTGCTGTTTTTAGGCTTTCTAGTTGAATTACTTCCAAACCATTCTTAAGTGCAAAAACTTTCACCGGCGGAGGAGTCATTACTTTTTTTCTGCCAACAGGTCTGTCTGGTTGAGTAATTACTTTTTCAACAGAAATAAAAGGCGCTTTCAAAAGTCCTTTCAAAATTTCTACCGCAAAATTATGCGTCCCAAAAAATATTACTTTTATTTTAGATTTTTCCATTTATTTCTTCTTCGTGGATATTTTTAGCTTTGAATATAAAAAGTTCGCCGTTCAAATGGTCAACTTCGTGTTGAATAATACGAGCAAAAAATCCATCGGCCTCAAAAGAAAATTCTTCACCTTTTTCATTTACTGCTTTTACTTTTATATTTTTCATTCTTTTTACCTTCCCAAAAGTGTGCGGAACAGAAAGACATCCTTCGGTATCAGAAACTTTTTTTCTACTAGTCTTTTCCCAAGTTGGGTTGAACATTACCAAATCTTTTTTGTCTGGAGTGAATTGTTTTGTAATTATACAAAGTCTGATTTCTTTTCCAATTTGTGGCGCAGCCAAACCAACTCCGTCTGCGTTGTACATAGTTTCTACCATATCCTTTATCAACTTTTTTGCTTCTTTGGATACCACAAAATCAAGATCAACCTCGCGGGACCTTGTAGTTAAAATTTCATTTGGATGTTTTAAAATTGGTAAAATCATATTGATAATAGTGATAATGGATTTACATCAATCCGCCATTCGCTTGGGATCTTTTTGTTAATTTCCGCTATTTCTTTATATACATTATAGCGTTTTTCGTCTGTTTCGTGAAGCTTTTTTTTCAGCAAAATCACAAACCAATATTTCCCCCTATAAAACATTGGCGTGCTTTGTAGTGGACCCATTATTTTACATGTTTTTACCCCGTTTGTCAATTCATTATACAGTTTTTCTGCTTCTTTGTGAGCGGTAAATTCATTTTCGTGGCCATACATGTATTTTACAATAAAACTATATGGTGGATAGTTTAAAGCTTTGCGCCCATTCAAATCCATTCTATAAAATCTATCTGGTTCAAACAAAGATTTAAACAAAAAATGGTTTGGCGATAAAGTTTGTACAAAAAATGAACTATCTTTTTTTCTAGTAAACTGAACTTTTTGAATTAAATGCCAAATTTTTTCTTGAGCACCAAATTCTGGCAAATTTAATTCTGTATCAATATTTACAAATAAAAATAGTTTTGTCTTCTCCCAACGGATATTTTTGAAAGCCTTTGCAGTTCCTACAATTATTCTTTGCCCTTCTTTAAAATCTACATTTTCATCATCGCCATCTATTCTATAGATTTCTTTATTTGGCAATATTTTTCTTAATTCTTTTTCGATTCCTTGTGTCCCAGCTCCAAAGTTTTTTATATCGATACTTCTACATTTTGGACATTGAACTAAAATATTCTTTTTTATTTTACAATAATGACATTGCAAAGTTTCTGTCTTTTCATGTGTGACGAGCGGTAGATTACATTTTTCACATCTTTCTATATGTCCACAATTATTACAAATAAGACATCCCGAAAGCCCGCGTCTATTTATATATAGAAAAATATCGCCAGTTTCTTCTTTTAATTTCTCCTCTGCATACCAAGAAAAAGGGGAGTAGTTTTTTCCTCTCCTCTCGTCCACCATATTTATTATTTTTGGTAATTCTTGCGGTGGTGTGCTTATTTTTTCTTTTATATTTTTTGGTGCATCATAAATATTTTTGTAAATAGAAAAATAAGTTTCAGAACTAGGGGAGTAGCTGGTTAAATTTATTTGAATTCCAAAAATTTCAGTGTAAAGGTTTGCAATGTCTTTTGTGTTATAACGTGGATTTTGATCCCAATGTTTATGTCCTTCGTGGTGTTCTTTGTCTATTACAATATTTTTTAAATTTGGAATTGGTAGAAAAACAGCGCCACGAGTTCCAATTATTATTTTTTTATCTTCATTTCTTATTTGAAACCAAGTATTAAATTGTTCTTTTACGCTCAAACCGCTATGCCAAACAATCACATTTTCTTTTGGTAAAATATTCAAAATATTTTTAATATCTTCTTTTTCTGGGACTATTATTAAAGTTTGTTCAGATATTATTTTTTTTAAATATTTTTTTTGTTCTTCTAAATTTTTATATACAAAAATTTTAGTTTTTTTAAAGTTTTTACTGTTTTCTTCAATTTTTTCTATTTCAACTTTTTGCAATTTCCTTGTTTGGAGAGGTGGAAGCATCATTTTCAAAATAATCGCTGGAGAAACGCCATAAAGTCTTGCAGACAAAATTCCAAACTCAATATGTTTTGCAGTCAAAATTGGTGTTTTAAGGATAATATTTTCAATTTCTCTTGCTTTTCCTTTTATTTCTGTCTTATCCATAACCTCAAAAACAACCCCAAATAAACTGGATTTTCTAAAAGGTATTTTTACTAGTTGTCCTACTTGAATACTGTTTTCAAACTCAGCTGGAATTTTGTAATCAAACCAACCAAGTCCAAACGGCATTTTTCTAAGAGGTATTATTTTTGCAAACACATTTAAAAATCAAATTTTCCTACTAAATAACCAACACCAAAAGGGTGCTCATACGAAAGATTTTTAAAATGGAAGTTTTTATTTTTTAAAATTCCAAGAAGTATTAGAATTGAACGATAGCCACATTCGGATGCTCCTTTTATTAATTCTTCACTAAAGTTTGAAATTCCCAGAGTATTTCGTGTTTCCAGAAGTTCTATTAAAATATTATCGAATTCCTTTCCTTTTTCGTTGAATTTTACAGGAGAATCATGTGTAAGTGAGTGAGATAAATCACCAGAAGCTATTACTGCAATTCTAAGACTTTGGTGAGAAATTACCTCTTTTAATGCACTTCCAAAATTTATATGTTCTTTTGTGGAAAATTCACTATAGCCAATTGGTAAAATTTTTACATTTGGTAGATGTTTTGTTAGGTAATGAAGTGGAATTGTAGCCCCGTGATCCAATTTTTCTTGGCTCACAAGTCGTGCAGGAGTTTTTGTGTGCATTTGTGCGCGTGAAACCAAAGCAGCTAATTCGGGTATTCCATACCATTCTTTTTTTGTAGCCACATCTCCAAATTCTTCAAAAGAAGACATAAAGTGAGTATGAGCATTTACAGTAAAAGCATCCTTAAAAAAAGATCCGTGAGGTGAAATTGTAATAATTACATTTGGCTTTGTCACATAAAGTTCAGCTTCAAGCTTTTCCATTGCTTCTTTAGTTTTTTTTATAACATCTAGCTTATCCTTTCCAATGTTTGGAATTAGGGCGGGCGAGTGCGGTGTAATTGCTGCAAATACTAAAGACATATTAAAAATTATTTATAACCCATTTGCTTAGTTTATTTGGCTCTACAAATCGGTTTTGGTAATCTGGATTTCCCATTGTTGTTATTACAAACTTTTTGCCATCAGATTTTCTTTCTATTAACATTGCTAAGTTTGATCCGGCTTCGTACAAAAACCCTGTTTTACTAGAAATTATATTGTAAGGTAAATCGGTGTATTCAAGTAACTCGTTAGTGTTATAGTCATAATGATGTTCTCGACCATCTTTATCAATAATTTCATCATATTCATAGCTAGCCAGCCCCATTATTTTTTGCAAAGATCCATTTGCTATTACTTTTTTGAAAAGTTTTGTATAGTCTAAAACTGTAGATTTATTGCCTAAATCATATCCATAAGTGTCTGTAAAACTAGTATTCGAAAGTTCCCATTCTGTTGCTTGTTTATTCATCCTAGAAATAAATGAAGGCTCGTATTTTTCTACCTCACTCACTAACATTTTAGCGGGTGTGTTTAGAGATGAAACAAGGAGTGCATTCATTATATCTTTGTTTCTAAAAGTTTCTCCTTCAGAAACGCGGAAGTAATGCATCGTAGATTTGTGTTCACTAGATTTGTATGTGACTGTTCCAATGTTTGAAAGTGTAAGTCCTTCTTGCAAAAGTCTGAAAGCTGTCATAACTTTTGTAAAAGAAGCCATTGGTCGAATTACATTTATATTTTTTCCAGCAAGAATTTTTTCAGTTTCATATTCAGTCACAAGATAAGCGTCTATTGTTGTTTCAAAAACATCTCCCACAAAAGCTGTCTCAGTTTCAGGAGTTTTTTCCATTAAATCTTCTATATTGCTCGGTATTTCTTCTATTGTGGGTTCTTGTGCTACTACTTGAGTTGTTTGGTTTACTGGTTGAATTTCGCCACGCAAATATATTGCTTCTCCAGTAATATGACTCATTCCAGTAAACTGATCTGTCCAAATTATATTTTTCCAGTTAAATCCAAGTCCGTTGAAAACATCTTCATCTGCAATGTGTCTTTTTTTACCATTTTCAACTACATAAATTTTGTTTGAGCCTGTGATTCCAAAAAGTGTTCCATTTTTAAATAATATAGCATTTCCCAAAACTAATTCTCCTAAATCTGCTAAGTTTACAGTTTCTATTGAAAATTCAGAAAAATTTGTTTTTGCTATCTGCGGATCTGTCACTGGCATGTAAACACCACTTTTAAAGAAGTAATATTTACCAAGTTCTTCTATCTTTAATAATCTACCAAGCGGATTTTCTTGGTTGGCTGTGATAGTTTCACCTATTGAGTAAGCATCCAAATCTGCAGTTGTGACATTCACAATTTCATCTGGATGATATCCAAGTTGTTTTACTGTTTCGTAGTTTGCAAATGGACGCTTATGGTCATAATCAAGTAGATAATATTTTACTCCATTTTTCACAACACTAAAGTTCGGAAGGTTTAATGGTTTGCCATCTTCATATCGTGAAAGCTCGGATGCAGGAGCTGTAATAATAAATTTTGGATCAAATCTGGAAATAAGAACAGACATACTGGAAATCAATCTTTTTTCGCCATCTTGGAGTAAGTATATTAACTTAGTTTCAGCGTCTTGAAGAAGTGTTCCGTCTGGATAGCGCTGTTCAAACCAAGTATTCCAAAGTTTCCAAAAGTTTTTGTTTCCCAAAATGTGAGGAGTATAAGTATATAAAAAAGCAGTTGCAGAACTAGCTGGAACTATAGTTTGCCCATCTATATTATATGCAACTGAAGCTTTTTTAATCCACGATTCGCTATATTGGTTGTCGTAATACCAACGCATAATTCCAGCCGCACTGTCCACTTGAGTTCCAAAACCAATATGTTTTTGAAGTGTAGGGTCGCTCATACTACAATTATCACAAATTCCATAGCCAGTTGCCCAATTTAGTTGTTTTTGTGTTGGGTTTGTAGTTGAAATTAAACTTTGTTCTTTTTGTAATTTTACAAGTAGGTATTTTGGATTTATCTTGTTATCTTGTGCAGAGCGATAAATAATATCTGACGCAGTTCTGTTCACACCATTTTTGTCTGGGCTTTTGTAAGTGGATAAAAATTTTCCATTTGCCAACAAAAAAGCTTGAATATCGGCGCGGTTCATACTGGAATAATTTTGTAGTTCGGAGTCACTAATTATAAAGTTTGGATTGAAATCTTCTACAGCAAGTACAAAAGTGCTTGGGATGAGTAAGCCTAAAATTGCCAAAAAGAATATAATTTTTGTTGATTTCATAAAAGTTTGTTATTAAGTATCTATTATATCAGTAGTAAAATTAACAAACAAGAGGGGGGTTAATTACTTGATTTTTTATTAAAAATATGATAGTTTAATTTTATGTCCTTTAACAACAGGAGAGGAGAAAATGAGAAAATTTGAGAAAGCAGATTTAGGTAAACTTCCAGAGAATTCTAGATTTCCATTATTGCATTTTGTTATTACACCAGATGTACTTTTTGATGAAGATGGTATGAAACTTTCAGGAATTACTTTTTTGAAAAAGTTTTTGAATCTTCATAAATTTGGACCAAAAGATGACTTTGGATTTGCAGATACAAAAAGATTGCTTGTAAAAGTGAGTATTGTTGCACTGAAAAATCCTAGTAAAATAGGTGATTTTTTTGAAGCTTTAAAAAAAGCAGATTTTGAAGAATTTTTTGATCAGTCACTTTTTGAAGTTATTTTCATTGGAAATAACAAAAATACAAAAAATACACTTGTTTATCTTGTAGATGTTTTAAATGCAGATTTATTTTTGTCTGCAGACGAGGAATTGGTTAGACATGTTATGAATGAGGGTTTTCTCTCTGTTAAAACTATTCCAAAACGCCACCAAGAAGTAAAATCAGAAGTTCCATTTGTTTTGGCTATCGATTTTGATGGTGTTTTGGCTGATGATAGTGCGGATAGAGAATATGAAAAATATGGATTGGTCAGATTCAATGAGTATGAAACAGAAAATGAGGGTAAGCCACTTTTGTGGGGACCGTTCGTTGATTTTTCTATAAGATGTGCTGTTCTTCGTTCTGTTTTTCCAGATGATTACAGCATGTCTCCATTTCAAATTGTTTTGGCGACAGTTCGCGGTTCTACTAGGTTTTGTAGGGCTAAGCTTACTTATGAGCAGTTTAATTTTGCTCCTGATATGGTTTTCGGATCTTGTGGTGAACCAAAAGGAAAATTACTAGAAGCACTTAGTGTAGATTTGTTTATTGACGATAGTAAACAACATGTGGAAGATGCAACTAGAAATGCTGTTTACGCAGTCCATGCATTGTATGGATATAAAAATCGTAAAAGTCCTTGTTTGAATACTAAAAAGTCTATATTTGTTTTTTTGAAAGAAAAAGAAAAGATTGCGATTACTGGAAAAATACTTCCCAGAGTTAATAAAAAAGTCTCAAAACAAAAACCAAAAAAAAAAGAGATGTGGAAGATTTTGATTCTAGTTTTGAATTTACACATACAGTATCTTGTGCATGTGACGAGTGCTTAGAAAAAGATATGTTGAGTAATAAATAATAAAAATAAGAGCGTTGTTTCAACGCTCTTTTATTTTATTCAAAATAAATTGTAAGTGAATATTGTAATCAATGGTTGGTAAAAGTTCGTGATAATTTATTTTATGTTTTTTTAATAATAAAGAAATTAAATCATCTATTTCATTTCTAAAATCAGAATCTACTGAGCGTACACCATCGTTAGTTGCTTCTAGGCCAAGTTTTTTTGTTTTAAATACAAAATCATAACTTGGCATATGTTCTACAGCTTTTTTTTCATATTCATATAAATCCAAATCTTTTGAAGCTCTTTGCATATAAGCAAAATTATCTAAAGTCGCACGGTCACAAATCAAAAAACCATTTGGCAGGTATAATTCATTTTCAAGCCTAAACTGATTATCTAAAATCCATTTTTGTGCTTTAAAATTGGAAGCTTCGTTTATTGGAAAGGGACACTCGCGCGCAAGTTCATTTAGATAATTTACATTATTACCAAGTTCATTCAATTTTTCCGCTAGAATTCTGCCAAGAGTAGTTTTTCCAGTTGAGTGTGTTCCAATTAATGCAATTTTCATTTAATATGATTATTTAATTTTATAAAAAGTATATCATACTTGAAATTTATGCTAATGTTTATATAAAGGCTCTTTAAATATTTTAAAGGAGGATAATGTGGAATTTCAAAAGCTGTATAAATTATCTGTTTTTATTTTTGTTGCAATCACTATAATAATTGCAACAATTTATTTAAATGTCGGTTGTGATGATTTTAGAGACACAAAAATATCTATAGAATATGAAAATATGATAGAAGTAGGAGATATTTTTTTTGTAAGAGCTAGTGCATCGCTTTCACTTCCCGAAAACCCTATATTTTTAAAAGGAACAAAGCAAGAACATAGAAATTTAAATAAAAGATACTCATTAATTTTAGGGCGTTGGTGTAAATTAAAAAAAGGTGGATATTTCAAAGTTTTAGATTTAAATAAGGATGAAGACGAAAACACAACTATTACATTTATTTATATTTTGAATGATTTAAGGTATCCCTCAAATAATTTTTGTCCGAGTGGTCTGAAAGGGTATTTATATTTAGATGAATTCATTTCAAAAATAGAACAATAAGAAAAGGTCGCAAATTTGCGACCTTATTTTTTTACCAACCTTTTCCATTTCCATTTGTTGGTTTTTTTTGAGATTTTACTTTTTTATATTTTTCCACTGGCGTTGGATTTTGAACAGAGAGAACTATGGAATTATCAACAAGAAGTTTATATATCTCGTCTGGATTTCCTTTGAAGGTAAAATTTCCTTTTAAAGTTGCAAAACTTTCTTCTAAATCTTCAGTATAACCTTGTGTGCAAAAACTTAATTCAGCAGTTTCTGCTTTTATACCTAAACTATTTTTTAAAAAAGGAATTAAGTCTGAAATTTCACTTAAAAAAGATTGCTCTACGCCGACTGCTAATTCTATTTCAACTTTCCAAAGCCACTGATTGCAGTTTAAACAATAATACGTGCCACTAGTATAGACACCAGCATTTCTCATTATAAGAACAAGTTTAGACGGATTTTTCCTACATTTTTTGCAAGCAGAAAAAAAATTTCCACGAGATCTTTCATATTTATATCCCATTTCTACCTCCTTTGGTATGTATATAGTATCCATTTTATTTTTATTTTTGTCAATTTTCATTGACAAAATACTTATTTTATGATAAGTTTCTCTGTACGCATTTACACAGGAGGATCTGTGAATAAGTTTTTTGAGTTCTTTTTGGAGTTTGTTTTATTTGTCCTTTCTTTAGCTGTATTTGCTTTTATTGCAAAAGCACATTATTCTCATGTAAAAATTAACAGTAAATATGTTAAAGAGAGAAATGCGAGAAAAGCTCGCTTATTCTAAATTTTAAACAAAAGAAGGTTATTTAAAACCTTCTTTTTCTTTTTATCTTGATTTTTAGTTAAAATTGGTATAATCTGTATATATAAATAAAGACTATGAACAAAGGAAAATTATACATTGTGGCTACTCCAATTGGAAATTTGGGGGATATAAGCCAAAGAGCATTAGATATATTGCATGAAGTGGATGCAATTTATTGTGAAGATACGAGAGTGACTAGTAAACTCTTGAGTTATTTTAATATACAAAAAACACTGCAATCTTATCATCAACATAGCGAAGATAAAAAAGCACATGAGATTTTGGATCAGCTAAATTACGGAAAAGATTTGGCATTGGTGACAGACGCTGGAACTCCGGGGATTAGTGATCCTGGAGGTAAATTGGTTGAATTTTTGTCTTATGAAAATATAGAAATGATACCAATTCCAGGAGCTAGTGCGGTGGTTACAGCACTAAGTGCTTGTGGATTTCCAGCAGAAAAATTTTTATTTTTAGGTTTTCCACCACACAAATCTAAGCGTAAAAAGTTTTTTACAGAAGTTGCGGAAAACAAATATACAACAGTTTTTTATGAATCTCCTTATAGAATTCACAAAGCACTAAAAAATTTAAAGGAAGTTTTAGGCGAAGATAGGCAAATTTGTATTTGTCGTGAACTTACAAAAAAGTTTGAAACTATATATCGTGGTACAATAGAAGAAATTATTGCACAAGATATTCCTGCAAGAGGGGAATTTGTTGTAGTTGTTAGAAAATAGAAAATATGAAAAATTTTTACATTAGTACATCTATTCCCTATGTAAATGGTGAACCACACATTGGCCATTCTTTGGAATTTATTCAGGCAGATGTGGTGGCGCGTTACAATCGTCTTTTGGGAAAAGATGTATTTTTTGTTTCTGGAACAGATGAAAATTCACTGAAAAATGTGCAATCAGCAAATAAAGATGGAAAAGATGTAAAAGATTTTGTAGATGAGTATTCACAGAAATTCCAAGATTTGGTAAAAGATTTGGATATTTCAGTGGATGATTTTATTCGTACCACAGAAGATAGGCATTTCAAAGGTGCACAAAAACTTTGGGAAACATTAAATAAGGATGATATTTATAAAAAGAAATATAAAGGACTTTATTGTGTTGGTTGTGAAGCTTTTTATAATGAAGATGAATTGGAAGATGGAAAATGTCCAGAACACAAAAAAGAACCAGAAGTTATTGAAGAGGAGAATTATTTTTTTAAACTTTCAAAATATGCAGATAAAATAAAAGAACTTTTGAATTCAAAAGAACTGCAAATTATTCCAGAAAATAGAAAAAATGAAGCACTGTCTTTCATAGAAAAAGGGTTAGAAGATTTTAGTATTTCTAGATCAATCGAGCGTGCACACGGTTGGGGAGTGCCAGTTCCAAATGACAAAAGTCAGATAATGTATGTTTGGGTAGATGCGCTTTCAAATTATATAAACGCACTTGGTTTTGCAGAAGATTCACAAAAATACAAAGATTTTTGGATTCAAGAAGGTCAGGATAGGGAAGTGCTGCATACTTTAGGAAAAGGAATTTCTAGATTTCATGTTTTGTACTGGATTGGTTTACTGCTTTCTGCAAAAATTCCACTTCCTACACAAGAATTTATACACGGATATATCACTATAAACGGTGAAAAAATAAGTAAATCACTTGGGAATGTAATTGCACCAAAAGAATTGGTGGAGAGGTATGGAGCGGACGCAACTCGTTTTTATCTTTTAGGTGCTGTTTCTAGTTTTCAAGATGGAGACTTTTCTTTTGATAAATGCGATGAGTATTACACAGCGCATTTGGTAAATGGAATTGGAAATTTAACCTCTCGTGTTTTGACAATGGCAGAAAAATACACCAAAAATTTAGTGCCAGCAGTAAAATACGATGTTTTTGATACAGAAAACTTTTGGGTAGATTACAAAAAAGCTATAGAAAATTTTGATTTTCAAAGAGCTGTAAAACAAATAAATAGTTTAACTGCAAAAGTAGATGGTTATATTTCCGAGCAAAAACCTTGGGAAAAGGCAAAAGCAGGCGAGGATGTTTCTGGGACTGTTTATCAACTTTTGGAAGTGTTGCGTCATTTGGCTGTGGCACTTTTACCAATAATTCCTAGTACAGCAAAGCAAATTTTGGTACAATTAGACATAGAAAAGGAAGATTTAAATTTTGAACAAGAAACTGCGTGGGGACTTCTAAAACCTCAAAGCGAAATTAAAAAAGGTAAAATTCTTTTTCCAAGATTAGAGAGGTTAGCAGACTAAGAAGGAAGAGGAGTTAAAAAGTTTATGTTTAATGATATAAATTGGGGGATCCTTCGACTTCGCTCAGGATGACGTCTTTTTTTATGTCATATTGAGCGAAGTGAAACGGAGTCGAAATATCCCCATGCAATATCACAAAATATAAATAATCAAAATAAAACATTAGTCCAGTTTTATACTTTCCTAACCCAAACGAACAAAGTGAGTGATTCACCAAGCAAACAAAGAGCCTAGCGATTCATCATTCTTATTAATATAAAATTCTTCCATATGGAATTCCATTTAATTGACGTAGTTTTTATAGTCATAATTTCTGGATTTGCGTTTTTTGGGTTTTGGTTTGGTTTTGTTCATACTTTAGGTTCACTTCTTGGAACTATTTTTGGTGCTTTTGTGGCGAGTAGATATTACGAAGGTTTTGCAGGTTGGCTAATGAGTATAATGGGGTGGGATGAGAATGCAACTAGAGTTCTGGCATTTATAATTCTATTTTTTACATTAAACAGACTTTTTGGTTTGGTATTTTCTATTTTAGATAAATTTTTAGGTGTAATTACAAAAATGCCTTTTGTTCGTTCGTTCAATAAATTCCTTGGATTATTGTTTGGACTTTTGGAAGGATTACTTAGTATTGGGTTGGTAATTTATTTTATAGAGCGTTTTCCATTGGCAGACAAACTTATGGAAAACTTAGCAGAATCTGTTGTTGCTCCATACGCCTCTAAAACAGCCTATGTATTTTTACCACTTTTGCCAGACGCTCTGAAAATACTTCAGTCTACAGTAGATTATGTTGCAAATATCTTCCTAAAATAAACTTCAATTAAAAAACTCGCTAAATTTAGCGAGTTTTTAACCTCTAGAACTCAAAATATTTTACTGTAATTGTATGAATATCGCAGAAATTAAAAGATAGTGTCTCGTGCACTTTTTCATTTTTATTTGGTTGGGGTGTATATAAAAATAAAACTGAATTTTCTGATATATCAACCTCAACTTTATTTATAGGTGAAATTGTAATAGTAAAAAATTTAGAGAGATTTTTATCTAGAGTTTCAAAAATCTGTTTTTTTGCAATAAATCTAATTTGACAAACACCATCATAATTTAATGCATCTTTAATTTGTTTTATTATTAAAGTATAATTTTCTTTAGGCTTGTCTAATTTATCAATTGCATCAGAAATTTTTCCAAGAGCATTAACCAAATCATTTTTAATTTTTTTTGCAGTTTCACTCAATTTAAACACGATAAACCCCCTTTATATTCTGGTTTTATAAAATGAACTGTAATAAATTTAGCATAAAATAGTAAAAAAGTCAATAAAAAAGCTTGTAATGTTATAATTAATAATGCATAATATTCGAATATGTATTTAGACAAAACAAAAAAGTTATTAATTAGAGAAACATTAGCATTGTTAGATGTTGTTTGTGGTTTGGAAAATATTCCTTTGGATTTAATAAAAGATAATCAAATTTATTCAGCAGAAGATTTACATAAAAGTTGGAATTTTTTGACTGATCCAAAAAATCACAATGAAAAAGAGTTTTGCTATTTGGTTCACGGCTTGCAAAATAGTATTTCACGAATAAAGCAGTTTTTGTTTATTTACGAAAAAGATGTCTGGAATGATACTCATTATTTTGATTTATTGAAAAATCCGTTTGAGATAAATAAAAAGAAATTAATTTCTGCGTCGGTTGTAAATAATTCTCACATAAAAACTTATGGCGAACTTGGTTTAATTTTAAAATTTCCGTTTGAAAATATTCTGCACACTTGTATTTCGGACAGTGGCACAGATTTTACAAACCCAGAATGTGTTTTGAAAAATTCCAAGAAAATAGTTTTACCAATAGAAAATTTGATAAATCAAAGTTGTAAAAATAGTTCATATAATGAAGTGGTTTTGACAGGAAAAACAGAAAGTGGAGAGATAGAGACTGTTGGATTTTGGGTAAATACTTTTGAAGATGGAGAGCCGATAGATATGGATGGTTCGGATAAATTAGCTTTTTTGAGTAAAGAATATAATTTGCCATTAATAAAATTTGTAAGGAATATAGATGATTTGCAAGAGAAATTATTGGAAGTTCTGGAAAGAATAAAAAATAAAAATCATTACTCACTTGCAATAAATGAAGGTGAAAAGAAATTTTTGGTAGATTGCAGTGCAGGAAATTTTAGAATGATAAACGAAAAATTAGAAGAAATAAAACTAGATTTAGAAACTACAAGAAAAATAGAAGAAAGAACTTTAAAATTATTACAAAACCTTGCAAATAGCTGGGAAAAAGCGTTAATATAAGATGTATGATTATAGATTCACATTCACATATACAATTTAAAACTTTTGTGGGTGATGTAGAAAATGTTATAAAAAGAACTTTGGAAAAAGGTGTTTTTATAAATACGGTTGGTACGCAAAGCAATACAAGTAAAAAAGCAGTAGAAATCGCAGAAAAATACGATGGAGTTTTTGCGACGATTGGAGTTCACCCAACCCATGTTTTTAGTACAGATGTAGAAGAGGAGGGAAGTGCTTTCAAATCTCGCGCAGAAGATTTTGATTATGAATTTTATAAAGATTTAGCAAAGTCACCAAAGGTAATTGGAATTGGTGAAACTGGAATGGATGGTTTTCATATTCCAAAAAATTTAGACAAAAAAGAAGTTTTTGCGAAACAAAAAGAAATTTTTCTAAGTCATTATAAATTGGCGCAGGAGTTAGATTTACCACTTGTAATACATGTTCGCGATGCTCACGAGGAATTGCTGAAAGTTTTGAGTGAATTACCAAAACCAATTCGTGGAGTAGTTCATTGTTTTACTTCCAATTGGGAAGATGCACAAAAATATCTTGACTTGGGATTACATTTGGGGTTTACTGGTATTGTGACATTTTCACCAAAGAAAACAGACCCGCAAACACAACTAGATTTGCTAGAGGTTGTAGAAAATTGTCCACTTGATAGAATGTTGGTGGAAACAGATGCACCGTTTTTAGCCCCACAAAAATATAGAGGGAAAAGGTGTGAGCCATGGATGGTAGAGGAAGTTGTAAAATTTATCGCAGAGTTTAGGGGTTTGGATGAAGGGGAATTGAAAAAACAAGTTTTAAAAAATACAAAAAGTTTGTTTACAAAAATAAATATTTAATTTAAGAATATGGAAGAAAAAAGTTTAACAAAGTTTATATTGGTAGGAGTTTTTGCTATTGCTGTGGTAGCTCTTGGTTTTTGGGTTGTAAATTATGAAAAACCAGAGCCAGAGCTAACTCAAGAGACAGCTGGTCCAGATATTTCTGGAGTGAGCATTATAGATGAAAGTGATGATATTTGGTGGGATGAAGAATATTCTATAAATATTGAAAATTCAGAGTTGCGTTGGACTGGATATAAGCTAGCAGGTTCTCACACTGGAACTGTTGGAATAAAAGAAGGAATAATCTTAGAAAAAGATGGTATTTTTGCAGGAGGTTGGTTTAAGATAGGTATGAATAGTATTTTAGTAGATGACATAGAAGATGAGGAATCAAACAAAAGTTTGGTAGACCATTTGAAAAACGAAGAATTTTTTAATACAGCTGAATTTCCAGAAGCAACATTTACAATAGATCAGGTTTTAAAAGAAAAAGGTGTTAATATGTATAGTACAATTGGAAAATTTACAATAAAAGGTGTAGAGCGTGAAATTGGTTTGTTTACTCATATTGTAAAAGAAGGTGATAGGTATATTATAAAATCTGATTTCGCAATTGACAGAACACTTTGGGGAATTCGCTATGGTTCAAATAAATTTTTTGATGATTTGGGGGATAAGCTAATAGACGATACAATAGAATTTGAATTGAAAATGGTTTTGGATAAAGAAGATGTACAGGTAAATGAAGAGGTTGTAGAGTAGTAAATTTTTTAAAATAAAAAACTCCTAGAAAATCTAGGAGTTTGTTATTTTAAATCTGTATAACACCTTTTTGAGTATTTATTTTTTTGTGGTGAGCAATTCCAAATTTGAGCTGTTCATAAGTAAATTTCCCCTTGAATTTATTGTGGAAAGGTTTCATTATCACGGGTACACCTTTTTTATCTATCATTTCTAAAATTTCTTTTAAATCGTATTTGGTCATAAAATCAAATATTTTTATATCGTAGCCTTCTTCATATAGTTGTATTATGTGGTTATAAATAGTTTGAGTTTTTAGTTTTCTTTCTCTTGCAATTTGAGCAACTGGAGCACCTTGGCGATAATGGGAGAAGGTTACTTGTTGTGTACTGCCTTTAAATTTAGTTTCTTTTGTGTCGCAGGATTTTATAAATTTTGTAATTTCATCTATAAATTGTTGTCCGTAAGATACAAATTTTTTATCACCAACTCCTGTAATTTTTTTCATTTCTTTTTCTGTGATTGGCATATTTTGTGTCATTTCGTCCAAAGTTTTATCATTGAAAACTATATATGGCGGGATATCTTTTTGTTTAGAAATACCTCTACGAAGTTCGCGAAGGAGATGAAAAAGTTTTTCTTCGGCAGTTTCTCTTTTTGTTTGCACTTTTTCTTTGGTTTGTTTTTTGGCACGCTGCTGTATAGATTCTAGTGTAACGAATTTAACTTGTTTTTTGCCAAGCAAAACTTCTTTTCCAACTTCTGAGATACTTAGTTTATTATTATTGTCGTATGCCACATCTATCAAACCTAAGTTGAGCATTTGGAGTAGATAGTGGTGCCAGTTTTCTTGTGAGATGTCTTTGCCTGCGCCGTACGTCTTTATTTTATCCAAACCTTGTGCAACCAAGTCAAATCTTCTAGAACCCCGCAAAACGTCTATCAGCATCTGTATTCCAACATTGGATTTCAATCTATAAATTGCAGAAAGTGCTTTGCGAGAAATCTCTGTGCCATCAAAAATTTCTGGTGGATTGTCGCAAACATCACAATTATCACAATTTTTATCCAAATGTTCATTGAAATAGGCAAGTAATGTTCTACGACGACAAATTAGTGAGTCTGCAAACTGTTGCATTCTATTTAATTTTGCAAGTTGAAGCTGAGGTTGACCACTTTCTGTAGCAAATCTTTTAAGTAGGACAACATCTGCAAAAGTGTAAAATAAAACTACTTCACTCGGCATTCCATCTCTTCCAGCTCGTCCAATTTCTTGATAGTATCCTTCTATATTTTTGGGTAAGTTGTAATGAATTACAAACCGTACATTTGACTTATCTATCCCCATTCCAAAAGCAATGGTTGCAACTATTATGTCTGTGCGTCCATAAATAAAATCTTCTTGTTTTTTCGAGCGATCATAAGAGTTTACACCAGCATGGTAATACTCCGCATTTATTCCATATTTTTGCAATTCTATTGCAGTTTTTTCAGTTTGTTTTCTACTTAAACAATATATAATTCCACATTCGTCTT
The DNA here is from genome assembly GCA_021648085.1 of Candidatus Magasanikbacteria bacterium. Taxonomy (NCBI): domain Bacteria; phylum Candidatus Magasanikiibacteriota; species Candidatus Magasanikiibacteriota bacterium. The sequence goes on from JAKITS010000001.1 coordinate 303,438, forward strand.
TTCGCGCTTTTACAAACTCTAATATTTTTTGCATTCTTTTTCTGGCTGGCAATACAGAAAGATGAAGATTTGGTCTATCGAAAGAAGAGATAAAAACTTTTGGTTTATTTAGGGATAGTTGAGTCAAAATATCTTTGCGAGTAAGTTTGTCTGCAGTAGCTGTAAGAGCAATAATAGGAATATTTGGAAAATGAGATTTTAAATATGAAAGTTTTGTATATTCTTTGCGGAAATCATGACCCCAAGAAGAAATACAGTGAGCCTCGTCTATTGCAAATAAACTAACATTTATTTCTTGTAGAAAATTTTGAAAATAAGGTGATACTAGTTTTTCTGGAGAAACATACAAAAGTTTAATTTCGCCGTTTCTCACAGCCTTTTCCACATCTAAAGCTTCTTCATTTTCTAGCGAACTATTCAAAAAATTTGCACGAATTCCACTACCAACCAAACTCTCAACTTGATCTTTCATAAGTGCAATAAGAGGGGAAACCACGATAGTGATTCCGGGCAAAATAGTAGCAGGAAGTTGGTAGCACAAAGATTTTCCACCACCAGTAGGCATTAGAACTAGACAATCTTGTTTTGCGAGAACTGTATCTATAATTTCTTTTTGAGTAGAGCGAAATTTGCTAAATCCAAAATTGTGTTTCAGTGATTTTTGTATTTCTTTTTTATTCATAGAATTTATTGTATCAAAGAATATCAAAAAGACATATTTTTTATATCAAAAAACTCCTAAAGTTTAATAGGAGTTTTTATAATTGTTATATTTTTTGGAATTTTACACTGAATATTGGTTCGTAGTCGTTGCCATATTCATCTTTTAGTTCTATTGGTTTTCCTTTCATCAGAGTTGTAAGTGCAATATCGCTTAACATTTGCTTATCATTCATTAAGTCTTCTTTTAGATTGTCTAACTGACCGAATTCTGAACTGAAGTCGGCTTTTATTTGATTTTCTATGCTTTTCTTTTTTTCTTTCAAAACACTTAGTTTATCTGCAATTTCTTTGTATTGTGAAGAGGCTTCCAAGGCATCTCTATATGCAGATTTTATGTCTTTTTGTTTTCTCTGTGTTTCTTTTATTCGTTCAAAGATTTCGCGTATGTCTTTCATAGTTTAGTCTAAAAAATTATAGAAATATTATAACATATTTTTATAATTTTGTATTTTTATTTTGTTTGGTGTTAGTGTTGTGCTAATATAATTACTCACTCAAAAGGAGGGTAAAATGGCTGTTCGTTTAGAATTGAATCCAAAAGCAGTTGGTTTTTTTGGAGACAGAGCTGTGCGCAATGAGGACGCAAGAAGAAGAGTGCCAAAAAGAAAATATGATGATTATTTTTGGGATGAACATGTGGGACCTTTTGAAATAGATGAAGTAGAACTTAGCGAGAGTAAAGGGATTCGTAGATTAGGATTGAAAACTCAAGTTGTGACAGCTCCTGGGAATCCACATGTGCGGACTCGGCTTACCCCACTTTAGAAGTTAGGTATTTTGTGGTTAAACCTGCTAGAATTTTAGGGCTGAACCACGAATTATGTTCTGCTTCTGCTATTGGTCATGATATTGGGCATACACCATTTGGTCATGCTGGAGAAAGTTTTTTGGCAGAAGTGACAGGTAAAAAATTTAGGCATAATATTTTTAGCGTTGTGATTGCCCAATTTATTGAAAGAACTGGGAGTGGTTTAGGGCTCACACACCAAACTTTGTCTGGGATGAAGAATCATTCTAGAGGTGGTGGAGATGTTGTTTCAGATTTAAAAGCATCATTAGAAGATAATTTGTTGATGTTGGGGGATAAAATAGCTTACACATGGTCGGATATAAATGATATATTTTTTAGGTTAAAACTTTTGGATATTGCTGATTTTCCAGAATTGCAAATACTTATGAATTGGTTTGGAAATAACCAAAGAGAAAGGATGAAAACCTGTATTATTGGTTTGTGCAACGAATCCGTAGAAAAAAATACGATTTCCTTTATCGATAGTGATGCTGGAGCTAAATTTAATCGTATAAAAAAACTATGTATGAAAAAAATATGGTAAATCTAATTTTAAAGGTGTAAGGGATAATTTAGCAAAAGTTTATGACTTTTTACTTGGCAATCCTCTTTTAGGTACGGTTGATCCCGCGATAGCTTTGGCTCTTATGACAGATAATGATGTGTTTGCTTTGTGTAAAAAGAAATATTTAAAAGAACAACATGATTTACTGCGGTCTTCTGTTTGGGAAATTATTCCCAAATTGCAAGGCAGGGAAATTGATTTTATGGATCCAGGTTTAGATTGGTAGTTTTATATTTTAAACCGACTTTTAATAAGTCGGTTTTTTTATTTGACAGAAGTTTTTTTAAAATATAGAATTCATCACAGTACCTTACAACTTATAGGAGAAAAAAATGGAAACAGACTATAAACATGCTTTCTGTTTTGTTTTAGACCTTTTAAATAGAGGGTTATTTACGACAGAAGAAACTTCAAAAGTTCTTGAAAAAATATTAAATAAAGAAACTAGGAAAAATTGCATTGCGGAGTGTCTTAGGTGTAAAAGATTTGAGAATGATTTTGATTTTGTATTTTCGGATATACAAAATCATTTTACTTATTGGCCTGTATATTTCAAGAGATTTCTCGAAGAAGTTTCTGAATTACCAGAATTAACTTTTACGAGTAGGCTTGTACATGCGAGATTGGCTTATTTTTTGGAAAGATGTTATTTGGAGCACACAGATAGGGGTTTTAATTTTTCTGGATTTAATATGAAAGTTGGAGATGTTTTGGAGAAAGTTAGTTTACCAGGTTTTTTGAGAGAATCTAATTTGATTTTAATAGGAAAAAGACAGCCAAGTTTCAGTGAAAGTGTTCGAGCAACCCTACTTAGATACAAAAAAATGGAAGAGTTTGGTAGAATTTTTGTTGGTGACCAAAATGTGCAAGCAATAATTTTGGGAGGATCTTTGGGGTATGGCCCATTTTTAAATGTTCGGTCTGCAGTAGGAAATTCAAGTAGTTCAGATTTGGATGTTATTGTTATTGTAAAAGATTTTAATGATATTATTAAAAATAGAAAATTTTACAAAACAGCTCTGTTTTACAAAAAAGCTAAACATCAGTTTAAAAGAAGATTGGGTGTATTTCAGGAATTATATAAAAAAATGGATGCTGTTGTTTTTAGTCAAAAGTTTGATATTGTGGATACAGATTTTTATATAAGTATTCATTTTATAACAATCGATACACTAAAATCAATTATCGGCAAACCGTTTGAAGCTCAATTACTAAGAAGTGAAGATATTAGTCTTTATGTTTCAGACTATAAAGCTAAAAATAAAATATTTTTTGGTGATAGATTTGGGTTTAGTAAAATAATAAAAAGTAAACCTATTTTAAAATTAGAAAATCAAAAAATAAAAAGCGGTTTTATAACTTTTGTCGAGGGGTATTCCATAATAAATGGAAGGTTTTATCCTGGAATATATCATAATATAATTTCACCAAAATTTTCTGTTTGGCATGATAAAGATAACGATACTACTAATTTGGTAAGAAGATTTAAACGGGTTTTTGTAGAGAGGTATAAAATGGAACGAGTTCAATTTAGAGATTGCTCTCATATATTTAATTCACACTTGAGATATCCAATTTTTTCTCCTATTTTGATGGCGCAAAACCGATAGTTTGTTCAAATTTATGGACGGCCGCAGACATACTACGCACATCGTGTAAAGCATTGTGTGTGTGACCGTCCATTTTTAATCCTACGGCTTTATAAAGTGTTCCGCTAGAATATTTATCTGGATCAACTCCCCAAAAGGGGAGTTTTTGTTTTACTTTTATAAAAGGTCTATTTTTATAAAGAAAAGATATGTTGTGGTAATTGCAATTTTGCAAAAATACTCCAAAATCAGCATTGAAAGTCCAAATAGTATTATCTCCACAAAAATTATAAAATTTTTCTAAAGCTTCTTTAAAATTTATCCCTTTTTTATCCATTTGTTTTTGTGTTATTCCTGTTAGTTCTGTTGAAAATTCTGGTAGAATTTTTGTAAAAGGAGGTTTTACTAATATATCAAAAAAACCTAACTCTTCGTTTGTTTTTGAATTTACCAAAATAGCTGCTATTTGTGTTACTTGTCTTTGTTCTTTTTCTGTGGGTCTTCCACTTTCTCGAGTCATTCCGGGATAGACATATTCCAAATCTACGAATATTCTTTTTTTATCGGATTTCATATTTTTACTAAATTTTATTATAAATATTTAGTATAACATAATTTTTAACTTGACAATCTTACTTTTTAAAGCTAATCTTTCTATATGGTCTTTTCAAAAAGGAGGTATGAAGTGTACAATGTATCTGGTGTATTTTTAAGATGTGAAGGCTTTGATAGCAGTAGTAAAGTTCTATGTCTGGTTCTTTATTTTGAAGATAAAAATGATATTAAATTATTTTTTATTTATTCTTCTTTACAGGGAAATTCTGTTTTAAATTCTTTTAGTGATTCTGAACTTTCTATCTTTGACAAAACAGTTTTAAAGAAGAGGTTGTGTTCACTACCAAATAGTGATTCTATAAATATCCTGGGAATCTTAAGTGGTGCAAGTGCAAAAACGACAATGACATTAATTTGGAGATTAGCAGGTGATTATCCTAATAAAACAGAAAAGCCAGTATTAAATTAAAACTAAAAGCTCTAATCAATTTAGAGCTTTTTTTTGATTTTTAATTTATTTTTTGGTAAGATTGTTTCAGGTGTTCTTTTCAATAGGAGGAAAGATGAGCGAAGAAGAAAGCATCTACATTAATATTAGAGAATTTCCTTTTTCGTATGAGCAAGAAAAAGATCAGCGTAATGGTTTTGTTGTTTTTGTAGGTTTTGATAATAAGTATTATTTTTTTTATTTATTTTCTAAACAAGATTTTGATTTTTGTTGTGAATTTATTTCTTGTAAATATAAAAACAAAGAACAATTTAGTGAAGCACTCCGTAATTATTTTAATTCTAAGATAACACTTGAACTACCAGAAAGTTCAGATTTTGAAATGCAAATGCTGGAAGACGCAGCAGCAGTTATTGCGTGGGGTTTTATTGTAAAAGATGAAGATACTGAAAATAATTGTGAAAAATGTCCCTTGTTTGCAGATCTTAAAGGACTGCAACCAAATTAGACCCATAAACCTCTTTAATTAGAGGTTTTTTATTTTAGACTTGATTTTTTTATATTTTTTTGTTATTATTACTTGAAATAAATATTTTTATGAAAAAAAGAGAAATAGAAATAATGTCACCAGCGGGCTCTTTTGAGAGTTTGTATTCGGCAATAAAAGCAGGCGCAAATTCTGTTTATTTTGGAATAGACAAACTAAATATGCGTGCTCGCGCAGCGGTAAATTTTACAATAGAAGATTTAGAAAAAATAGTAAAAATTTGTAATGAAAACAGTGTAAAAACTTATTTAACAGTAAATATAGTTTTGTATAATCATGATTTAAAACAAATGAAAAAGGTTTGTGATTCTGCAAAAAAAGCTGGAATTACAGCAATAATCGCAGCAGATATCTCAGCTATTCAATACGCAAATTCTATTGATTTGCAGGTTCACATTTCTACACAGGCAAATGTTTCAAATATAGAAGCTGTAAAGTTTTACTCAAAATTTTCAGATGTTGTTGTTTTGGCACGCGAATTGACTTTTGGACAAATTAAAGATATTTGCGAAACTATAAAAAATGAAAATATTTTAGGTAAAAGTGGAGAATTACTAAGAATTGAGATTTTTGTACACGGAGCACTTTGTGTTGCAATTTCAGGAAAATGCTATATGAGTCTGGCAACACACAATTCTTCTGCAAATAGGGGTGCGTGTCTACAAAATTGTCGCAGAACCTATAGAGTAATAGAAGAAGACACTGGAAATGAATTGGTAATAGACAATAAATTTGTGATGTCGCCCAAAGATTTGTGTACAGTTGGGTATATCGATAAGATTTTGGAGGCAGGTGTCTGTGTGCTAAAAATAGAGGGAAGAGGAAGGTCTGCAGATTATGTTTACACAACTACAAAAGTTTACAGAGAGGCATCAGATAGTTATCTGGAAGGAGACTTTACAAAAGAAAAAATTATAAAATGGATAGATGAATTGAAAAAAGTATTCAATCGTGGTTTTTGGTATGGTGGGTATTATCTTGGAAAAAAACAAGAAGAATGGAGCGCTTCATATGGTTCACAGTCTACAAAAGAAAGATTATTTGTTGGAAGAGTAGTTCACTATTATCCAAAAGTTGGAATTGCAGAAATTAAACTGGAGACAAAAGATGTACTAGAAGGTGAAGAGGTCTGTATTACGGGTCCAACAACGGGAATTCTTAAAGAAAAAGTAGCGGGGCTGAGGGTTGAAGGAGAAAAATTTAATAAATCTAAAAAAGGTGATATAATTACTTTCAAGGTTTCAGAAAGAGTAAGAAAAAATGATAAGTTATTTGTAATAAGAGATAGAAAATATGTCCAAAATTATACAAAATAAAGAAAATTGTATTGGCTGTAATTCTTGTATTGAGTATGCGCCAGATTATTGGAAAATAGGGGAGGATGGTAAGGCAATTCTAAAAAGATCAACGGGGAAAAATAGTAATCAGATTTTAGAAGTCGAAGATTTTGAATTAGAAAAAAATAAATTAGCTGCTGAAGCTTGCCCAATGGGCTGTATTCAGATATTAGATGATAATGGAAAAGTTATAAAATAAATCATCCCTGGGGTTTTTTGTTTTAATTGTTTCCACACCGAGGCAAGCCTCGGTGTATTACTATGAATAAAAAATAGCCTCATAATAGAGGCTATTTTTTATTTATCTTTTTACCGATATAGTCTCTCCAGCTTCTGCGTCTGGAGCAATCACAGTTATTCTACCAGAATTTCCTGATTTTTTAATTTCATAACATACTCCATTTGGGTCGCAGACACCACTTGGGTCAAGCGGTATGTCTACTAAATATTCTTCGTTTGTAGTTAAAATAGACAGATCAATTAATCCTGTGCAATCTAAAGCATTTGTCTTACAAATTTCAGTTTGAGTTTGTGTAATTGTGGTTGGTAGGTTTCCATTGTTATCTACTCGATATTGATGAATTGCATTTAAAATTGTGTGTATTTCTACACTCCTTTCTGCATTTCTTGTTTCTTGAAAGCGTGTTTCAGGATCTATTATAAATACAACCATAGCATACAAAATAGCAATAATTGATATTGTAAGTAAAAGTTCTATCATTGTGAATCCTTTTTGATTTTTCATAATATTTTAATTTAAAAATCTGCAACTTCATCCCAAGAAACTAGATTTATATTAGGCGTTATTTGGTCTATTATAATTTCTATCTTTCTTGTGGAATTTCCAACTGTTCCTGTTGTTTTTATTTCTCTATTTTGGTCGTTTGAGATGGTTCCACCTCCTGTAACTTCTGATGTTGTGGTAGATCCATCGCTCATTGTAAATATAACCGTAACGGTTCCACCTTGAATTTGTTTATCAAATTCAAGTTTTAAGTCTAGTTGCGATCCGCCAGATAGCAGTATATAATCCGTCACATCTAAAAAAGTACCTGATGTTTTCTTTTTGTCCCAAATTTTATCGCCATCTATTCTAATTTTTTTTATTTTGTTTCCAGGGTCTCCTCCGGTCCAACTCACGGTCATTCCTGTAATAGTTATATCAGCTGTTGTTGAAGTGTTTTGCAAAGTAATCCCTTCTATATCATCACCACCTCCTGTATAAGTAAGTCCAGATATATCAACATTATTAAAATCTCCCTGGGTAGTTGCTGTAGATGTTGTAATAATTATTTCCATTGTGCACTGTCCATCATCTAAAAATATTGTATCTGTTCCAGAATATAACTCGGATTCATTTATTCTTTGGAGTGCTTCTTCTGCGCATATTTCTGCAGCATATTTTGCCTGGCTAAATTTTAGTGTGTCTGCATCTGTCCTTAAATAATCTGTTCCAAGAAATAACATAGTCAATACTATAGATAGACTGACCGCCCCCAATGTCAAAACACTTATAAGTGCTACAAATCCTTTATCGTCTAACAGTTGCTGATCCATAAAATGTTTTTTCATATTTAAATTCGTTTTGATTTGCTGGATTTTTATGTGCTATTGTTATCTCAACTCTAATAATACCAGTTGTAGAAGCTCTTGTAACATTTCTAAATACTATATTTGTAATATCAATAAGATTATTATTTAGTATAATTGGTGTTTGCACACCTTCTGTAATGAATAAATCTGTATTAGTAAGTGTAAAGGTCGTTGGATTTTTTGTGACATTACTCATAACCAAAGAAAGGTTACTGCTACTAGATCCAGCTGATGGGGAGTTTATAGAGCTGGCTTTTCTTATAGATTTTATTATTGTTCTTGCTATAAATTCTCCTTGTCTTTCTACTTCGTTTATTGTTTGATTTTTTGCTTTAGATTCCATTACCATTGTAACAAACAAAAACATACTTCCTAAAAAAAATACCAATATAGAAATATATAATATTAATTCAACAAGTGAAAATCCTTTTTTATTTTTTATAATTTTTTTCATAGACTAAAAAGAGAGTGGGGTAGGAGTATAAATTGAACCGTCCAGCATCAAAAAATCTATTGTAATTACTGTCCCAATCATACTTTTTGTGAAATAAAGTCTTAATTGTTTATTATCTGTAGGGGCTATTGCATAATCCGTAATGTCAACTTGTGTACCAGAGGACACGTTCGGATTCCACACATTTGTTCCGCCAATTCTTATTTTATCTAAAAGTGCTGCTGGATCTCCACCTGTCCATGTGATAGTCATTTCTACTATTGTAATATCACCAAAAGGCGCCAAACTTGATAAATAATTTCCAGAAACTCTTTTGTCACCTTTGTGAGTGTACGCCCCACTACTATCCATTGTTAAGTAGTAAGCTTCATTTTCTGACAAAACAAACGATACGACCATTGTCTTTGTAGATCCATCTAACATTGTAAATTCTACAGTTACAACAGTCCCGCTCATATCTTCTGTGAAGTGCAGTCTAAGTTCATCTGGATTTGCCCCACTAGTCAGAACGGTATCAGTAATATCAGCAGTAGCACCAGAGACAATATTTGGATTCCAAACTGTATTTCCACCTATTTTAATTCTGTCCAAAAGTGTACCTCCTATACCACCGGTCCAGCTTACGACCATTGAAGCTACTGTGATATCTCCAAAAGGAGCTGTATTACTTAGCTCTGTTCCATATATACGCTTATTCCCATTAGATAAATATGTTGTAGATGTGTTTACAGATAAATAACTAGCCTCATCTCCTGACAAAACAAACGATACGACCATTGTCTTTGTAGATCCATCTAACATTGTAAATTCTACAGTTACAACAGTCCCGCTCATATCTTTTGTGAATCGTAGTCTAAGTTCATCTGGATTTGCCCCACTAGTCAGAACGGTATCAGTAATATCAGCAGTAGCACCAGAGACAATATTTGGACTCCAAACAGTATTTCCTGCTATGTCTATTCGATCTAAAAGTGCTGCAGGATCTCCACCAGTCCAGCTTACGACCATTGAAGTGATAGTTATAGGTCCTGTGGAAGAAGTATTTTGTAAGGTTGTGCCGTATATTCTTTTGTTTGCATTTGTTAGGTATGTGTTTGCAGTGTCTATAGTTAAATAACTGGATTCTGTATCAGTACTTCCAGATCCGGGTGGGCGCCAATTTGTAAGACGTATTCCAAGCTGATAAGAAGATGTTGTATTTTCTCGCGGATTCCATGTAATTGTAGTTGTTGCAGATTTTCTATTTGTATCTATACTGCTAATATCTATAGTTCTTGTAAAAAAATTATCTGTTACATCCGGTGTTCCTGTTAAATCCCACTGGTTTGATACCAGTCCTAATCCATGTGTTCCGTCTGTTAATAATGTAAAATCATCATCTTTTATGTTTCTCAATGCTTCAACAGCTTCTTCTGCTAAAAGCGTAGCACGCCCTCTATCACCACTATTTACAGTTGTATCTTTTGTGTAAATCAAGGAACCGGCCATTGTAGTAACAAGCATTATAAATAATGCTCCGGAAAGAATAATTTCAACAAGTGAAAATCCTTTAATTTCCTTGAACACCTTTTTCATTAATTGTGATTGTTTTTGTTTCATTGTCTATTGTTAACTCTATATTTGCTATATTTTGTGGATCTCCTGTGAACTTACTAAATATAATATCTGTTGTTCCACTTACTATAACCCTCGCAGACATCTTTGTTATTTCTTCAAAAGAAAGGTCTCTTGTGGGGTAGTCTGTACCTTTAAATACAGTAATATCTTCATTCTCTATATGAACACTCCAATTATCGTCTTCTATCATATTTCTAGATAAAATCTGTGCCCTGTAAAGACTTGTTTTAAGCATTTCAGAGGCTAAATCGACATCATTTTTTGTTTGAAAAACAGAGTATATTGGTGCAGACACAGCTATTATAATTCCAAGTAGCGATATTACTAAAACCATTTCCAACAAAGTAAAACCTTTAGTTTTACAGATAGAAATATACATAAGATTACTCTAAAATGGTTATATAAGTACCTAATACCCATCCAGTTTCACCACTATCTAATGTTATTTTATACCATCCATTTTCTGTTTCAGAATAAATATAAGTATCGGTGGGCTCAACTTTTTCGATCAAACCACCGTTTAAAGATGGAGTACTACGCACATTTAAAAACCCAGTACCCGTAGGGAGAATCTCTAAAAGATTTTTAGGTTTTATGTTTGTTGTAGACTCACTCGTTGTCGATGTTTCTGTAGGCATTGTTTCAATAATATCTGTCTGTGTACTTATTGGTGGTGGGGAAGTTGGCTGATTTTGTTTTTTATTTTGAGACCCAACTCCAGCAACCAAATTGTAGATTGGTAGTATTACAGCCAAAGCTACCAAAAGAACACCCATCCATACTATAACTAACAAAATTGGTTCGAGCATTACACTTAGATTTTTTGTTGTTGTTTCTATTTTTGCGTCAAATTTTTTACCTATTTGAATAAGACTGGAACCTAGTTTACCAGACTGTTCTCCGGCTATAATAAGAGCTTGAACTGATACTGGTATTAATTTTTTTGAATATTTGTATTTTTTGAAACTCTCTTCTATAGACAGACCATTTTTTACATTGTCATGAAGTTTTTTATAAAATTTTGAATATAAGTTAAATTTACTAGCCTCTGATAGTGAGTCTAATGATTTTAAGATTGGAACACTAGCTTCTAATAGTGTTCCAAGAAAATAGCCCATTCTTGCTAACTCTACATATTGAATAAGTTTGGAAATTCCAGGTGTTTTAAACAACATCCAAAAACCAACAAAGTTCGTTTTTTTATATATAAACAAAAAGAAAAATAATAATAAAATAGTAATTATTAATATTGGGAAAAAAATAGATCCTTTTTCTGTTATAAAATTTGAAAAACCAATAAGAATTCTAGTAGCAAGAGGTAGCTCTACACCCAACGATGTAAAAATACCAGTAAGCCTCGGAAGTACAAAAAAAGCTGTTCCAAGACCAATTACTAGTGTAAGTGAAATAACAAAACTTGGATACAACATTGCAGATCTAATTTTTGAATTATAGACTTGTTCTTTTCTTTGTTGTTCTAAAATTAAATTAAGGTTTTCTGCCATTGTCCCGCTCTCTTCTCCCATTTTTACCAAAGATATAAAATATTCTGAAAGTATGTTTGTTTTTTGAAAAGTTTTCCACAGCGATTCACCTGCATCAACATTTCTGGAAATGTAGGTAATGGCAAATTTCATTGCCCAAGTTTTACTTTCTTTTTTAAGAATAGATAATATTTTACTAATACCCATCCCAGAGCCATATAATAAAGAAAAGTTCTCGATAAATATATTTTTTTCTTTTTTAGATATCAAAATTCTAGTTAGAAATAACTTTCTTTTTATACTTTTTTTATTATATTTCTTTTTACTTTTTCTTTTTACTTTTTTTTTCATAATGTTTTTTGTTTGTAAGTTGTTCATTTACCCCAGCAACCCGCATTACTTCTTCTAGTGTTGTCACACCTTGACGTACTTTAATAATACCATCTTCCATAAGGCTTTTAGTACCCTTCTCCCTCGCTATCCTCCATATGTGCTGTGCCGATGGTTTTTCTAGGATTAAACTTTTTAATTCTCTATCTATCTCTAAAAATTCATAAATACCAACACGACCACTGTAGCCAATACCGGAACAGGTTGCACAAGTTTTTCCATATCTATCCTCACCCTTTCCTTTGTACAGGCGAACGCTTTTTTCTGGAAAATGTATCTTGTGAGAGTGGGGAAGTTCTTTTTTGATATAAGAGTGTGAAGCTGTAAAACTAACCTTGCACTGCTGACAAATTCGCCTTACAAGCCTTTGAGAAATTATAAGTTCCAGTGTGGATGATAAAAGAAAAGTCTCAGCACCCATAAAAGTCATACGAGGTAGGGAAGAGGCGGCATTGTTTGCATGAAAAGTAGATAAAAGAAGGTGTCCTGTAAGTGCAGCATTTAGTGCTATGTCAACAGTTTCTTTATCACGGATTTCTCCAACAAGAACAACATCTGGGTCTTGACGAACAATAGAGCGCAAACCTTTTGAGAAGGTTATTTTCTTCCCTTCGTTTACCTGAATCTGATTAATTCCTGGAATTCTATACTCAACAGGATCTTCAATAGTCGTAATGTTAATTTCTGGAGTATTTATATATTTTAAAATGGAGTAAAGAGTAGTTGTTTTACCTGAACCTGTTGGGCCTGTTACTAAAATCATACCAAAAGGTTTTTTAGCATTTTTTTCTATAATCTCTTGATTTTCTTGTGATATTCCCAAATCTTCAAAAGTAAAACCTTTTACATAGTGAGATAAAATTCTAGCAGCAATTTTCTCTCCTCTTATTGTTGGGATAATAGAAATACGCATATTTACAGTTTCTCCACCAGTTTCTACATTTATACCACCATCTTGGATTGTTTGGTGCTCGTCTATCCTTAATCTTGCTAAAATTTTTATTCTGTTTAAAACATTACTATAAAATTGTTTTGGTATGTTACCAGCCTCTTTAAGTACACCATCTATACGAAATCTCACTACCACATCTTTTTCTTCTGGCTCAAAATGGACATCGGACGCTCCAAAAAGTACAGCATCGTGAAAAATTTCATTTAATATATCTGGAGCCACCGTTACACCTTCTTTGATAATCTTACTAAATCTGGTGATTAATTTTTTTTTGTAATATAGTAAAATTCCCTCTATATCTTCTGGTAATGAAAAGGCTATTTTTATTTTTTTACCCTTGAATTCTCGTTTTATGGCAGACTTAAGCCCATGTTTTTTGGGATTGTCTGTGGTAACCACAACTAGCCCTTTTTCTTTTTTAAATAAAATAGCATTAAATTTTACAGCTATTTTTTCTGAAAGTTTAAGAACAATTTCTTTTGATGGAACAGAGGCACCTAAGTTTATGTAGGAGGTTTTATAAAATTCTGCTATTGCTTGACCTAGGAGATCTTTACTCAATAAATTTCTAGAAAGTAGATAATCTTCTAGTTTTGCGTGCTGATGTTTAATAATTCTTCTTGCTTGGGACAGTTCTTTTTTTGTAATATAATCTCCAGCAAGTAAAATTTGAGCTATTTGTTTATTATCAAAAGGCATAATTTAGACAGACAAGTTTTATTTAATTATTTTACGTATTTTTTTACTTCTTTTACAAGGTCTAGTAGTGAGACATCTGTTTTTATAAAATACCCTTTTACACTTTTGTATCCTTTTACTTTTTTTTCGTCTTCAGTTTGGCTTAAGTTTGTGGATACCAAAACAGGAACATGTACATGGCGTTTTTTCATTTTTTCTAAAACAGTAAAACCATCGATTTTGGGTAAAATTAAATCTAAAATCATTAGGTCATACTTTCCTTTTTTTAGATCTTTCAACGCTTCCGCGCCATCGTAAGCTATTACAGGTTCAAATCCAGATTTTTTTAGTTTTAACGCCAATGCTTTTGCGAGTGGTTTGTGGTCTTCTGTGATTAAAATTTTTTTCTTTTTATGCATAAAATTTATATTAACTACATTATAACATAAATTGTGGAAGCTTTAAATTACTTGAATTTTCTCTTGTGGATATGTTATAATTTATCGTATGAGAAAAGGACTTATATTTTTATTTATTTTTTTGGTTGGCTTGATAGCTTTGCCTATTTTTGTATTTTCACAAGAAGAAGAATCAGAGAATATGCAGGAAGAGGTGGTTTCAGCAGAAGTTGAAATGTTAAACCAACGAATAAAAGAAAAGCAAGATAAGATAAAACAAATAGAAAAAAGTATTGCAAATTATAAAAATAAAATAAAGTCAAAAAGATTAGAAGCTATTTCACTTTCAAACCAGATGTCTATTTTGGATAATAGGGTGGCTCAAGTAGAGTTAGACATAGAGTTTACAAAAGAAAAATTAGATGTTTTAAATTTAGAAATAGAACAGTTAGAGTTGTCAATTTATGAAAATAAAGAGGTAATGGATAGGCAAAAAATTATGATCGCAGAGCTTATACGAACCCTCCATCAAAATAAAGATAGAAATTTTATAGAAGTTTTGGCTACTTACAATTCTTTTTCAGAGTTTTACAATGGTTTGCAGTATCTAGAAACAGTAGAAGAAGGTTTGGGGCAAAGCGTCTATTCATTAAAAGTTGCAAAAGTACAATTAGATGAAAAAAAAGACGAAAGAGAAACCAAAAAAGATAGCTATTTAAAGTTAAACGATAAATTACAAGAAAAAAAGAAAGATTTGGAAGAGAATGTGTTTAATAAAGAGACATTACTTGTTCAAACAAAAGCGTCTGAAAGAACATTTAAAACCTTGGTCGGCAACCTAAGAAGTCAATACGAGCAAATAGAAGGTGAGATACAAGGAATTGAAGAGCAAATGCGTAAAAAATTGGAAGGAGGAAATAAACTGGAAAATATAAATACAGGAGGTAATTTTATGTTGTCATGGCCAGTTCCCAGTAGGTATGTCACCTCTTATTTTCATGATCCAGACTATCCATACCGACATGTTTTTGAGCATAATGCTATAGATATTAGAGCAAGCCAAGGTACACCACTTAAGGCTGCTGCAGCTGGGTATGTAGCAAAAGCCAGAAGGTGTTACGCATCTACTTGTTATAGTTATATTATGATTATTCACTCCGGAGGCTTTACTACTGTGTATGGTCATCCTAGTAGTATATCAGTAAATGTAGATCAGTTTGTTGCAAAAGGGGACATAATAGGCTATTCTGGAGGAACACCAGGTACAAATGGTGCCGGACCTTTTGTAACTGGACCTCACCTACACTTTGAATTGCGAAAAAATGGTATTCCTGTAAATCCGTTGGCTTATTTGCCACACTAAACAAGGAGGAAAGAGGAGATGATAAAAAAGTTCTTTTTGAATTTACTTACTGTTATTAGTTATAAATTTTTTATTATAAAAAGATTATTTAAACGAAATAAAAAACAACTTCTAACTATATCAGAAGTTAAAGTTGGATATACTATTGATTGGGCAGATAATTTCAAAGAATGGGCTGAAAAAAGGTATGGTGCTGGATCTTTTAAGGTTTTAGACATAAAAGAAAATAACTTAATGACGCGTAGGGTGATAAGAAGCGGAGAACTTTTAAATAAAACTCCATTATGTTTTTTGATAAAAATATGTGGAGGCAGTGTAAGAGAAAAGGGGGAGAGGTTATGGTTTGAAGGGGATTTCTTTTTTGGAAAAGAAATCTTTATTTACACTAAAGTATAAAAGCAAAACCCAGATAAGTAAAAGTCTGGGTTTTTTTTGTATACAAAATGTATAGCGTCGTACAATAAAAAATAGTTTAGCTGTTGGGGGAAGTTGGGTGGTGTATTTTTTAGTTTATTTACTAGTAAAAAATATAAAATATATAAATAATAAACTTATTTCTATATAAAACTGCCTTAATTGTAAATAAAAAAATATTTTTTTATTTACAATATTGTTAAATGACTTTTATATTCTTGTTCTAGAAAAGAAAGTTTTAAATAAAGATGAATATTTACACCCATACTCTGAAGAGGTGTATTATAGAGTGTCGTATAATATACATTGTGCGACACTCTATCTTTCTTTGTTTTGAGCTTCTTAAGTCTTCTTCTGGGGGGAAAGAAAGATTTGTATGTTTTATTTTTTTATACATACCTCTCTTTTTTACTTCCAGTATGCTCTTCCTTTATACCTCAGGTCTATATATTCCAAACCTTCTGTATGGTTTTTTATTTCTTTGTCTAATAGTACAACTAGTTGATTGTATTGAGTATTTATATCACGCACCAAAGAAGCATACAGCCTCCAACCTTCCCCTGTTTTTATAACAATATTTCCCAATTCATTTTCAATTTCAACATATTCTAATGTTATACCAGAATATTCGTATAAAAGATCATACCACGCTATAACACCGCGCACCGTTTCTTTTTTAAGTACTTTTTGATTTATATTTGAATCTACTCCCCTCTTATCATATATTATTGGATAATCTCCCATTTCATCTATTATTTCTTTTTTACTCAAAATATGCTCTCTATTTATCTCAAGTTCTTCCACAGTCTCTTCTCCAAGCTCATTCGTAGAGCTTGTAGTCTCTGTGGTTATTAACCACTCATCTTCCCCAACCTGCCTTATCTTATCTACTACAACACCGTCCAGTCCTATAAATGAGTAGTTTAAACCGTTATCATAAATAATAGTAGATATTTTTTCTTCTATTCTTATAAATATTTTATTTGGAAAATTTTTCTCAACCACAATAGATTTTATCGGAAATTTATTTGTTAAAATATCTCTTATTTCGCGTACATTTATAAGAAAATAATTTTTTGCTGGAATTACAAAAAATTTGTCATAATTCATTATTGCATCCACAGTTTCTTGAATTTCTTTTTCTTCTATGCGTTCCAGTCCTACAATATGGATAAACCTTACTTGAAAAAAAGAGTGGAAAAAAAGTAGTTTAAAAGTAAAAACTATACTGAGTACTATAATTAAGAACCCTATTTTTTGTGGAATAGAATTTTCTTTTTTTTTCTGTTTAAACGGATTAGAACTACTATTTTTTTTATTATTAAATTTATAGATCTTCCGTTTTTTTTGAGCTACCATATTCTGAAGTTATTGAATTTAATAATAGAAGTTGTTAGGTGTATTTTTTTATATCTTTGTCAGCTAAGATTTCTTTATAGACTTCTTCTGGTAATCTATGTTCAAGTAAAATAACATTTTTATTTTGTTTTAATTTTTTTATATACCTTGTAAGTTTTTTCTTGTCTAGTTTATAATACATTTTAACCTCTTTTTCATTTATGCCAGCCTCAAAAAGATGTGCCGGTTTTTTTGTTGTGAGAATAATTTTATCTGCATATTTAGTCATATATTCACCAACTTCTTTGTGTTTTTCTTTTGTCTTTCTTCCAAGCTCAAACATTCCTTTTGCAATAACTATTTTGGTATAAGAGTTATTAAAAATTTCCAGTGTTTTTAGTGCTGTTTTAAAGCCTACTGGGTTTGAATTATAGCTATCGTCTATGATTATAGATTTTCCATACCTCATTAACTTCATAGTTCTATCCGGTACGGTTATTTTACTACAAGCTTCAATAATATTTTTTTTATCAACTCCAAATGAAACCGCAGCCAAAATAGACGCACCTAAATTGTAAGCTTGGTGTTTTCCTAAAATTGGAGATGTTATTTTCCAATTTTCTTTATTTATTTTAAAATTTATCTCTATCCCCTTTTCTGTTTCAATAACTTTTTTTATTAAACAATTTGGTTTGTTTTCTAAGTTTGCACCAAAAGTCCGTACTTTTGATCGCACTTTTGGTAAAAGTTCTTTTATATATTCGTTGTCTATGTTTGCAATTGAAATCCCCTTTTTTGGTATGGCATGTAATAGTTCAAATTTTGCATGTTGTATATTTTTTATTGTTTTAAAAAGTACCAAATGTTGCTCTATTATTGTTGTTAATATGCCTACAGTTGGCTTTGTTATTTTTGTCATTATCTTTATTTCACCTTTTCCGTAAGATCCCATTTCTACCACAAAAATATCATAACTACTAAAATCTGTTTGTAATATAAATTTTGCTATTCCCATT
Organism: Candidatus Magasanikbacteria bacterium; assembly: GCA_021648085.1. Taxonomy (NCBI): domain Bacteria; phylum Candidatus Magasanikiibacteriota; species Candidatus Magasanikiibacteriota bacterium. Next base: position 321,689 of record JAKITS010000001.1, read on the forward strand.
TCTGTATTTATATTTTTTGGCGTATGAATTACATTGAATTTTTTTTCTAGAATTTGAGACAAAAATACTTTTACAGTAGTTTTTCCATAGCTTCCTGTAATTCCAACCACTTTTAATCTTTTATAGTTACGCATTTTTTCTGTTGCTTTTTTAATGTAATAATTTTTTAACAAAACAGAAAATGGCCATAAAATAATAGAAGTCAAGATAAAAATAAACGGTCTAAAAAGTAAAATAACTAAAGCTAAAGGGCTTCCTAAAAGAAAAATAAAAACAATAGTTTCAACAATTGTTGGCAATAGAAGAGTTAAAAACGATCTAAATGTGAAGGTCGGTAGACTTTTTCTTAAGAAAGAGATAAGTCTATAAACTATATCTACTATTAGCATTATTGCAATTATTTGCAATATGTTTTCAGAAAAGTTTGGATTAAAAATTAAAAAAAGAGCCGTAATCTTCCAAAAAAAATGAAGTTTTGAAAATGATTTTATACCACCTCTGGAGAAGAAATAATCTTTTGTTCTATCCAGTCTGTAATCGGCAAACTGAAGAATTGAGGTGTGCTCAGCATATTCCAATAAGGCACTAAAAAATAATAAAAAAGTTATTATTGTTTGCATATGAAGTTTTTATAATTTTAAAACTATTTTGTATAACAAAGCAAAAATTATTTTCTTTCAATTTTTTCTTTCCCTATATATTTTTGCAGTACTTTCGGAATCAATATACTACCGTCTTCTTGTTGTAAGTTTTCTAAGATTGCAATTGGAAACCTTGATGCTACTATTGCAGTTCCGTTTAGCGTATGTACAAATTCTGTCGATCCGTCTTCTTTTTTGTATTTTATATTTAGTCTGCGAGCCTGATAGTCTGTGCAATTGCTAGCGCTTGTAATTTCACCATAACCACCGTTTTCACCTACCATATTCATATAAGCTTCTATATCGTATTTTCTGTATGCTGGTGCTCCTAAGTCTCCAGTTGGGATGTCTATTACTCTGTATGGAATTTCCAAACCATCACATATTTTCTGCTCCATCTCTAATAATTCTTGATGTATTTTTTCACTTTCCTCTGGTTTGCAAAATACAAACATTTCTAGTTTTGTAAATTGATGAACTCGGTAGATTCCTTTACTTGTTCTGCCGTAAGCCCCAGCTTCTTTACGGAAACAATGAGAAAGTCCAGCATATTTTATAGGGCCATTTGATAAATCTATAGTTTCATTTGCGTGATATCCTGCTAAAGGAATTTCTGCTGTTCCAATTAAATTCAACTCTTCATTTTCTATTTTATAAATTTGATCTTCTTCTCCACGAGGATTAAAACCAGCACCCTCCAAAATTTCAGTCTTTGCCAAGTCTGGTGTAATCATTAAATCGAAATTATAATCTTGCAGAATTTCCAAACCATATGAAATTAAAGCTCTTTCTAATAAAACTGCATCATTTTTAAGAAAATACCATTTTGATCCAGCAATTTTTGCTCCACGCTCAAAATCTATCATATTCAAATTTTCCATCAACTCATCGTGATTTTTTGCGTCAAAACTAAAATTTGGTTTTTCACCTTTTATCTCCAAAACTTTAAAATCTTCCTCCCCTCCTCTGGGAGTTTTTGGATGAATTAAGTTTGGGACTCTTTTGTACAAATCAAAATAATCCACGTCAACAAGTTCTAATTCTGTTTCTAGTCCTTTAATCTCCAAACCAACCCTCTTTAATTCTTCAATTTCCTCTGGTGTTGGTTTACTCTTCGAACCTTTATTTCTAGAAGCTCTTTTATCTTCTAATTTTACTATAATGCCCCTTCTTTTTTTATCTACATCTAGCAATCTATCTATATCCAAGTCCACAAAACGATCTTTCACATTTTGTTTTATCAAATCTATATTTTTACGAATAAAGTTTATATCTAACATATTTGTGTTTGTAAATATTCTTTCATTTTTCTTATTGCTTGCCCGCGGTGACTTATTTCATTTTTTTCCTCCAAACTGAGATCATCGTATATTTTGTTTAGCTTTGGCACAAAAAATATAGGATCGTATCCAAAACCAGTCTTTATTATAGCAGGATATTCTTCAGAAATTAAACCATTTACTTTCCCCAATACAGATTTACTAGTTTTTGTGTTTGGATCGTAAAAAGTAATCACAGTTCTAAAACTAGCGTTTCTTTTGCTTAAGTCTATTCCTTTAAGTTTTTCTAAAACAAGATCACACTTTTCTTTGTGTGAATCAGCAACTCTAGCACTATGCACTCCAGGCCAACCATCCAAATCATTTACAAAAAGTCCACTGTCATCTGCCAAAGTATTCAATCCTGTTTTTTCTGCATAATACTTTGCTTTAAGTAATGAATTTCCTTCCAATGTCTCTTCTGTTTCTTCTGGGTCTTCTATTTCAAAATTCAAATCATCGAGAAAAATAAAATCAAAATATTCGAAGTTTTCAAACTCTTTTTTAATTTCTTCAATTTTATTTTTATTTGTTGTTGCAATTAGAAGTTTTGTTACCATATTTTTTTATAAGATGTGTTTTTAGTCGCTTTTCTTTGAAAGATTTTAGTCTAACAATTTTACTATTTATACTTTCTTTTTCAAGATAACCTTCTAAGTTATTCACAAACATTTTTTGGTCATAACCTAGTGCAATGATATTAGGTTTTTGTTCTAATATCACTTTATAAACATATTTTTTACTTCCAAATACAACCTTATCAACCAATTTTATATTTTCCATTATTTCTTTTCTTTCGTTTTCTGTATGGAAACATCTAGATTTTTTTATTTTTTCTACATTTTTGTCTCTTGCTATAACTACAATTAAATAATTTCCTAGTTTTTTTGCTTGTTGAAGCATTTTCAAATGTCCAAAATGTATCAGATCAAAAGTGCCAAAAACCATTACCTTTTTCATAATTATTCTTGCTCCGGTTTCATAAGTGGAAACAGTACACAATCTCTCACTGGCTTATCTTCAAAAAAAGCAAAGAACCTTTCTGACAATCCAAAACCTGTTGTTGGAGGCATTCCGTGTTCCAGAGCTTCTATAAAATCTGCGTCGTACATATGAGCCTCATCATCTCCCCCTTCTCTCATTTCTAGTTGTTTCTTAAATCTTTCTTTTTGGTCTATCGGATCGTTTAACTCCGAGTATCCATTTCCAAGCTCACTCCCTGCTACAATAATTTGAAATCTTTCTGTTAGCTCCCTGTCATCTTCTTTTCTTTTTGCTAAAGCCGAGACTTGAACTGGATGGTTTACTAAAAATAAAGGTCCTTTGTACTGCTTACGAATTTGCTTCCAGACCAAATCAATCAACCTACCTTTTTGAGCAGTGTTTTCATATTTTACACCAAGCTCATCTAATTTCTTTTTCAAATCATCTTCCGAAGAGGTTAAAATATCTATATCTAATTTTTCTTTAATTGCAGAAACATAATCAAGTCTTTTCCACTTCTCTCCAAGATCAATTTCACCAAATTCTTTTAGATTAAACTTTAAAGTTCCCCAAGTTTTTTTTGCAACAAACTTTATCATTCTTTCGGTCATTTCCATGTTATCTTCATAGTTTTTATACGCCCAATAAAATTCCATTTGGGTATAATCTTGAAGGTGTTCCCTACTTATTCCTTCATTTCTAAATTGGCGACCTATCTCAAAGGTCTTCTCAAAACCACCGACCATAAGTCTTTTTTGCCACAACTCCCCCATTGAAATACGCAAGAACACATCTATATCTAGTGCGTTGTGATGAGTTGAAAATGGAGATGCCTCTGCTCCTCCAGTTGTGGTTTCTAATACTGGTGTCTCCACCTCCAAAAATCCTTCGTTTACTAAAAATTCACGAATTGCAGACCAAAATGTGCTTTTTCTTCTGAAAAGCTCTTTTGATTCTTTATTCATTATCAAGTCTAAATATCTTTTTCTAAATTTTATTTCTTCATTTTGAAGTCCATGAAACTTGTCTGGCAAAGGAAGGAGTGATTTTGAAAGCATTTTCCAATTACTAACCAAAAGTGATTTCTCTTCTGTTTTTGTAATAAAAAAATCACCAGAAACTTCAATAATATCTCCAATGTCTACTTTTTTTACGAAAAGTTTATAATTTTCTTTCCCCAAGTTATCCTGCTTGAAAACCATTTGCATTCTTGCACTTTCGTCTTCAATTTGTATGAAAGTCAATTTACCGATTTCTCTTTTCATCATGATTCTACCTACACAAACAAATTTATCATCTTCTTTTCCTAATAATACTTCTGAAAGTGTATTTGTTCTGTCTGTTTTTGCTGGATAAGAATTTATGTTTAATTCTTGTAAATCTTGTAATTTTTTAAGGCGAACTGAACGCTCGTCATTTATATTTACTTCGTTTGTATTCATATTTTTATTGAATATTCAAAATTTTATACTCTTGTGTTCCTGATGGTATTTGGACTTCCACAACATCTCCTTTTTTCTTTCCCAAAAATGCACTTCCAAGTGGAGATTCATTGGAAATTTTACCGTTTAACGGATCTGCTTCTTGTGGACCAGTGATGGTATATTCTTTTTCTTTACCCCGCACTTCCACAGTAATAGTTGAACCCAATCCAATAGAACTAGACCCACCTTTCGTAATTATTTCTGAATTGTCCAAAATACTAGTAATTTCTCTCGCTCTTGCCATAGTCCAGCCCATATCTTCTCTGGCTGCGTGGTATTCTGCATTTTCGGATAAATCTCCCATTTGACGAGCTTCATCTATTCTTTTTGCTATTTCAAGTTTTTTTGTTTTTGTTAAAAATTTAAGCTCTTCTTTTAGCTTATCGTATTTATCTTGGAACAGGTATTGTACTTTGTTGGACATAATCTTCAGCATTATAAAATATAACCGCAATTTGCGGCTAGATTTATTATATCAGATAGTAAAACAGTGTCAACTTTAATATTAAAATAATAAATTTTTTATAAAAAAAGAGGGTGTGACAATTGAGCCACACCCTTTATACTAAGAGGTTTTTTTCTTGTGTACATTCTTGAATAGATATTTCCCAATTTCATTTGGTGAAAGTCTATTCTCTTCTACGGGTGCTATAATATTTATTTTATAAGTTATTTTTTCCGTAAAACTTACTAAAGATTTTCCTTCAAGTAAATTCCTAGCATTATTTTCTCCCAACGCAGCTAGAAGTCTTTCAAATTCTTCACGCGTCCAATTTGGATATCCCATTATTTACTCCTTAATAGACTAAATCTCTATATTTTATGGGTTTCTAATCAAGATTTCCTAATTTTCCAAACATTATAAAAATCAGATAAATAATAGTATTATTTTTATAAAAAGTCAAAGAAGAAGTGTTCCAAATGTTTTATTACTTCGTTTATTCTAAATGGTGGAAAATTGAAGTCTGAAGTCCGAAAACTATCCTTAAAACCTATATTCATACCACCACTTATAAAAATCATAGGCTATTTCTGTGGAGATTCCACTTCCCTCTTCTCCTTCTTCTACTAAAACTGTGACCACAATTTCTGGATAATTGAATGGTGCAAAAGATGTAAACCATGCATGATTGTCTTTGGTAGAACTCCATTGCGCTGTTCCTGTTTTCCCTGCCACAAGCAGTGGAAGTGCAGAAAGTCTTCTGCAAGAACCATAAACAACACACTCACGCATTCCAAGTTTTGCTGTTTGAATATGACTTGAATTTATAAAATTTTCATTCAAAATAACTGTCTCAATTTTTTCTTCTTCTTTTGTCTCGGGGTTTATTATTTTTTGAGCAATTCTAGGTTGATAAAGTGTGCCACCGTTTGCAACCACAGAAGTCATACTTGCTATTTGAAGTGGTGTCACCGAAACATCACCCTGACCAATTGATAAATTATAAGTATCACCAACATACCACCTTTCATTTTTTACCTCTTGTTTCCACTCTTTTGATGGTAAGAACCCTTTTGCTTCTCCTGGAATATCTATATTCAATCTTTCTGCGAAACCAAATTTTTTTAGATATTCTACAATTTTTGTAGCGCCAAGACCCTCAAAATCATTGTATCCTCCACCGATATAATAATAAAAAGTGTTTACAGACCAAGCCAAAGATTTGCGAACATTTGTAATTCCATGACCACCATATTTCCAATCTCTAAAAACCCACGAGCCAACATTAATTCCTCCTGTACTTAAAAATGATGTTCTATTTGTAATTAATCCTTCTTGAAGTGCTGTAAGAGCTACTGCCATTTTTATTGTAGATCCAGATGGGTAGGTTCCACTTATTACTCTGTTGAATAGTGGGTTGTTTTCATTTTCCAAATATTCTTGATATTTTTGCAGCTCAATTCCTCCAGAAAAATCATTGTTATTAAAAGTGGGTAAACTTACTAAAGCTAAAATTTCTCCATTTCTGGGATCCATTACAATTACGGCGGCCTTCTTTTTATCGCTATCTTCCAAATATTTAGTAGTTATTTCTTCCAATTTATTTTGAATTTCCAAGTCTATACTAAGTTGTACATGATCTCCGTGAACAGGAGCTTTTTCAATGACTACATTTTGTTTTCTACCGAAAGCGTTTACCTCAATTTTTTGATAGCCATACTTACCTCGCAAAGCTTTCTCATAAGTTTTCTCAATTCCTGTTTTTCCTATTGTGTCTGTCGGTATATATCCTTTTGGATACAATTCTTTTAATTCTTCTGGGTTAAGTTTTCCAGCATAACCCAAAATATGAGATAAAGATAAATATTTTTTTTCACCCTCCTCTTTCATTAAATAAAGTCTTTTACTTCTTCTTTCTATATTTATTCCTGGCAAATCGCTGGTTTCAATTTCTATCAAAAGTGCTGTTTCATAATCTAAATCATCTAAAATATCTATTGATTCATAACTGTAAGCTCCATATTCTTTTATAATTTCACTTATATCATCTCTATTTTTTTGTATCAATCCTGCTAATCTACTAATTATTTTATCCAATTCTTCTGCTTTTCTAGGCAAATCTTGCGGTGTAATGGCGAGAGAGAATTTCAAAACATTTTTGGTTAGTTGCTGTCTGTTTCTATCATAAATAATTCCACGCTCTGCTGGCACAGGAATTGTTCTCTGACTATTATTTTTTGCCAAAAGTGAATAGTCTCCACCATCAACTATTTGGATAAAAAACACCCTTCCAATTAAAATAAAAAATATTATAAAAATTAAAATTAGCAACACCTTCTTTTTTTTAAGAGAAAAACTACTTCCCATATAGTTTTTACTTCCAGGAATAGCTGGCTGACGACTCGTTTTGTTTTGAAAAGAAAAAGAATCCTCAATCCAAGAATTTTTATATTTTCCTTCTAAACTTAAGTAGGAGAACTTTGGGATAGATATTCCAAAAATTGTATTCTTATTTTTACTCATGAGTGTATCCTTGCAGAATTTAACTTTTTTGTAAATTTTGTTAAGAAAATAAATATTACACTTAAAAAAATAGTGGTCGAGAATATCTCCCAACTCATCAAACTAAAAAAGTCTTTTGAAATAAAACTAAAGTCTTCATTAAAAATAAGACTGTTTGTTATGATAAGTATAAAATATAATATTCTAAACAAGATTAAACTTAAAAATGTAAGTGCTAAAACACCATACCAAGATTTATTTGTAAAAATATTCAAGTAAAGATAAAAAATAATTAGCGAAGTCATTGTTCCGGAAAAAAGAGTAATTCCAAAAGGTAAGGCTGAATAAAAATCTAATAATAAAAATAATAAAAAAGCATACCAAACCACCCACCCAGACTCATACCAAATTATCATCAATATCACCGTCGCGAAAACCAAATTTATTTGTGAAAATGGATATGGTAAAATAAGAAATATAAAAGAATGGGCAAAAAAGACTAAAAAAATACTTACAAAAAATAAAATGAAATCAATAAGTTTTTTCATACCTATTCTTCATTTACAAAAGTGATTACAGAAACCAAAAACAATTTATCTAAATCACTAAGCGGTTGTAGGATAGCTTTTTGAAATGGTTGGTAAGGTTCTTTTTCTACAGCCTCCACAGTTCCTATCAAAAGACCTCTTGGAATTCTTGCCTCAAGCCCAGATGTAATAACGGTGTCGCCGATGTGAATAGTTTCATTTTGAGGAATTAAATTCATATGTACACTAATTCCATAACCACCTTCAACCAAACCCATACTTGTATCTTTGTTTGTAAGCGTTCCTGCGATTTTACTCTGATTGTCATTTATTAGACGCACTACAGAAGTCGTGTCTTCAGATTTTATAATTTTTCCCACCAAAACACCGCCAGAGGCAATTACTGGATTTCCTATCTCTATCCCGTCTTTTTTTCCTTTGTTTAAAATTATTGAACTACTGAAAGGTTCAAAATCTTTTCCTATAACCTGTGCACCAATATAATTAAATTTCTTGTCAATAAAAAAATTCAATTGTTCGCGCAATTGTTCATTCTCTTCTTCCAAAAGTATTAATTTTGCTCTATCTATTTTAAGTTTATTTAATTCTGTTTGAAGGTCTGGACACACTAAATTTTTATTTTGCTGTTCGTCTATATTTAGGCTAAGTTTGTAAACCGATCCAACACCACCATTAAAAATATCTCTAACAAAATTTTCAATTGGGCTTACCCAACCAGAAAAATGAAGTAGAATTGTTAAAAAAATTACAAAAGAAACCGCAATTATGGTTTTCTTTTTAGTTTTTCTCATATTTTATAAATAAATATTCCTTCTTTTCAGCCTAATTCTTAAATCCTGTAAGTTATCTAATTCTTCTTTTTTTATCATCTCTTGCAGAAGGAAGGGCCACTTCTTTTAAAAGTTTGTCATCCTCCAAAAGTACGCCAATTCCCCTAACCACAGCAGTAAGTGGGTCGTCTACAATTCTCACAGATATGTTTGTGGCACGGGAGATAACTTTATCCAAACCACGCAAAAGAGATCCACCACCTGAAAGCATAATTCCTCTTTCATGTATATCTCCTGTCAATTCCGGCGGTGTCGTTTCCAAAGTTATTTTTATCTGTTCTATTATTCCACTTATAGATCTCTCTAAAGCTTCTCGTACATGTTCATCGTTTATCATTATTTCTTTTGGAAGGCCTGTCATCACATCTCGCCCTCTCATCGGAAACTCAATAGACTCTTCCAGATTAGAGGCAGATCCCACTTTTATTTTAATATGTTCAGAATGACTTTCTCCAACAAAAAGATTAAAAACTTCTCTTGCATACTGTGTGATATTTCTATTCATCTCATCGCCTGCGATTTGTGTAGATTTCCAACTTACAATTCCACTAAGCGATATTATTGCAACATCCGTAGTTCCACCACCAATATCAACTATCATATTTCCTATAGGCTCTTGAATAAGCATACGCGAACCAATTGCTGCTGCCATTGGTTCTTGCACCACAAAAACTTCTTTTGCACCAGAAGAGATTACAGCGTCTTCCACGGCTTTCATTTCTACCTCTGTCGCCTCAAGTGGAATGCAAACTATAACTCTTGGCCTAGCCATTATAAAAAAACCATTCTCGTAAACTTTATCTATAAAATAGCGTATCATCTTTTCCGCAACTTCATAATCTGAAATAATTCCATTTGAAAGTGGTTTTGTCACCACAATATGCGAAGGAGTTTTACCAAGCATTCTTTTTGCTTCGTCTCCTACTGCCAAGATTTGTTCCGTCCTTGTATTTATTGCAACTACAGAAGGTTCGTTTATTACAATTCCTTTGTCTTTTATATAAACCAAAGTATTGGCAGTTCCCAAATCTATGCCGATATCTCGTGGTTTAAATTTTCCAAAAAAAGACTTTAAAGACACAATAAAAAATTAATTAATTAAGTCCGATAATTTATTAATAGGTAAGATATTAGTTTCTCCAGTTCTGCGATCTTTCACTTCAACACTACTATTTTCCAAAGTCTTTGGACTCAAAATAACTTGCGTTGAAATTCCCATTAAATCACTCTCTGCAAATTTCTGTCCCGCACTTATTTTTAATCTATCATCCAGCAAAACATCCATACCAAGTTCTTTTAGTTTTTGATAAATCCATATTGTTTCTTTTTCGTTTTTATCTGGACGAAGACTTATTAAATGCAAATCAAATGGAGTCACTTCTTTTGGCCAAATTATTCCTCTTTCATCGTTGTTCAATTCTACCAAAGTTCCCATAAGTCTAGATGGACTCATTCCAAAAGATCCCATATAAACTAATTCATTTTTTCCGTCTTCATTCGCAAACTTCAATCCAAAAGCTTCGGAATATTTATAACCTAAACTATATATATCACCCACTTCGACAGATTTTTTTTCTACTAAATTATTTTTATCAAATTTTAAATCAAAATCTGCTAACATTTCATTGTTAAAATCCTCTTTATTTATTGCAATATTTTTTTCTTCATCTATATAAATAATGTCCTCTCCTGCTTCAGAAAGTGTTTGAAATTCATAAGAATATTTGGAAAATGAACCGCCAGAAGAAATTGTAAGATAAGTTTTATCACCCATTCCAAGTCTTCCAAAAACTTTCATATAAACATCTTTCATTTTTTCATAAAATACATCGTGTTCTTCTTTATTTTTGGAAAAAGAATACATATCTTTCATTAAAAATTCTCTACCACGAATTAAACCAGACTTTGCTCTTGTCTCGTTTCTAAATTTTGTCTGAATTTGATAAGCATAAAAAGGAAGATTTTTGTAAGAAGTAATATAATTTTTCATTATATTTGTGATAGCTTCTTCGTGTGTAAAAGCAAGTCCAAGCTCTGTGTTATTTTTCAATTTTGTTTTAAACCAGTTATCAACGACACCATCACTCCAACGCCCTGATTTCTCCCAAGTTTCTTTGTTCTGCAGAGTACTCAAAAACACCTCTTGTCCTCCAGCTTCATCCATTTCTTCTCTAATAATATTATTTATTTTGTTTAAAACACGAAGTCCGAGTGGTAAAAAGTTATAAACACCAGACATTGTTTTATCTATAAAACCAGCCCGAATTAAAAGTTGTGCATTCTTACTAACCTCATCTTTTGGGTGTTCTTTCAAAGTTTTTGTAAAAAGTTTTGTCTGTCTCATAAAAAATTGTCAGCTCGCCTTGATTTTCTATAAGAAACTGCGAAGGCAAATAATAATATAAAAATAAATAAAAGTAATATAAAATTCCAAAATGTTAATACTTTTTTTGCATTTAGGTAAAGTACCATAACTAAAGCGAAAGATACAACCACAGAACATGTAAAACTACGCCTAACATGAATATACAAAGGGATTATCCTATTTGTAAGTTTTCTAGAGATAATAAAAAAAGGCATTGAAAAAGTACCTAAAAGCGCAAAGTAAAAACTTAGATAGAAAAAAAAGAAACCGAGCTTACTACCTTGAAATGGGTCTATATTTACAAGTACAAAACCCCAAGAAATCCAGCACAAAATTGCAGCAAAGCTCATTATAAATAGATATTGCCGTAAACTCATAAATTTTCAACTCTTAAAGTAAATATCTTATTGCATCAATTTCATTCTTACCAACTTTTTTATTTATCTCTTCCACGAGTTCTTTTTGGCGCAATCTTAACTCTTGTGCCATCACAGAGCTTGCACAAGAAACTGTCAAAGTTCTGTTTTTTAAAAATAATGGCCTTGTTAGTGTTACAGAATCCTTTCCAAAAAATTCTTTCATAATTTCTTCGGCAATTTCTATAATAGAAGAAGTCTCTATCTGTTTTTGTAGAGTTGTGTTTTGGTTAAATTTATTTTTTAGCTCTTGTCCAAGTGGTGTAAAACTCATAATTTATATAATTTCTATTTATATCTTCCCACAAATTAAGTCATTTTCAAAATCCTCCAAGCCTTTTAGTGTTTTTTCATATTTACTAATATCTGGAAAATCTAAGTTTCTTATCTTTTTATCCACAGCAACAATTAGTTTTTTCAATCTTTCCACATCTTCAGAAGTTATGTCATAAGGAAGGCAGTGAATTTCATCTAATTTTGTAGGATTCAGAAATTCCAAATACCCACGGTTTACAGTATATTTTGAATAATCTCGTGAGAATTCTACCAAAAGTTTATAAAAAATAATCTGTCTTTTATAACCATGGAGTTGTACTTTTTTGTCTGGCAAACTTTCCTTCCAGCTCAATTTATAACTTCCTGTTTTAAAATCATAAACCTCCATTTCTCTTGTTTCTTCATTTGGAACTATTTTATCAATTTTTCCTGTTATTTGTACATTTTCCACAAAAACTTGTTGCATTCGAAAATTTGTTTCTATCCAGCTTGTCGCAGAAATTCTATCTTGGTATTTATTCAAATATATTTTCCAAACCTCATTTCCCTTTTTTAAATACTTTTCAAAAATATTTTCTCTCATGTTTTCTCTTTCCAGGTGTCCTTTGAAGTATTTCTGAACTTCTTCAATATTCGGTTTAATTTCATTTTTAGAAATATGGTTATGTATACTCTCTACCGTCGCGTGCATTGCAACCCCATAAGAAAGAAAAGGGGTTTTTGAAGTTGGAAATCTCAGTAAGTTTTGTTCAAAAAACTCGTGCGGTCCGCCACGCATTACATTTAGAAAATTGTTCAGATGCGTGACACTTAAAATATATTTATCTAAAATTGGTTTTAATACAGATTTTTCATCCAAAGATAAAGGGCTAAACGACGGCAAACTTGTTTTTTCCAAAGAATTCACAGTATCCAAAATATTAGATTTTATTTCTTTTGCTTCAATTTTATACTCCACACCTTCAAAAATAGAAGTTTCCAAAAATGGTACTCGGAGTGAATCTCTACCATTTGTCTTCTTTTTATAACTTGTCACATACAAATTACTTTTTGCGCGAGTAATTGCTACAAAAAATAAACGCAAATAATCATCTATTGTATCTCCCGCAGGATCAATCGATAAATTTTTTGGGAAAGCAATCATATCTCTGGATTGTGATTTTGCCCAAACTTCATTTTGACAATTCAATACAAAAACTGTATCAAACTCCAACCCTTTTGCTTTGTGTGCTGTCAAAAGCGTGATAGCGCTTACTCCACCAATATATGGACTTGTGTCTGTTATCGCTAAATTGTGCATCTCGTATATATCCACACAGGAAACCAAATCAAAAAGTTTTGGGGCTGAAATATCAGAAGTATACGATCGCACAGTGCTTACAAAAGTGTTCAAACTAGATAAAAATTGTATATATTCTGATGGATTTTTATTATATTTATCTTTGTGAAAATAAAATCGACGAAATGAAGATGTAAATTTATTTTTAATTTCATCTGCTGGACCAATCAATTCATCTAACAAACTTCCCATTGGTTCTATGTGAGCTCGAGAAGCAAGATCCAAAAACCAATTTGCTATTTTTTGTAATTCTTTATTTTCACTTTCCAGCATTACATCTATCCACCTTCCTCTTGTGTCGGTCTTTTGTTTTTTGTATGCTTCAATTGAAAGTTTCCAAATAGTAGACCTATCCAAACCCCAAAATGGAAAAGATAAAATTGTCGACAAAAAATTCTGAGAATAATAAATAGAATCTTTTGCGAGAGAAGAGACAAGTCTAGCCATACAAATAATCTGATTTATATGAACTTCTTCCAACACATTTCTCTGACGCTCGTATTGAATTGGGATTTGCTTTGCAAACAAAAATGGTGCAATTTCTTGAAGTTGTCTGTGATTTCTTGCAATCACAGAAATATTATCCAAACTCACCCCATTTTCAATTTTATATTTTATTTCATTGGCAATATATTCGTATTCGTGAACAGCTGTATCAAAAGTATGTGCTGTAATTACACCTTCTTTTATATCTGGATTTGCAGATTCCAATTTTTTTTCAACCTCCTCCAACCTATCTACCAATCTATCATCCCCTTGAGAAATTACACGGTGTGCAAAATCTACAATTGCAGGAGTGGAGCGATAATTTTTTACCAAAGTTATCAATTTTGTTTCAGGATACTGCTCTCTAAATTGTAATATATTATTTATCTCTGCTCCTTGAAATTTATATATAGCCTGATCATCATCCCCAACAACCATTACATTCGGTTTACCTTCGTTTACTGGATTTTCTGTCAGCATATGAATAATTCTCATTTGTGCTTCGTTTGTGTCCTGAAACTCATCGACAAGAATATATTGATATTTTTCTTGAAGTTCTGCCAAAAGCCCGGGTTTTTTTAATAAAACTCGAATCAAATCCAAAATCATATCATCAAAATCTACCAACCCAATTTTTGCCATTGCTTTTTGATATTTTTCATAAACCAATCCCAAAGATATATTTCTATCCAATTGATATGCATCTTTTAAGCGCTTTTTTTTAGTTTCCTTATCTCTACCTATCCAATTATCCTTCCATTTTGTGATTGGTTTTGTACTATTTTCTTCTATTGCCTGCTCGTACGCATTCAAAAGTGAACGCAATAAAATATCTTTATAATCCAAAAGGCTAATATGTTCTATTGGCAATTTTGGTAAATCTATTTGTTTAATTTGAGAAATTAAAGTTGGTATTTGCTCTTTTATTTTTTTGGAAACTCGTGGCTCAAAAAAAGGGATTAAAATTTCTTCTATTTTTGCAAAACAATCTCCATTTGATTTTACAATTTTTTGATATTCTTCTGGTGTAATTCCAGCTTTTTTCAATTTACTAATTTTATTTTTTATACTATTTAAATATACAAAAGTTCCATTACGCTTTGTACTAAATGAATCTGAAAATAATAAAGATTCAAGAATTTTTCCCAAAACTTCTATCTGCTTTACATTTTCAGCAGATTTCATTTGTTGTGCCTCATAAAACTCCTCTCGAAATTTATAAGTGACATCTAATGCAAAACTATGAAATGTGTGGATTGAAACTTTATATGCAGAAATCCCAATAAAACCGCTCAAGCGATCTTTCATATTTTTTGATGCTGCATCTGTGAAAGTTAGGCAAAGTATATTTTCTGGATTTACATCAGCTTGCTTCAATATATTTGCCACACGCATACCGAGCAACTCTGTCTTTCCACTTCCTGGTCCAGCTATTACCATTACTGGTCCGTCTATTGTGTCCACAGCTTGCCTTTGTTCATTATTTAATTTTTTATACCTATCATTAAACTTCATATTTTTTTATTTTATATTGTCAGCAATAGCAAAGCAATTCCAAAAAGTCCTAATCCTACAAATTTTATAGCCACATGCTTTTCCTTGAAATATACATTTCCAAAAATAATAGTCCACAAAATTCTTCCAGATCTTTTGATAGAAATTATAATAGACGGTGGTGCATAAAGGTAAGCAAAACTTTCCAAAACCGTACCAACCCCACTAGAAACTGATTGCGAAAGAATTATTTTTTTCTTTAAAAATTTGATAGGATTTTCTCCTGCTATAAATTTGGCAGTCACCATAAAATATATTGCCAAAATACCAGTAAAAATCATTTGTTCGGCTTCCACACTATTGAAATTTGTAATATTATATTTGAATAAACTTATAGTTCCAACTGCTAAAACAGAAGTTAGTAAAACATACTTCACACCTCTCTTTCCTATCCCATGATTTAATGTTAGAAAAGCCAAGGCAAATAAAATTACAACAATACCTATAATATTTTGAAAACTAAGTGCATAACCAACAAAATAATCTACAATTAATAATAAGGGAATAGTAAGACTACTCAAAAATCCAAAAGTGCTACGAGATGCTAGCACAACACCTTTTAATCCAAAATGAATTAGGAAAATCTCCAAAATTAGACGCAAACCAAAAGTAGGAATAGAAGCTGGATCAAATAATAATTCCTGTCTAACAAAAATTACCAAAATTAAAAAGAATACGAAACTTGCCAACAAACTAAGCGATGCAAAAGTATAAGGACTTTCTTTTTTTTGTTCAATCTCGTGTTTTCCAATTGATACAGAAATTTCATGAAAAAATTCTGCAATCATTACTAATAAAGCTCCAAACATATTTTTATAAGATTTACCAAACTATTTGATATATTTTAATCTAATTACTTTATATTCTAAACTAAAAAAGCTCTTTCTACAAATGCATATTTGACTTCTTTCTTTTTTTATTGATATAATAAAATTATCCGGTCAGTAGTGTGAACCGCGTCGAGTAGGTCCTCGGGGTAGGATTCGAAATATGACAAAGTTTTCCCCACACACTGCTGACTGGTTCTAGTTCTTTTCCTCTGCAGCCGCACGAGCTCTCACCAAGGTTTTCACACCACAGGTCTGCGTATTTTCGCTCCCGCCCAACAACCAGCCAAAAAACCTCACACACAGCTCGTGCGGTTTTTTTATTTTATTGATCTAGCAAAAAGATTGTAAACATTGATTTAATTTTACTAAAATGATACATTAAAAATAATAGCTCATTACAAAATTAAATAGGAGGAGAAAATGACTAGACTAATAGACAATGTTTTCAAAGATTTTTATTATTACGAAATAGATCTATCTCCATTTTTTGGGTGCAGGGTTCCTAAAAAATTTTTATATTATGCTGAAAAACTTAAATATTCTTTTAAAGCTCCATACAAAATAGATGGAAATGAAGTAGAGTGTTTATTTTTTACAGACTTTAAAGATATAGAAAAAATTTGGCATCACAGCTTATTGAGACTAATTCGAACTGCAAGATTTGTTATTGGAATTCCTTTGCAAACCAACCAAGGTTTGATATACAAAGGTGAGATTTTAGTCGCACAAACATATTTGCGTCCAGAAGATGCAAGTGGTAAAATTTCTTCACTTCCTTACAGATCTAGAAAATCGAAAAAAACTACAATGATTCTCCATCCTGTTTTTTACAATCCATCCTTTTTCTAAATAAAAAGTCCCGCTTTACACGGGACTCTTTTTTATTTACATTTGCAACAACTCTTGCATTCATTCTCACACTCTTTACAACTTTTATCAGTTGTAATCTCTGCTTTACAGCTCTTGCATTCTTTCATAGCTTTGTATTAATAATTATCTTTTTTATTATAACCTATTTTTTGAAAATAAAAAACCACCCTTTTTAAAAGGTAGTTTTATTTTTAACTATTTTTTAAACTTTTTTCACTGTGAAATTCGTTTCATCTGTAAAAACTACATTGAAAATTGGCAAACCTTTTGCAAGATGTCCAACAGTTGTAAGTAATTGCCGAGTTCCAAGTTTCTCAACTTCAACTTTATAATCATCTACACTAACTTCAAAACCCACAAGTTCAGAAATATTCTGAGCCTCGTAAGTCCTCATAAAATTTGCAGCTTGTGGATGATTTACAAACATTTGTTCACCATCTACTTCTGGCACAACTACTGGAATCATGCTCTCTGAATTTATTTCAGTGTCTACTGTTAAAATATTTACAACAGCACCTTCCTGGTGCTCACCTTCCAAAACAACAAACTCCAAATAGTCGTTTCCAGACCAAAGCAATTCATAAAAAGATCTTACAACAGCCTGAACAAGCTCTTTACGAACTCCATATTCTTCTGGATTTTTCATCATCAATTTTATATGTCCACAACCAACATTGTCTGCCTGCATAAGTGCATTCAAAAGATTCTCACGCAAATTGGACACTGGGTTTTGTATCATTGAAATTATATCTGATAAACTCATATCCAAACTCATACTTTTCATTAAATTCTCTATCGCATGAGTATCTGTATGCATATAAAATTTTCCAAAAATCTGACAATACTTTTCCATGATTTCTCTCATTTGAACAATATCAATTGTGTTTCCAGAAACTTTTTCTGCAGTAGTCAAAGCTAGTACAAACTCACCGGCATTTCCACCAGGAGTTCCAACAATTCCAATTTCTCCACGACCATCTACACAAGATTCAAATTGATCTGTCAAAAGACTGTTCATTTTCACAAACTGAAAATTTTCTACAATATGTTTTTCGATTTGCTTTGCTGTTAGCACTTGCTTCTCCTGTTGTTGACTATTTGACATATGTTGAAAGGTTTTATATTTATTTACGATATTTTTTAGATATTCTCAAACGGTTTGTCTCCCGTTCAATAATAGCCTGTAGTCTCGCATAATCAACGTCACCTCTATTTTCAATTTGAGCCATTTGCTCTTCTGCTCTTCTTCTTGCTTCCTCAGCTCTTTCTAAATCAATTTCTGCAACTCTTTCTATGTTGTCTGCTAAAATGATCAATTCGTTGTCGCCTCTAATTTCCAAAAATCCGCCAAAAACCGCAAAAGGATGTTCACCTTCTTTGTCTTTTATACGAAGTTCCCCAGCTTTCAAAACACCTACAAGCGGTATATGGTTTGGTAAAACTGTTATCTCTCCGGCAATTGTTGGGATTGTCACCTGAAAAATTTCGTCTTCGTAAACTACTTTTTCTGGTGTAGCGATTTTAAATTTTAACATAATTATTTTACTTCGTCAATACTCCCTTTCATATAAAATGACTGCTCTGATTTGTCATCATGTTTTCCATCTAGAATTTCTCTAAACCCGCGAATTGTATCTTCCAATTTTACATATTTACCTTCTGTTCCTGTAAACTGTTCTGCAACGAAGAAAGGCTGTGAAAGAAATTTTTGAATTTTACGAGCTCTGGAAACTGCCATTTTGTCTTCATCTGAAAGCTCTTCCATTCCTAGAATTGCGATAATATCTTGCAAATCTTTATACCTCTGCAACACTTGCTGTACTTCACGAGCTGTTCTATAATGCTCCTCTCCAACAACATTTGGATCCAAAATTGTAGAAGATGAATCAAGTGGGTCAACAGCAGGATAAATCCCCAAAGCTGCCAAAGATCTGTTCAAAACAACAGTTGAATCTAAATGAGCAAATGTTGTAGCAGGAGCTGGGTCTGTAAGGTCATCTGCTGGCACGTACACAGCTTGCACAGAAGTAATGGAGCCTTTATCAGTAGAAGTAATTCTTTCTTGCAGGGCTCCCATTTCTGTAGCCAAAGTTGGTTGATATCCAACAGCTGAAGGCATTCTTCCTAAAAGTGCTGAAACCTCTGAACCAGCCTGTGTAAAACGAAATATATTGTCTACAAACAACAACAAGTCTTTCCCCTCTTCATCACGAAAATATTCTGCCATTGCAAGAGCTGTCAAAGCCACACGAGCACGAGCTCCTGGTGGTTCATTCATCTGCCCAAAAACTAAAGCTGTTTTGTCCAAAACTCCAGACTCTTCCATTTCACGATAAAGGTCATTTCCTTCACGAGTACGCTCGCCTACTCCAGCAAACATAGAAAATCCTCCATGTTCTTGGGCAATATTACGAATCAATTCTTGGATAATAACTGTTTTTCCTACACCAGCTCCACCAAACAAACCGACCTTTCCACCTTTCAAGAATGGACAAAATAAGTCGATAACTTTTATTCCTGTCTCCAAAACTTCTGATTTTGTAGATTGCTCCGTAAATTTAGGAGCTTTTCTGTGAATTGGATATTTCTTTTTTGTTTTAACTGGTTTTTTTCCATCAATTTCATTTCCAACCACATCAAACATTCTTCCCAAAGTTTCTGGACCAACTGGCACAGAAATAGCAGCTCCAGTGTCTAAAACCTCAACTCCACGCTTTAATCCGTCTGTACTACCCATTGAAATTGTACGCACAACACCTTCTCCCAAATGCTGTTGAGTTTCTAAAACTAAAATATCGCCATTTGGCATTTTTACCTCTAGGGCATTATAAATAGCGGGCATATTTTCTGAAAATGCCACGTCTATAACCACACCAATAATCTGAACTATTTTTCCTTTATTATTTTCCATATATGTTTATTATTGAGACCTTTGGCAAATATAGCGCCGTTACGAAATCTTTAAATTTTGAGCGAGACGAAAAGAAAAAATCTTTGCCCAGCACATTAGCTGCGGAAATATTTTTTCTTGAAGTCATAGCTAAAATTTGGGGATTTTAGTAGGCGTTATATTTGTTAAAGGTTCTTTACTCTAATACTACTGCACCACCTGCAATTTCCGCAATTTCTTGCGTAATACTTGCCTGACGAGCTTTGTTAAAACTTAAATTTAATTCTTTAATCATATCATCTGCTGCTTCATTTGCACTTTTCATTGCCATCATTCTAGAGCTGTGCTCACTTGCAGATGATTCTAACACTGCCTGATAAATCTGAACATCAACAAGTCTTGGTAATAAAATTTTTAAAACCTCTTCTCTGTTTGGTTCAAAAATATAATCGGTTAAATCATTTTTATTTTTACCAAAAGCTTCTGTTTTATCCGCACCGTCATCAGCTCCAAGTGCGTTTATAGTCTCTTCTAAATCTTTTTGTGAAATTGGCAAAAGCTGTCTCAAAACAGCAACTTGCGATAGACTAGATTTGAAGTCTGTATAAGCTAAAATAACTTTATCATATTTTTCTGCTATAAAACTTTCTATAATCATCTTACTAATTGGAGAAATGTCTGAAAGTTTTGGAACATTTGATAATTCACTAAAACTAGCTATTAAATTATAGTTATTTTTCTTTGCAAAATCAGCTCCTTTTTTTCCAATTCCAATTACTTCTACTGTTCCATTTCCCAACATTTTATCATCAGATAAAAGTTTAGTTGTTTTTTTAATAATATTCGAATTGAAACTTCCACAAAGTCCTCTGTTTGAGGTAATTAAAACTACTAAAACTTTTTTTACTGGACGCTCTTGTAAAAGTGGGATACTACCTTTTACACTTTTAGACAAATTTACCAATAATTCCCACGCAAGCGTTGCATAAACTCTTGTATTCAAAGTAGCTTCAATAGCTTTACGCATTTTTGCTGCAGAAACCAATTCCATTGCTTTGGTAATTTTACCAATATTTCCAATAGAACGAAGCCTTCTTTTAATTATTTTAGTATTAACAGCCATATTTAAGTACTATTGTTTTTTACTTTCTTCAAGAGATTCTTTTAGACCATTCTCAACATCTTCGCTCCATTCACCTTTTGCAATTCTAGATAACAAATCTGATTTTATTTTTTTCATAAATTCATGAAGTTTTACTTCCAAAACTCCAACTTCACCTATCTCAACATCGTCAAAATAACCATTATTTACAGCATAAATAGATACGACTTGAAGCTCCACAGACAAAGGTGAATATTGCAATTGTTTCAACATTTCTGTAACTCTCCTTCCTCTTTCAATTTGCTTTTTTGTTTCAGGATCCAAATCACTTGCAAATTGTGAGAAAGCTTCTAGTTCACGAAATTGTGCCAAGTCTAACTTCAACTTACCAGCAACTTTTTTCATTGGCTTTATTTGAGCTGAGCCACCAACACGAGAAACTGATAAACCAACATTTAAAGCTGGACGAACACCTTTGTAAAACAAGTCTGCCTCCAAGAAAATCTGTCCATCTGTGATAGAAATTACATTTGTTGGAATATATGCACTCACATCCCCTGCTTGAGTCTCAATAATAGGAAGTGCTGTAATAGAACCACCTCCATTTTCTTCATTCAAATTGCAAGCACGCTCCAAAAGACGGGAATGGAGATAAAACACATCTCCAGGATAAGCCTCACGACCCGGTGGACGACGCATCAAAAGAGAAAGTTCGCGATAAGCCCAAGCTTGTTTTGTTAAGTCGTCAAATACAACTAAAACATCTTCACCTTTTTCAGAAAAATATTCTGCAATTGAAACTCCAGAATATGGAGCAAGATAAGACATTGGTGCTGGTTCTGACGCTCCAGCCAACACAATTGTTGTATATTCCATTGCCCCAGCCTCTTCTAATTGTGCCACAATGCGAGCAATTTTTGATTCTTTTTGACCGACAGCGACATAAATACATTTTACATTTTGACCTTTTTGGTTAATGATTGTATCGATTGCAATGGCAGTCTTTCCAACCTGCCTATCGCCAATAATAAGTTCACGCTGACCTCTTCCAATTGGAATAAGTGCATCAACTGCCTTAATACCTGTTTGAAGTGGTTTGTTTACAGGAGTTCTGGTCATTACTCCAGGAGCAACTCTTTCCAAAGGCATAAATTTGCCCACCTTCATATCCCCTTTTCCATCTATTGGCTGTCCCAAAGCATTTACCACGCGACCTACTATTTCGTCTGAAACAGGCAGAGAAAGAATTTTTCCTGTTCTTTTTACAACATCACCTTCTTTGATGTCTTTATAATCTCCCAAAATAATCGCACCAACAGTTTCTTCTTCCAAGTTAAATGCCAAACCAATCACTCCACCTGGAAATTCTAACATTTCCTGTGCCTGACAATTTGTAAGACCACTCAACTTTGCAATTCCGTCTCCTGCTGTCAATACATTCCCAACCTCTTCAACTTGTACAGTTTGTTCAAAAGAAGCGATTTGTTTTTTTAATTTTTCCACTACTATATTGCTCATAATACTTAGATTAAACTTTCTTTCATTTTAGCTAATTGTGTTTTTATACTTGTATCAAATATTGTGTCTCCCAATTTTATTCTCAATCCTCCCAAAATTTCTTTGTCTTGTTTTTTTATTATTTCCACCTCTCCACCAAAATGCTCCTTTATTTCTTTTACCACACTTTCTGAAACATCGAATGCAGAAGTGATTTCAATTTCTTTTATTCCTTTTTGTCTTTTTTCGTATTTTATGTATATTTCTATTATTTTGTCTATTTTTGATATTTTACCGTCTCGTGCTAGAAGTTCTATAAAACTTTTCAAAACATCCTCAAGTTCTTTTTCATTTACACCGCGTGTCACCTCATACAAAGCTCTGGCGTAATCTTTAATTAAAGCTTTTTTCATATTACTTTTTCAAATTTTTCAAAGCTTCTTCAATTATTTCTTTGTCTTTACTACTGTCCATCTTCTCTCTTATAATTTTCTCTACTGCTAGCATTACAAGTTCTACAGAATTATTCTTTACACCCTCTATCATTGCATTCTTTTCTGCTTCTATTTTACTTTTTGCCTGTTTTACTAATTGTTCAATCTCCATTTTAGCATTATCTTTCATTTCTATAGCCATCTCTTCTGATTTTTTGTATGTATCTTCCAATACTTTATTTGCACTTACTTTTGCTTCGTCTATTTTTTCTTGGTAAACTTGTTCGCTCATTTGAAGCTTAGTTTCAATTTCTTTTGCCTTATCCAAACTATCATCTATTATATTTTTTCGCTCTTCCATCTTTTTTATAAGAGGCTTTAGAATTAAAAACCACAAAATAACTGAAACAATTGCAAAGTTTAAAAATTGAAAAGCAAATAATTGAGTATTTAAACCCAATGAGGCTGCGACGCTTTGATCTGCTGTATTTTCTACTGTTTGAGAAGTTTGTTCTGTAGCTGAATATGCTTCGGCAGTATTTTCTACTAAATTTGTAGACATAATAAAACGAAATTAAAGATTAAATAAATTATCGTTAGATAAACCAACTAAGAAGGACCTTTTTATAAAAAGATCCTCCATGAATTGATTTACACTAAAGTAAAAACAACTACAAGTGCATAAATAGCAATCGCCTCTGCGAAAGCTGCGCCCAAAAGCATTGGTACAAATACCTTTCCTGCCGCTTCTGGATTGCGTCCAATAGCTTCCATAGCTTTTGCAACCAAACGACCGATTGCTAGTGCTGGAGCTATACCACCGATAGCAATTGTAAGTGCTTTTGCAATTACCACTATTGATTGATGATCCATATACATAGATTTACATTAGAGCCGTTCGAGGGGAAATTGGTTTTTAACCTCGCGGCTAATGCTGAATAAAAAGCGTAAAAACGCCACACTAAGATAATTATCAAATTATTTTAGTGTGGAGCTTCTATTTATTTAATGCTCCTCGCTACCGTGTGGCATCTCTGACGCAAGTGTAAGATAAACCAAAGTTAACATTGCGAATACTGAAGCTTGAATTAACCCAACCAAAACTTCCAATAACATAAATGGAGTTGGGATAAAAGCTGCGGCAAGTGCGCTAATGACTGAAATTAGAACTTCTCCAGCAAATACATTTCCAAACAAACGCAATGATAAGGATAGAATTTTTGCAACCTCGCTAACAAGCTCCAAAACCCCAACACCAAACTCTATAAATGCTTGGAAAATTGCTATAGGGCCTTTTGTAAAACTTTTTAAAACATTTTTGATTTGGATAAACTTTCCAATATGTGTAAAAACTCCAATAGCCATAAAACCAAAAATGTGTGATGAGACAACAGAAACCAGCGCCATTGCGACAGTAAGATTTAAGTCTGTGTTTGCAGGACGCAACAAAAAATTGTGTCCAACTGTAATACTTCCAGTTCCAGGAATTAAACCAAGCCAGTTTGAAAGTAAAATAAAAAAGAAGATAGATCCAACAACAGGCAAAAACCTAATTGTTCTTTTTCTATCTCCAGTCACTTGATCAAAATAAGGTAAAAGTAATTCCAAAATATATTCACACGCATTTTGTAATTTGTCAGGTCTAAGCTTCAATTTTCTTCTCAATAATATTCCCAAAACCAAAAATATTATAATTGCAATCCAAGCATTTATCATTGTGTTTGTGATATTTATGCTTCCAACCTGAAATAAAACTTCTGGTGCTAATGTAGGAATGTGGATTGATGCTGACATATTTTATTTTTTTTCAACTTCTTTATTTACCCCTTTTCCTTCTATCGCTAAATATTGTGCGTTGTATCTATGTGCTTTTCTGTAAATCATGAGTGCAGATAAAATAGCTGCAACCACAAAACCCAAAATTGTAAGCAGTGGTGCTAAATCAAACCTAGTGTCCAAAGTTTTTCCTATCCAAACAAACAAAATTACTGGTGCAAAAAGTGTTACGCCAAAATCTCCCGCAATCTTTAGTCCAAACATTGCATACTCACGATCTCTTGAGTTTTCAAATAAACTCATAATTGAATTTAATTTTTTATATACAAAACGATAATAGTTTACAAAATTTCAAGCCACAAGTCAAGGGTTTTTGTAAAGTTATATTTATAATCTTGACTTTTTAGCTATTTTGTGATAGTTTTGAGTCGTAGCTCATTTCAATTTGTATTAGGAGGAGAAATGAAAAATAGTAGAAAAAGTTCTGATACTTTTGTTTTTATTGGTGTTTTTCTTTTTGTTTTATCTTTTGTTTTAATTATTTTTTCAAGTAGTTTTTTTGTAAAGCTAGTAGCATTTATGGGGGCAGTTTCTATGTTGATGGCTGTTTTTGTGGATCAACCAACCATAAAGAACTCAAGAAAATGAATAAAGAAAAAATATTCCGATTATCAACTTTTTGTTTTTACATAGGTTTAATTTTAGTTTTGGTAGCTTTAATATCAACCTCACGAATAGAATCAAATATTGTTTTGTTTATTTTTATCCCAATTGGAATAATTTTTTTTATTATTTCTGCCTTCTTTTTTGAAAAAACAGAGACAGAATATCAAAGAAAAATAAGTTGTCTAAAAAATAAAACTGAACCATTTAAACCTTTTATTGATGAAGAAGTTTTAATTACAAAATGTCCAAAAGAATTTAAAACTCCAAACAAATGGACGCTTTTAACCATACGGATAATAGAAACTGGTTTTTTAGATAGCCTAGAAGATATTAGAAATTGGAATTTTAGAACAACAGATGACTTTTGGAAGAAAGCATATATTAAAAAACTATTAATTATTTCAAACTCGAAGCATTTAGAAAAAAAAGATAAGGTAGCAATTATAAGTTGGAAGCTGTCTTTAATTTTAAATGAGCCTCCTGAATAAAAATATAAAACTGTCCTAAAATAGGACAGTTTTATTATTTTATTTTAAACCATTTTCTTTGAAACATTTTACATATTTCTTATCCTCTTTATCCAAGTGGATGAGTAGCCAATCTATCAAATGTTTTACTAATTTGTGTGTAACTTTTATTTTATTTTCGATATTTTCTTTTTTTAAATCTTGAATTTCTTTTATAAACTTATCGTGATATTTTTTATGAATTTTTGCATTTTTATAGTGAAACTTATCAAAATAATCTTCTTCTGTTTTAAAATGAAATTTTATATGTTCTAAAACCTCCTCAAACATCCCAGAGATTAAATCCTTGGATTTTGGGATATCCACAGTATCATTAAATCTATTTACAATTTCTACAAATTTTTTATGCTGTTCATCTATAATATCAATCCCCAAACTATATTCTTTCTTCCAAAAAAATGACATAATTTATATACTTATTTTTAATAATTTAAATTATATAACAAAATATAAAATTATACTAAAAATAAAAAGTCCTTCTCAGGACTTTTTATTTTTAAATTTATTTATTTCTTTTAAATCTATAAACTATTTTTCTACGAATTCTTTTGAAGCTTTCTGCTCCAGACTCAACCCATTGGTATAGAATTGGAGTCATAAACAATGATAATATTGCTGAAGACAAAATTCCAAATATAATAGACGCTGCCAATCCTTTCCAGAATGGAGATAAGAATACAAGTGGCGCCAAACTTCCAAGTGCAGTAAGTTGTGTTAAAATAATAGGTCTAAACCTTACAGTCACTGCAGTAGAAATAGCTTCTGCTGTACTCTTCCCTGTTCTCTTCAGTTGGTTTGCATAATCAATAAGCAAAATGGTCACATTTACCACAATTCCTGCCATTGTGACAACACCAAGCAACTCCAAAAATCCAAGCTGTCCAGTTGTAATCCAAAGTGCAAAGAATACTCCAACCAATCCAAGTGGAATCGCAAACAAAATGATAAATGGTTTTATATAAGACTTGAAAAATCCAACTAACAAAACATAAATCATAAATATTGCAATCGCCAAAGCAACAAGCAAATCTGTAAAGGATTGTGTAATAGAATCTGCAGTTCCTTCATAATTAAGTGCATCTTCACTCAACCCCAACTCTTCCAATTTTTCTTTTGATAGATAATCTTCCAAATCATTTTGGATTTTTCCAGAATCACCACCATCTTTTACAGATGCATAAACTTCTACATATCTATCGCCGTTCACACGCTGAATCGTAGTTGATTCTTTATTTTCTTTTTCAGAAATAATATCTGCCACAGTCACAACTTCTGGTTTTTCTACAAACCTCTCTGGATTTTGAATTCCTTGTACTCTCATTTTAGTCAAGGTTTGTTCATAAATCACTTCTTCCATTGTTGGAACTGGAATATCTAGTAAATCCTGTTCAGAAACAATCTCTGGTGTAATCTTTGAAATAATCTCATAATTCTTACCGTTCAATTCAATATCACCCAATTCATTTTCAGCCAAACGCTCATTTAGTGAAGAATAGATCAAAAATGGATTTTGTGCATTTTTATTTTCAACATCCAAGACGAGTGTAATTGCTCCACCAGAACTTCCTTCTGAAACATTATCTTCCACGCGTTCAATATCTTCTATTCCACTCAAATATGCTTTAATATCTTCTACTGCTATCATCAAAGATTCGGTCTCATCCCCCATCAATCTTACACGAATTGGAAATGAATCTTGCGGAGGACCTTCGCCATTTGTAGAAGCTTTAATATCCGCATCCAGATTTAATTCTTCAAAAGAATTATTCATAAACTCTGCAACTTCGTCCGAAGTTCGCATTTCTTTATCAGCTCTTTCATTTATTGATAGTAATTGCGCTAGTATTACAAATGAATTTCCATTTTGTTGATAAAAACTAAAATTCTCTATTTCTGGAGTATTTTTCAAAACATCTTGAACCGGAACAACAATATCATAAACAGCCTTTTCAAAAGACCATTCATTTGAAATGTCACCTTCTATCAAAAGAAATACAGCATCTTTGGATGAAGAAAACTGCACAACCTCAATAGCACCTGTTTTTATAAGTACTCCACCAGAAATAAACGGGAGAGATAGAATTGTAAAAAATAAGACTATTCTTAGCACAAACCTTGGTTTTGTCTTACCCAAAAGCCATTTTATACTTTTGCCAATCCACTGCCCAACCTTCCATGTTCCTATAATTTCACTATCAATCCCTTCTACATTTACTATACTGCGTTTTTTGAATATTCTTGCCGCAAGCGATGTAAAAAATATTGCTGGAATTACCATAGAAGCAACCATTGCCGGAATAACAGTTGCTGGAATATATTTGATAATTTCACCAAAAAATCCAGAAACAATACCAAACGGTACAAAAACTAAGATATTTGTAGAAACTGCCAAAAACACACCAGATCCTACAGTATTCCAAGTCTTTGCAGCAGATTCACGAGCTGAAAAACCCTGATCTTTGAAGCGTTGCAGTGACTCCAAAAATACAATACTTGGGTCTATCACAAGTCCAATAGTCAATACCATTGAAAATAAAACCAAAGTATTCATCTCAATTCCAACAGAATTTAAATAAATAAAAGAGAAAAATAATGAAAGTGGAATGGACGCTGCAGCAAGCAATGCTACACGCAAATTCATAAACAAAAGCAAAAGTAACACTACAAATGCAAGCCCACCAAACATATAACCCAAAAATCCAAGCTTTCCCCAACCATCTATATTCCCACCAAAAATACTCTGTGTAATCTCCTCAATTTGACGACGAGTATCGTCTGCTTGATTATAAAGCATCACATATTTTCCAAATTCCTCCTCATTTAGCTCTGCCAAAACAATTCTGATACTATCGTCTAAATCCAAAATATCTGCCCCGCTTTCCATTTTTATAGCATAAACCAAAGAACGCTCCACGCTTAATTTTTCTTTATTTTCCTCTCTAAATCCAGTACGGTTATAAAAATCATTATTGTTTAATGTTGTGCTAATTTCTGCGATATCTGCCAAAACAATACCCTCTCCAACAACAAAATTTTTCACATCATCCAGAGTCGAAATACTCTTTTCCAATATAATACTAACAGACTCATCGTCTCCATTAAAAGAGCCTGCTGGAGCTTTAAATTCTGCCATGGCCAATGCATCTTCTACTTGCTTACGAGAAAGACCTTTTTCAACCAACCTATCGTTATCAAAAGAAATTACTACCTGAGGTGTCAATTCATTTTGAACATTTACCTCCTTTACACCATCTAATTTTTGCAATATACTTTGCAATTCATTTCCTTTACTATATAGTTCCCACTCATCTCCATAGCCTGTAATTCCAAGCAAAAACTCTCCAGGACCTGCTACAGAAAATTTATTCACCACAGGATCTTTTGCACCTTCTGGCAATTTTACTCCTGCCATTTTTGTATTCAAATCTGCAATTGCGTCATTTACATCTGCTTTTGCATCAAATGTCACAATCGCTGTACCAAAAGAATTTCCAGCAATAGTTTTATATTCCTCCACATCCTCCATTTCTTTTAAAGTATTCTCCAATGGAATCAAAACCTCTTTTTCCACCTGCGTTTCACTTGCGTTTGGGTATACTACATTTACACTAGCAATATTTACATTCACATCTGGAAATCCTTGTTTTTGCATTTGTGAAACAGAAATTCCGCCAAATACAACTAAGAATACAAATACCAAAAAAAGTATTTTTCCATTATTAAATAGAATATCTATAAATTTATTTTTTACATTTTCAGGCATAAAATTTTTTTAAAAATTATATTCAAATCTACTTTTTTAATTACAAATTTGTTATTTTAAGAATTTTTTATAATACATTATTTTTAGCTTTTAGTCAAGTAAAAAATCTATTATAAATAAAAAACTACTGATATTTCCAGTAGTTTTTTATTTACTCTATTTTTAATTTTTGCGTTTTTTAATTTTCACGCTTTTTCTAGGTTTCAATTTCTTTTTCAATCTTTTTCCTATTGTTGTATTTTTCTGTGAGTGTTTAATTCTAGATTTTAGTGCACTATTCATAAATTTTATTTAAACTTAATATTCTACAATTATACACAATTCCTTATAAAAAAGCAAGTGTTCAAGCTCTTCTTTTAATTTATTATAATTATTTCGATATTAAGAAGATTTTTTACCTTTTAACTTTTTAAGTTCTTTTTTTAAATCCACCATTTTCATCTCTCTTTCTGATATAAGTTTTTCTATTTTTTTAGATTTAATTTTATCCTTTTTCTTTCTTTTTTTATCTTTTTCTTTTTTTGTAATATCCTCAAAAATTGTCACAAACTTGTCTTTTCCAACTTTATAGGCTGATATAGAATAATGCCTCCCAAGCTCTTTACTAAATTGATCGAATTTTATACTTTTACCAGATGAGATAACCTTTCCATAAATTTTTATAAAATTAGAATTTCTTATACCAGGTATCACATCTGTTACTTTTTTATTTAATACCTCATCTTTCTTCAGTCCTGTTAATTTTTCAAAAGCTGGGTTAATACCTAAAAAAATATAATCTTTAGGTCTATTGTGTTTATTGAATAGCATTTTATGAAATGCTATTCCAAAAGGAGAATTTTCTACCAAAAGCTTATTATATTTATTATTTTTTGCTAATTCTTTTTCTATCTTTTTTCTTTTTGAAATATCTCGCACTGTCGCCTGAAGAGCTGGCTCGCCTTTAATTTTTAAGCGACTTAACAAAACCTCTGCTGGAAAATTCTTTCCACTTGATGTTTTATGCACCCACTCAAAAAACTGTCTTCCCTCGTCAAATGCTTTTTTAATATATTTGTTTGCTTTTTCAAAAGAATTTTTACCGTCTGGCTGTTTTGCTGGAGACAAATCTGACGGATGTGTTTTTACAAACTCTTCTACTGAGTCTATTTCAAATAAATCTAATGTTGTCTTATTACAATCAAAAAAACCTTTTTTATTCAAAAGCATTATTGCATCTCTTGAAGTTTCAAACAGGGATTTGTAATTTACTTGTTTTCTAAGTTTTTTATGAGATCGTTCTTTCATAATTTATTTTAATTAATCTTTTAATCTTATAATATCACAATTAACAAAATTGAGTAAATAAAAAGTAACACATATTAGGTTACTTTTTCGCTCGACGGGTCGGATTCGAACCGACGACCAATTGGTTACACTCTACCCTCTGTTCCCAGAAGAAGTGGACTATATTATCACCCTCGCCTAAACCGCGTAAATCGCGGACGTTAGGGTGCGAAGCGCTTCCCAACAAATTGCAAACAATCTGTAAGTACTCCCGTAAAGGGATAGTCTCTGAACCTTCCGAATATAAGTCCTTATTACACAGACTATGCAAAACACATAAAGTGTACATATTCCTTTTTGTAATCTTTGGACTATACAAGGCTTGGCTGCTGATTGCCCTTGATATAGGGAACTGTTATTAAATACCATTTCTATTAAAAGCGTATTTAATGACAGTTCCCAATTCATCGATTGGGTTTCCAGCAATTCACTTCGTTATTCACCTTGATGTTTCCACCAAGGGCTGCATTTTATATATACAGCCAACTGCTCTACCACTGAGCTACCGTCGAATATTGGAACCTGAAAGATTCCTTTTGTAAAAATTACACCCCATCATTATATACCATTCTTCAAAAAAAAGCAAGTGTTTTCAAGGATTAAAAAAAGAGCCTTTGAAAAAGCTCTTTAAATTCTTAATTATGATTACGATTTACATTGTTTACACTTTTTACAAAAATAATATTGAAAAATAAATATATTTTTAGTAATAAAAGTATAATTTAAAACTTTTTCTTTCTTTTTTATTTAATTCTAACTTTCAACTTTAAAAACTTTATAGACTTTTCAACTTCTTCTGCCATCCTTAGCTTGACTAAAAATCCAGGGTTTAACTCAACATTCATTTACTAAAGACTCTGGATTCCCGATCAAGTCGGGAATGACATAAAGCAAATACGTCATATTGAGCGAAGTGAAACGGAGTCGAAATATCTCGAAACCATATCACCAAAACTATGAATATTTAAAGTTCTTATTAAATTATCTCGAGATCCCCCTACTGTCGCTCAGGATGGCGTCTATATTTTCTAACTTTCTACTTTTCTAACTTCATTAACTTTTCTAATCAAGCTTCCTCCTTTTCAAAAGTAAAGAATTCAAAACAACAGAAATACTACTCATGGCCATCGCAAGCCCAGCATATTCTGCTTTCAAAAGTCCTAGTGCGGCAATTGGAATTCCCACACTATTATAAAACAATGCCCAAAACATATTTTGTCTTATTTTACTCATAGTCATCCTACTCAGACGAATTGCCTTCACAGCATCCAAAATATCATTTTTCACCAACACGATATCTCCAGATTCTATTGCCACATCTGTACCGCTACTCATAGCAATTCCAAGATCTGCTTGAGCCAAAGCCGGCGCGTCATTTATCCCATCTCCAACCATTGCAACAAGCTCGCCTTTTTCTTGAATTTTCTTTATTTCTCCTGCTTTTTCTTCGGGCATTATTTCTGCCAAAACTTTGTCTATCCCAACTTTTTTTGCTATTGCTTCAGCTGTTTTCTTGTTATCTCCCGTCATTATTACACTTTTTATACCCATTTTATGTAGAAGTTTCAAAGCCTTTTTAGATGTTTTCTTCACTGTATCTGCCACCGCCACCAAACCAATTACTTCTTTTTCTACTCCCACTATCATTACTGTTTTTCCCTCGCCTTCCAACTTGCTTTTTTTATTTTTCAGATGAGATTCAAACTTTATACCATTTTTTTGCATAAATTTTTCAGTCCCCACATAAACTTCTTTTTTATCTATTACTCCACAAATTCCACTTCCTGGCACAGCTCTAAATTTACTCACCTCACTCAATTTAATTTTATCTTCTGCTGCTTTTTTCAATATAGCATCTGCCAAAGAATGCTCAGAATTTTTTTCCAAAGATGCAGACAAGCTCAACAATTCGGTTTTCTTTATTTCTTTTTTCGCAATAACCAAATTGGTCACAACAGGTTTTCCTTTGGTCAAAGTTCCAGTTTTATCAAAAACAACAGTTTTTACTTTTCCCGCAATTTCCAAGGCTTCACCTGTTTTTATCAAAATTCCATTTTCAGCACCTTTGCCAGTTCCCACTATAATTGCAGTAGGCGTCGCCAAACCAAGCGCGCATGGACAAGCTATAACAAGCACGGCGGTAAACGCAAGAAGTGCTGAAACGAAAGTAGAGCCGACTACAAAAAACCAAACCACAAATGTCACAATCGCAATCACAACAACCGTTGGAACAAAATAGCTAGAGATTTTGTCGGCATATTTTTGAATTGGAGCTTTTGAACCTTGTGCCTCTTCTACCACTTTTATAATATGCGACAAAACTGTGTCTGCCCCAACTTTTTCTGCTTTAAATGTAAAACTTCCATTTTTGTTTATTGTTGCACCAATTACATCACTTCCCTTCTTTTTGTCCACTGGAATACTTTCTCCAGAAATCATAGACTCATCTACTGCAGATCGTCCGTTCAAAACAACACCATCAACAGGAATTTTTTCACCGGGACGAATTACTATAGTATCCCCTACTTTTACACTTTCTATTTTAACCTCTACTTCTTTTCCATTTTTCAAAATCCTCGCAGTTTTTGCCTGCAAACCAATCAATTTTTTTATAGCGTCTCCTGCTTTTCCTTTTACCCTAGCTTCTAGCCATTTTCCCAAAACTATAAAAGTTATAAGCAAAGCTGAAGTCTCAAAAAACACCTCTCCACCCAAAATATAAGTAGATGCTAAACTATAAAAATATGCTGCACTCGTCCCAACTGCAACCAAAGTATCCATATTTGCAGTTTTGTTGCGCGTTGCATAATACATTCCTCTATAAAATCTGTAACCTATTCCAAATTGAATTATTCCTGCGAGCACAGATTGAACGACTAAACTTCCAAAAGATTTGTTCATCAAAAACATACTCAAAATCAAAACAGGCAATGCCAAAAATGCACTTAGTAAAAATAAGTTGCGCTCTTTTTTTATTTCTTTTTTGGTATCAATTTTTGAATGGTTGTGGTTATTAATATTTAAACCTTCTTCACCTTTCTTTTTTGATACCACCCCAACCATCTTATATCCACTTTTCTTTATTACCCTCTCTACTTCACTTGCATCCAAATCACCCTCTATTGTCGCTTTTTGTGTAGCATAATTTACATTCGCACGTTTTACACCTTTTAATTTTGATAAGTTTTTTTCTATTGTTATCGCACAAGACGCGCAGTGCATCCCTTCTATTCCATACTGTTTAATTTCTTTTTTATCCATATACTTCTAAATTACTAAATATTTTACACAATACCCACTTATTATAACATTTTTCAAGTTTTATGCGGGTATTGTGCAAAATCTAAACTACTTTTTATCACTTAATATTACTGTGTTTGTATCTAAATCTTTATAATTAACACCAATAACATCCAAATCTCTAAATATAAACACACCGTCATCTTCTACACTTCCAACTTTAGACCAAACATTACGCAAAGAATTGTAATCTCCAGCCTCTTTTGACATTATTATTGTTGGAACAGACTTTATATTATATCTATCTATCAATTCCTGCCCCTCCAAATCTGAAATATCAACAAGTTTTTCACTAGCAAATACAATTCCAAATCTTTGCAAAATAGGTTTTTGTGTCTGAACGACATCAAAACACACATCACAAGTCTTGTCAACTATATATATTGTATTTACTAAACCAACCGTCTTGTTTGAAGTATTATCAAAGAAAGGAAGTTTTGTTTTTTCCCATACCAATGTTTTTTCTTCGAATAGTCGTAAATTATTTTTAAACGCTCTTGATAACTTACTTTTTATATTTTCTTCAGACTGAAATATTAATGCGGGAAGTTTACTTATATTTAATTTTTTTATCAATTCTTTTGCTGTGTCATCATTTGCAAAAATAACTTTGTCATCTAAAATTTCAATATTTTGCGCGAGTAAAACTGTTTTTTCTTCTAACATATCCCCACAACTCTCACAATCCAAAGGCTTAATAAGTGTCAAGGTTCCTTCTTGCGGTTTTGCAATATCAACCGCTTCGCCCAATTTACTGTTTACAGAAAAGGTAAATAGTGCCATTGCAATAATATTTACAACAACCACAATCGCAAAAAATATAATAAGGTTTCGTGTTAAATTCTTTTTCAATTTTGATAGAATTTTTATATTTTTATATTTTTTTTCACTACAACAATCCACAATCTTTTTTTTATTTATATCTGTCATATTTTTTCTAATTAATTATCTTAACAACCACCAACCATTTCTGGCGATGAGCCATCATCTGTAAAACTAACAGAAGTAGGCGAAGAACCAATTCCAATCTCAGCCTCATTTATATTCTTGCTCATATCTACAAGCATAAATGTCTGATAAGATGATACCGCAATTGCTAAAACCAACATTATAGTTAGAGTTTTTTGTGAAAACATATTTTATTATTTAGAAATTAATTAACAACCACCAACCATTCCAGGTGATTTTATGTCTGGCTTAAATCCAGAATTTTTTGCTTTTTCTTTTAGATTTTTCAACTCATCTTCGCTCAAATTCATTGTCAAATACTTTATGTCTGAAGTAAATTTTTCAACCTCTCCAGAAAGTGAATTTGCCATACGCTCTTGCATTTGAGATGGAAAATACATTCCCTTTTGCCGCATAAGCTCATACGCAATTTCAGCATCCGTCATTTCTGGATAATTTCTAATTAAATACGCAGCTGTGCCACGCATTGCAATAGAATGTGCACAACCACAGGTTGGAGAGCCATCTTTTCGCACCAAAGTTTTTACACCACAACAAAATTCACATGTAATATACGGCTCTGTCCCTATTTTTACATACCTTTCCATCTCCTCTTTATTCAATTCAATCGGATTAGAACCTTGCATTGGTGCCATTATAGACAACTTCTTTATAGATGCATTTATAGCGTTTATACTAGACATATCCAAACCAAGCTCTACTCCATAAAATGGCATTTCTGTTGGTGTCACTAAAATAGCAACATCTTTTGCAAAGTCTCCAGTCATAATCATACCGTCCATATTGTGAGAACCAATCATTTGTGAGCCTACCTGCATTGCAAGTGCCTGATTTGCTATCAGCACAAAACCAACCACAACAATTGCCACCTTTTGAAATAAAAGATGGATATTTTTATTTAAAACATATTTTTTCATATAACATATTTAATTAATTACCAATCTCTACAACACGCAATAATTTGCTCAACTGTTTTTTTAATTTTTGGACTATTTCTCATAAAAAATAAACTCAAAAATATAAACCAAACAATCAACAAAAATATAATCGTGTCAACCCAAAACTTATTTTGATCAAGAAAAAAAGCTATAAAAACAATAGATGACAATAAAAAAGGTAGTCTAAATATATGCCATTTATTTTTTAACTTTCTTTCCAATAAATAATAAAAACCTATCGTACTTTGCCCCATAAGAATTCCTATTACTAAAGGATTGTCAAACAAGCCTTTCCAAAAAAGAAAAAGTAATACAATCCAAGCAATAGAAATACTTGCACAAATAGCACAGACCTTAAGTTTTATTATTTGTTTTATAATCAAAATTAATAAAAATAAAACTGTAATTAAGACTATTGCAACAATTAGTGAATTCATAGTGTCAATTGCACAATTAAAGAGAACAAAACCAAAAGACTAAATGTAATAATAATGCCTTGATAAGGAATTAACTTTCCATTACGCTTTTCTTTTATATACATACTCAAATACGGAGATGCGTACATAATCAAAGTTCCAACAATAACACCAACAATAAATTTATTGTACATATAAGTACGGTTCAAAAGAGATCCGTATTCACCAAATAAATATAAATTGAAAGATTGATATTCTGTAATTAACGGCATAATTGGAATAATTGTAGACAAAAAAACAAGAGTAATAATTATCTGTTTTTGATATTTTATATATTGTTTTTTTACTATTCTCTCTATCCACAAACTAAGTGCCAAAGCAAAAGCTCCTATAAACATACCGACAATAATAGTAGACACACCCAAATATGCAGCACCGACAGCAAGCGCGCCCGCGCCCGCTGTACACAGCGGACAATGGGCTTTTGCAATAGTTGGCACAAACAAACCGATAGAAAGAAATGATACAGCTATTTTTTTATTCATATTTTAAAATTACAACTGCATAAATTCTGAAGTTCCACCATCATCCATTTGGTAAATTGTAAACAATCCCTTTTTTGAACCTGGCATCCCAGGAGAACCAACTGGCATTCCAGGCATTGCAATTCCATTTACACTAGGTTTTTCTTCCAAAAGTTTATTTACAGCCTTAACTGGAATATGACCTTCTACAACATAACCATCGTTTATTATTGTTGTATGACAACTCTCCATATTTCCTGGTATATTATGTTCATTTTTTATTGTATCCATATCATCTGTTTCTATCATTTCCACTTCAAATCCATTGCGACGAAGATATGAGACATAGTTTGCACAACAACCACAGCTTGGAGATTTATAAACTGTAGCTGTTTTTGCAGACACATTTTCTACACCACCACTAACTCCTTTTTTTGTTATTCCAATTCCAGAAATCCAAGCCCCAAATACTAATACTGCAACAGACAAACCAATAATTTTTGTTTTCTTTTTCATAACTTTAAACTTAAATAATTAATAAATTATATATAAATATAATTTTATATATCAAAAAAACCATACCCTAAAAAAACAAGAGTATAGATCTAAAAATTACCAAGTTTTTGGATGAAGTATGCCTATCTTAAATAGACGAGAAAAATAATTGAAAAAGCTGAAATCACCAAAGCGTGACCGAACTCGTTTTAAATATAAATAAAAATTATCATTTTTTAGCGAACTAAAAATAAATGATAGAAAAATAGAAAAAACTAAAGAAAAAAGTATTTTTTCAAATGGATTGGAAGTTAAAACAAAATCATACATATGCATTCCCAAATTTACTGTATATTGCTCTGTGCAACAAGGCATATCATGGTCTGAAGAATTTTGCATACCAGAAAAAGCCATAGCAACAGAACCACCAAAACAAGAAACTATAAGAGCTATAAATACTCCTATTGAGAATAAGATTTTCCAATTCATTTTTTTCATAGTCTATATATTATAACAAATTTTTTAAAAAGTACAATGCTTTTAAAACAAAAACAAACCTATTCAAAGGTTTGTTTTTGTTTTAAAAGTTTTTATCTTGCAACTCTTGCTCTACTACGATAATTCCCATTACTTCTTTTACCTTGGTTTTGACCGTTTCCAGCACTTCTTTTTTTTCTACCAAATCCAGAACCAGAACTTGAAGAGCTAGGTCCAGTTTTTGCATAACTAGAACCTCTTCTTTTGTGTCTAGAATAAGAATTTCCTCCACTATTTCCTCCTCCGCCACTTCTTCTGTTTCTACCTCTATATCCACCGCCATTGCTTCTGGCATATGAACTTCTACCTGAACCACTAAACTCTGGTTCATAAGCTAATTTTGGTCTTGCTTCTGGAAGATCTGGAAGATCCAACATTGGCAATTTCTTGCGCATTAGTCTCTCGATTTTTCTAACATCATTTCTTTGAGAAGGATTTACAAAAGAAATTGCTTTTCCAGAGCGCCCTGCTCTACCGGTTCTACCGATACGATGAACATAATCTTCTGTACAATCTGGCAAATCGAAGTTAATTACCAATGAAATATGTCTTACATCAATTCCACGAGCAGCAATGTCTGTAGCTACCATTACGCGAAATCTTTTGTTTGTAAAACCATCCAAAGCAGTTCTTCTTTGTGCCTGAGAGCGGTTAGAGTGAATTTCTGTTGCAGTGTGCCCCATTCCGCGGATATCACGAGCGATACGCTTTGCACCGTGTTTTGTACGAGAAAAGATAAGAACTGTATTAGATTTATATTCTTCCAAAAGTGCATCGAGCAAACGCATTTTGTTGTTTTTAGCAATCATAAAAAGTTCATGCTCAATGTTTTCAGCAGAAGTTCCCTGCTGTGCAATTTCAACCCTCATTGGCATATTCATAAATTCTCCTGCAAGAGATGCGATCGATTTCGGCATAGTTGCAGAAAATAACATAGTCTGTCTTTTTGCTGGAGCAGTTGATAAAATTTTCTTAATCTGTGGCAAAAACCCATCGTCAAGCATTCTGTCTGCCTCGTCCAATGTCACCATTGTCAACCTATTAAGTTTGTAAACTCCTTGTTTTATCAAGTCGTCCAAACGCCCAGGAGTAGCAACCACAATATGTGGATTGCGTTTCAAATCCTTTTTCTGTAGATATTGAGAAGCTCCGCCAATTACAACAGCTGTCTGAAGTCCAAGCGGACCACCAACATCTTTTAATGCTCTTTCTACTTGAATAGCAAGCTCACGAGTAGGTACCAAAATAAGTCCTTGTCCGTTTGAGTTGATAAGGTGATTTATCATTGGAATACCAAAAGCCAAGGTTTTACCTGTACCAGTTTGCGCAATACCAATCACATCTCTTCCTTCCAAAGCTCCAGGAATAACATGACTTTGAATAGGTGTTGGGATGTTAAACCCCTTTTTTGTAAGAATAGAAAGAAATCTCTCGTCTATCCCAAGGTCGCAAAAACGACCTGTTTTTTGTTCTTTTTGCATATATATATTGGGTTTTTATCTAAATATTGTAATATATTTAGGCAAAACCACTTATGACCCAATTTTCTCCTAGGCCATATATTGACACAAAAAGACTCGAGTCGCTTTGAGCAATCACCCAAAGCATTAATTTAAAGTACATTATAACAAAAAAACCTTGAAATGTCAAGGTTTTTTGTTTAAATTCAGCTTAATTTTCTGTTGTCACCCCATCAAAGTGCTCTTCTACTTCTTCTAACTTTGTTTTATGGACAGTGCCATCTTTGTGTTCTGGTGGAGAATAAATTGAATAAACTTTAAGCTCAGACTCTCCAATATTTATAACATTGTGTTCTGTTCCAGCAGGTATTACTACAGCAAAATCATCTTTTAAAACACTTTCAACACCATCTAAAACAACTTTCGCCTCTCCCTGTTCTACTCTGATAAACTGATCCAGCTCATGAACTTCGCTTCCAATTTCATCGCCTGGCTGTATATTCATAACAACCAATTGACTACTTTTTGAAGTGTAGAGAACTCTTCGATAATCATTATTTTCAAGTGTTTCTTTTTCTATATTTACAATATAACCTTTCATAAAATTTTATTATTTATTTATACTTTTAGACTAACACAGAAATATCATCTTTACAATCTTAATTTTTAAAAAATCCGTGAAGATTCTTACAAAAATCTTCCCAAATCCAACTCATTATTAAATCTAATTTTTTTTACAAAATCTGGCATATGGCTAATCAAAATGATAGTTCCTTCATAATTATTTATAGCTTTTGCTATCACAGGAATATGGCGGAAGTTGATGTGGTTTGTAGGCTCATCCAAAATCAAAAGTCCAGGTTTCATAAGCGCTAAGCGTGCAAAAGACAATAAACCTTTTTGACCTTCAGACAAATGGGAGATTTTTGATCCCATCAATTCACCAGTAATCAAAAATCCAGCAGCAATAGCACGCATATCTTGTACGTCGAATCCATCTGCCAACACACTTTCCAAAGAGTCAAAAACAGTCTGATCATAATCCAAAGTTGCAAAATCTTGACTATAATAACCAATTTTAACTCCTTCCAAAATAACTGCACCATCATTTGTATTTGTAAGCAAAGAGCGCAAAAGTGTACTTTTTCCCACACCGTTTGGTCCAGATACAAAAAGCCTATCTTTTTGTCTCAACAAAATATCTACCTCTTTTTCTATTGGCTCATGATTTTTTATCACTTTTACAGAATTCAAAGTGACTATTTTACCCACAATTTCCTGATTTGGAATATTAAAATCTCTAATAGTTTTATCTTCGCGTCTCACATCTACCTTGTTATCTTCCATATCTCTCACCTCTTCTTTCAATTTACTCGCCAATTTACGCATTTTCCCACCTTTATTTGCAAAAAAGTTAACTTTTTCTTTATTATCTTTTATTTGTTTCTGCAATTGAGCATTTTTCTTTTTCTCTCTTTCAACCCTATTTTTTATCTCTTCTACCACAGTATAATAGTCGCCAACATAAGATTCTATTTTTTTAGTAAATACATCCAAATATATCACTCCCTCGGTAAAACAGTTCAAAAAGTCTGCATCATGAGAAATCACAATCACAGTTTTGTCGTACATTATCAAAAATTGTATCAAACTGTCTATTCCTTCGGTATCCAAATTATTTGTAGGCTCATCCAAAAGCAAAACATCTGGATTTTGTATAAGCGCGTATGCTAGCAAAATTCTAGCTTGCTGACCACCAGATAG
The DNA here is from genome assembly GCA_021648085.1 of Candidatus Magasanikbacteria bacterium. Taxonomy (NCBI): domain Bacteria; phylum Candidatus Magasanikiibacteriota; species Candidatus Magasanikiibacteriota bacterium. The sequence continues at coordinate 362,959 of JAKITS010000001.1, forward strand.
ATCCCCCACTTTTCTCTCAAGCGGTATATCCAAATTCACAGCATTCATTACTCTACTTATGTGACTTCTGATATTTCCAGGAACTTCCACAAAAGCTGTTCCAAAATATTCTTCTATTGTTAACGCTAAATCCTCTTTATTTACCACTTGCAAAGATGTTCCTATGGTTATGTTATCATCTATATGAACACTTCCTTTCGTTGGCTTCAATTCCTTTTTTATTAGTTTAAAAAGTGTACTTTTTCCAGCTCCGTTTTGCCCCATTAATGTCACTTTTGAACCTTTACGCAAACTAAAAGAAGCCTCGTTCAAAACAGGCTTTTTTTCTACATATTCAAATTTTACATCATCAAATCTCAAAATTACGTTTTCTGCCATAGTAGATAATAGTTTTATAAAGAAAATCTATGATATATTTATCATAGATTTCTTAGGAAATGATAACATTATTTTGTGCTTTTGTCAATGTTTTGGATTAAAAAACAAACCGAAAAGCAGACCCTCAATGCTGGAAATAACAAAAAAACAAATAGTGTATTACTTAATACACTATTTTTTATTTTAATAAAAAAGTTAGGATTTCACCGTTATCACCAAAAGATTCTTTATTTATTATATTTATACTTGTAAAAACATTATTTAAAAGTTCATCTAATTCTTTAAAATAAATAGCAATTCCGGGTTTATCTTTTTTTGTATATTCAATATTTTTATATAAAACTGGAGTTATTAATACAAAAGAAGAATTTTCATTCATCATCTTTTTTACTATTTTTAGGAATTTACTTTTGTTTTTAATAAATGCTAAAACTAATTTACAAAAAATAACATCTGCTTTTTTATATATATTAAGATTTTCCAAATCCATTTGAATTAACTCTGCTTTCAGACCAAGTTTATCTAGGTTTTGTTTTGCTTTTTCCAAAGCTACTTTTGAAAAATCTATTCCAACGACACTAAATCCTTTTTTTATAAAACTAATAAGAGAATCCCCCGGTCCACAACCTAAATCTATTAATGTTTTTGGAGATTCCCCTGTTTTTTTATTTATCTCAAGTAAAAGTTTATTTAAAAATTCCTCATTTATGGGTCTATATTTAGCTCCTTCACTATACAATTTATTCCATTTATCCATAAAAAAATATTATCTAATATAAACAAAAAATACTATCTTTTATTTTAAACTTTTTTTATTTTTATTGCTAATACACCAAAATCTTTTTCTTGTTCTGGTGTGTAAAACTTACAATACACATTTGCGCTTTTTTTTCAGTTTTTTTATCTGGAATTACATTTTCTAACCCCTCACTCTTTATCATTTCTTTAAAACTAATATAGGAATTCTTTTCTATCACCTCAAATTTTTCTTGTTCATTTACAACCAAAATATCACCCAGATTTATTTGAGCAAACTTACCTTTGTTTAACCTACCTTCTACAGTTTTTTGTCCACTTACAATAAAACTATAGTACGGTTCTTGCACATTTATTTTTACTATTGTCATATTTTAGTTGTTTAATATAATTTAAATTAGTTCATTTTAGACATAAAATCAAGGAATTCAAAAAGTTAGAACTTTCGAATCCATGCCGAGAGTGAAGCAGTTCACTCTCTCCTCTCTTCACAAATAAGAACTGTTTCCGAACTTTTTTAACCAAATTAAAATAAAACGTAATTATTTAGTTGTTGCAAAATATTATCGCAAACAATAAGCAAACCACGTTTTTTGCCTATTTTCCAAAACCCTAGGATATTCAAAAGAAGATCCAATGGAATCACCACAAGCCGCTGGGGTTCCTGCTTCTTCAATGTAATTCGCTATTGGTGCAACAAATTTTTTATTTCTTAATAAATTGTCAATATCATTTTTATCTGTCGTTATTTTTACTGACATATCAGATATATCAAAAGTAACGAGACTATCTCCTATCATCTGAACATATTTTTCAGTATCAATATTGTATAAGTTTCCCATTGTGTAGTAAGTATCATAATAATCTCCTTTTTTAACAGGATTACTTGGATATAAGGTTAGTTTAGGCTCTGTATTTCCTTTTGGCCATATATCGCCTGTTGTCTTTAAGAAGTAAGACGAAGTATTTTGTTGATCATCATAAACGGAACGCAAATAATCACTTGCCGAAATATTTTGATCTAGTATATATGTACGATTTAATGTGCCAATCTTGTTAAAATAGATCTTGATAGAATCACTACTTACTGGGAATGAGATTTGATGTATACCATCAGGTCTCATTACTGTATTATTTTTCATTACACCATAATTATCAAAAACCATCTGATATACTTCATTACCTGTAACTATTCTGTATTCTGTTTGATATTTATTAGATTTTACATAACTTTTTGGTGATAACAGGGTGCCATCGTTAGCATTATACAATTGAATAACAGCTTCTCCGTCTACACCATATTCATTTATAGCCAAAACATCATTATCTACATATTGAATTCCTCCCACAATAGAATCAATTAGCTTGCTATCAGTTTTATCTTTTAGATCTATTTTATTTATTACTCCTACTTGAGTTTTTTTAACAGAATCATATTTACTATTTATATAATAAATAGTATCAGACGACTTATCAAAACTAATAGAAGATACATTAAAAAAATCTATTTTAGGTATATTTAAAATGACCTCTTTTCCTTCTGAGGTTAAGCCAATAAATTCTCCAGTATTTTTATCAGAATACACGACAATTGGAGACAATGACTCTAAGTATGTGTTAAATTGCGTTTCTTTTTCTCGATATTCATTATCTATATATATTTTAGATGTAGACGTATCGTTGTTATATTGTAAGTACACAAAAATACCTGTTAAAACAATCAAGCTTGCTAATACGATTGAAATTATTTTAGTTTTTTTGTTGATAAAATTATCTTTATTCATAAAGTTCTATTAAAGAACATACGCTAAAACTATTTTTTTGTCAATTAAAAACCTTACTTTTAGATCTTTTATTAAAAATCCTTGTAAAAAAAATACTTTGTATGATAATACCTTTCTTTTTTCATACAAATTTCTATCTACGACATTATTCAAACCCTTTCATAATAATAGACGTTGAGCAAAATCTTGTTGATAAATTTATTGATAATATACATCCCGATCTCGATGCACTCCCCTACTGTGTAATGCTTAATCTGGATAAGTTAACTAGTCCTATTAATTCTATAGAAAAAACATTATTTTTAAGACGAATAACAATAACTGACAAAAAGGAAGAGGATATTTATAAATTAGACTTTAGAACATTTTTTAATATTCGATACAAAAAAGATGTCTTAACACCAAAATTTGATACTTCAAAAATAAATAAACGTTGTTAAAAAATGTTGTTTTCTTCATAAAAGTTCGAATCCCGTTCTTCCTCACATTTTTTTATTTGTTCGGAGGCAAAAATTCGGTCACAGATAAATTTATTGACTTAAATTTTCCGCGACCCCGTCTCACGGTCTTCACCTTACCTCTTCGGGTAAACTCAGACATCGCTCCGACTTTCAAATCCCTGTCGAGAGTGAAGCAAGGGCATGTTGATTCCTTTCGCTCCGACTCAAGCCGGGGTGTTGCGTGCTCTCACACCCTTCGAATCCCTGCCGTGACACAAGACTTTGTGTCACTCTCCAAACAAAAACAAACCTTTTCAGGTTTGTTTTTGTTTGTTCGGAGGCAGGGATTCGAACCCCGATAGTCAGGATCAAAACCTGAAGTCCTACCATTAGACGACCTCCGAATATTTATAGAATTAAGAACTTAGATCTTAATTCTATTCACGTCATATTGAGCAGAACGAAGTGGAGTCGAAATATCTCGATGCAATATTATTAGAACTATGAATATTTAAAGTTCTAGTGTTTTTGAATCGAGATCCATTCGACTTCGCCCAGGATGACATATTTTTTACTTAATCTGCATACTTTGCCTAATTTGCTGACCTTATGACTTCAATGACCTTCGCATTGCCAAAAAGCTGGAAAATGCTGTGAGAAGTAAAACCCCAACAAACTGTAGTACAAACAGCATTATTATATTGGAATTGAAGTAATTTGTCAAGATATCTGACCTTTGAAACACAGATTTTATGTAAGGATCTATGACATCTATTGTCATAAAAACGAAAGCTAAAGCAAAAATTGTACTCAAAAAACTAAACAAAACAGCTTCTACCAAATAAGGTCCACGCACAAACCAATTTGTAGCGCCAACAAGTTTTTTTATAGTTATCTCCATTCTTTGTGTATACACAGAAACACGAATTGTATTGAAAATAATTACAAATGCAATAACCGCAAACAAACCACTAAAAGCAAATATAAATTTTTCTAAATTTGAAGTGACTGTATCTATTCGCTCTATTGCCTGTTCTGTGTCTGCAAAAGTCTTTGCTTCTATAATATCTTCGTATTCTGGAACACTCAAAGCTGTAATTATTTTGTCATAATCACTAGTTTCTCTAGCTTTTACAACTAAAGTTGGTCCCAATGGATTCTCGCTCAGCTCCTCTAGCGATGCCAAAATATCTGGACTATCTTTGTGCTGTTCCTTGAAATCTACCAAAACCTCATCTCTTGTCATTAGTGTTATTTCTACAACCTCTGGAAAAGATTCCAAATAAGATAAAACCTCTGAAACATCTTCTTCTGTGGAAGTATAATCGAAATAAACACTTACATCTATCTGATTTTTTATAGTATTGGTTGCCTCAAAAGTTAATACGCGAATAATAATAAGTGTATTTATAGATAAAAGCATTAAAACCAAAATAAGCACTGTCATAAATGAAAGGCTAAAATTCCTCAAAATATCTTGAAATGCAAATTTTACTACACGAAAAAATCTAATAAACATAATTTTTAATCAAATTCTAAATGCTCTATTGCTTAACCAGTTCTAAATATTCTTTCTGTAATCCTAATCTTGTTGGGGATTCAAAGTTTGTGTCAAATCAACATTCTATTTTGTAAACTCTGGATTCCTAAGTTAAATTCAGGATGATGTATTTAAAATAGCAGATTAAGCAAATTAAGTTAGGAAAGAAAAGCAAAGCTTTTCGATATATCAAATTGAACAAAGTTCAGCGATTCATCATTCTACAAAACATATTTACCTGTTTTTTTATCTGAAACAACAACACCATTGTTTAGTGTGACAACACGCTTTTTGAGATGATTTACCACTTCCCTATTGTGTGTCACCAAAACTACTGTTGTGCCAAAATTATTTATCTTTTTTAAAATTTCAATAACATCTTTTGTATTTAAAGTATCCAAATTTCCTGTAGGCTCGTCTGCGATTAAGACTTTTGGCCTGTGAACAAGCGCGCGCGCAATAGCAACTCTTTGTTGTTCTCCACCAGACAAATGCTTTGGATAACTATTTATTTTGTCTCCCAAACCTACAATATTCAAAACACGAGGCACAACCTCTTTGATACGTTTTTTTGGTGCTCCAGAAACCTGCAAGGCAAAAGATACATTTTCTGCCACAGTTTTTGCATGCAAAAGTTTAAAATCCTGAAATATAACTCCAATTTGTCTACGCAAAAGTGGAATATCTTTGTTTCGAATTTTTGTAATATCCCATCCTCCAATTTCCACTTTTCCTGCAGTTGGATATTCCTCCACAATTAGAAGTTTCACCAAAGTAGTCTTTCCGCTTCCGCTTTGCCCCACAATAGAAACAAACTCTCCATGTTCTATATGAAGATCTATTTTATCCAAGCCAATACTATCTTTATTATAAATTTTACTAATACCTTTTAGTCTAATCATAAAAATATTATATCATAATATTTTTAAATAGTAAAAAACAAAATACACAGAATTTTCTGTGTATTTTGTTTTAACTTTTCGTTTTTCTAACTTTCTGATTCTGAGCTACTTTCTTCTGTTTCTGTGGATACCTCAGGCTCTTTGTCTGTTCCTTCTTGCAAATTATTAAACGGTGTATTTACAGGAAGAGTTATTTTAATATCTGCTTCTTTAATTTTTGCATCCAAAAATGCTGCAAAGTTTCTAGTAGACCTTCTTTCATCCAAACGAATTATGTGAAAGCCAAATTGAGTTTCTACTAAATTTGTGTCCACCTCTCCAACATTCAAAGCATATACAGCCTTTTCAAACTCTTTTACCATCATCCCCCTACCAAACCAACCCAAATCTCCGCCAGTTTTTGAAGTTCCGTCTGAACCAAACTCTTCTGCCAATGTTCCAAAATCTTCACCAGCCAAAACTCTCTTTAATATGGAGTTTGCCTGAGCTTTTACAGTTGCACTCGTCTCTGGATCTCCAACTTGAAATAATATGTGACGAGCCTTTACCTCTTCATCTCCAAATTCTGCCCACTCTTCATTTGTACTTTCTGCAAAAAACTTAGCAACTTTTTGCTCCAAAACTATTGGTGTGATTATTTTTTTTGTATAAGTGTCTAAATCCCAACCATACTTTTCTTTCAAATTTTTCTCTGCCTCCTCCTCACTTGCAAACTGCAAAACTAACTCTTTTTTTACATTAGCCACCTCTTCATCTGTCACTTCCACATCATTTTCTTTTGCAAAATTAGCTACAAAACGATTTGCCAAAAGTCTCTCCAAAACCTGATTTGACACATCATCGTCTGATACTGGTGGAAAACCTTCCGGTTGTTGTGAATAAAATAATTTTAAAGTTCTTATATCCTCAATATAATCATAATAACTTATATTCAATCCATTAATTGACGCAACTGGAATATTTAAACTTTTTGAAAATGCACGCACCATAGTATTATCTTGTAAATTATAAACTCCCCGAATAACAAAAATTAATGATAAAAAAAATACTAACACAAACACACCTGCTATACCCATAAGAAAAAACTTTTTATTTTTTAGACTGACAGGGCTAACTACTTTTTTACTAACTACTTTCTCTTCTTTTTCCATAATATTTTAATTAACTAATAATTTCTAAATCACTCTATACTCTTGTTTGTAAAATAATACCACCATTTCAAAGGATTATGCAAGACCTTTCTATTTTCAGTATCATATTCATTTTTATTTTCGTTTTCAAAATCTTCATGATTATTAAAAAAAACTATCTTTTCACCCTCTTCTTGCATATTCAATTCTGTACGCGCTTTCTCTTCCACAAAACTATTACTCATAACATAAGAAAGTATCTCCATTGATTCTAGTTTTTTACTTTCCAATCCTGCTATTTCTTTTTCCAAAGATTCTATTTCTCTTTTTATCTTAAAATCCTGATAAAAACCTTTTGCATAAACAAAAAAAACAAAACAAACTATCAAAATTAAGCCAAACAAAAAAAGTTTAGTCGCAAAAAAACCACTCCACAATTTACCACTTTTCCTACGCATAAATATAAATTATTCTTGTGTATCAGTATCGATAAAACCTCTATTTTTTAACTCCTCTCTTGTGTTTAAATAAACTCTTTTAAGCTCTTCGTCCTCCAAAATATTGATCGCACTATTTTGGACTTGTTCCTGTTTTTTTAGACCTCTCAAATTTTCGTGTCTAAACTCATTTATTTTTTGCTGAATAATTACAGGCTCTTTTATCTTTTTTACAACAATTTGAACACTTCCAGCTGCTGTTTGAATAGTCACATCTCCATAACGAAAAATAGTTCCAGCAATTCCTTTTACCCTTCCAGAAACACCCTCCACCTGATCGTACAAAACCTCGGAAATAACTTTGTCAAAAATAGCGCGTCTATTTATATCAATTATCCTATAATTTGTAATTATACAAGTATCCTTTCTCCACATATAAAGTCCACGAGCCCAAAACATAGCAGAAAACCAAATAAGAATTACAAATACAATACTCCCCCAAATTCCATAAGAAAAAAGCCAGAACATAAGAAAGAAAGCCAAAATTAAGAAAAATAAACCACCCAACCACATCCAAAAAAGTGTAAGAGCGTGCCTACGAAGAGATAGTAAAATCTCTTCATCGTGTTTTAAATTAATTTTTTTTGTATTCATATTTATTTTTTAAATCTTAATTCTTTTTTAATTACTTCTCTGTCATCCCAATCAATCTTTTTACCATTCTCTACTACTATTGCCTGTTCACTACCTTTTCCAGTGACTAAAATTAAATCTCCTTTTTTTACCAAGTTTACTGCTTTTTGTATTGCTTCTCCTCTATCCAAAATTTCAAACAAATTTTTATCGAGTTTTTTGCCAGATTTTTTTGCACCTCCTGAAACTTGTTTTATTATCTCCATTGGATCTTCATCATAAGGATCTTCGTTCGTCACAATACAAATATCTGCATTCCTACCAACCAATTCTCCAATTGGCCCTCTTCGGGATCTATCCCGCCCACCACCTGCTGAACCACAAACATGGATTATGCGTTTTGGTTTCAAAACTTTTACAACTCTATAAAGCGACTTCAAAGCTATGGGCTCAAAAGCATAATCCACAATTACCTGAAATCCGAATTCTTCAGCTTCTTCTATAAACTCAAGCCTTCCAGGAACTCCAGCAAAATTCTTCACAGACTTGTTTATCTTTGACCAATCCACCATCAATTCTCTGGCCACAGAAACTGCAGATAAAATATTCAAAGCATTGTGTTCGCCAAAAAGTTTAGTATTAAATTTTTTATTGTTTATTTCAAATTCCAATCCTTTTTCAGTTGTCTCCACATTATCCAAAATAAATTCCTCTCCAAGATTTTTTACAAAAACTTTTTCTCCTTTTTTACCAAATCCAATCTTCTTTGAAAAATTAAAATTTACAAACTCACTAGCTTGTTTTATGTTTTCATTTACAAAAACTTTTTTATCTATTGGTTTACCTTTTAGAACTTTCGTTTCTTTATTTGCAGTATATTCAAAAAGTTTCAACTTTGCATTTTTATAGTTTTCAAAACTTCCGTGAGATTCTATATGTTCTGGATACAGATTTGTAAGCAAAACATAATCATAATTTATAAACTTATGACGATACTGGACTATTCCTTCTGAAGTTGTCTCAACAATTGCAATATCACATTTTTTATTTACCATTTCACGCAGATATTTTTGTATTTCAGTTTTTCCAAGCATGGTCATTTTTGTATCATTTAGCTTGTCTCGTCCAGCAACATAAAAATCTATAGTAGAAAGTGAGCCAACTACAAAACCAGAACTTTCCAAAAGTTGACGAAGTAAATAAGCAGTTGTAGATTTTCCACTTGTTCCTGTAATTCCAATTACTAACAATTCTTTTGAAGGATATTTGTATTTTATAGCTCCGTACCAAGCAAAAAATAAATGCCTAAGATTCAAAATATTTTTTGGTATAATTTTTTTTAATATTTTTTTCATAATAAAATTTACAAATCCTATTTAATTATGTAATACTATTAGTGTATCAATTTAAGTAAAAAAAAGAAACCCAAAAGGAGCGTAAAATGTCTATTCCTGTTTTTATTTTTAGAAACCAAGAACATTTTATAAAATATATCCAAAATATACTCCCCAAAAAAGATACAAAAACAACAAAAGATACTAACTTAAGTATAGATATTGACTTAAAACATGGTTTAAGTATTGGTGCAAAAAGGTTTAAAGATATACAAAAAAAACCTTATTATATTTTTACACATTATACTAATAACTTTGATGGTGTCGCAGGTAAACAGGCTATTGTAAAATTTATTTTCCATATTATAAGCCCAGATCAATACCGAGACTTAGTTCATTATCTTGAAGTTATGTTAGGACTTGAAGTGTATGAATATTCACACACAAAATAACCCGCAAATATAGCGGGTTTTTATTTGTTCTCAAAAAAATTATACAAATTTTTTATTTCCTCAAACTAAGTTCATAATTTACTTGCTCCAACTTTCTCACAGCATTTTTTGCCTGATCTAATTTATTACGAAGATAACTAGTCAAATTAAATTCTATTAACTCTCCAACTACTTCCTGAGCAGTCTCAACACATCGCTCAACCATTTCAAAATCTCTTTTAGTCGCAAACTTCACAGCATACCGCAAAAGCTCTCCTGGTACATCACAAAGACCTGCAATGTAAACATCGTCTGGAACATCCAATTGAATTCTTCCAAAATCTACTCCATTTATAAAATCAAAGAATAAAGTAGCTTCTACAAATTCCTCCATTCCAGCTTTATACGAACCCTGTCCTTCCAAAACATTTATATCAAACTTTTTCTGCAAATTTAACATTATATTTTCTGATTCTTTCATTTTATCTTCTGCGTCTTCTGCATCATCTCGATGAAGTGAGAAAATAGCCCGCTTTGCCAAATGCAGTGCATCTCCAGATTGTTTAATTATCTCTCTTCTCTCTGTATCTTTCTTTGTCATTCTCTCTTTTTTCTCCTCTATAAAATTCTTATCTATCATATTTTTTTCTTCTTCTAATTAAATAAATTGTTTTTATAAACTCTATCAAAAACACATTTACAAGTCCAAAAATTATTAAAATTGTCCATTCTTTTAGACCAATTGGGACTGTTTTTAACAAAATTTGAAGTGGTTTAAGATATACAGCAGCAATAAGCATCAACCATCCAAACAAGACAGCGAGATTTAAATACATATTGCCAAAAGGATTTCTCTCCCAAACATGATGACGCATACTTCTTACAGAAAAAATATAAAGAAGTGAATCTACAGCTAAACCAAGAAATACTATTGTGCGGGTTAGTTGTATATCTCCTGTAGTTTTCCAAAAGTACAAAAATATTCCCAAAAGCATTACATTTGCAACAATACTTATAATACCAATCATTGCCTTCATTTCACCATCAATTAATTTTTCATTTTTCCTCCTTGGTGGTTCTTTCATATTTTCCTTTTCTCCTTTATCAAAAGCTAGTGCCATGTTTGGAAATGAATCTTCAATAATATTTATCCACAAAATCTGTGCTGGTAAAATCGGCAGAGGTAAGCCAACCACCAAACTAACAGAAATAAGAGTAATCTCTGCAAAACTCCCAGAAAGTAGGTACAAAACAACTTTTTTTACATTTTGATAAATTGTCCTTCCTTCTTCTACAGAATAAACAATTGTACTAAAATTATCATCTAGCAATATCAAATCTGAAACTTCTTTTGCCACATCTGTCCCAGAACCAAGTGAAACCCCAATATCAGCACCTTTTAATGCTGGTGTGTCATTTACTCCGTCTCCTGTCATTGCTACTATTTCTCCATTCAATTGCAATGCTTTTACTATTCTCATTTTATCTCCTGGCTCAACTCTTGCAAAAATATTTACCTTTTCAATAACTTTTCTAAGTGTTTTGTCATCAATTTTCTGTAAATCATCTCCAGACAAAACACTCTCTTTTGATATATTTAAACCAATTTTTTCTCCTATCGCTCTAGCTGTTTCTATGTGGTCTCCTGTTATCATTATTACCCTTATCCCAGCTTCTTGTGTTATTTTAAAAGTTTCTATTACATCAGCTCTTATTGGGTCTGAAATACCAACCAAGCCAAGCAGTATTAAGTTTTTTGTATCTTTAAAACTTAACTCATCTTTATCTTTTGAAAAAGTTTTATAACCAACCGACAACACACGCAGGCCACGACTAGCCAATTCTTTATGCTTTTTCTCAAAAAACTTTCTTTTTTCTGCCGTCATTTTAAAAACCTTCTCTCCTTTTCTATAAAATTCTGCTTTTTTCAAAATTACCTCTGGTGCACCTTTTATATACATTGAAGTTTTACTTTTTTCAGACTGCAAAACAGCTATATATTTTGTCCTACTTTCAAAAGGTAGTTCGTCTAATCTATGATTTCTTTTTTCAAGCTTTACCTTGTCCAAACCTATTTTATGCCCAAAATGTAAAAATGCAGCGTCTGTTGTATCACCAATTACAGAAACTTTTTTACCAACACTTTTTTGCAAATATGCATCATTTGCAAAAATACCAGCAAGTAAAATAAAATAAGCCTCTTTATTTTTCTTTAAATTATATTCATTTTCTACATCAAAATCATTGTTAACCGTAGAAATCTGTGTCACAAACATTTTACCTTCTGTAAGTGTTCCTGTTTTGTCTGTACATATTACACTTACAGAACCTAGAGTTTCTGCTGATACAAGCCTACGCACCAAAGCTTTTTTCTTTAAAATCTTTTGCATTCCAATGGCCAAAATTACCGTCAAAGATATTACCAAACCTTCTGGAATTGCTGCTACTGCCATTGCTACAGAAACCTCAAAAAGCTCAACTATTTCATACTCTGCAAAAGGACTAAAAATACCAAGCAATATAACAGCAAAAGAAACTAATACAATTAAAATTCCAAGTGTTTTTGCCAATTTTCTAAGCTGTTCTTGAAGTGGAGTACCTACATCTTCTGTTTCTTTTACAAGTTGTGCTACTTTCCCTATTTCTGTATTTACACCAATAGATGTTACCACAACCCTGGCAACACCGCTCGCCACGATTGTTCCTTTGTGTACCATATTTCTTCTATCTGGAAGTCTTGTATCTTTTTCTATTTTTTCTATTGTCTTTTTTACTGGCTCCACCTCTCCAGTAAGTAATGCCTCGTTTACCTTTAAGTCTTTTTCTTGAATTATCCTTCCATCTGCCTGTATTTTATCTCCAGCATTCAAAATCAAAATATCACCAACTGTCACACTTTCACTATTTAAACTAACAACATTTCCACCACGCAAAACAACTGCCTTATACTTTATCATTGAACCAAGTTTTTGAAGTGCTCTATTAGCTTTGTCTTCCTGCACAAAGCCAATCACGGCATTTACAAGTGTTGTAATAAAAATAATTATCATGTCTGGATAATCCCCCAAAAAACCACTAATCGTTCCCGCTACAACCAAAATTATAATCAACGGACTTTTCCATTGATTCAAGAAAATCTTAAATCTGGAGATTCTTTCTCCAGCTGTAGAAAATTTATTTTTACCGTATTTTGCAATTCTTTTTTTCGCCTCATTATTGGATAAACCCTCTCTAGAACTGTTCAATTTCTTCAAAACATGTGCTATATTTTGTGCATGATGCATATTTTAACAAAAAAACTTGATTTTTTTCTATAAATAGTATATCATATTTAAGTCTATATTTTATAAAAGTGTGTAAATACTAAAAAGTGATAAATATTACAAAATGATCTGGTAGCTCAGTAGGTAGAGCAGCAGCCTTTTAAGCTGATGGTCGTGGGTTCGATCCCCACCCAGGTCACAAAAAAAACATCTTAATTGGTGTTTTTTTATTTTTAATGTAAAATAGATATAAATTCTACAAAGGAGGGAAAAATGGAAGCTGTAAGTATTAGTTCTGCAATTAATTCAATCTTAATAATCATTGGAATTCTGTATTTTACAGGAATTGCTCTTTACACATTTACAATATTAGTAGATAAATCAAAAAAGTTTACGCAAAGAAAAATATTAAAAGTAATGATTCTTTTTTCTATACCTTTATTTGTCATAACTTTTTCAAGTATCTCAATGTCAAGCTCTGGTGCAAGTATTTTTATATACTGTTCACTTTTTATCTTATCAATCTTTTTTGTAATAACTTGGCACAAAACATAGTAACAAAAAAGCACCTAAACTGGGTGCTTTTAATTTACAAAAATATAAAAAAATGGTAGTATGAAGTAGGTCTTATTTTTTTACACCCAAAAGGAGGTACAAATGTCTGAATTTCTAAATTCAATTGTAAATATTAATACCTACTCACTATTGCACTTTTTAGTTATAATTACTTTTATATTTATTATGATTTCAATAATTTGTCAGGTTTTTTTGAAAAAATATTATTATATACTTGTTATTTCAGTTTGTTCTACACTCTTGTTTTCTGTGATTACTTTTTCCACAGGACTTTATTATATGATATTCGACTTATCTTCAGAACTTAGTATTATGATATATGTAAGTTTAGTGCTTATTTTTATAAATATGATCATAAATGCTTTAAATATGAACTGGGTGTTAGATAAATATAAAAAGGTATAGAAACAGTAAAGCACCTAAATTAGGTGCTTTTTTAATTGACAAAATATCTAAAAAATGATAATGTAGTGTTTGAAAATAAACCAAAAAAATAGAGGAATACGCGTGAATTATCTAGAAATTCTAAAAACACTTATAATGTTTAGTTTATTTTCAATAGCACTGCACATTATATTTTATATGTTTTTTGCAGGAAATCCCTATTCAACATTTGGTAAATCTAACGCAACTTTGGAAAAAACATCCACATCTAGCACTTTGACAATCACAGGACTTACAAGTTTAGCCTGGATTTATCTAGCTTTTGTAGAAAAAATAGAGATGAGTACAAAAATTACAGCAATTTGCTTTATTATAATCTGTATTTTTTTTGGAATTTTAATATCCCAATCTAAAACATTTAAAAGTGATAATCCACGAAGCACCTAATTTAGGTGCTTTTTTAATTGACAGCTTTGATAAAAAAATATTATGCTAAATAGAGTTCTTTAACAAAGGAGTTCCCAATGAATGAGTTCATTTACAGATCGCTTTTTGTTGTTGCAGATTTTGCTTGCTTATTTACAATTGTTTTATTACTTCCATATTATGTTTATCCAAGAATAAAACTCAAACTTATTCCACGAGCTAAAAATTTAAAAGCATTATCTTTTTCTTCTTTTACAACAGCATTTCTATATTTTATATGTTTTCTAGAAAATTATACTTGGTATTTTCTACTTACTTCTATAATATTTATAGTCTCATCTATGTTTTTTATGGGGCAACTAATAGAATATAAACGCAAAACAACGGGTAAATAACCCGTTGTTTTTTTAAATTATTTATGTTTTATCTTCCAAACAGCTCATCTATAATACTAATTATATCTTTTTCTTTAGCGATTGGAAGTAAACTATTCAATCTCTCCCCCATTTCTTTCATTTTATTTTTATTTTGAAGTAAGTCTTTTATTACTTTTGCCAATTCTACTCCACTTATTAAATTATTATTAAAACTAAGTAAAGCACCGCTAGACGATAAAAATTTTACATTATCCTCTTGATGACCCTCGTTTGGAATTATAATTACTGCCTTTTTTAATGCTGCAACCTCAGTTAAAGTTCCAAAACCTCCACGCGCTACCACCAATTCAGAAATAGCATAAGCGTCTTTCATTTCTTCTGTAAAAAAATCAAATTGAAAATAATTTTCAAACTCTTTAAATTTTTCATTATCCTCACTTTTATTTTTTCCAGTCAAATGAATTATCTGGCATATTCCTTTTAAGTGTGGCAAAGACTCTATTACAAGCCTGTTTATTTTTAAAGATCCGGTTCCACCTCCCATTACAAAAACAACTGGCAAGTCTGATTTTAATCCAAAACCTTGAAAAACTTTTTCTTTATTACCAATTAAAATTTCTTCTCGAACAGGGTTTCCAAGCCACTCAACTTTTTTTGCAGAAAAATTTACAACTCCCTCCTCCAAAGCTGTGGTTATTTTTATTGCAAAAAATGACATTATTTTATTGGAAAGCCCAACTTTTACATCTTGCTGATGAATCCAAGTTGGAACTCCCATAATCCACGCTATGAAATGCACTGGAACAGAAACAAATCCGCCCGCAGAAATACACAAGTCTGGTTTTTCTTTCCACAAAATTTTGAATGACTGCAAAAAACCAAAACAAATTTTAAATAAATCTGTAAAATTCCAAAAAGACAGATAACGGCGAAATTTTCCAGAAGAAATAGCAAGAAATGGTATGTTATATTTTTTAACCAACTCTTTTTCTGGTCCAGTCTTTGTGCCAACCCAAACAAATTCTATTTTCTTATCTTTTTTTTCTAACACTTCTTTTATTGCAAGCAGTGGTGTTACTGGACCAAGTGTCCCGCCACCAGAAAAAATTATTTTCATAAACGATATTTAATTCTATTTTTTGATATATTTATAAGTATTCCAACCGAAGCCATAGAAATCATTAGTGCTGTCCCTCCATGGCTTACAAATGGAAGTGGCACACCAGTAAGTGGTACTAAACCAACCATTGCACCAATATTAAAAAAAGATTGGACTATAAACCATATCATTATTCCAAATACAAGAAATTTTGCAAAATCGTCGTGAGACTGTTTTGCAAGTTTTACCATACGAAAGCTTATTGCTACAAGTAAAATTATAAAAGCGACAACAATAACAAAGCCTAGTTCTTCTGCCATAATAGCAAAAATACTATCTGCGTGGACTTCTGGTAAATATTGAAATTTTTGCCTTGAGTGTCCAAGTCCAAAACCAAACCAACCTCCAGAACCTATTGCCAAAAAAGCCTGATTTATATGATAGCCTATTCCTTGCGGATCTAACTCTGGATGCATAAAAGTCATAAGTCTTTCTGCTCTGTGTGGCACGAGAGCTATCATAAGAATAAATGCACCAACCCCAGCAGACAAAAGTACTCCTAAATGGGAATATTTTGCACCAGCCAAAAATAGCATACCAAAAATTACTGCAAAAAGTATACTAGCTGTTCCAATATCTGGCTGAAATACAATAAGTCCGATTGGTAAAATACCTAAAAATAGAGCTGTCAAAAACCCTGTTTTAAATTTTTCTATAGAACTACCCAAATCAGCCAGATAACTTGCAAAGAAGATGATAGTCCCTAATTTTACAATTTCTGCAGGCTGAAAAGAAAAAGATCCGAACACAATCCAACTTTGTGCAGTAGTTCCAAAACTAGATCCCATTCCAGGAATTAAAACTAATATCACCAAAACCAAAGAGACAAAATAAATAAACAAAGACATCTTTTTCAAAAAAGTATATGGTATTTTACTCAACAAAATAAAAAGGAATAATCCAGGTAAAAAACCATACAAAATTTGTCTTTTTAGAAAAAAATAACCATCTCCAAACCTCTCAAACCCAACAACAGAACTTGCAGAAGCTAGCAAAATTAATCCAAAAAAAATAAGAACCCCAAAATATGACAAAAGAAGATAGTCTACTTTAGATTTATCTATTGCCATAAGCTAAAGATTCAAAAAAACTATCAATAATGTCGCCACTAGTAAAAAAACTTGGCAAATAAGATTTACAGCATTCAATATGTACGCTATAAATTTATCTTTATGAAACAAAACCCAACCTAAAATAAAATTTATAATTAGGATAAAAATTCCTGTAATTGGTAAATATAAAATATTCCACCACTCTCCTATTAAGTCTACACCAAATAATATGTTATAATGCAAAAAAATAGGATCTTGCTGTGGACCGAGAACATACAAAAGCCAAAACCACATAAATATGTTTACTAGCAACGACAAAATAACCATTGATAATATAGCTGGTTGTTTTATATAAAGTTTTAATGGGTAAGTTGTTCTAGCCATACAACTATTATATTTTATTAATAGGTTAAAGTAAAGAATTATGTATATAACTATAATCTCTGTTGGAAAACTAAAAGAAGAATATTGGAAAATTCTTTATGAAGAATATTTAAAAAGAATAAATCCTTATGCTAAAATAACTGTTAAAGAAGTTATTGGCGTTCCATTTCGCAATGGAGATAATTTAGAAAAAATAAAAGAAATAGAACTGACTGCAATAGAAAAACAAATAGAAAAAGATAGTTTTGTTATTTTTCTGAAAGAAAATGGAAAAGAATATTCTTCTGTTGAGTTTTCCAAATTTTTAGAAAAAAAAACTAGTACAGGACAACACATAACTTTTGTAATTGCTGGTGCACTCGGTTTTGCAGAAAAACACATAGATTTAGAAAACTCATCGCTTTCTTTATCTAAAATGACTTTTCCACACAAAATGGCTAGAATTGTACTTTTAGAGCAAATTTACAGAGCTATTACAATTAAAACTGGAAAAAAATATCATTATTAATATAATAACTTCGGACTTCGGTTAATTAAAAAAGATGGTCTAATTTTTCTGTCATCATAAGTTTGACTGCGGATCCAGAGTTTATGTCACTATTCTTTGGATTATTATATAAGTTTATATTTGTATTCTACATATTGCTATATAAAACAGTTTTTACTAGTATTCCCTGGATTCGAGATCTGAATCTGGAATGACAGACTTGTTTTTTATTAACTTCTAAATACTAATTATTAATTTAGCACCTTAAACCTTGACAAAAATGCTTATATATCCTATAATATGAGCACTTTAATAAACAACCGAAATAGATTTAATCTAATTTTATATGGCACATAAAAAGGCGGGTGGTTCCACCAGGCTGGGCCGTGATTCCAAAGCACAATACCTAGGGGTAAAAGTTGGCGACGGACAAACAGTCACAGCTGGAAGCGTATTGATACGCCAAAGAGGAACAAAATGGCACCCAGGTACAAATGTACGCAAAGGAAAAGATGACACACTTTTTGCAACTATTGCTGGAATTGTAAAATTTCAAAAGAAGAATAGAAGAAAGTTTGACGGATCACTGAAATTTACAACCTTTGTAAATATTTTAGAAACAAACAAAGAAGAAAAATAAACTTCGCTCCACGAAGTATTATTAAAAAACTACGGCTTATTTGCCGTAGTTTTATTTTAGTTTCTGTGCTTTTCATCAGCAATTTTTAAGTTTTCTCCAAAACCCAGAAACTCGTAAAGATTAGTTTCCATATCATTTCCTTCCAATTCTAATGCCCAAGTCTTTGACCAAAATCTATCACCATCCTCATCCACTTTTATGACAAGCTGATCTTTTGGTGGTTTTAAAAATTGTGGTTTATTTTCTAAAACCTCCTTTCTATCATATGGATATACCAATTGTCTATTATACCAAAATAAAAAATGATGGGCTTCGGTTGCTCTGTAAACTGTCGTTAGAGATCTTTTAAAAAATTTTGCAGAACCTTTTGTTGAATTTGGAACTTCTGGCTCTCCAAAAAACATTATTAAACCCGGTTCTTTTTTTAATAAACTTTCAGATTTACCATTCCAAACCTCTATTTTTACAGCGTTATCATCTCCAGTTATTTCTATAAACTCCGCCAATATATCAAATATTCTAGGACAAGTTTCCAAAAAATAGTCTGTAGAATAAAACCACGGCACATAAAGAGTTACGCTTTTTTTCATTATATCCCCCATTTTTTTATTTTTAAAAGAGCTTCACTATATTTAGCTTAGCAGACAAAACATAAAAACACCAAATTTGGTGTTTTTATGTTTTTATCATTAAGTTTTAGAGACTAGATTCTATTGCAGATGTAAACAACTCAACATTTAATGTATTAGGCTCAAACCTTTCTCCATTTAAAAAGAAAGTTGGCGTTCCTTGGACATTCATTGCATTTCCGGAAGCAATATCTGTTTTAATTTTATTTTCTACCTCATCACTGGAAAAATCTTGCAAAAACTTATCTCTGTCTAAACCCAATTCTTCCGCATATTCTACAAATTTTTCTTTTGCTTTACTACTACTTGCCCAGCTAGACTGTCGTGAATAAAGTAAGTCATGCATCTCCCAAAATTTATCCTGTTTTCTGGCCGCCTCTGATGCTCTAGATGCATCAAATGCATTTGGGTGAATAGATTCAAGTGGATAATGCCTATAAACCACTTGCAGACCCCCACTCATCTTTTCATAAGCTCCACTTACAACACTGCTATACTGCTTACATCCTCCACATTGAAAATCTGCATATTCCACTAAAACTGCAACTGCTTCTGGATTTCCTTTTACCACATCATCTACTCTTATTTCTTGTGGATTTTCCACTTTTGGTGAAGTTTCTATATTATTTTTCAACCACCAAAATCCTACCACAACCAAAACACCTACAACCCCCCAAATCACAATATTTTTTATCTTTTTACTTTTTTCTGCTTTTTCTTTATTTTCCTTATCCTCTTCTTTTCTTTTATCTCTCCTTTCTCTCTTTGTTAAATTATGTTCATTTTGTATTTCTTCTTCCATATTTTATTATTATTTTAAGTTTTTAAATTATACTTTAAAGTTAAGTTTAGTGCAATAAAAAAAACTCAGATTTTATTCTGAGTTTTTTTATTTTTATTTTTTTAAAAACTTTTTAGATATAAATACCAAATATAAACCAGATAATCCATACAAAATATACAAAAACCTAGTTAAATAAGAAAACTCTCCAAACAAATATGAAATCAAATTGAAATCAAAAAAACCAATCAATCCCCAATTTAGAGCGCCAATAATAACTAACCCAAAAACTAACTTATCCAAAAATTTAATCCTCCCCATATTTTTTATTTATTATTACTTTTTAGTAGTTTCCAATACATATAAATACTCTCTTCTTCTGCGTCTATCCTAAGAGTAAGCCCTTGCTTCATTGATTTAAAATCTTTCTTAAATCCACTAAAATCTCCTTTTATATCTTTTGAAGTTTCAAACTCTTGTAAAAAACTATAAACTGTTTTTTCAATATATTTTATTTTAGATATAAAATCTTTTGTTTTTTTAGAATCTACACCCACCTTATCCATCTTCCTCAAAAGACGAGGATAAAAATACTCATTTTCAAGTTTTAAGTGTTTTTCTAATTTTTCTGTAAAAACTTCCAAAGATTTATGTATTTTCTGAATTTCTGTATCTTTTTTCTTAGAAATCTTCTTTAGCTCATCTCTAAGCTCGTCATGCTGAAATGTCAAAACCTTGACTATATCTTTCTTCATAGAATATTTCTTTTTTAAAGTAAAAATGTTGCATAAGCTAAAATTGTAAAATTTATAGCTGACAAAACACACCAAGTGCAAAAAGCTTTCAAAACAAAACCTTGGACATAAAGAAAATATATAGAAAATAAAAATCCTATCGCAACCACAATTTGAATTGGCCAAAAAAGCATAGTGACGCTATATGCATACAAAATAGTGCAAATGAAAATAAATGTGTACATTACAAAACCAGCATATGAATTTGGAATTCCAAAAGTTTTACTTTGTTTTGAGTGTTGAACCTTTTTACACCATTTTTTTGGAAAAAACAAACAAAGGACATCTGTACCGCGAATTTTGTTGTAAATAAGATACAAAGTATCAAAAATACCGATAGCAGACACAATCAACAAAAGCTTTAGTTGCAATGACATAATTATTTTTAAGAATTATATTTTTATTATACCATTTTTATATAACAAAATATAGTTTAATAATTAATTTACTAACTCAGAAATCTTTAACTCTTTAGCATTTTTCTTTAAAAAATCAGTTGCAAAATTATCTGCATAATTTTCATATGAAGAATTTCTGTATGCAAGTTCTTGTGCATTTAAAAGATCTTGTAGTGTTTTTATATTGCTAGTCTTTACTATTCTATAAACATCCGGATTAGCTAATAAAAATTCTTCTAAATTAGTAAATTTAGCCATTTCTTCTCGCAAATCAACCGGATCAAATCCTGGAACAGGTAATGTATATAAATTTGCATTATAGTGTGACGACCATTCTTCTGCAGCATCTGCACCTTCAAAATCTGGGTTGGTTTCATAATTTTTTATATAATCCGTAGCATGCCCCAACTCATGAGCAATAATAAATTGCCTAAGTAAGTTTGGCGTCATATTTTCAAAGCTAATTCCCAACATATCAGCAACTTCTTTGGCAGAAGATTCACGAACATCTTTTAATTTTTGCAAGTGTTCTTTATTTTCAGAAACAATAAATATTGTAGGAATAAACACATTTTCGCCAACCTGAACTCTATGAAAAAAACCGTCCGTATTTGGCTCGTCTTCTGGGGAAATAGTTACAACCTCAACATGAGATAAGAAATCATTTTGTTCTAACATAAGCTTAAGCATTGCATCCATAGATTTATCTATTTCTATACCTTCTCTTGATATTAATTCATCCAACCGTACACCTTTATTTTTTCTCTCGTCTTCTTTCTCTAAGTTATTTTGATAAAAAGAAGTAGATTGTTCAGAGTTTTCCATTGGTTTTTAATATTTAATGATAAAAATTTAATTATTTCTAAAAAAAGTTTGTTCAAAAAAAAATTTAACTTTTTCTTTTAATTCATCATCTGATATTTTTTTACTTTCATTCTTCATTGCAACAATAATTGCAAGATTATAAAGCCCAAAATCTTTTGGTTCAAACCCTTTCCAGTTATAAAAACTACAATCACCAAATAACGATTTTAAAATACTTTTATAGTTTTCTTTTGATAAAACAGAAGGTAAATAATTATTTTTTTCTAAAAAATAAACAGTACTAACAACAGAAAGTCTTTTATTTCCATTAGAGAAATAGTGAGTATTTATATTTATAAACAAAAATGAAGCTTTATCCGTTATGTTTGGATAATAAATAGTTTTAGACCTATCAATTAAAGCAAAATATTCGTCAATTGAATCTCTTTGACTATCATAATCTGGCACCTCTTCTTTATGTTCATATTCAAAACCTCTAATAATATTAATGATATTGATTAAATCTTCCGGTAAAATATATTCAATATTATTTTGTATCATAAATAAATTTATGTATTTCCAAGCCTTTTAACAACAATGCTATAATTTCTTTTTACAGATTTTGCTGTAGTTTTGCTTTTGTAAGAACCGATAATTTGCCCCTTCTTTCCAGAAGAAGTGGTTCTTTGTCTAATTGCATAATATTTTTTTGTAGAGGTATTATGAATTCTTTTTGTAGCCATACTATTTTATTTATATTTATTTTATCATTTTTATTTTTAAAAAACAAGCTTTATTTTTAAATCAAAATCAAAAAAGTTTTTTGATTTTAAACTATTCTAAAAAAGTGGCAGGACTTTTTTCGCTCCGACTCAAGCCGGGGTGCTACGCGCTCTCGCACCCTTCGAATCCCGACACAGGCAAAGACTTTTGCCTGCTCTCTCTCCTTCACTTCGTTGCGGAAAGGGCGGGATTCCTTTCGCTCCGACTCAAGCCGGGGTGCTACGCGCTCTCGCACCCTTCGAATCCCGACACAGGCAAAGACTTTTGCCTGCTCTCTCTCCTTCACTTCGTTGCGGAAAGGGCGGGATTCGAACCCACGGTACGATTTCTCGTACACATGCTTTCCAAGCATGCGCATTAAACCACTCTGCCACCTTTCCAATTTTATTTTATGTACTTTTTTTATTTATTTTATAAAATAAAAATATTCCACTTATCAAAAGAATAATAGCAAAATATTGAGCTGGAGTCAATCCTAAATACCTAACATCTGCATGTGCTATATCTACTGCCCTAAAAAAATCCAACACAAAACGCATAAAACCATATTCTGTGAGTAAAATAATTGTAAACCAACCGTCGCCAAATTTTACTTTTTTTCTAAGAATCAAAAAAATAATAGCCACAGGAATCAACCACAAAATTTCTAGCAATGCCATTTCTAGTCTTGCTCCGTCTGGCGTATTTATAGCAAGAAAAAAGTCTACTTTTTGACCCAAATGATCGTGAATTGCAAAACACCCAAGCCTGCCAACAATCCAACCAAAAATTGCAGAAAAACTTAGTAAATCTGCAATCTTCAAATATATTTCTTTATTCCAACTTCTACTTGAACCGTAAATAAAAAATCCCAAAACTGCACCGAATAAACCACCAAAAGAAGAAAATCCACCGTTCCAAACTTTGAATATTTCAAAAGGATTGCTGAAAAAGAAAGAAGGCTCATAAAATGCAATGTGAAAAATTCTAGCAAATAAAAAACCTAAAACAATAATTAACAACATCAAATTGGTCAAACTCTCTGAATCCATTCCAACTTCTTTTGATTTTTTAAGTAAGATTATAAAAGAAGTCAAAAAACCAAGTGCAACAAAGAAACCCCAAGCATAAATTGTCAAAGGACCTATATTAAAACTTAGATATTGAAACCACGGAATCATAAAAACTATTTCTCTTTTCTAGACTTTTTTATAATTTCAACAATTTCTTCTTCATTATCAACAATATGAAACAAATCCAAATCTTCACTATTAATTGTTTTAAATTGCTCTACCAAAACTTTTCTTATAAACTCTTTCAAAGGTCCCCAAAACTCTGTGTCATACAAAATAATTGGAAGTTTTGCCATCTTTCCAGTCTGTACCAAAGCCAAAACCTCAAAAAGCTGATGAAGTGTACCTAGTCTTCCTGGGAAAAATACAAAACCTTTTGAAGGTGCTGTCACCAACAATTTCCTTACAAATGGAAAACTCGTCACCATTGAACGGGTCACATATTCATTTAAAGGTGCTTTGTCATTCAATTTCATTGCAATTCCAATGGAATCTCCTCCGGCTTCTTTTACACCCTTATTTACAGCTTCTGCCGCCCCAATTCCCCCACCTGTCACAACTGCAAAACCTTCTTCTGCCAATTTTGTTCCTAGGTTGTTTGCAACATTGTAATATCTATTATCTTTTTTTATACTTTTTGAACCAAGCACTGTCACATCTTCTACCAAACCAGTCAAAAATTCAAAACCTTCTACAAGCTCTGCCATAATTCTAAAAATCTTCCAATCAATTTTTTCATCGCACACAAAATTCATTGGCGCTAATTCACAAATATTTATATCTTCTACATCTTTTACTATTTTCTCCACCTCTTCAACACTATCCACAATTCTCCATCTTTGAATTTCTTCTTTGTGTTCGCATACCAATTTTTTACAACTTTCATTTAAAAAATTTATAATTGGATTCCAAAATTCACTTCCAACCAAAATTAAAGGTGAACGATACATCTTTCCCAAATCCATCATATCTACAATTTCAAAGAATTCATCCATTGTTCCATAACCACCAGGAAAAAATACAAATGCGTGAGCTGGAGCAGTAAGCATTACTTTTCTAGTGAAAAAATAATGAAATGCTGTGGACTGTTTTACATAAGGATTTATCCTTTGTTCAAAAGGAAGTTGGATATTTAGACCAACACTTTCACCTCCAGCTTCTGTTGCACCCCTATTTCCTGCTTCCATAATTCCTGGGCCTCCACCAGTCACAGTTGTGATACCATGTTTTGCCAAAACAGACCCAACCTCTTGCGCCAAATTGTAATATTTACTATTTTCCGGAAGACGCGCAGAACCCATTATTGTGACGACTTTTTTAAATTGAGACAAAAACTGATAACCATCTACAAATTCAGACATTATACGAAAAATTCGCCAAGTATCACGAAATTCTCCTGTTTCATTTAATGCAGAAAATTCTTGCTTTTTTATTTCTTTTTTCATAATTTATTTCCAATTCTTAAAACTAAATCTTCTCTAAGTCTAGGCCCTATAATTTGTGTACCAATTGGCAGTTTTGACTTTGTAAATCCTGTTGGTACAGACATTGCCGGCACTCCTGCCACAGACGCAGGACTTACAAAAATATCAGACAAATACATTGCCAAAACATCATCTTTTTTCTCCCCCAATCCAAATGCTGGGAATGGTGAAGTTGGTGTTATTAGTACATCAACCCCTCTAAACACTTCTTCAAAATCACGAATTATCAAAGTCCTCACTCTTTGTGCCTTTTTATAATAAGCATTATAATATCCAGCAGATAAAACATAAGTTCCCATCATAATTCTTCTTTTTACCTCGTCTGGAAATCCTCGTCCACGAGAATGTGCATACAAACTATACAAATCACCTTGCCCTAAACGAACTCCATAACGAATTCCATCTAGTCTTCCCAAATTTGAACTGTCTTCACTGGAAACTGTAATGTAATAAACTGAAATTGCATATTTTGTGTGTGGAAGTGAGACTTCTTTTATTTCACAACCTGCTTTTTTTAATTTATCAATCTGAGCTTCTACATTTTTTCTAACCTCTTCATCCAATCCATCCACTTCAAAATATTCTTTTGGAACTCCAACCTTCAAACCATTTACTCCTTTTTCCAGTTCTGCCAAATAATTTGGTACCGGATTTGGAACTGTTGTACTATCTTTTTTATCTTGCCCAGCCATTACTTCCATTATTATAGAAATATCTTCCACTGTTTTTGCCATTGGCCCAACAGTATCCAAAGACGATGCCATTGGCATAATTCCATAACGAGAATTTCTACCATAACTAGGGCGAAGACCGGCAACTCCACAAAAACTTGCTGGCTGACGAATTGAACCGCCAGTATCCTCGGCAATAGAGAAAATAGATGAGTTGTCTGCAACAGAAACCGCGGAACCACCAGAAGAACCACCAGAAACTTTAGTAATGTCATGTGGATTCTTTACAGACCCATACATTGAATTTTCATTGCTTGCACCATGTCCAAAAGTATCACAATTTGTCTTCCCAACCAAAACAGCACCCTTTTCTCTTAATTTTCTAATTACAGTAGCCTCGTATGGTGCTGTATAATTTGCTAAAATTTTGGAAGCGCCTGTGGACAAAATACCCTCTGTACAAATTGCATCTTTCACAGAAAATGGAATTCCTGTTAATGAATTTTTTAGACCTTCGGCTATCATTTTATCTGCTTTCTCTGCACCATTCAAAGCAATTTTACTAGAAATAGTTATAAATGCATTTAATTCTGGATTTGTCTTTTCAGCCTGTTTTAGACAAGCTTTGGTAAGTTCTACAGAACTAAATTCTTTTTTATCCAAACCCTCACTTGCTTTTTTTATTGTTAGCTCATTTAATTCCATATTATTCAAAAACTTTGTGAACCTTGAGTAATCCGTCTTTTTCCTCTGGGAACTGTGCTATCATTTTTTGTCTTCTCTCTTCTGGGCACTCTTCTACCACATCTTCCCTAATGATATCCTCCAAACCAGTCACCTGACTAGTCTCCAAAATTCCTTCTGTATCCACTTCGTTTAGCATCTCCACATAACCAAATACTGCAGACAATTGTTTTGCATATTTTTCCTTCTCCTGCTCTGTTAAATTTAGACGCGCAAGTTTTGCAACATCCTCTATCTCTTTTTTTGTTAATTTCATAGATTTTTATTCTACATCTAAGTGCTAAGTAAATCAATAAATTCTTTTTCACTCAAAATTTTTACTCCTATTTTTTCAGCTTTTTTCAGTTTGCTTCCTGCATCGCTACCCGCCACGATAAAATCAACCTTTTTACTCACAGATCCAGAAATAATTCCACCAGAATTTCTCACTTTTTCTTTTGCCTCATCTCGCGTCATTTCCTGCATTCCACCAGTAAACACAAAAGTTTTGTCTGTTATTTTTCCTTTTTTTGTTATTTTTATTACGGATAGTTTTACACCGTTTTCAAACATTTTTTTTATTATTTCTCTGTTTTGTTCATCTGCAAAATAATTTCCAATTGATTCCACCACTTTTCCACCAATATCTGAAATTTTTATCAATTCCTCTTCATTTGCACTTTGTATATTTTTAAAACTTCCAAAATGACTTGCTAATTTTATAGCAGTCTCCTCTCCAACATGCGGAATACCAAGTGCAAAAACAAACCTATACAATAAATTATTTTTTGATTGTTCAATTGAATTTAGCAAATTTATAACCGACTTTTCTGCAAAACCATCCAATCCTAAAAGTTCATCTTTTTGCAATATAAATAAATCTGATATATCTTTTATCAAACCCTTGTTTAGAAGTTGTTCCACGATTTTCTCCCCCAAACCATCTATATCCATTCCTTTTTTGGATACAAAATGACGGATTTTTTCCAACTGCTGACCATAACAATTTTTATTTTCACAATAAAGCCCAACAGATTTTTCCTGTTTTTTATCTTGGACATTTTTGTGCTTTACATCTGCATCACAAATTGGACATTTTTTTGGTTCAACTATTTTCTTCTCTTTTCCTGTTCTCATTTTTTCCAAAACCTTTACAATCTGTGGGATTATATCTCCCGCTTTTTGCACCACAACAGTGTCACCTACCCTTACATCCAACCTTGCTATTTCATCAAAATTGTGAAGTGTAGCGTGAGTCACTGTACTTCCTGCCAATTGAACCGGTTCCATAAGTGCGACAGGCGTCAACTTTCCGGTTCTTCCAACTTGGACAAAAATATCTATTACTTTTGTAGTCCCCTGCTCTGCCGGAAATTTAAATGCAATCGCCCAGCGCGGAGCTTTTCCAGTATAACCCAATTTATCTTGATATTCTTTTTTATTTACTTTCAAAACTACACCATCCACCCAATACTGTTTACTATTCTTTCTCTTTTCCCAATTTTTATGAAATTTCAAAATTTCTGTCACATTAGCAACCTTCTCCCAACTTTTATCTGTAGGGAAACCAAGGTCTTTTAATCTTTTTAATTCTAATTCTTGTGTTTCTGGAATATCTCCAGCAGAAATATCATAAGCTGTAAAAGAAAGTTTTCTTTTTGCCACAATTTTTGAATCTAATTGACGAATTGTCCCAGCTGCTGCATTTCTTGGATTTGCAAATTTTACCTCTCCATTTTTTTCTCTCTCTTTATTTATTTTTTCAAAAATATCTCTACCCATCCAAATTTCACCTTCTACCACCAAATCAATTTCTTCTTTCAATTTCAATGGGATACTGTGAATTGTTTTTATATTTTGCATTACATTCTCCCCTACTTTTCCATTTCCTCTGGTTGCTGCCACTTCCAAAACTCCTTTTTTATAAGTCAAAACTAAATGCAATCCATCTATTTTTAATTCTGCGGTGTAATCTAACTTTACCTTTTTACCCATTTTTTTTGCAATCATTTTTTCTATCCTCTCTTCCCATTTTTCTATATCTTCCTGCGTAAATGCATCATTAAAAGACCACTGCGGTACAGTGTGTTCTACTTTTTCAAATTTTTCTAAAACTTCTCCAGCGACTCTTTGTGTTGGAGAATCAGAAGTTTTTAATTCTGGATATTTTTCTTCTATTTTCCTTAGTTCATCCATTAGACCATCGTACATTTTATCCGTTACTTCTGGATCGTTCAATACATGATAGCGATGACGAAGATCGTCTATCTGATTTCTAAGTCTTTTTACATTCTCCTTAATTTCTGTTTTATCCATATTTTTTATGCGTGTTCTAAATGTTCTATCGTTTTGCTTGTTCGAAATGTTCTATTTATCCAAAATTGTCAATCCCCCAAACATTTGAAATTTTCTATTTATTAATAGGTAATCGATCCAACTTCATTTTATTTAGGATGACGAATTAATCAATACGTCATATTGAGCGAAACGAAGTGGAGTCGAAATATCTCGAAACGATATAACGATAACTGTGAATATTCAAAGTCTTATATTTTTAAACCGAGATCCGTTCGACTTCATTACGCTTTGCTACATTACGCTCAGGATAACGTATATGGTTTTTATTCTTTATCAATTATTAACTAATTTTAAAAAATCAATCCTAAATACCAATCTAGCAAGTTATACCCCCAAAACATTGTAAATAAAGTAGCTACCGCCAAATAAGTTCCAAACGGAGTTTGTGATTCTAAACTTGTTCTTTTTAATGCAAGTAAAATAACACTCAAAAAAGCTCCACCAACATAAGAAAGCATTAGCGCCACAATTGCGAGTGGCCAACCCAAAATTATACCCATCAAAACTCCAAGGCGAATATCTCCTCCGCCAATCCATTTACCACGAGAAATAGCAAATTGAAACAAGAAAAATCCACCCAAAACTACCGCACCAATTAGCATAGATTGCCAAGTATGCCAGCCAAAAATTAATGAAAGTACAAATAAAATTCCAATAGACGGCAAAGTTATTTTATCTGGCAATTCTTTGTACAAATAATCATAAATAAACAGAAAGCTAAGTATAAAAATAATAAACCAATCTCGCAATAATTCTATGGAAAAATCATAAAAACCACTTTGGTGAATTAATGCCGCACAGACAAAAGCTATTCCAAACCAAGTTTCTACCAAAGGATATTGAATTGAAATTTTTGCTTTGCAGTTTCTACACTTTCCTCGCAAAATTATAAAACTCAAAATTGGGATTAAATCTTTTGCAAAAATAGTTTTATTGCACTTTGGGCACATAGAACGCCCATTCATTGTTTTGTGTTTTTGTGTACGCCAAACAAAGGCATTTGTAAAACTACCAATCACAATTCCAAACAGGAATACAATAAAAAAATATGTTAGATTCATATTAGATGTATTATAACACTAAAAGTAAAAAAATAGAATAAAAAAACCACCGACTATTTCGGTGGTTTTTTATTTTTTTATTACTGTGAAGCAGAAACCCCAGATGGTGATACCAGAATTGGACCACTCAAATTGTTTATATTTCCTTCTATTCTAGCCTGGATTGTATATGTTGTTCCATCTATAGAATTGTAGACATAAGAAAAATCACTAGGATCTTGTGGGACTAGCGCCATATACGGATTTGCACAATCTGAACCGACAAAACCAGTTGCGTTTAGACAAGATGTGTTTGCTGTACCAATTTGAGTAGGAGAGGTCACAACTGGATACTCGCTATTTTCTGTAAAATAAATCTCCAAAGCAGTTTGAACCTGTCTCAAATCTGCCAAACGCTTTGAATCTCTAGCTTTTTCACGAGCAGAACCAAGCGCAACCACAGCCAAAGTTGAAAGCAAACCAATGATTGCAACAACTACCAACAATTCGATCAATGTAAAACCTCTTTTATTTATCGTCATAATTTTTATTTTAATATAAATTTAATTTTTTAAAATTTTGTTTATTTTTCTAACTAAATCTTCTGGTTTAGTGTGTGGTTTCAGTAAATATTCTACAGCTCCCAGACTTAAAGCTCTTTCAACATCTTCTTTTTGACCAATACTAGTTAACAATATCACAGGAATAGACCTTGTTGTTCTACCCAATTTTAGTATCTCTAAAACAGAAAAACCATCCATATTTGACAAAACTGTCTCCAAAATAATTATATCTGGCTTTCTTTTTTTTACCACCTCAAGCACAGTTTCTCCATTTTTTTCTGTTATAACCTTAAAACCACTTTCTTTTAAAAATTTTGTATAAATATCTGCTAAATGCACATCTTCTTCAGCCAATAAAACTAAAAACTGTTTTTCATTTTTCATATTCTGAATTTTCTATTTTAAATTATTTTTTTACTATATAAAACTTATAATTTATTTTTACTCACACATTATAACAACAACTAACTACAAAATACAAACTTATCTCTCTGTATTCCTCACTGCAAGTCCAATTGCAACAGACATTCTAGGACCAATATTATACAAAACAGGCTTCAAACTCTCTTGGGTTGCAATTCTTGCCCAAGGATCTCCCACAAAAACCCTTACATCAAAATGTTGCTTTATATAATTTAGAATTGGTGGAAAAATCGCAGAACCACCTGTCAAAATAATTTTTTCTGGTCGTTTCTCTTCATTTCCCATTTGATGCAAAAACAAATCAAAACCTGCCTGAATTTCTTTTACAATAGGATCTACAAGAGATTCAAACATTTTTATATCCATTTTTTCTGGTGGCAAAAGTGAAATGTCTTTTTTAATTTGCCCAGCATCTTCTGCTGAAATACCCATTTTGTCCATAATTAGCTTGTCTATAGAATTTCCACCAAACTTTATACTTCTGTGTGTAAGTGGCAAACCTTGATCTGCAATAAAAAAATTGGTCCTCTCTGCTCCAATATCTACAACCATAGAGGTAGACTTATCTTTTCCAACCAATGCACGCTCCAAAGCAAAAGCTTCTGTTTCTAAAGCAACTAATTGTAAACCTGCTTTTTGGAAAATAGATGTAAAAAATAAAACCAAATCTTTTGGCGCAGCAGTCACCAAAACTTTCATAAACTTATTTTTTTCACCTTCTGAAGATGGTGGAATTATTTGGTGTGCGACCTGTAATTCTTCAATTGGACGCGGTGTCATCTTTTTTACTTTTGCGCGTACATGATGCTCCAATTCTTTTTTGTCTACTTTTGGCAGGTTTATAACAGCATGAAAAATATAAGAAACAGGTAGACTTGCAATTGCCTTTTTAGACCTTACTTTTGATTGAGTACACAGGCCTTTTAGAATTTCTCCGTATTCTTCTATTCTAGAATCATTTGCAAAAATATTTGCTGGTTTTTTAACTGCTTCTTTTTTTTCATTTTCAATTTTTAATTCCTGCCCAACCTCTTTGTGGTGTTGTATGTGTATATCCAAATCTGCCGAAGCAATTCCGTAAGTCCAAAGCTGAGGACGATCTTTTGTTTTTTTGAGTTCAACGATTTTAATCCCTCCTGCACCAAAATCCACACCAAGAGAAAATTCTTCGCCTTTACCAAATAAGGACATAGTTTGTTTATTATGTTCTGAAAATATAAGATTGTTTACATTATACCACAAAAAATAATCTAAATAAAAAAGACCAAACAAATAAGTTTGGTCTATAATTTAAATTTATACAATTATACCTTTTACATCTCCTGTAGATGTTCTGGAGCCAGTTTTTACACTAGCAGTCCCGTCGGCATTCAACTTTATAAGAATACTTCCACAAGAGCCTGGAACATATCCAGCTTGCTGTGCATAAGTACCTTTATACATTAAATAAGACGGGCAAATTATTTTTCTTTCAATCTTTTTTTCAATTCTAAATCTAACTAATTTTCCATTCTGGAATTCTCGCCTAGGTACAAGTCTAGATACACTGTGTGATTTTTTATCATGGACATGCCCCATTATAAAAAAGTCAGCCAGTATAAACTGCCTAGCTTTTCCAACAGCGTTCAACTTTCCGCCCGGAGTATTAGAACCACTTCTTCCATGAGAAAGAAAAAAAGTCCACCTAAAACTACGCCAAGTAAGATCTAAAAGTACAGGCCCCATAAAATATGGGATTCCTAAAAATCTAGAAACTTCACGCAATGGACACATAAGTGTTTTGCGAGTAGTTCTGTGCTCATGATTTCCAGGGATCATAACCAAAGTTTTATGTGCAACAGATCCTATTTCCTCTTCAAAACCAATTCTTTGCTCATCTGGTGTCATATTTTGCTCTGCCCAAGCAATGCCACCGGCAGAATCACTAAGTGCATTTTCCAAAGAATCACCACCAAACAAAGCAAATCTATTTGGTCTTCGTCTTACCTCTTCAATATCAAATCTAAACAAATCCAAATCACATCTATTATGTCCATAATGGATATCATAAAACGGTGTTATTTCTATATCTTTTGCAGGTTTGTTGTTTAACCCCAAAACATCATCTGGAATTATAACTCTATGATAAAAACCCCTCTCCCCTAAACCATCTGAAGTTGGCAAAAAAATAAAAGCTCTGTCCGAAACAATACTTTTTTTCTTTTCTTTTGGAACATATAAATAAACCATGTTTCCATTATGAGGTCTCCAATTTATAATATTCCCACCAGCTAGATGCTGTTTTGACTCTTTAAGTCTAGAGATACAGTACTCAATTTTTTCAGAATCTATAGATAATTTTTGCGATAATTCAGAAACTGTATGACCAGTCTTTTCCAAAAGTTTTAATATTTCCTTAACTATTTTTCTAGTTTCTTTTGCCTTTTCACGAGCTTCTTTTTTACTCATCTGACACCTCCCTTTAGTGAGTTGCTTCAAATGTATTGTCTGAATAAATGATGCACTCAACACGACCAGAAACTGGGGGTGCATATCCTTTTATTTCTCTAATTGATCCTGCAAACTTCCTAAAACCAGGACAAATTATTGAATAAGCTATAGACTCTCTTATTCTATTGTTTGTTGGATCTGCAGAAAAAACAACAGCATCGTCTATAATAGCCTCTTCCAAATGTCCCATAATAGTAAAATGTGGAAAATTCTGATTTACAGTAACCTTTAAAACAGCATTGAGTTTTGATCCATCCAGTCTTGCACCAGACCTGCCATGAAGAGCATAAAACTCAATTGGCACCATTGGATCTTTCCAATAAATATCTGCACGCACAGGACGAAAAGTGTGATGAATTCCCAAATCTCTACAAACAGACCTAAGAGGTTCTATACCATCTATTTTTGAATACTTATTTTCTCTATCTCCAGACTGTGCCCACAAGATTTTGTGTGCAACCGGAGCAAGTATGTTTCTAAGATTTCTTCTATATTCTTCTGCTGTATATTTATTATACAAACTTCCACCAATTATATTTCCATTTAAAAATACAAATACATAAGGCTTGGTGGCAGCCCTCAGCAATACTTGCTGAAAAGCTTCCAAATCACAAAGATGATCGCCAAATGTCACAGAATCAATAGGAATAATCCTAATCGCCGAATCTGCTAAATTTTTGGAAAAATCTAAATCTTGAGGAAAAGTAATTGCCAAATAGTCATTATCATTTTCAGAATGTCTAACCGTAAAAACTCTTTCTTTCACTTCTACACAACCATTTACAACGCGCTCAAAATAATAAGTTTTTTGCTGATAAGAGCTTATTCCTTCTTTAAGTGTGAAATCTTCTGGGCTGTTTACCTGAAATTCTTCAAAAATTTTTAAACCTTCTTCTCCAAACTTACTCTCAACAGCTTCCAAAGTTCTAGCTCTACTCAAAAATCCAAAAACTTTTTCCACCAATTTTTCTCTTTCAGTTTTAGCTTTTTCTGCATTTTTTCTTTCTATTTCTGCTTTTTCTTCTTCTGTTAACTCTTTAGTTTTAACTTCTTCAACATCAACAGAATCCAAAGTACTTTTAGTCTCACCATTAGAATCTATGAATTTTTTCCTTTTCTTTTCCCAACCAATCTTGAGTTTTCTAAGATGATAACTCAAATTTATTTTATTTAATCCTGTTAACTCTAACAGCTTTAAATACTTTTGAATTTCTAAATAATCAACATCTCCAAAATTATCTACAATAATTTTTTTCACCTCTGCTGAGGTTATTCTCTTTGGTCGTCTTACCATGATCCTTTCTCCTTTTGGAAAGTAAATTGTAAGGAACTGTTTTTATGTTAACTCATTATATTAAATAATACAAATCAAATATCTACAGCTATTTACAATAATTTTTTCCTTACATATAATAGACCTATCTCAAAATAAACATTTATATGAAATTAAAAATATTCAACACACTCACAAGAAAAAAAGAAGAATTTAAATCA
Organism: Candidatus Magasanikbacteria bacterium; assembly: GCA_021648085.1. Classification (NCBI taxonomy): domain Bacteria; phylum Candidatus Magasanikiibacteriota; species Candidatus Magasanikiibacteriota bacterium. The sequence continues at coordinate 397,959 of JAKITS010000001.1, forward strand.
AATGAAAAAGGAAGAGTCGGCTTATACACTTGTGGTCCGACTGTTTACAATTATGCGCATATAGGAAATTTGCGAACCTACATTTTTGAGGATGTTTTGAAACGCGCCCTTCTTTATAATGGGAATACTGTAAACCACATAATGAACATAACCGATGTTGGACACTTGACAGACGACGCAGACGAAGGTGAAGATAAGTTGGAAAAAGCAGCGAAAAAAGAAAATAAAAGTGCTGTAGAAATTGCAGAATTTTATACAAATGCTTTCAAAAAAGATTTGGAACAATTAAATATTTTACCACCAACAACTTGGTGCAAAGCAACTGATCATATAAAAGAACAGATTGAAATGGTAGAAAAATTGTTGAAAGATGGTTTTGCTTACGAAACTAAGGATACAATTTATTTTGATACCACAAAAGATAAAAATTATGGTGATCTTGCAAACCTAAAAAATCAAGAACTTCAAGCTGGAAAAAGAGTGGAAATTGGAGATAAAAAAAATATTCACGACTTTGCATTGTGGAAATTTAGTAAACCAGAAGATAATAGACAAATGGAGTGGGAAGCTTTTGGAAAAATGGGTTTCCCTGGTTGGCATTTGGAGTGTTCTGCGATGAGTATAAAATATCTTGGTGAAAACTTTGATATTCATTGTGGCGGAGTTGATCACATACCAGTTCACCACACAAATGAAATTGCACAATCCACTGCTTTTACCGGCAAAAAGCCTGTGAATGTTTGGATGCACGGAGAATTTTTGCTGACTGGAAAAGTAAAAATGGCAAAATCTAGGGATAACTTTTTGACATTGGAGGTTTTGAAAGAAAAAGGATTTAGCCCACTCACCTACCGATACTTTCTTTTGCAAGCTCATTATAGAAAACAATTAAACTTTTCTTGGGAAGCCTTGGAGGCAGCGCAAAATGGATTGGAAAAATTACAAAAAGCTGTCACAAATCTAGGAGAGCCTACAGAAGTTTGCAATGATTGTGTAAATAAATTTTTAAACATTATAAATGATGATTTAAATACACCACAAGCTTTGGCCTTAGTTTGGGAACTTTTAAAAAGTGATAGCGCCAATGGTGTAAAAAAAGCAACTATTTTAAAATTTGACAAAGTTCTTGGACTCGGATTGGAAAATATTAAAATAGAAGAAATTCCAACAAATATAAAAGAAATTTCACAAAAAAGAGAACAAGCTAGAAAAGAAAAAAACTGGGAAGAAAGTGATAAACTTAGAAAACAAATCGAAGAATTAGGTTTTAGTGTGGAAGATACTACTGAAGAACAGAAAATAAGTAAAAAATAATAAAATATGCCAGAAACAAAAAGACAAAGTGAATTTGATACACAAACACCAGAAAATAGTGAATTAGAAAAAGCTAAAGTTGAATTTTTGGAAAATTTGGAAAAAGGATATCTTCATTTTGCTTTACAAATAAAAAATAGGTCTGACATTCCTGAAGACGAGATTGTTGAAGTTGTTCAAAATAGGTTTTTAGAAAAATTAAAAGAAAAATATAATAATGAAATTTCAAAAATCAAAGAAATATTTAATCTTTCTAAAGAATTTTTGGAAAGTTTTGAGGTTGTTGAAGCCGCCAAAATTGGGTTTTTAAAAACATTAGAAATAGGTGATTTGTATAATATTTCAAAAATAGAAAATGAATATAACATTCCTAAAGAATTTTTGGAAAGTTTTGAGGTTGTTGAAGCCGCCAAAATTGGGCTTTCAAAAACATTAAAAACAGGTATTTTATACGATGCTTTAGAAATAAAAGATAAATTTGATATTCCTGAAGATGAGATTAATGAAGTTGTAAAAATTGAATTTTTGAGAATGATGAAAGAAGGAAAAATTGATGATGTAATAAATATAAGAGATAGATTTAATATTCCTGAAAATGAGATTATTGAAGTTGCTAAAAATGGATTTTTTGAAAATTTAAAAAATGGACAGATTAATAATACTCTAAAAATAAAGTGTGTATTTAAACTTTCTGAAGAATTTTTTGAGAGTGCTGAAGCTCTTGAAGCTGCTAAAAATGGATTTTTGGAAATGTTAAAAGAAGGATGGGTCGATGAAGCTTTACGTATTAAAAAAATATTTAAACTTTCTGAAGAATTTTTAAAAAGTACTGAAGTTCTTGAAGTTGTTAAAAATGAATTTTTGGAAAATTTAGAAGTAGGATTAATTATTAGTGCTTTGGAAATAAAAGATAAATTCAATTTACCACCTGAAACAACAAAAGTATTTAATAAAGCATATAATACTTTTGGAGATAATTTAACATACAATATATATTTAGAATGTGAACTAATTTTAAATGGTGAAATTAGTGATGAATTAAAAGAATTTGGTGTAAGTGTGAGTGGTGAAGCTGGAATAAATCAATTGAATGTGAAAATAAGAGAATACGGTCATAATATTATCCACGAACAAGAATTTGATTGGGAAAACATGCTTGACTCACAAATTAAAAGAACTGCTTTTCAAAGTTCAGTGCAATACACTAATTCTGAATGGGGTTCAGATGACGAAGAAGAATTTGAAAAAATAGTTAGAACATATTTAAATGTTAAACAAGAAATCCAACCATTGTCATTTGAATATACAAATAGTGATATTTTGAAGATTAAAAAAATAAAACAAGTTGATACAGAAACTTTTGAATATAGTGAACAATTTTTGAGTTCATACAATAATTTATTGGAATCTTTGAAAAAAGGAATAGAATATGCAAAGAAGAAAGAATATGGTATTAGAGAAATTATTGGCAAATTGGAAGAAGGTTTAGTTAGTTTGGTAAGTTCTCTGGAAGAAAAGAAAGGAGAATATAAAAAACAAATTCAAGAAACTAAGGATGAAAAAGAAAGAGAAAAAATTGAAAGAGCTTTAAAAAATCTAGAAAGAAAAATAAGAGAAATTTCTGATATAAATTTAAAAAGTATTCAAAATCCTATTGAACTTTTTGAAAACTTACGTTCTTTTAAAGATAAAAGGACTAATGAATTATTAAAAGATTTAATGATTTATATAGGAGTTTACAAAAATGAAAATATACAGAATAAAAAATTATCAGAATTGGATACAAATAAACCAACTACTCAAGATATTAGCTGGGTAATGAACACAATCCAACATATCGTACTTCAAGAAACGGTGGAACCATACTTTACCAAAGAACATTTTGATCCAGATGAAAAGTTAAAACCAAAACAGAGAAAAAAGAAAGAAAAAGAATTACAAAAAAAGATAAGAAAATTACTTAACACCTCTACTTTAAACGAAGAGATGAAGAAGATGAAAGGTGATGCATCAAAAGATACTGTTAATATGAAATTTATTCCACAAAGGAATTTACTTACAGAATTTTCTGGTCATTTTTCCGATTCTTGCTGGGCTTCAATATACGATAGTATTCTCAAAAAATTTCCAAATTTTATCTCTGTGGCAATGGTGCACAATCCAGACCACCCAAAATATGAAAAAATTGCTGGTGGATGTTTTCTAATTGAAGCAAAAGCTAAAAATGGAGATGATTTGTTAATTATTCGCGGACTTAACCCACAAGAAAATCTAATAAATCAACTTTCGCCAGAAGATTTTTATAAAAATTTTACTGAATATTTCAAAGAAATAGCAGAAAAACAAGGTAGAAAACTAGCAATTGTAATAGACGATCATTCTGGCGGTTCTGGGACGAATAGACCAGTATTATTTAGTTTTTTGAATAAATTGAGAAGTAGTTTAAAAAAGGTAAAATTGGCTTCGGATGAAGAAACTGAATTTAACGGGTATAATATTGTGAATGATTGTTATTTGGTGGAATAATAAGTTATCCACAATAAAATAATTTAAAAAAGAAAAGCAGTCCGTGGATTGCTTTTCTTTTTTTTGGTATAATATACATATCAACTTATTTAAAGTTAATTTTTGGCAATGCCTGATACACAAAACTTTTTAGAAAAAACAAAAACACCAAAAATAGACGCTCCACACGTAGAGCGTGAAGTTGTAATTCCAAAAACAGAACAAGAACAATCAACTAAAGAAATACAACCAGTAGAAACTCAACTACAAATAAAATCAACTGTACAAAAAGAGCAACCAAAAAAAGCTAGACCAACAATACCACAGACAAAAGATGAAATGACGCAGAAGATAGAAAAGATAATGGAAGAGGATTTAAAAGATGCTTTTTTAGAATTAACACCAGTGCAAAAACAAGAATTTAAAATAAAAGGCGAGGAAGTTTTGGGAAAAATAAGAGTATTAATGAACAAAACAAAAGTAAATATCAAAAAAATAATTAAACTACTTTTAAGCTGGCTCAAAATTTTACCAGGAATAAACAAATTCTTTTTGGAGCAAGAAGCCAAAATAAAAGCAGACAAAATATTAGCTTTAAAACATTTTGCCTAAATTTATGTTTTTATTTCAACTTACAGCACTTCCAAATTTAAGTGACAGCGTGACAGTTGGTGGACTTGGAAACTACAATGTACTTTTTCTTTTAATTGGAGTTTTAGTTTTAATATCTGGAACTGTAGGTTTAATATTTATTTTGAAAGCAATACTCCATTCTACAACCCGCTCTGAGCAAGGTGCCAATATGGTAGTTTTGCAAATTCTAGTTCCAAAAGAAAAATCATCTGAAACTGGCACAGGCACAGAAGATAGATTGGAACAAATAAAAGAAGAAATAGGTGTGACAGAAACATTATTTTCTGCAATTGCTGGCACAAAAAATAAACGAAGTGCTTTTACCTGGTTTACAGGCTTAAAACAAACTTTATCTTTTGAAATAGTTGTACACGAAAGTTTAATATCTTTTTATGTTGTTGCACCAAAGAAAAAGAAAGATTTTATAGAACAACAAATACACGCTCAATACCCAGACGCACAAATAGACGAAATGGCAGATTACAATATTTTTTCTGAAAAAAGCACAATTGTTGGAGCTTATATGAAAACAAAAGAGCCAAACTCATTTCCAATAAAAACTTACAAAAATATGGATTCTGATCCGCTGTCAGCTCCATTAAATACACTTGCAAAAATACAAGATTCCAATAGTTCCGCTGCTATCCAATTTATCATTCACCCATCTCATAATGCTTGGCGAAAAGCTGGGCGCGACCTCGTGCGTGATGTTAAAAAAGGTAAAAAAATAGAAAAAGTAATTGGGACAAGTTTTTCTTCAAAAATAATAAATCTATTTAAAGAATTTTTTAAACACACTGCCGGAGATAAAGATGCTACAAAATCAGAAAATTATCAACTCTCACAAAAAGAAGAAGAGATGATAAGAGGGATAGAAGAAAAAATATCCAAAGGTGGGCTAGAAATAACCACACGAATTTTAAGTATTTCAGACGATGAAGAATCTGCAAAACAAAACTTAGACAATTTAATAAACTCTTTTGGACAATACAATATGTACCAATTTGGAGCGAATTTTTCCGCAATAAAACCAAGAAATCAATCCAAAATTATTCGCGATTTTATTTACAGATCTTTCCACGACAAGTATCATTTTATATTTAATACTGAAGAGCTATCTTCTGTCTGGCATCCACCGCTCCACTCTACAGACGCACCAAACATAAAATGGCTTTCTGCTCGCAAAGCTCCACCACCACCAAATATTCCAAAAGAAGGATTATTACTTGGCCATACACTATATCGTGGACAAGATGTAAAAATTCGTATGGCAGATTCCGATAGGCGCAGACATCTTTATGTAATTGGTAAGTCTGGAGGAGGTAAATCTGTATTTATAAGTGGACTTGCTATTCAAGATATTCAAGCCGGAAAAGGAGTTTGCGTAGTAGATCCGCACGGAGATTTGGTAGAGCATATTTTGGAACACATTCCAAAAGAACGTGCTGAAGATGTAATTATCTTCAATCCCTCTGATTTAGAATATCCTATTGGGTTGAACATGCTTGACGCTAAAACAGAAGACCAAAAAGACTTTGCAGTACAAGAAATGATTTCTATTTTCTACAAACTTTTTCCACCAGAAATGATTGGTCCAATGTTTGAGCACAACATGAGAAATGTAATGCTTACTCTAATGGCAGACATAGAAAATCCAGGAACTATCATAGACATACCTAGGATGTTTACAGATGACGACTATGTAAAGCAATATTTAGACAAGCTTACAGATCCTGTTGTGCGTGCTTTCTGGGAAAAAGAAATGGCAAAAACTAGTGATTTTCACAAATCTGAAATGCTTGGATACCTCATCTCCAAAGTTGGTCGTTTTGTAGAAAATACAATGATGAGAAATATAATGGGACAGCAAAAATCTGGATTAGACTTTAGAGAAATAATGGATAAAAAGAAAATTTTACTTGTAAACTTAGCAAAAGGGAAAACAGGAGAAATAAATGCAAAACTACTTGGATTGATAATAGTTGCAAAACTTCAAATGGCAGCTTTTGGAAGAGCAGATCTACCAGAAGAAGAACGACACGATTTCTATCTTTATATCGATGAGTTCCAAAACTTTATTACAGATTCTATTGCTACAATTTTATCTGAAGCTAGAAAGTATAGATTAAATCTTATAATTGCCCACCAATATATGGGTCAACTTATAGATGATAAAGGTAGTACAGCAATTCGCGATGCGGTACTGGGAAATGCAGGTTCTATTTGCTCGTTTAGAATTGGACCAGACGATGCCGAAACTCTGGCAAAAGAATTTGCACCTGTTTTTGGAGCTTATGACCTTATAAATGTAGAGCAATTCACAACTTACATTAAACTTTTAATTGACAATGCTGCTACAAAGCCGTTTAATATGAAGACATATCCACCAGTTTCTGGAAACAAAAAATTGGCAGTAGCAATAAAAGAATTAGCAAGATTGAAATATGGTAGAAATAGAGAGTTTGTAGAATATGAACTTATGGATAGAACAAAAATTGGAGAAGTTCCTGTGCAGGCAAAGAAACAGGATACATAATAATAATACATAATAATAATACATAATAATAATACAAGAAACAAAAACTATATATGTCATCCTGAGCGGAACGAAGTGGAGTCGAATGGATCTCGATTTAATATCATTAAAACACAAAATATTCGAAGTTCTAATGATACTTTCCCGAGATATTTCAACTTCGTTTCACCTCGCTCAATATGACGTAAAAAAATAGGCTCATCCCTAAAATAAAAATAAATACAAAAAGTATGGACGACCAAAATAATAATTCAAGTTCTTTTTTAATGCCTTTTTCTCCGATTCAGGAAGAAGAAAGTAATGACGAAGTAATAGAAAAAATAGGGGACAAACTAATATTAGAAGAAACTACAAACCCAAATAATTTTAGTGCAGTAGAGCCAGACCACAGCACAGAAGAAAAAACAACAAGAGAACCTAAAGAAGAAAATTGGAACTCTCTTGATGGTTTGTATATTGCAAAATCTAATATTAAACAAACTTCAGAAACAAAAGCAGATACATTAAATTACGAACCAAAACTTGTTGATGAAATTTTAGAAAAAGAAAAAGATGATAAAGAAGTTGAACAAATAGCAGACAAATCAGAAACACCAGAACCAGAAGAACCCCCTACTCCAACAGAAGAAAAACCTTTGGACAAAGAAAAAATAAAATCTACAATTCTTTTGATGCAAAGTAAATTAAATGAGATTTTAAATTTATTGGACGGCACTCCAACAAAAGATGAAACAATATCAACAGGAAATTCATATACCGAAAATGGGCACCGAGTAGTAGAAGGACTGTTCAATGGAACAGCTATGGTTGGTCCAGACGGCCACGAATATTCTATTCCAGCAAATTACGCTAGCAAATCTCGCTTAGTGGATGGAGACTCACTTAAATTAAGTATAAAAGAAAATGGTTCGTTTGTTTACAAACAAATTAAACCAACAGAGAGAAAACGAATAACAGGAACACTTGTTCACGACGAAGAAAATGATCAATGGATTGCAATGCACGATGGAAAATCTATAAAAGTTCTAAATGCGTCCATTTCATTTTATAAAGGTAAATCTGGAGATGATGTTGTACTTCTTGTTCCAAAAGAAAAAGAAAGTGAATGGGGTGCAGTAGAAAATATTATAAAAAAATCTCTCTAACTATAAATAAAAAATCACGGCTACAAAGTCGTGGTTTTTTAATGAAATTTTCTGCTCTTCTCCTGTCCTAAACCCACCGAACGTTTGAAATTTTTGGACTAAAGGCATGTATGCAAACTTATGGTTTTCTGAGTATACAGAGAATAATTGAAGTAGCGAATGCGGTCAATTAAATAAGTTTTAAAAATAAATTAAGCCTAAAATTATCAACCGTTTAATACTTTTGGTTACCTTTTGGTGACAAAAAATAAAGTTAGAATAATTTTATGTTATTGTTAAAAGAGAATGTTTAGATGAAATAAAGACAAGATCCTTCGACTTCGCTCAGGATGACGTGAATTAAAAAACTCGCTATGCAACTTAGCGAGTTTTTTATTTTTTCTAAATCTCTTATGAAATATGCTTTGAGATCAACTTTGTCATTTCGAACATAGTCACCTCTGCTTTTCCATCAAAAAGTACTTTTAACTTATCATCTGCAAGAATATTTCTTCTATTCTCTGGGTTCTGTAGATCATCTTTCTTGATGTATTCCCAGATTTTCTTTACCACTTGAGAACGTGGCATAGGTCCTTTTCCAACAACCGCTTCAAGGTCGCTTGAAAGGTTCATAGGCTTCATTAGAGCCGAATTTGCTTTTCTTGGCATATGTATTACCAGTTAATTAATAACACAGATAGCATATCACACCCAGTATAGAATGCAAAGGATATTGTCAAGAGAGGACACTCCTTGGCCTGTGGATAGATTTTAATATTAAAAAAATAACCCTTTACCAAAACAAGCTAACCATATATAATACTCTTACTTTAAAAAACAATTTCTTTCTTTTTGTTCCACCATTTTCATCAAGCGAAGCAATAGATCAAATGAAACCATAAAACAAACGAAACGATTCATCATTTATAAAATATGTCATTATATAGAAAACATAGACCACAAAGCTTTGAACAAGTTGCAGGACAGATTCATATTATACAAACAATAAAAAATCAACTTTCAAAAAATAAAACTGCACACGCTTATCTTTTTTCAGGTCCACGCGGAATAGGAAAAACAACGACAGCCAGACTAATCGCAAAATCTCTAAATTGTACAGAAAGAAAAGAAAAAGAATTTGAACCTTGCAATTCTTGCTCTTCTTGCACTTCTATTGTAGATGGTCGCTCTATAGATGTAATAGAAATTGATGCTGCCAGCAATACCGGAGTGGATACTGTACGAGAAAATATTATAGAAAACGCACAGTTCAAACCTACAAACTCTTTGTTTAAGGTGTTTATTATCGATGAGGTACACATGCTTTCAACTAGTGCCTTCAACGCTCTATTAAAGACGCTTGAAGAGCCTCCAGAGTACATTGTATTTATATTGGCAACTACAGAATTGCACAAACTTCCAGATACCATAGTTTCACGCTGTCAAAGATTTCAATTTAAAAAAATAGACGCAGAAGCAATAAAAACTCACTTACTGAAAATTGCAAAAAAAGAAAAACTTACAGTAGAAGACGATGTATTAAATAGAATAATTCAGAAAAGTGAAGGTCATTTGCGAGATGCAATTTCACTTTTAGATCAGCTCACTTCTTCTGGAGAAAAGAAAATTACAAAAGAAATGGCAGATATGTTTTTGCCATCTTCAAACATTGAAAGCATTCTAGAATTTACAGAAAATTTGTTTCAAAAAAATACAAGTATTTGTTTACAAAAACTAAATGAAATTGTGGAAACAGGATCAAATCCAAAACAAATTACTTTAAATTTATTAGATCTACTCCGCAATATATTGATTTTAAAATCAAATCCAGAACTTGGAATTATAGAAATTAATTTAGATAAAAAATCACAAGAAAAAATAAATAATCTACAAAATCAAATCGCAAATATTGAATTGGTAAATTTGATAGATTTATTATTAAAAAGAAAAATAGAAATTCCAAACTCCCCTATTCCACAACTTCCACTTGAACTTTTTGTGATCGAATTTACTTGTGATAAAAATGAAAAAATAGAAGTAATTCAGAAAAAAACAGAGCCAAAAGTCGAAACTCCGATAGCTCCAAAACCAGAAACAACTCCAAATATAATTGTAGAAGAAATAAAAATAGAAAAACCAGTAGAAGTTAAAATTGAAGAAACTCCTCCGGAAGTTGTAGAAGAATTATCACCAGAACCAGAAGAAAAAAAAGAAACACAAACTTCAGAATTAAACTTGGAAACAGTAAAGCAAAAATGGCCTGTTTTTGTAGCAAAAGTAGAAGAAAATCACCCATCTCTTGTTTTTATACTAAAGTCTACAACGCTTTTGGATATAGATGGTAATACAATAAATATTTCTGTGCCGTTTAGTTTTCACAAAGACAAACTTACGGATAAAGTAAATGGTCCAAAACTTTTAGCGATATTGACTGAAGTTTTGGACTCAAAAATATATTTAGATGTCGTTGTAAATGACTCGCCACAAGAAAAACCAAAAGAAAAAAAAGAAATGGAAGATTTGGCAAATTTGATGGGTGGTGAAGTAGTTTAAAAACAGCAAACTATGCAGATTAAGTAAAGAAGGGAAATACATATCATATTGAGCGAAATGAAGTGAAGTCGAAATATCTCGAAAGAATATCATTGAAACTATAAATATTTTATGTTATGATGACTCTGTTTCGAGATCCGTTCGACTTCATTCCGCTTTGCTTCATTCCGCTCAGGATGACGTGTTGAGAAAATAATTCCATTTTAATATATTTCGGTTTCGTTTAGGATGACATGAATTTATTTTTGTTAATTACTAATTATTCTTTATTAATTTATTATAATTAGAACAAGAAAAGCGAATAGAACATTTTGAACAATTACAACATTTTCAACTTGACTTTTATGCTTTTTTAGATTAAAATGGATTATAAATAGGTTTAAATTAAACCTATTTCATTCGGAGGTCGTCTAATGGTAGGACGCTAGGTTCTGGTCCTGGATATCGGGGTTCAAATCCCTGCCTCCGAACAAAAAACAAACCTTTTTAAACTTATTTATAAATTAAATATTTTTATAAGTTTTATCACTTCTTCTTTCTATGGTTAACAAACAAACTTCTCCATTTTTAATTATATAAATTATTCTTATTTTGCCTTTTCTAATTCTATAAATATCATCCCTTCCTTTTAATTTTTTTGCGTCTAAACCAGTAAATTTTCTTGTCTTAATTTTTAGTAATATTATTTTTATTTTTTGTTTTTCTGAATTAGAAAATTTATTTAGAGCTTTTTGAATTTTATCTACCATATTTATAATCTAGACAAAACATCCTCTATTTTTACTCCACCTTTTTTTATTTTGGTAAAATCAACAACTTCCTCCCAATTTTCACTAGACTCAATTGGCACAATATTAAAAACAGGTTTAGACCTTTTTACCACAGTAAAACTTTCACCTTTATTAATTTTATTTATATAAATTTCCAAGTTTTCACGAAGCTCTTTTACTCCTATTATTTTAGTTTTTTGCATATTTAAAGTTTATCTTTAGCTTATCTTTAGTTTATCTTAATATTTATTATACGTCAATTTTGAGTCTAGCCTTGAAAATATCATACTTTTTTAGTATGATATTAAATACTAAAGAACCTTTGGTAAATATATTACTATTACGAAATCTTCGAAATTTGAGTGAGACGAAAAGAAAAAATCTTTGCCCATCTTTAGCTTCGGAAATATTTTTTCTTGAAGTCGCAGCCAAATTTTGGAAATTGCAGTAAGTAATATATTTACTAGAGGTTCTATAATAATAGATTTATGTTCGAAACATTCGAAACACTCTCCCCTGTTTTGCAGGCACTCATTGGTGGGCTGTTTACTTGGGGAATTACAGCACTTGGCGCATCATTGGTTTTTATAGTTAGAAAACCAAACAAAAAATTATTAGACTTTATGCTTGGCTTTGCAGCTGGAGTTATGATAGCAGCTAGTTTTTGGTCACTACTCGCACCAGCTATAGAAATGTCAGCAGATAATTCTCTGCCAGAGTGGGCACCAGCAGCAATAGGCTTTTTCTTGGGAGCATTACTTTTAAGACTTGTGGACAAACTACTTCCACATGTTCACATGGGTTTTAGTATGAAAGACGCGGAAGGTATTAAAACATCTTGGCACAAAACCACACTTTTGGTTTTAGCAATAGTTATCCACAACATCCCAGAAGGTTTGGCTGTTGGAGTTGCTTTTGGTGCAGCAGCGATTGGATTTGGCTCTGCCACACTTGCTGGAGCAATAGCACTTACAATTGGAATTGGTTTGCAAAATTTTCCAGAAGGAACAGCAGTCGCAATGCCACTTCGCAGAGAAGGATTTTCCAGAAAAAAAAGTTTTATGTACGGACAACTCTCTGGAATGGTAGAGCCAATCTCCGCAGTTCTTGGAGCAAGCGTAATAATTCTTTTTAAACCACTACTCCCCTATGCCCTTGCGTTCGCTGCTGGAGCTATGATATTTGTGGTTGTAGAAGAAGTTATTCCAGAATCACAGCACGGAGGAAATGGAGATTTGGCAACCCTCGGAACAATCACAGGATTTATACTTATGATGATTTTGGATGTTGGATTAGGATAATAGGAAGATGGATCACTTAAATTAGAAGAAGAAATAAAAAAATCACAGATGTCATCTTGAGTGGAACGCAGTGGAGTCGAAAGATCCCCGTGCAGTATCACTATTTATAATTTATTATACTTTCCCGAGATCCATTCGACTTCATTCCGCCCTGCTTCATTTCGCTCAGGATGACGTGCCACACCCTCCTCTTTTCCTACTTAGTCTGCCTAATTTACTTAATCGTTAATCTACCTATCTTATATCAGTATTTGGAAGCATTTTTTGAATTTCAGCTATTTGCTCATCTGTTAGGTCTGTACTTTTTATATAAAGTATATTTAAATTCTTTAAATTTCCCAATTCATTTGGGTAAGTATCAATAAAATTTAAACCGAGTTGCAAAGTTTTCAAATTTTGTAATTGTCCAATCTCTGCTGGAATTCCAGTTAAATTATTATTAGAAGCAACTAGTATTCTCAATTTTGGCATTTGCCTAATCTCTGCAGGAAGTGCTGTAAGCTCATTGTTTCCAAGATAAAGCTCTTCCAAATTTATCAATTTACCAATTTCAGAAGGTAAACTTGTTAACTTATTATTAGTTAAATCCAAAACTTTTAATTTTGTGTCATTCAAAATTTCTTGTGGAATTTCTGTTAAATTTTGATTAGACAGATCTACAGAATTTGAATAAGGTCCATTTTCATCTGTCTGAAACCTTCCTCCGTAAGCCATAAACAACATTCCTGCGATAAACACAATTATAACTATAACCGCCACTATTATTATTTTACCTTGCATATTTTTTTAAATTTTATGTTAATATACCTTTATACTAACATAAAATATGCTAAAAATAGAAGAGCGGCTCATAGTTTCTGCAGATTTTAGCCCAAAAGATTTTGGAGGCTTGAAAGGTGTCGAAAAAGAAATTTTATCACTTGCAAAAGATTTAGAAGGTTTGGGAGTTTATATAAAAGTAAATTCTGCTTTGCGAGCGATTGGTTATGATTTAATTACACAATTGCACAATTTGGGATTGAAAGTTTTTGCAGATTTAAAATTAAACGATATTCCAAAAACAATGCAAACCGACGCAGAACTTTTGGCAGAATTTAAACCAGAAATTTTGACTGTAATGTGTTCTTCTGGGGTAGACGGTATGAATGCTGTTCAGCAAGTTTTGGGAGACATCACAGAAATTTTAGGTGTCACAGTTCTTACAAGTTTAGATGAAGAAAATTGCCAATCTGTTTTCGCTTGCACATCAGAGCAAGGTGTTGTAAACTTTGCAAAAATGGCAAAGCGCGCTGGTCTTGGTGGAATTATATTATCACCAAAAGAAGCTCAACTTGTAAAACAGCTTAATTTAGGATTAAGCCTAAACACTCCCGGGGTTAGACCTTTGTTTACAATTGTAAAAAATGATGATCAAGCTAGAATTAACACACCCACAAAAGCACTTCAAAGCGGTGCGGATAGACTTGTAATTGGTAGGCCAATTACTCAATCCAAAAACCCAAAAGAAGCAGTTCTAAAAATTTTAGAAGAAATACGAGAAGCAAAAAAATAGCAGATTATCCATGCCATATTGAACAAAATAAAACGAAGTCAAAATATCTTGAAAACATGTAATCAGAACTGTGAATATTTGAGGTTCTAATTATTCTGTATCGAGATCCATTCGACTCCGTTTCACTCCGCTCAGGATGACGTGTGTGGTTTTCCTTTTATTTTTTATCTCATGTTTTTTGTTCTAATCCAAGCGAAGCGATCGATCAAGAAAAGCGAAGCTTTTCGATTCATCAAAGTAAACAAAGTTTACTGATTTATCAAGCGCTAGCGATCCATCATTTTCTAAAAAAATAAAGACATCCAAAACGGATATCTTTTTTATTTATGTTGTTTTTTCAACAACTGTTTCCAAAAATTTACTAAGCTTTTTCTGTTTTTCTTTAGCTCTTTTTTGGTTTTCTTCGTGAGAATGTTTTTCGCTAGCAGTATTTGTCACAAAACCAAGTCCTAAAACTTTTACACCATTCCACAAACTTGCTATAGATAATTCAGGCGTTAAACTCATTCCAACAACATCAGCGTCTCTCGCTAATATCTCTTTATCTTTTTTTCTACCTTCAAAAAATGGTCCACGAACCATAACATGTGTGACAGCTGGAACAATTGGTAAAATACCAAAACATTTAATAACAATCTGCTCTCGCCATTTATCATCTAAAGAGTCTTCTGGGGAGCCAAATTCTCCACCATATCCAGGTAAAATACTTTGGACATAAAGCGTTACAATAGATTTAATAGTCACAACATCTCCAACACCAATTTGTCTTCTAGAAGGTGTAGTCGCACCAGTCAAACTTCCCACAGCACAGGTGACAATTAAATTCTTTACACCAAATCTAAGCAACATATCGACTTGAAGACGAACCATTGCTTTGAAAGTACTCAAATCTCCAGGATCTTCATTTAAGTGAATTCTTCCACTCAATGCCAAAATATTTTTAGCACCAAACTGACCGTATAGAAGTTTTCTTGAATGACCTTCTATTTTTTCAAGATTATAAAGAGTTTCAAAGCCAGGAATTCTACCAAGTTTCAATTCTTGAAAATTATCCGTATCAAAAGTTTCACCCCAACCAGTTCCCAAAATTATAGAGGTATTAATATCTCCAAGAATAATTTCATCGGTTTTTCTATTCATTCTATCTGCAGAAATACCAAAATATTCTTCTATAAATTTAACCGCATCACAAGCTCGCTCTTCTGCACTTTTATTCCTTTTCATCACACCTCCTTTTGTAAAAGAACAGTTTAAAAATAACTTATTCACAGTTTGCTGTCAAACAAAATGCAAAAAATTTTAAAATATGCTATAATTAAATAAAATTATCTTCTTTAAGCCTGTCTATGTTTAAAAATATAAAGATAAGTACAAAACTTATTTTATTCTTCCTTTTTGTCACTATAATTCCTACTATTTTAATTGCATTATTTTCTTTTAACACTTCTTCAAAAGCACTACTAAACGAACATTTATTAAATGAAGGTCTGGATGTGGAAAAGTCTATGATAGGTATAAACACTCTTTTAAAGCACTTTGAAATGGATGTTTTAATATTAAAAGATCTCACGACATTCCAAGATCTTTTAAATACAGATTTCCTATCTCCAACAAGCACAATAAAACAAAAAATATCTACAGATTTCTTAAATTTTACCAAAAAACACGACTTTTATTATCAAGTAAGATATTTAGACGAAACCGGTCAAGAAATAATAAGAATAGAGCAAACAGATTTATACAAACAACCTTTTTTAGTTTCAGAAGAAAATCTACAAAACAAATCGGCTAGATATTATTTTAAAGATACAATGAAACTAGCAGAAAATAAACTTTTCGTATCAAAGTTAGACTTAAATATTGAGCGCGGAGAGATAGAAAATAGAGGCACAAAAGAAAATCCAAAATATGTACCCACACTTCGTCTTGCAATTCCAGTTTTCAATGATAATGGAAACAGAAAAGGAATTATAATTACAAATATATATGCCGATATATTTTTAAAGATACTTGAAGAAAAACAATTCAATCACGCAAAAAATAAAGCCAAAAAGAAACTTTTTCTTGTAAATAAAGATGGCTACTTTTTGCACAATGAAAACAAAACCTTAAATTGGGGTTTTATGTTTGATAATAATAATACTATTTTCAACATATCTCCTTCTATTGCCGAGTCATTATACAGAAAAAATAAAGGGCAGTTTTACGATAAAAATTCAAAAAGTTATATAACTTTTGAAAATATCTCAATAAAAAATCAACAAAATTTAACGGATTCTGTGTTTAATCCAGATGAAGGTTATTGGGTTTTATATTCACAAGTTCAAAAAAAAGATTTATTTAAACCTATTCTAGACACAATACTTTACACCACAATTATTATAATTCTAATTGTACTTTTTACCATTATTCTTGCGTTTTTTCTTGGAAGATCTATCACAAAACCAATACACAGATTAATAACAGATATTCAAATAATAAAAGAAGGAAACCTAAAACACAAAGTACACATCACAGGAAAAGACGAGCTTGGACAGCTTGGAAAAGCTATAAATGATTTACGAAGCCGTTTAAACAAAACAAAAAGACACACAGAAAGAAAAATATCAAAACGCACAGAAGAGTTAGACAAACTAAACAACTTCTTGATGGGGCGAGAACTAAAAATGATTAAAATGAAAGAAAAACTTAAAAAAATAAAAAAGGAAGATAAATAAAATTTTTATGAAATTTTCTATAAAAACAAAAGTGGTTTCATTAATAACACTATCCATTTTAATAGTTGGCTCTATTTCAATTTATTTTGTGTTTACAAAAATAAACATATCATTACAAAAAGAAAACATAGAACAACTTAAAGTACTCTCTCTCACAGAAGCGTCCGAGATAGAAAATACAATATCCAATATACACAAAGTGTCGACCTCTATCTCCGAAAATAAAGAAATAGTGCAATATATGAATTCCGAAGAAAGAGAGGTACAAAGAGAAGATATTAGAAAAATACTAAATCACTACAACATAAAATCATTTTATTATGCAACAGCAATACTCGATTTAGACGGAGAAGTTATAGTGTCCACAGATGAGATTTTTTTAGGAAAAAATTATAGTTTTAGAGATTATTTTCAAAAAGCCATAAAAGGAGAACGCTATACTGATATTGCACTTGGAGCAACTAGTAAACAATTTGGTTATTATTTTTCAAACCCAATCAAAAAACCCGATGGAACCATACTTGGAGTTGTATTAATAAAAGCCAGACCAAGCACAATAGAATCCACACTATACGAAGTAAAAGCAACAATGGAAGACAAAATGATAGTAGATAATAATGGTATAATTTTATACTCTACACACAAAAATAGAACTCTTGCAAGCCTTGGAAAGCTTACAGAAGAACAGTTTGAATCTGAGAAAACAAAACGCTTTCCAAACTTAGAAAAAAAGGAACTAGATTATGATGTTGTACAAAAAGAAATAAAAAATACAAAAATACAAAAAATATTCGACCTATACGACGAAAAAGACGAAGAACATGAATATTTGACAATTACAAAAATAAATAATTCACCATTATTTCTTGTTTTCGAGCTTGAACAAGGAGAATTTTCCTCTTCTTTTGCAAGTTTAGCCAAGGATATTTCAATAATTGGACTTCTTACTCTTATTATAATAGCACTACTAATATCGCTAATTCTGTCGGCTAGTATACGACCACTTAGAGATATAAATGAATTTGCAAAGCGTATAGCAGAAGGAGATTATAATGTAAAAATTTCTATAAAAAAGACAGCCGGAAACGAACTTTTTGAAATTGCAAAAAATTTGAATAAAATGACCATAAAAATTAAAACTTCAAGAAAAGACATTGAAAGAAAAATAGCAGAACAAACAAAAAAAATATCCAAAAATAGCAGAGCTTTAGAAATTAAACAAACAGCCCTTATAAATGTTTTGGAAGATGTCGAAGACGAAAAAGATAGAAGTGAAAAATTTGCAAATGAATTAGAAAAATTCAAACTTGCCACTGACCATGCATCGGATATGGTGACAATTTCAGATGAACAAGGGAAACTTTTATATGTAAACAGTGCTACCGAATATATGACTGGATACAAAAAAGAATATATTTTAGATAAAAAACATAACACAAGATGGTTTTCAGAAATAAGTCAAAAACAAAATATCAAAAAAATAGTAAAGGAACTACAAAAAAATAAAAAACCAACTTACAAAGAAATAATAATAAAAACAAAAGAAGATGAAAAAATAGTTTTAGGTCTAAAATTTTCACCAATTTTAGATAAACACAAAAAACTAATATTTCTTGTTGGAATAGGAAGAGATATCACAAAAGAAAAAGAAATTGACAGATCCAAAAGCGAGTTTGTTTCTGTAGCATCTCACCAATTAAGGACACCTCTATCTACAATAAATTGGTACACAGAATTATTATTATCCAAAGATACTGGAAAACTAAACGAAGAGCAGGAAGACTATATACAAGAAATAAGAAAGGATAATAAACAAATGACTAAACTAGTTGAATCATTGTTAAATGTATCTAAAATTGACCTTGGAACTTTTGTTGTTGAGCCAAAGACTGCAAACATTACAACAATTGCAGACCATGCGATAAAAGAACTACGACTTAAGATGGAAAAACAAGGTATCAAATTTACAAAAAAATATGACACCTCTCTTCCAAAACGAATGAAGCTGGATCCTCAACTGACACATATGATATTCCAAAACTTACTCTCAAATGCTATAAAATACACAGAAAGAAAAGGAAAAATTAGTCTAAATATAAAAAAGAGAGAGAAAGATATAGAAATAATAGTTTCAGACTCTGGAATTGGTATTCCAAAAAGAGACCAAGATAAAATATTTACAAAACTATTTAGAGCCAGAAATGCAAAAATAAAACACACAAAAGGAGTTGGTTTAGGGCTTTACATCATAAAATCAATTATAGATAACATAGATGGGAAAATTTGGTTTAAATCTCAACTTAAAAAAGGAAGTACATTCTACGCAACAATCCCCCTAAAAGGAATGCGTAAGGGGGGGGGGTGGAATAAAAAAAGAAAGAAAAAAATAATATAAAAATTAAAAAAACTGTGAATATTCACAGTTTTTTTAATTTTTATATTAAGCCTTGTGCAAACCCAACAAATATCTTGAATAACATTTTTTATTTTTATTATATTGAGCTGAACTGAGTGGAATCGAAATATCCTCGCAGAGTGTCACAAAATATAAATAATAATAAATATAAGTGTTAAGTTCTTCCAACTGTTATCTCCACTCTCTACTCCCTAAATATTTCTTCCTGTCATCTCTACAGCTTGATTTGGGATATATGGTTTATATCATCTTTTTTTTATACAACAGAATATTCTGACCCAAATTCAGCTTCTGCTACCACTTCTGACCCACTTTTTTTACCAATAAATATGGATATATCAGAGCCTTTTCCATAAGCTTTTGGAGCTGTAATATTTATAATATCCCCTATCGTTAGACTTTTTTCTTTTTGAAGACTTTTACTACTAACAGCCTCCGAAAAAGAATCCCTAAAAACCCCTTGATCAACACTTGCAAAGCCTTCAACAGAAGTAATTATATTAGGAAACTCAAACTTTTTAAATCTTCTCTTTTCAGATTGTTTTTTTAATTCTGCCAATATATTTTCCGCCAAACCATAAGTATCGCAACCTCCCAAAATTATCGTCATATCTTCCAAACTTTCTTTAGCTTTCACTCTTTCCAATAAAACCTTTGCAAATTCTTTTGCTGTAATAATCTCTTTATTATTCAATTGAAAAAAATCCTTACTTGAATGAGCATCGATAAAAATAGTTGTACTCCCCTTACTTTCTGCTATAGACTTTTTAAAAACCTCCTCCATTCCTTCAGCTTTACTAAATCCTATAATATTTTTTACACCAAAATCTTCGCCCATCTTTTGATATCTTGGTGCTTCTCTTGAAATATCATCGCCAAACCTTTTATCATGTCCTGCTACAAAAATTAAATTTTTAGTATCTTCACTAAGAATTTTTATATTAGAAAAAATTTCTTGCTTTTCTGCTAATTCTTTTATTATTTCTGCATTACTTCTCTCATCTCCAGATTTTTTTGTGTCAATAGAAATTTTAATCAAAGAATAAGACTGAGCCAAGTCCAAATCAAACTCTTCAGATTGCAAAACAGCTCTAACCTCATCGCCATCTAAAACCTGCTTAAATTTAGCTGTTTTTTCTTGTGCAGACCACTCAGGATTATGTTTAATACCAAAAGCTATACTTTTCACATCTTTTGCAAACAATCTTGGGTCTATCTCTTCTTTTGAAATTTCACCAGACTTTGGTAGAAAATTTTTGGCGAGTGTCTCAAAATGATGTTCTTGTAAACCACCATAAATAGAAGACTTTTCCATAGAATTTTCTGGATTTATAAAATCCTTATATTTTCCTTTTTCTATCAAACGATCATAAAAAAAATCTTGAGCTCTAGATTTACTCAAAACTCGATATAGCTTACTAGCTAAAATTCTGTGATCTCCGCCATCGACTCCTAAATCTATCATTTCGTCTAACTCCTTTAAATTCGTATCGTCCAATAAAAACTCTGTCATTGCTGTGTTTAGTGCAATCTTTTTTTCAAAAGAACTTAAACCTTCTTCCATATTAACCAGCTGTTTTATATCATTTAATTTGCCTTCTAATTTTCCTACATACTCGTTGTATCTATCTAGATTACCGTTTTCTTTTGCTTCAGACTGTCCAGAATCCTGATCTTCGCCAGAGCCTCTATCTATTCCAGCCCACATAGCCCCACCAACGGCAACAAGACCTAAAATTCCAGCTAGAATTTTTTTAGCTTTATGTTTTCTGAATTGTTCTGCGTATTCTTTATCCAAATTATCTTCCAATTCTTCCTGCTCAAATCTTTTCTTTTCCTCTTCTTTTTGTGTAAATTTTTCCCTATCTTCTTGTGGTACAAAATTACCTTCACGATTTTCTCCCATATTTTTATTTTTTATATTTTATAGTTATATAATATAAGTTTTTTAGACAAACATCAAATTTACAGTTGTTTCTTTTTTAAAAAATATGATACCATTAAAAGGCTAGCGTTTCATAAAAAAATATTATGGATAAAAAAATAATTCCCGGAAAATCTATCTCAAAAAAAATCCTAAAAACTCTAGAAAAAAGAGTTAGAAAACTGAAATCAAAAAATATAACCCCTAAAATGGCGGTTATTTTAGTTAGCGACAACAAAGCGTCTGCGTCTTATGTAAAACACAAAGAAATTGCTGCCAAAAAAATTGGGGTTAATTTTACACTTTATCATTTCAAAGAGAAAATTTCAGAAAAAAGTTTAATTAAAAAAATAAAAAAAATTCAAAAAGAAGATAAACCAAACGGAATGATAGCACAACTCCCACTTCCAAAACATATAAATGAGGTTAAAATTTTAAATAGTATAGATCCAAAAATAGATATAGACTGTCTTACAAACGAAAACTTGGGGAAAATAATATCGCGAAATCATAAAATACTACCCCCTACCCCAGACGCAATTCTTTCTGCAATAAAATATACAAAAATAGATTTAAAAGGAAAAAATATAGTAATTATAGGCTCTGGATTATTAGTTGGTCGCCCGCTCTCTGTTATTTTAAGCAACATGAAAGCAACAGTCACGCTTTGCAATAGCAGTACAAAAAACTTAAAGAAAAAATGTCTTTCTGCAGATATTATAATAAGTGGCGTAGGCAAAAAACATATCATCACAAAAGATATGGTAAAAAAAGATGCAATAGTAATAGACGCTGGAGTAAGTTTTCACAAAAATAAAATGTACGGCGATGTGGACATAGAAAATGTTATAAAAAAAGCAAAATTTATTTCCCCCACACCAAATGGAATTGGACCAATCACAATAGCTAAACTATTAGAAAATTTATTAATTTTAACCAAATAGAATATGGAGAATAAAATCTCTGTGATCGTGGGGACACAGTGGGGCGATGAAGGAAAAGGAAAAATAACAGACCTTTTGGCAAGAGATGTTGATTTTGTAGTAAGATTTCAGGGAGGAAACAATGCTGGTCATACTCTAAAAGTCGATGGTCAAATTCATAAATTACACCTTATTCCGTCTGGAATTTTACATTCTCACACTACTTGTGTACTTGGAACTGGGATGGTAATAGACCCAAAGACTTTGTGTGAAGAAATAGAAGCTTTAGAAAAAAAAGGTTTTATAAATAATAACCTACTCATAAGTGAAAAAGCTCATGTAATAATGCCATACCACATTGCAATGGATGAAGCTCTCACAGGACACCAAGGAAAACTAGCAGCAGGAAGCACAAAAAAAGGAATAGCTCCAGTTTGTGCAGACAAAATGTACAGACATGGAATCAGAATTATAGACCTCATTGAGCCAGAGATTTTCAAAGAAAAACTAGCTAAAGCATACAAATTTAATGCCGATATTTTGGAAAAAGTTTTTGATATAGAATTAGATATTTCAGAAGAAGAGGTTTTTGAACTCTACACAAACTACGCAGAAAAAATCAAAAAATTTGTAGATGATACGGATTTAACTTTGTATAATATTCAAAAAGAAGGTAAAAAAATTCTTTTTGAAGGAGCTCAAGGATTTTCACTAGATGTTGACCATGGGATTTATCCACACACCACAAGTACAAATACAGTAGCTGGAAATATTCATATTGGCGGAGGAAGACATTGGAATGAAAGCAAAAAAGTTATTGGTGTAGTCAAAGCCTATGTAAGTAGAGTTGGAATAAGTCCTTTTCCAACAGAGTTAACCTGTGAAGTTGGAGATAAATTAAGAGAAATTGGACAAGAATTTGGCACAACTACAGGACGCTCTAGAAGAATTGGATGGTTAGACTTGGTACAACTTAGAAAAGCAATTCGTATAAATGGAATTACAGAAATTGCACTTACAAAACTAGATATTTTGGGCGGATTTGATACCATTAGTGTTTGTACCGTTTATGATATAGATAACAAATTAGTCAAAACTACTCCAGCGAGCTTAATAAAATTTAGAAATGCAAAGCCAATTTACGCCACTTTTGACTGTTGGGATAAAACAACACCAGAACACATAAAAAACTTCTTAGACAAAGGCTACGATGCCTTGCCGGTGAAAATGAAAGCTTACATTGAATTTATAGAAGAAAGTTTAGATTGTCCTATAAGTATTGTATCCCTTGGACCAGCCAGATCAGAAACCTTAATTAGAAAGATTTAGATCTACAAAGTAAAATAAACTATATTGTCATTTATGGCTTGACCAGAAATCCATAAATTTTAACCACCAAATAGTGACACAAACCGCGGATCCCCAAGCTGAGGATGACAAAGAGGGTATTGATACAGATAATATGATACAAAATATACATATGTCATCCTGAGTGAAGTCGAAGGATCTCGTAAAAGTATCACCAAAACAAAAAATAGTAAAATAGACACGAGATATTTCGACTCCGTTTCACTCCGCTCAATATAACGTGAAATTCACTTGTCATTCACGGTTTGACTAGGAATTCGGAAGTCTTTAGTCGCGAATGGATATCCAGTCAAGCTGTGGATGGCAAAACAAAAAATATAAAAAAACTCCAATTAAACATAATTGGAGTTTTTTATTTTATCTATTTTTTATGAAGCAGTATGCTCAAATATTCTTCCATTTCAACCAGAGATTCCACTCTCACAAGTTTAGATCTAAATTCTTTTATTTTTGGAATATTTTCCCCTATTTTGTCCACCTTAAAATACCAGGCAAGGTGTTTGCGAAAAGTCACTATCCCCCGCTCTCCATAAAAATCAATATGCAATTTTGCATGCTTTTTTATCATTTTTATTCTATCTTCCAGAGTTATATTTTTTTCTGGATTTTTATATTGATAAAAAAACCAAGGATTTCCCAAAGCACCACGCCCTATCAAAACACCATCTGCTTTTGTAATTTTCAAAACTTCATCCACCAATTCTGGTGTATTTATATCTCCGTTTGCCAATAAAGGCACATTTGTCATTTTCTTTGCTTCTGCAATTCTGTTCCAATCACTTTTTCCAGAATATCCTTGATCTTTTGTTCTACCGTGTATAGAAATTAAACCTACACCATTTTCCTCCAAAACAGGAATAATTTTTTTGAACTGATCTGGATCACTCCAACCCAATCTTATTTTTGCAGAAAGTGGTACATCGCCTATTTCTGTTTTTACAGCTTTCACAATTTTTCCTATAAGTTCTGGATCTTTCATCAAAGCTGCGCCATTAAAATTGCTAGTCATTTTATAAACTGGGCAACCCATATTTATATCTATTCCTTCTGGATTATATTTATCCAAAATTATTCTAGCAGCTCGCGCCATTACCTCTGGATTTGAACCAAAAATTTGCTGAACAGTCGGTCTTTCTTTTTCCACAAAAGATGTCATTTTCAATGTTTTTTCACTATTTCTTACCAACGCCTCACTACTTACCATTTCGCGAAATAAAACATCAGCGCCGCCAATTTCACGCATAATTCTACAAAATGGCGAATCTGTCATATCCGCCATCGGTGCCAATCCTAAAATAGGTTTTTTTATCTCAGTCCACTTCATAAAAATATATTTATTTAACTAATTATAATACAAAAATATAATTTTATCAATAAAAAATCACTTAGATTAAATCCAAGTGATTTTTTAAAATAATATTAATTATCTTGAAGTTTCATATCTTACAGCACCACCTTCAAATTCAACTCTGTTTTTCTCCTCTTCTCTGTGAATTTCAAGCCTCTGTTTCTCCCCCTCTCTTACTCTTTCAAACTCACCCTGCTCATCTTCATCTTCATCATTTTTATCTTCTTCATTTTTATCTTCTTCACTATCTTCCTCTTCATTTTCATCTTTTATATCATCTTTTTCTTTCTCCATCTCCAAACGCTCCTCAACCCGTTTTTGTACTTTTTCTTTAATTTCTAACTTGTGAGCTGTTACCATAATCTTTTTTACCTCTTGAAGCTGTCTTGAGGCTTGTTGATACTTCTGAAAAGCATCTCTATACTCTTTATTCTCTACTTTTATACCTGCCTCGTTAATTAGATATTTTGCTTTTGTTATCTTTTCATTTACAGAATGTAAAATATCTGAACTCAACTCCTCACCCCTTCTTTCTAA
This sequence comes from Candidatus Magasanikbacteria bacterium, assembly GCA_021648085.1. Classification (NCBI taxonomy): domain Bacteria; phylum Candidatus Magasanikiibacteriota; species Candidatus Magasanikiibacteriota bacterium. Next base: position 423,480 of record JAKITS010000001.1, read on the forward strand.
AAAATTTTCTGTTTCTTCTAATTTATTTTCTAAGGCCTTACTCTTTCCTTCTACTGCCTCCAAAACACTACCTGACTTAAACTCTTTTTCTTCCAATTCAACACTTTCTTTTCTTGTTTCTTTTATTTTCTTCTGCAACATTTTTATAGCATCAGTTATTTCTATTTTTTTCAACTCCCCTTCTGCTTCAAAACGAATTTTATCCATAATTCTTTCGTGAGCAGAGAATGATGCTTCTAGCATTGTTTGTATCTCTAGAGCTTCTTTAAACTTTTCTTTTTCTTCAAATTTTAACCTAAGCTCTTTTGCTTTCTCCAAATGTTTTTCAAACTGTTCTCCCACCTTATCCAAAGACTTCATCTCTCCTCGCAAAGACAGCTCCTCCGCTTCTTCCAAACGACGCTCAGCTTTACGAACTTCCCATTTAGCTTGTGCCTCATCTCCAACAGTAACAAAATCTCGAACAGTTTCATTTATCTCTGTTTTTATAGGATAAAGTGTATCTCCCGGAACAGCACCATCTGCAATTAAAGCGGTTCCTCCTACTGCACCTGTGAGAACTGCCAAAATAGCAGCGATTAACGGTATTAACGGCATATTTCGAATTAATTAATTAAATAAATTATATACTTTAGTTAAGTATAGAACAAAACTTAAAAAAAATAAAGCCCTCAGAAAAACTGAAGGCTTAAAAAATTATTTCAATCTAAAAGTACCGGCTACCGGATAGTGATCTGATAAAAAAACTTTCAACACTTTATAATTTATGACTTCCCAATGCTTACTATATAAAATATAATCCAAAGTCCTACACCTAGGATCTGGTTGAAATTCATCAATACCAGCAGGATAAGTGTACAAATCCGGATCATCGTTTGCAGGATAAGAACCTAAACCTACCAGCTCCTTAAGGAATTTTAAAGTTCCATCTCCTTCATAATTATCATCATCTCCTGTCAAAAAACCAAAGGTTTGTGCACCTTTTGGAACGGTATTAAAATCCCCCATAAACAAAATTGGAACTTCTTTCCCATATACAACCTGCATATCTTGTATTGCTCTTACAATATAAGTCACCTGCTCTTCTCTTTTTGAAACACTCGAAGCATGCAAATGCGTGTTTCCTACCAAAATAGTTTTACCATTGAAACGAACTGGAGCAAGTGTAAACCCAGATTTTACAACCAAATAAATTCTAAAAGGTAGTGGAAAATTACAATTATTTACTGTTGCGCTCTCAGCCAAAGGGAGTTTACTCAACAGTACATTTTCAAAAATATAATTAAAAAAATGTACCTGTGCCCCAATTCCATGAGGAATTACAGTTTCAAAACCAGTTCCCTCAAAAACTTTTTTACGCACACCTTTGGTAAAGAACCTAAAACTCTGAAAAACTTCCTGCATACCAACAATGTCAAAAGTATCTTCACTCAACCATTCTTTTACTCTTCTTCTATATTCAGAAACTAAACGCCTATTGTCTTTTACAATTCTTCCAAATTGAATAAATTTAGACCTTCTTTCTTTTAAAATAGGGCCTCTAAAAAGATGGGCGTTCAATGTAGCAAGCCTAATAACCTTCCTATTAGTCACAATTCCCTCCTGTGGTTTTAGCTTATTTTATAAAAGAGCTTTTGTTTTAAATTAGCTAATTACATCTTTTTTGTCAATAAACTTACTTTTATAAACTCTCTAAACAAAGGATGTGGGCTCATTGGACGAGATTTAAATTCTGGATGAAATTGTACACCAATAAAGAAAGGATGGTTTTCCAACTCTACTATTTCTACCAAATCTGACTCTGGATTTACTCCAACAATTTTAAGCCCCGCGTCGTCCATCAGTGTGCGATATTCATTGTTAAATTCATATCTATGTCTGTGACGCTCTGAAATATTTGCCTTTTTATAAGCATTTCTTGTTTTTGTACCTTGTCTCAATACGCAATCATAAGCACCAAGTCGCATAGTTCCACCGTATTTATTTTCTCCCATATTTTTTACTTGGAGTTCGTTCACAGCTATCACAGGATTTGCAGTAGATGGTTCTACCTCCACTGTATTTGCATCTTTTTTACCCAATACATTTCTTACAAATTCTATTGTAGCAAGTTGCATTCCATAACAAATTCCCAAATATGGTATTTTATTTTCTCTTATATACTTTATAGCCATTATTATTCCTTCTACCCCTCTTGTACCAAAACCACCTGGAACAACAACACCATCATAATTATTTAGCTCCTTCAATTTTTTTGGATCTTTTTCAAATTCTTCTGAATCTACCCATTCCAATACAGGCTGAACTTTGTTGTGCCACGAGGCATGCTTAATAGCCTCTATAACAGATATATACGAGTCAGATAAAGTGTATTTGCCTGTGCCAAAATATTTACCAACCACAGCAATTCTGACCTCTTTTGTAGAACTATTCATTCTACCTATAAAACGCTCCCAAGATTTCAAATTTGTATCGCGAGAATTCAAATGTAGAACTTTCAATAATTTATTTCCCAAATTTTCTTTTTCAAAATTAATAGGAACTTCATAAATAGATTTTACATCCGGCGCAGAAATACAATGAGTCTTCTTTACACCACAAAACAAAGACAACTTCTCACGCCTTGGTTTGTCCAAAGATTGTGGACCACGAGCAAGTATAAAATCTGCATTTATTCCAGCCTGGTTCAAAGTTCTGGATGCTTGCTGAGTTGGCTTTGTCTTCATCTCACCAATATGATAAGGCACCGGCATATAACTTACCAAAACTATAGCCACATCTTTTGGTTTTTTCAATTTCAAAGTTCGTGCTGCTTCCAAAAATAAAGCACTTTCATACTCTCCCACAGTCCCGCCAATTTCTATAATTGTAATATCTGTATCCTGATCTTCTGTAGCTTTATATATTCTACGAAGTATTTCTTCTGGAATATGTGGCACAACCTGAACACACTTTCCTTTATACTTCATTGTTCTTTCTTTCTCAATCACGCTCATATAAACACGCCCAGTCGTCATATAATTTGTAGAAGTAAGGTCTATATCCAAAAAACGCTCATAATTTCCCATATCCTGGTCTGTCTCATCCCCATCGTCTGTAACGAAAACTTCTCCATGTTCTGTTGGATTCATAGTTCCAGCATCCAAATTTATATACGGATCTGCTTTTAATGCTGTCACCCTAAACCCTTTTGCTTTCATAATTGCACCAATAGAAGCAGCTGCCACGCCCTTTCCAACACCACTCATTACACCACCAACTATAAAAATAAACTTGCGTCTTTTTTTTCTTTTTTTCATAAGCTATTTAGCTATAATATTTATTTTAATTTTAAAGCTATTTAATCTTGCAAAATATTCTCCGACTTTTTTCAAGCTTTCGTCTAAAACTATATCTTTTGGATTTACATCAAATCCTAATTTTTTACTTATTTCTTTTGCAATATCATTAGAATTTATACCAGCATAAAGTTTACCGTTTTCATTTGCTTTTACTTTTATTTTTAATGATATCCCTCTTAACTTTTTTGCAAGCTGTTTACCTTTTTCTATTTCTTTATTTTTATTGCGTTTTCCTTTTTCTATCTTTGCATTTACTTTCACAAAAATACCTCTATTTGCAACTACAGCAAGACCTTTTTTAATTAAAAAATTACGAGCATACCCGTCTGAGACCTCCTTTATTTCACCTTTTTTACCAGATCCTCGCACTTCTTTTATAAATAATACCTTCATAACTTGAAAAAACTGACTTTTTAGTGTAATCTTACTATATTACTGTTTATCATATTCTTCTTTTAAGATAGCATATTGAAAAAACAGTGTAAAGAAATTTTATATATATTATGACAGAAAAAAAAGAATTAAAAAAAAGTGGTTTTGCGATTTTAATAGGAAGAAGTAATGTTGGAAAATCTACATTAATGAATACTTTAGTTGGTACAAAAATTGCAGCAACAAGTTTTCGTCCACAAATGACAAGACACATAATTCACGGAGTTTTAAATATGCCAGAAGGTCAGGCGATCTTTGTAGATACTCCAGGAATTTTCAAAGCAAAAAAGAGCCTACTTTCTGCAAAGCTAGTAAACAAAGTAAAAGGCGCATTAAGTGGAATTGATGTAATAATTTATGTTGTTGACCCAACTCGTGAGATTGGAGATGAGGAGCGTGCAACATACGGAATGGTTCGTCATTTAAATATTCCAAAGATTTTAGTTTTAAATAAAAGTGATTTACCTCACAAAGAAAAACCATTTTTAGAAGATTATAAATCTTGGTCAGAGGATTTTAATGCAGTTTATGAACTGTCTGCACTTCGTGGAAGCCACATACAACCATTAAAAGAAAGAGTTGTAGAATTATTACCAATAGGAGAAGAGCTTTACCCAGACTGGCAGTTAACGAATGTAAATAAAGAATTTTGGATTGCAGAAATAATTCGAGAAAAGGTGTTTTCTATTTTTGACAAAGAAGTGCCATATTCTATTGCAGTGGAAGTTGTAAATGTAGAGGAAAAACCAGATGTCACAGTAATAGAAGCAAAGATTCTTACAGACCAATTGAGATACAAAAAAATGATTATAGGAGTAAAAGGACATAAAATAAAAGAAATGGGCAAGATGGCAAGAAGAGAGTTGGAGCAAGCTGTTGGAAAGAAAATTTTCCTAGATTTAACAGTAGAGGTGGACAAACATTGGGTTGAGAGGTTATAATAAAAATAAGAGACAGGAACGCTCTTTTACAATTAATGTAGTTTTACTACAAAAACAAAGGAGTATAAAGTGAAAAAGGTTGTATTGTTAATCACACTATCTTTTATTTTTATTTTTGGTGCCTGCAACTGCGGTAGTCAAAAAAATTCTATAATGAATGAAACTCAAGATTTTACAAATGGTACTGTTTATTACAATGTACAATTTACCAGCAATGATTATGGAGTTGACAAAGAAGAAAAAAGAATTATAGAAAAAGCATTGTGCAAGCTGGAAGTCTTGGGAATTTATACCTCGACAGATAAAAATATTAATCCAAAAATTTTTGCACTCGGTGGTAGTGGCTTCTTTTCTTTTGAAACCGAAAATGAATTATTTTTCTTAACAGCCGGACATGTAATTGATAGTATTATGGGAATGCCTCCAATAACAATACTATCTACAGAAGAAGGTCTTGAAAAACCTACTATTTTTATACTAAAAGATGTCCAGTATAGAATTTGGAATACTTCAAAAGAAGAGGATGTCATAGACTTTCCATCAAAAGATGTGACTGTATCTATGCATAAAGATAGCTTAGGTATTGATTTTGGAATTTTATCTTTCAAAAAAAGACCTGATTTAGATTTGCATGCCACACCCGTGAAATGGGCCACCACTGAAAATTTAGAAAGTGGTGATGTGCTATATTTATTTTCCGAGCCAAAAGGTAAGGGAAAATTTTTTACAAAAGGCTATGTCACAAATCCTGGAGAAATAAATTCAGATTTTTCCACTTTTTTTCCATTAGATTCAAAAAATATATTTTATATGAGCAATGAAATGAGTCCTGGATCCAGCGGTGGACCAGTATTTGCAATTGGAAAAGAAGATAAAAAATTATATTTAGTTGGAATTGCCGTAATAATTGAATACGGTGCAATTGGTATGACATTCAGAATTGCTTCTAGAATAGACCCGGTAATAGAAGCATTACAAGATTTTCATAAACAGTAAAACTACAAAAACCACCAGCACCGCCGGTGGTTTTTTAATTCTTTGATTGGAATTTATACTTACTATAAATTCCTTTTTTATTCTGCCATCAAAATTTCAATTGCTTTTTCTAACCCCAAATCTGTATATTCACCTTCTACTTCACTTTCCACAAACATTTCCTCCAAAATTACATCAGGAGTAATCCCTTCGCCATCTATTCCTCTGTCGAGTGGTGTGAACCATTTTGCAACAGTCATTTTCAATGCTGAACCATCTTGCAAGGCTTGAAAATCTTGCACAGAACCTTTGCCGAAAGTTTGTTTTCCTACAAGTATGGCTTTTTCATAATCTTGCAATGCTCCAGCAACAATTTCAGACCCAGAAGCAGAACCACCATCTACCAAAATAACTGTTTTAATATCACTCAATCTGTGTCTACCTACAGTTGTATATGCATCACTTTTACCATTTCTAAATTTTTCTTTTACAATTACACCCTCCTCAATCCACTCACTTGCCACTTCCACAGAAGTTTTTAAATATCCTCCCGGATTACTTCTCAAGTCCAAGACTATTCCTTTTGGCAATTTTACTAAAATCTCTTGAATCACTTTACCAAACTCTTCGTAAGTGTCGCCATTAAAATATGAGATTCTAACATAAGCTATACCACCATCTTTCATATCCCAAATTACAGTTGGTACAGTAATAGTACCTCTAATAATCTCGATTTCTTGTAAATTTCCAAATCCATTTCTAGAAATTGTCAAAACCACAGGAGTTCCCTTCTCCCCTCTTATTTTTCTTACAGCCTCTTCCAAATTCAATCCTATTGAATCCTCTCCATCAATGGCCAAAATCTTATCCTGTGCTTGCAAACCTGCTTTTTCTGCTGGAGAATCTGCAAGTGGAGCGATCACAGTAAGTCTATCTTCGCGAATTCCAATTTCTGCGCCAATTCCCTCAAACTCTCCTGCCAAATCCTGAGCAAATGCTGTCGCCTCTACTGGAGGGAAATAAATAGAATATGGGTCATCTAAACCAGACACAAGACCCTCCAAAGCTCCATAGAACAAATCCACATCACTTATATCTTCATCTACATACTCTTCTTTTATAGTATTCCAAATTTTCCAAAACTGATTGAAATCTACATTTGGAGATCTTGTTTTGGAGTATAAATTTAAAACTTTTTCTATTTCTATGTTTCCACCCTCACTGGATAAAACTGTTTTTAAAGTTATAAATTTTCCTGCAAAAAAACCAAACCCAAAAATAGCCAAAAGTAAAACAGAAACCACCACATAAAAAAGATAATTAAACTTTTCGTTTGTTTTAAATTTTTCCATCATAAATAATTCTTTTTTAAATTTATTTTTTACTCAACTCTTTCTATCTCAGCTCCGATATCTTGCAATCTTCCAGCCAAATTTTCATAACCTCTTTCGATTGGGTAAGAATTTCTAAGTACAGACTTACCGTTTGCAGCAAGCATACAGATTAAAATTGCAGTTGCAGGTCTAATTGCCGGAGGACAAATAAGTTCATTTGATTTTAAGTTTACAACACCTTCTACAAACACACGATGTGGATCTAGCAAAACCATATTTGCACCCAACTTTTGTAATTCTAAATAATAAATTGCCCGGTTCTCATAAATCCAATCGTGTACCAATGTTCTACCTTTTGCCTGTGTCAAAATAGGTACAAAAAATGGCAAATTATCTATATTTAAACCCGGAAAAGGTCTACCATAAATTTTGTCTGGCAAAGCTTTCAAATCGCTTGGCAAAATTTCTATATCTGCCATATTAAACTTTGTATTTTTTGATTTATATTTTTTCAATACATTCCATTTTTGACCCATTACAGAAAGTTTTTCCAACTCTAATTCCAAAAAATCCAATGGACAATTCTCTATCGTTAGTTTGGATTTTGTTGTAATCGCCAAAGAAATAAATGTCATAGCTTCTATTGGATCTGGGATAAGTGGATAAGCTTTTTTTACAGATTTTAAAGATCTTACACCTTTTATAATCATTGTGGTTGTGCCTATTCCTTTTATATCTGCTCCAGCTTTAATTAAGAAATAGCACAGATCTTGCACCATATAATTTGCAGAAGCGAATTTTAGTGTAGTTATACCAGGAGCTAAGACTGCTGCCATTATTACATTTTCTGTTGTTGTGTCGCCAGACTCATACATTATAACCTCATTACTTTGAAGTTTAACTGTTTTCACTTCATAATATCCAGCTTTGGAAACAACACTCAAACCCAATTTTTCTAGTCCCAAAAGATGTGGACGAACAGTTCTTTCTCCAAGTTTACAACCTCCACTTTTATATAATTTATATCCTTTTTCTTCTCGTTTTGCCAAAGCACCAAAAAGTAATAATGAAGAACGAGTTATTTTACAGGCCTTCTTGTTTATATTGTCCAAGTTCAATTTTGCAGAAGTATCCAAAAACAAACTATTACCACCTTTCCACTCAAACCTTACACCAATACTAGTTAAAATTTCCAAAATTCTGTCTACTTCTTGAATTCTAGGCACATCTTCCAAATTCACTTTTCCTTTTACCATTAAAGAAGCACACAAAATAGCAACAGCCGAATTTTTGGCTGTGTTTACTTTTATTTTTCCACTTAATTTTTTACCACCTTCTATTATGAATTGGAACATATAGATATTGAATAATTTATTTAAATTCTTTATAATTATACAAAATATGTGATACAATAGCAAGGAATGACTTATCCAAAAACAATTCTTACGAGTAAAATAAGAAAGGCTATAAATATCTTTCTTATTTTGTCATTTTTTATCATTTCACCAATTGTAATCCTTTATACAACTGGTTATAGATACGACTTTCAAACAGGGCAAGTAAGCCAAACTGGGGTTATTGGAATAGACGCAGAACCAAAAAATGCAAAAGTTTTTTTAAATAATATAGAAATTAAACAAGATATACCAATTAGAATTACAAATCTTACGCCAGATGTATATTCTATCCGTATAGAATTGGAAGGTTACCATATATGGGAAAAAGATATAAATGTAAAAAGTAAAAAAAGTACTTTTGTAAATAACATTTCACTTTACAAAAAATCAAACCCAATTCCAATTTTAAATTCATTTGAAAATATTGTAAATGTAGATTTTTCACAAGATGGAAAATATGCACTCTTAACCTCAAAAAAAGAAGATATTTATGAAGTTAAGCTATTCGAAACAAACTCAAAACAAATATCAACAATAACCAGAACCACAAACGAAGAAATACCAGAAACATCGTGGTCTCCTTTTGGAAATTCTGCGTTCATAAAAACAATAAACGACACAAACACAACCATTGATATTTTTTCTACAGCAATTCCAGATAATGCCAACTCGTTCATATTTGAAACAAAATACTTAGATAAAAATATTCAATGGAAAAATTCCACACTTCCTACAATTTTTATAAAAGAAAATCATAAAATAAAGCAATTAGGATTAACAGGAGAGAAAACAATAACTTCAAACTTAAATGAAAATAACTGGTTTGTAGATGAAAAAAATAACATTTGGATAATTGATAACACAAAAAAATCACTAAAACGACTCGGTAGTAGACAAAATGATATTCCATACAAAATAGGACAGTTTGGAAATAAAATTATCGACATAAATTCACAAAGAGCAATTTTAAACAATTCTCAAAAAACAACAATTATAAAATTAGACACGCAAGAATCTGAAACCATAAAAACAAATAGTTTCATATTCGATCAACAAAACAACAAATGGATAAGTTGGTCTCCTCTAGAAATATGGGAAATATCTGAAAATGGGGATTCAAACCTAATAAATAGAACAAGTGATAGAATTAAAACAGTAAACCATTTCAATAAATTTGGTGTTTTACTGCTAACCTCTGAAAGTTCTATTAGCACTTTCGACAGAAACTATTTACTTAGTCACGAACTACTTGAAAATACAGCTGTAAAAGAAATATCTGTAAACAAAAAAAAACAGGCTATTTTCTTTTGGGGAATTGTAGATGGAACAGAAAACTTCTTTGAGTTAGAATATTGACAAAAAAATAAAAATATGCTTTAATAAGGCAGTAGTGCTAATTTCAGAATTAACCCAAGTTACGAAGGGAAATTCGTGACAATGTACATTGGAAGGAGTTTTTTCTATGAGTAGAGTAAATTGGCCAAATGAAGGAGACGTGATCAAATCACCAAAATTTGCCTATGGTAAATATGACATGGATGATGTTCACGATAAAAAATGTGCCCGAATCGATGGGAAGACAGAGACATGTTTAGTAAGCAGTCGCATTAGCGAAAAAGATCGCATAGCTATTGCAGTAAAAACTGGAAAAATGCCACCCAAAGAAGAAACTATTGATTATACTGCTTATGACACAAGTCGTGCTACTGCAAAGTTTGTAGTAGAAAAAGCAGAAATGAGTGGTGGTAGCACAGGCTTTAGGTTAAATGAATATCACCCAGACGAATGGTGTGTGCATGCACGACGTCTCAATGAAGACAATAGTTATAATGAAGACGGTGAACTTATTAGATTTTATGTATCCAATAGTTCCAGTAGTAATATTAGAGAGGTTGAGATAGAGTCTGTAGGTAAAATGAAAAGACAATTCGTGTGGAAATAGAATTGCTAAAAGGGTGTAATTTACATCCTTTTTTATTTTTTAAAATTGACAAAAGTGAAATAATATAGTATCTTTAATTGTCAGTAATTTTACTGGTAAAATGTCCTTTAGCAAAAAAGGAGATAAAATGGCAAAAAGTAAAATAAAACTTGGCGCAATTCATAAATTGCGAGAAAAAAAGGAAGACAAGCACAAGCCACAAAAGCAGAAGAAGATAAATTAATAAAATCTCTTCAAGCAGTCATACCAAAAGAGTTGCAGAATCTTTTCAAACGATATGGTAGCCACAATAGAAAAGTCTCTCGATCAATTGTGCATTGTATGAGCTAACGTTATTACTTGTAGATTTCGTTTAATAGGTTTTATATTACTTTGTACTTTTGCAACAGTTAAAACAAAACCAAAAAAATAACCGCTTGAAACTTCCAAGTGGTTTTTATATTTTTAAAATTTTATTTAGAACCAACCCTTTCAAATCCTTCAAAATATATTTTATCATCTTTAAAAACTTCAATAATCTTATATTTTCCTTTTGTATAAACTTCTTTATCAATTAAAAAATGAGTTGCCTCGAGAATTATAATACTCGCTTTTGGACGAGATAAAACTTCATTTCCTTTAATTTCCAACAAAGGAATTTCACCAAATAACCAATAATTTCTTTGGCCTTTTTTCAAAAAAAATATTCTTTGCCAATTTCCAAATTTTCTAAAATACACCCTTCCTCTTTTCTATTTCCTACTTTAAACTCAGAAATATTTCTTAACGCTAAGTCCGGATTAAATTCTATTTGAATTCCCATATATTTTTATATTTCAATTTTAGTCTTATCCCCTATCATCATAACTCTGCCTTCCAGGTCATTTTGTTGTTTGCGTTCAATTGAGACATTCTTGCCAATTAAGCTGTCACAAATATGTAATTTAGTGTCAATTTTTGTATTTTGTAAAATTATAGAATTACTTATTTTTGCACCGTTTATGTGTACTCCTGTTCCAATTGTAGTATTTGGTCCAATTGTACAATTATTTAATTTACAATTTTCACCAATTATGACCGGCTCCAAAATATTTACATTTTCACCAATTGTAGTACCAACTCCAATATGAATTTTCTTATCATCATAAAAAGAATATTGTCTAGAAACTCTAAAATTTTGATGGCTCATTTTTTCTAAAATCAACTTGTTTGCCAAAAGTAAATCTTTTGGTTTTCCAGTATCTTTCCACCAACCTGTAATTTCTTTATGACCCACATTGTATCCATTTTTGAGCAAATAAGAATTCACACTAGAAATTTCATATTCACCGCGTGCACTTTTTTCTATATTATCAAATGCTTTATAAAAAACTTTTGGACCATAAAGATAAATCCCTACAACTGCAAAATTACTCGGTGGAACGCTTGGTTTTTCAAAAACATCTACAATTTTTCCATTTTCAAATTTTGGCACACCAAACCTCTCTGGATCTGGAACTTTGGAAAGTGCAAGCATACAATCTCTGTTGTTCTCTGCAAAATCATTTACCATTTCCTTCAAGCTTCCAAGCAGAATATTATCAGAAAAATAAAACATAAATGGATCATCTCCAATAAATTTGCGCGCTTCGGCAGCCACATGTGCCACACCTTGAGGTCCACCAGTCTGTTCATAAAATTTAATTTTTATATCCCAATGCCCACCATCACCTATATATTTCTGTAGTTCGGTCTCGCCCGGATTTGTGTTTATAAAAATCTCCTCAATCCCAGCCTCTACTGCTTTTTCTATAGCATGGAAAATCATTGGCTTGTTTGCCAAAGGTACCAAATGTTTATTTGTAGTAATTGTAACTGGATGAAGTCTAGTTCCTCTTCCTCCACCAGTTAAAACTGCCTTTTTAATTCTCATATTTATTTAACTAATCGTCTCACAATAATCCAATAATACAAAGTCATCATTGGATTTGCGATATATTTTAACAATGGATTTTCCATTGATTTTTCTTGAAAATAAATTCCAGTTGCTACATTTTCCAATAATTTTTTATCGCTCACTCTTCTAATTTTTTGAATATTTTTTCTTTTGCCAAGCCAAAGTTGCCAATTTCTTGTATTTAGCCAATATTTATAAACTCTTACCCTTTCTTTTATCCAACCACCCTTGAAAGCAGAAAACCACAAACCAAACTCCAAAAACAAAGCTATTGGCAAAAGCAACATTAAAGTATCCCATTTAAAAAACATTAACATCACGCCGTATCTATTTCTCTCCATCCAATAAAATTTTTCAATACTTCTGCTAAATTGATACTTGTGATAAAAAATTGAATTTGGAACCAAAACTATGTCGAAACCAACAGATCGTAAACGAAGTGAGTACTCCAAATCTTCATGATACATAAAAAAATCACCATCCCACAAACCATATTTTTTGAGCAAATCTACTCTCATCAAAAGAGCAGCTCCACTTGCATAAGAAATTTTTTTAATCGAATTACTAATTTCTTTTACATCTTTTTTATAATCTCCACAAAACCCAAATCCTAAATAATGAAACTCATTTCCAGCACTATTTACCAAACCTGTTTCTGGATGTAACAACATTAAAGATTGTGCAGCACCAATTTTTTTATCTGATTCCATAGCTCTTACTAAAGGTTCCAAAAAATCTCCAGAAACAAAACCATCGTTATTGTGAAAAAAAACATAATCAAAACCGTTTTCAATCGCCCATTTTATTCCCACATTATTTCCATCGGAAAAACCAAGATTTTTAGATTGAGGTAAAATTGTTGTATGCGGAATCTCTTTTCCAGACAACGGCATAACATTTTCCTCCAACACCCTCACAGAAGGTCCATATTCTGAATGCGGATTATCTACAACCACAAACTCAACTTTATCTTTTGGATAAGTCAACATTTTCAAACCAGAAACCACATCATCTATATATGGCTCCGAGTGGAATGAAAGATAAATTATTGCAACTTTAGGATATTTTTGCATAATATTTAAAATGATTTCGCCACTTCCAAATATATTTTGACCAACTTGCCAAATGAATTCTTGCCAATTTATTCTTAATTAAAGCCCGAAATACTCCCGGTGTTTTTGCCGACCCTCTTCTGTGACTATGTTTAATTACTATATCATGTACATAATAAACAGGATAGCCTGCTTCCCAACTTTTTTTACACAAATCCGCATCTTCCAAATACATAAAATATCTACCATCAAACATCCCCACTTTTTCTACCACTTCTGCACGAATTACAAGTGCTGCACCCATCACCCAATCAACTGGAATAGTTTTAGTGTGGCAAAAGCCCTTCATTAACAAATTGTCTACATATTTTTTTGCTAACTTTATTTTTTTATCCAAGCCAATTTGTTTCAAAGGTTTTACTATTATTGAGGAAAAATTAAAACGATAACAAGAATTTTGATAACTTCCATCCAAGTTTATAAGTTTTGGACCAATACACCCTATCTTTGAATTTCTATCCATAAACTTTATAATCCGCTCCACTGTGTTTGAATTTTGCATTATCGTAGTGTCAGGATTTAATGCAAAATAATAGCGAGCTGGAACACTTTTAAACCCTAAATTGTGAGCTTTTCCAAAGCCAATATTATTACCAGAATTCAAATAAGAAACATTTGGAAATTTTTCTACCACTTCTTTTATTCCATCCTTATTTTCCGAGTTATCCACAACCACAACATGCACTTTGTAAGGACAATTTTGCAAATCCAAAGCCAAAGATTCCAGATTTTTCAAAATCTCATCTTTCATTAAATAATTTACAATTGTAATTGTGATATCGTTCATAATAGGGACAGCAGAATAAGTAGGGAAAACACATGTCATCTTGAGCGGAGTGAAACGGAGTCGAAAGATCCCCGTGCAGTATCACTATTTATAATTTATTATACTTTCACGAGATCCATTCGACTTCCTGCCTTCCGGCAGGCTGGCATTTCACTTTGCTCCATTTCGCTCAAGATAATGTATTTATTTTTAATTTGTTTTTTATATCATGTTTCCTCCTCATTTCTCGCCAGTCAACTTTTCTGTTTTGTTTAATCTCTTTTCTTCTATTTAAAATTATATTTCTGTTTTCCCAAATTTCTTTTAATCCTTTTAAATTTTTTCTATTAAACAAAAAATAATATACAAACTTCTTCAATTCATAACACAAAATCCATATAAAATCAAGTAAAAAATTCTGCCAATACTCGTTTTTAAGCAAAATCATAATATGATTTTTGTAACTTTGGTAGCTTAATTGTGTTGACTGCTTCTTTTTATTTTTTATGGCAGACTTGTCCGAATAATCTTTTGAACCCGTCCCACTCCTGTCGTGGTACGCTACAACATTTAGAATTACAGCAGCATTAAAACCAACAGAACAAAGTCGAAAAGCCAAATCCACATCCTCTTTATAAGAACCAAACAAAGTATCAAAAATTAAACCATTTTCCTCTACAACTTTCAAAGCACTTCTCCTATAAATCGGCAAAGCACCAGAAACTCCAAAAACTTCCACATCATTTTTTCCATTAAATTTAGTTTTTACCTCTCCCCATTTTTGCTGAGCAAAAGTGTCCACCACTCGCCTACTTCGAAAAACTTTCAATCCTAAAGTATCTATATTTTCTCCAAAAGAATTTTCCAAGCCTTTTTCCACATCACCAAAATTCCACCTCATTAGCCGTGGGCTCGAAGAAGCAGTTTTTTCATTTTTATCCAAATATTCTACCAATTTTGAAAAGCAGTCCTTCTCTAAATACATATCTTGATTCAAAAGCAAAATATATTCTGAATCATTTTTTGCATAAAGCAAATTGTGTCCACCAGCAAAACCTATGTTTTCTTTTGATTTTATAAACTTATTTTGAACCGAAAAATTATTCAATTCTTTTTGAATTTTATTTATAATATTGTCTGTAGAATTATTATCAAAAATAAGTAAATCCCAATCTTTGAAAGTTTGCGCTCGCAGTGATTCAAATAAATACGGAATATATTTCTCACCATTCCAAACTACAAGCTGTACAGTTAATTTCATATTTTAAAACTTGTTTTTAATCCAAACAATGAATATTCCAACCGGTCGCACAAGCCAAATCCAAATCCATTTATACCACGGCTCCCATTTTTGAAAATAAGTAAGCATACTTTTTGTAAAGTTTTTCTGCTTCCACACATTTTCACGCTTTTTGAAACTTTGCCCAACATAATCCACGCAAGAAATAATTGGTGTATATTTAATCTTATAATCTAATTTCCTCACCTCTCTACACAAATCTACATCTTCAAACCAAATAAAATATCGTGGATCAAAACCCCAACCCAATTTATCCAAAATTTCTCTACGAATAATCATAAAAGATCCACGCACAGAATCAACTTCCTGCTCTTTATTAAAATCAAATTCTCCCATCAAATACTCATTCAGAATATTTGGGAAAATATGATGTATTTTTAAAATAAGTAAAACCTGCTCCCAAACCTTTGGAAATCTTCTTGGTCTAGCTTCCAAATTCACTTCACCTTTTTCATTTATAAGTTTTACACTCGCCAACCCAACATCTTTTTTCCCTTCCATCCATTTTACTATTTTTTCCAGACTTCCCTTCTCCACTTGCATATCTGGATTCAAAAATAAAATATATTTTCCAGTCGCCAATTTTAATGCCTGATTGTTTGCCCAAGCAAAACCCAAGTTTTCTTTATTTTTAATCAATTTAACATTTTGAAACTCTTTCACTACTTCCACAGTTTTATCACCAGAATTATTATCCACCACAATCACTTCATAATTTAAATTCTCGCAACCATAAAAAACAGAAGCTATCTGTTTTTTTATTACTTCTTCCGAGTTCCAAGTGATAGTAATTATACTCAAGTCCATATAATCTGATTTTACCCTTTTAAACCTCAAATTGCAAGGTAAAAACCAAATTTTTGACTCAAATTTTACAATTCTATTTTGAATATTATAAATATATTTATAATTCCAAAATATTTATTACAGTATATCCATTTTTTTCATAAACTTTTTCAAAATATTCATATGAAAATAAATTTTTATTTATTTTTATTTTTTCTTCTTCTACTCCACTTATCATCTTGTCTAAATGAAAATAAAGATAATAATTTTCCTCATCTCCATAAAAAATAAATCGCTCCAAATCACCATAAGATGACTTTTTAATATTTTCATAAAGATCTTTTGATGATTTTGAATTAGCTAACATCTGTAAATATTCGTAGCGTTCAGAAAAAATAGATGCTGGATGATTATTATTTTGATTGAAATAAATTAGATGATTTACAGGCACAAATGCCAAAACTTGTGGAACAGTTAATAAAGTAAGTTTTGAATTTGACTCTGGCACTTTATCCAAATAATTAACAAGACTTACGATAGCGCCGTTAGCTTCTCTAGATTCTACTCGTCGCATTTTTACAACCGGATCATCTACAAAAAAACCAAAAACAGATTGGGATGCAAAATACAAAATTCCTATTACAATAATAAGAAAAGAGAGGTTTTTATTCTTATCTATATTGAAATGACGCCATAAGCGTATAGCACCATAAACTGCAGAAATTGCCAAAATACTTGGCGATAAAATATAAAATCCACGAAATTCTTGAAATGGTATTTTTAAAACTAACAAAGAAGTCATCGCCAAACCCCACCAAACAAAAGCCGTTATTAAAAGATACAGCAACTGCTTAATAAAAATATGTTTTCTATAATAAATTAATACAGAAAAACCAAAAAACATTATAATGTTATTTATACTATTCAACTGAAATATTGGCATCCACAGATCTAACCCGTTTGGCACAAAAAATGAAGTTTGCCAACTTTCCATACCATTTTTGAAATAACTAATAATCAGCGGCAAAATAAAAGGTAAACTAAAAAATATAGTAATTAACATTGTTTTGAAAAGAGACAAAAAATATTTAATTCTATCCTGCTTTTCTTCTACTATACCCATCAACAAAAAAGCAATTGCAGCAAAAATTAGCCACAAATAATAAGTCATAAAAATAATTCCAGCAATTAAGCCGTAAATTATTCCTTGTTTTAAATTCCATTTATTTCTAGAAATTTTCAAGTGAAGACTAACATACCAAAAAATAGTTGCAACCGCTGTAATAACTTCGTATGGTTTTCCTATAAGCAAATCTTTATCTAATATTGTTATTATAAATAATGGTGTTAAAAAAATAAAAACCAATCCCAAAGTTTTATTATTTGATAAATGATCCTTTAAAAGGTACTTTTGATAATAATACGAGCCAATTGGAAAAACCAAGAAAAAAGAAAAAGCTGCAAATTTTGCAATTTTAATTCCATTCCAATTTAATATTCCACCTATCAACCCAAAAAACCAGAAAAATGCTGGAGGATAAAATGGTGGTAAATTGTGATAAGCAAAATCCGACCACAAACCCACACTCGCAAAAGTGTTATACATAGCTGCTATAGTAATCTCGTCACCTTGAAGCCCCCAAAATAACAATTGCAGATTGTTTGTCCAAAGAAAATATGATGCAGACGAAATTACTCCAACCAAAATTAAAAAATAAACTGGTTTTTTCTTTTTAAAGATTAAGTAAAAAGAAAAAACAACAAAGAATATAAGTAATAATTTTATACCAATATATATTTGTATATCAAAAAAATTCATAAACTAAACACGATTATAGTCGTCGCTAAACCTCTCTATATCATCTTCGCCAAAATAACTTCCAGTTTGAGTTTCTATAAAAATTAGATCTTGCTCTCCCGTATTCAAAACTCTATGTTTTTGACCTTTTAATATGTTTAAACTATCGCCACTTTTAATAAATTTTTCTTCGTCATCTAAAGTTACAATAGCCTCACCTTTTACAACAATCCAATGTTCATCTCGTTTTTTGTGTCTTTGGTAGCTTAGACGGTGTCCAGACTTTACTATTATTTCTTTTACTTTACATTTTTTATTTTCCAACAAAATTTTAAACTGCCCCCAAGGTCTTTGTTCTATATAATATTTTAATTCCATATACCTTGATTTTACCCTTTTTATATATTAAATTATTTTTTTTACTTCCTTACTCTCACACCTCTTAAACCTAGAATTAACAAAATTAAAATTACAATTTTTAAAGTATAATTTCCATATATATTTATAAAATCTCTAGTCATTGGAGTTATACTTCCAACTATCAAGTGTATGAGGATACTAATTGGCAAGGTTAAAAATAGCCAATTTCTTTTTGGCACGCGGATTTTAATTTTTTGAAACAACCTAGTCAGCCGTGGAGAAATCAAATAAATTCCCCCAAAAGCCACTACAAAATCAAAAATGGCATATCCACCGAGTCTAAATTGTCTGAGGAATTCTAATATTTCCATATTTATTTATTATTTGTAAAAAATTTATCAACGCCTTTTTTTCTTTTTTTTAAATTTTGTTTCAGGATACCTAATAACAGTAGAAAAAGTATTGGATGTTTCGTCTATATCTTCTATCCTTGAAAACAGATCTAAGACAATATCTTCAGTTATGTCTTCTTTTAAACGAATAATTAATGCGTGATCAATACCAAGCTCACGATAAATTTCTTCCATTTTTGCAATTTTTTTCTGTTTATTTTTTACAACAGTATGCTTACCTGTAGTAACATCAACTGAAAAACTTTTTCCTTTATATTTAAAAAGTATATCTATTCCAAGCATACGATCTAGTAAAACATCCTTAGACAAATCCTCCAAACTAACCCCTTCTTCTTGCAATTTCTGTATTACAAGATCGTAGCGTTGAGGTAGTTTTTTATTAACTTGATCCAAAATTTCCTGTTTACCCTCTTTTAAAGAGAGAATTTCCACCCCTAAATCTTTGGCAATCTCAAGAAGTTGTCGCATTCTTTTTTCCGCAAGCTCTGACACTTTACTAAGAAAGTTGGGGGTTATTTCTCTATAATTATGCGATTGCTCTCTCATAAACAATTTTAAACTTATTTATATTTTATTTAATTCTACCATATTTCACCAAAGAATTTTTTACTATTTCCTTAATTTTAACAAATCACATAAAAATTATATAATTTTTAACTGGTTTTTGAACAATTTTAATATTTATATTATTTTCTTTACAATATAAAGATAAAAACCATTTTAATAAAGGTTTATCTCTTCTACTAGAATTACAACTTCCACAACATATTGCAACAGTTTTTGAATCATTCCAAGGAGGAAGATGGTTTAAATGTTTTATTGTTGCCCAATCACCACGAAAAATACCATGAACAGGTAATTCCATTTTTTTATAACAATATACACAAGTTTTATCTCTTACTCTAATTTTATCTAATTCATCTTCTAAAATATTATATTTATTTGGCACAATATAAAAAATTAAACAGAAACATATTTTATAGGATATTGCATTCCCTGTCCCCAATATTTAGCAACAGATTTATTAATATATTTATTTCTTATCTTTTTTTGAACTACTTTACCATTAAACATATATTTATGTTTAACTTCTATAGATGGCACCCATTTATCGACCAAAAAAACTTCTCTAATAATACTTTTATATATAGAACAAACAATTTTAATTTTTGAAGCTCTTTTAATATCAATTCTCCAAGATTTTCTTGTGGCATCATAAATCTCTTTTTCACTCATATTTCTTTGATAAAGATTATTTATATTAATTAAAATTGCAGATTCCTCAAATATTGCATTTTCTGCCTCATATTTTATTTTAATATCTTCTAATTTCATTAATCCTCTATCTTCAGAATTATGACCTTTAACAATATTAGTTAAATTTTTTATTCCCAAAAAATTAATCATAGCACTCTCAACTTCAAGAGCTTCTGTTTCTGTAAGACCCTGCCTTAAAACAATTTGTTTTATTTTTTTTATTATTATTTTGAATTTCTTTTATCTTTTCTATTTTTTCACTTTCATTTTTTTTATCATCCAAAGCACCCAAAAAATGATGGTTTATTCTATTTCCTTTCCCTTTTCCAACATAAAATACTTTATTGTTTTTTGGATCAATTAAAAAATATACATAATATTTTAATTTTTCAGTTGTTAATTGAGAAAGTTTATATTTATTCATAAAATTTTTATCTTCTATTAAATTCTAATAATTCCCATTTTGCAATTGGCTGTTCACCTTTTATATTTTCTATTTTTTATCTTTTTCAAAACCAATTTGCCAAAAATACATATCAATTAATTTCATTATAGGATAATTAATTTTTCCTATATTTTTTATACTTTTTTGTGCTTTATCAAATTCAACTTTATTTTCTTTATAAAATTTAATAATTTCATTTATACTTTTTTTAGTGAAACTTAGAGGTTTTATTTCTTCCTCTTTCAGACCATCTTTAAAATATTTGTCATATGCTGGAACACACCCCAAAGTACCTAACAATATTTTTGTAATTAAAGTATCACTTGCTATATATTTATTATCTTTATTTTTAACAACTATAATTTCTTTTTCATAACATTCTTTAATATCTTTTTTTAACTCAAAAAAACTATTAATATGTTCTTTTTTTTCATAATTAAATTTCTGTAAATATTTATAATTTTTTAAAATTTTTTCAACTACAGGTTTATGTATTAAATAATCTTTCCATAAAAGTGGACTTGAACCTCTATACATACCCCAACTAGCTAAATAAAAAGACAAATGTAAACACGCAATATCTACATCTATATCTTTTTCATTTTTTATAAAATATAAATAACAATGTTCCCATGATTTATATCTGTGATTATTATCATTATTTATATTTTTATAAAAAGACGATATGGTTTGATTTATGCTAGTCATATTTAAATATTTTCAAAAGTTTCTTTAATTCTATCACATTTTACCAAAGAATCTCTCAACACCTCTTTTGTTAGTCTCATTTTAATGATTTGAAACAATTTGGTGAACCCAAAAAAATATACTTTTTTAAAGCCACCACAAAGTCAAAAATTGCGTATCCGCCGAGTCTAAATTGCCGAAGGAATTCTAAAATTTCCATTTTATTTAATTTTTGAAATTCCTATTTTGCATAAAATATATTTTTAAACTGTTCATAACTTCCAATTTTAGAGAAGTTTATTTCAAATTCAGAATTACTAATTTTATCAATTCTTACTGAATCAATACCTAATAATTGAAGTTTTTCATATGTGGCTAATTCCCCTTCTTTTAGATTTAATCCATCTCTTAAAATTAGTTTTCCAAGTTTTCTATTAGATTTAGTCATTAATGCTTTTCCTCCTTGCTGACATATTTTAGACTCACTAATATCTCCATCTGGAAATTTTAAATTAAATGGAGTATCTTTATTAGGAAAAAATCCAGGAAAATTATTATGAATTTCTGCTGGAACTAATATATATACTTCATTTGGATGCCTTATTCTTCCTTTTGCATTCCATTGATTTATTCCACTTTTTTCTTGAACCTTCTTTTCTTTAGGACTATATAATGGTAAATAAATAGTTTGTTTAATTCTTTTTTTTGTTTCTAATAATAAGCCCTTATGAGAAAAAAGTTTATTTAACTCAAATAATGGATCTTTCAATACATCAACATCAAATTCATAAATAATTGATTTTGTAACAAATCTTTTTGTTAAAGTGCTTTTTGATAATAAAAATGAATATTCACTTTTAGCATCATCAAAAACAATTGAACCTTTATTTATTTTTATATTATGGATATTTTGGATATCAACCTTTTCCATTGGTTCTTCAAAAATTTTAAACTTTCCAGAATCTCTTAAAACACAATGATAAATAGATTTATTTAATCCATGAACATTCTCTGTAAATTCAATTCTCGCATTTCTTAATTTTGACACTTTTTCAATAAGTTTTTTTGCTTCAAGACCTTTATACAAAGGTCTATCTCTATTAAATTCTGCAATTTTTTGAAAAGTTTTATCATTTCCTTTTAAAAAAGTTTTTAATCCAATTCCTAATAAGTCTTTTTTGGCATCAGATGATACATCACTTCTTGATAAATCTTCTGCATTAAAAGCACGACAAAAAACTTTTTCAGCAACACGATAATATAAATATGGAACTTCAGAATCAGAAAACATATTTGATAAACAACCTGCTATTTTTAGAAAATCTTGATATTTTTGCTTTTGTTCTTTTGTTTGATTATTAAAAAACATTTTTATTTTGTTAATGCTAAATTCATATTTTTTGCGATTCTCTCAATTACAGGAATAGAAACAGAATTACCAAACTGTTTATAAAGATGAGAATCTGCAATATTTGGAAGTTTATAATTTTTAGAAAATCCTTGAAAATTTGCACACTCTCTTGGAGTTAATTTTCTAATACCTTTCCCATTTAAAATTATAGGAACATTGTGTCCTCCCATTCCCATATTTGCTGTTAGAGTAGGACAAACATTATTTTTATTTTCTCTTACATATTTTCTCCTCCATTGATAAATAGTATCTTTTTTTGTAATATCATCTTTTAATTTTTCATAAAGAGGTTTACCATTGTAATAATATTTATCTTCAACTTCTTTATTTTCTAAACAATCATTAATTGTTTTTGTAAGCGGTATTTTTTCTGGAAATTTAAAGTTGTCAAAAGCTTTTTGATCTAAAAAACCTACAATATAAATTCTTTCTCTATTTTGAGGCACATTACCATATTTCATTGCATTCAAAACATTATTAGTCACTTTATATCCCAATTTTTCTAATTCTTTATAAATAACTTTAATAGTATTCCCTTTATCGTGTGTTTTTAAATTTTTTACATTTTCTAATAAAAAAGCCTTTGGTTTTTTATCTTTTAAAATTCTAATAATATCAAAAAATAAATTACCTCTTCCACTTTCATCTTCAAAGCCTTGTCTATATCCAGCTATAGAAAAAGGTTGGCATGGAAATCCCCCACACAAAATATCAAATTCAGGAATTTTATTAGTTGAAATTTTTTGAATATCACCAAGCACCATTTGTTTATCTATTTCAATAGGTTTAGAAAAGTTTAAATCAAAAGTTATTTTTGCATTTTTATCAAAATCATTAGAAAAAACACATTGAAACCCAGCATTTTCAAATGCTATTTTAATTCCTCCAATTCCTGCAAATAAATCAATAAACTTCATAAATTTATTTTTATAATAAAACTAAAAAATATATATTATTTAATTATTTTTATAAAAATTTAAACATTAAAAAATTAACAAACTTTTCTTTCATTCTTTATTTTACCATATTTCACTAAAGAATCCCCCAAAAGCCACCACAAAGCCAAATATAATATATTCGCAAAATCTAAATTGTCGAAGGAATTCTATAATTTCCATTTTATTTTTTAATTGATTTGAGATATTTATTATTTATTTTTTCTTTATCTTCTGTAGATAAGTTTTTTATATATTCTAAAAAAGAACCTCCAATATGAAGAATATCTTTTGCAACAATAAGTAATTCTCTATTTAAAATAGATATACCATTAATAACAAACTGGCTACCTAAAATAAATCTATAATCAGTATCCTTTCTAATATGAATAAATTCTCCACTATGTGTAGTCAATATTTTAATAAACTCTAAGTTAGAATAACGTTTTTTATTTAATATAATATTTTTTTGATGTAAAAATTTTGTTAAAGATATTTTATTTTTAAAATAAGGTGATTCGTCAAAATTAAAAAGTTTTATTAATACAGGAAGAATATCTTCATGATCCTTTCCTTTACAAACTAAAGTTCGTAATTCATTAGCCATAGATATAAAAAAAGCAGAATGAGTGGAATAATTTTCAACTGAAGTTTTCAATAAAAATAAATGATTGTCAAGATCTTTTAATAATTTATTTAGTGATTTTTGAACTCTCATGTTTAACAATTTTTTACTTATATTTAACCCTCCCATATTTCACCAAAGAATCCCTCAATGCTTCCTTCGCTGGGCGCATTCTAATTCCATATTTTTCCAAATTTTTGGATTGTAAGAAATTGTTGGATCTTCCTTTTTTGGCGAGGCCTTGTTCTACCAATTGGTCATTTGTTATCCATTCATTTGTGTGTGTTGGGTCTACCAGCTCCTCGTACATTGAGATAATTTCGCGGTGGCGAATTGTTCCGGGATTTGTGACGTGGAATATTCCTTCTGCTTTTTTGGTTAGAAGTTGATAAAACACATCTATCATATCATCCACTATTGTCACGCTATTTTCCACATCTATCACTTTTTCAAAACTCGCCAATTTGTCTATTAGATTCCAGTGAGCCGGTTTTGAGCCAAGTGGCATTCTAATTCTAGCAATCCCAACATTTGGCAAGGTAGAAAGCACCAAGTCTGCAGCCCATTTTGCTCTAGAATAAGTTGGTTTTGGATTTCCAAAGTCATCTTCAGTCCAACCAGCTAAATCTGGGGATTCACCATAATATATGCAACCAGAACCAACATGAAGCATGTAAACTCCGCGTTCTTGACAAGCCTCTGCAATCATAATCGGCAATTTTACATTTCCAACTATCGTGGTTAGCTGATTGTCATCGCACCAATCTACATTTGGCTTTCCACGAACTCCGGCAGTATTCAAAACTGCTGTTGGTTGATACTTGTCCAAAAGCTCCAAAACATCTTCTTTTGAATTTATTCTTTTGTTGCTCAAAACCGCATCGTCCCAACTTTGTGCACACTCAGTTCCCATTGCACCCGCACCAATTATTAGGATATTCTTTTTCTCACTACCAAAACTTTCCATTTTTTTGTAATTTCTATAGTTTCCATTTTTTATATTTTCTAACCAACCTCTATTTTCTTTGTACCAGTTTATAGTCTCGCGAATTCCCTCTTCAAAAGAAATCAACGGCTCCCAACCCAACTTTCTTATTTTTGTTGTGTCCATTAGATATCTCTTATCATGCCCAAGTCTGTCTGCTACATAAGTTTTCAAACTTTGTGGTTTTCCCAAAGTTTCCAAAATCAAATCTGTAATATCCTCCACACTCTTCTCCACTCCAGTTCCTAAGTTATATGCCTCTCCTGCTTTTCCTTTTAGCAAAATACATTCAATTCCTCGGTTGTGGTCGTCTACATGAATCCACTCACGCCTGTTTTGACTACTCTTGAACAATGGCAAACTTTTGTCTTCCAAAGCATTCATTGTAAAAAGTGGAATCAACTTTTCTGGAAATTGATAATGTCCATAATTGTTGGAACAATGACTAATAGAAACCGGCAACCCAAAGGTATTTGCATAAGACATCACCACATGGTTTGTACAAGCCTTGGAAGCATTGTAAGGAGTCTTGGGTGCATATGCATCACCTTCTTTGAAAGATCTGTCCTCGTCCAATTCTAGGTCTCCAAAAACCTCGCAAGTAGAAACATGGTGAAATCTTTTTACACCTTCATTTCTAGCAGATTCTAATAAAATTTGAGTTCCAATCACATTTGTTCTTAGGAAAATCCCAGGATCTTTTACTGCGTTATCATTGTGCGATTCTGCTGCAAAATTTACCACATAATCCACACCTTTCATTGCTTCTTTCAATTTTTCTGCATCACCAATACAGCCTTGCACAAAAGTATAATTTGGATTGTTTTCCACATCTTTTAAATTTTCCAAATTCCCCGCATAAGTTAGCAAATCATAGTTTACCACTTTGTCGTGCCGATATTTTTTTAGCCAGTAGCGAATAAAATTTGATCCTATAAAACCAGCCCCTCCGGTTACAAGTAATTTCATACATTCTTATTATTAAATATTTTTCTGTTCCGTCCTAAGCTTCCCGAACATTCGAGATTTCCTGTCGACAAACAGGCAGGTTGGACTAATTTCTTTTTAATTATTTATACTTTAGTGATATTGTCTCGAGATCTTTCGACTTCGCTCAAGATGACATAAATTATTAAAACAATTTATGTACCTCTTCCACGCTTAATTCTCCTGGGTTGTTTACAATTGCGTGCATACTTTTGCCACCGTCGCCATTGTATCTAGGCATTATGTGCACATGCAGATGTTGCAAAACTTGCCCACCAGCTTCACCATGATTCCAACCAATATTAAATCCATCTGGATTCAATTTCTCTTTTATAATTTCTGTAACTTTTTTTACAGATGCAAATAGATTTTTCATACTTTCCTCATCCAATTCCAAAATTGTCACAGCGTGCTTTTTTGGAATCACCATTATATGACCTTTGGAGTGGGGCTCAATATCCAAAAATGCTAAAGAATTTTCATCTTCATATATTTTGTAACTTGGAATTTCACCTTTTGAAATTTTGCAGAGTAGACATTCATTCATATAATTAATAGTTTTACATTATTTAACATTTTTTTCAAGTATTTTGACCTCTAAACCCAACCTTCCATTTTCATATTCTTTTACCATAAAACAAGTTTCTGCGTTTGTAAGTTCAAATGCTCGCTTTAATAACTCCTCATTTTCTCCATTTTTTAGACCATTATGGATTTCTGCAAGCTCGCTCTGACCAAATTGATAATCTATTGGAAAACCTCCACCAATTATTTCTCTACTTGAAATAGCTTCGAGAGGAAGTAAAATCCAAGTGTCTGCGATTACACAATAATTTTCTCCTTCCACTTGACTCCAAACTTTCTCTGCCATTTTGTATTCATTTTCACTTACCACTCTCATATCTGGCCCACTCGCAAGATTTGTGGTGGCAAAAAAACTAAATACTGCTAAAAATATTAAGATTATATATGGCTTTACTTTTTTGTTTTGAAGTAAATAGCTAGCGCCAAAAATAAAAAGGAGTAAAACAGAAAAAGCTAAAAGTAAATCCAATCTACGGACAAGCTGCCTATCACCTTCCAAAAAGAACCAGCCAATTATATAACTTCCAAAAATACTAATGCTCAAAAATAAAATAGTAAATTCATTGACTATTTTTGTCTTGAACTTTTTGATAAATCCAAAAGTCGCCGTTCCCCACAAAACCAGCAAAACGATAGGAATATACCATCGCCAATTTGTAAAAATAGAACCAACAAAAGCCAACTCTGGCGTGTGATTGAAAAATATATTTCCACTCAAAATATCGTGTGGGCGAATTGCGCGCGCAAAATACCAACCGCTAAATTGCCCCACAAATTGCGTAAGACTTTCTACAAAATTGAAACTTTTTGGCCAAACACTTGTTTTGCTGATTATTTCTATAATAGGTAAAAATAAAATTCCAGAAAATAATAAAATTATTTTAGCTATATTATTTTTGAATTTCTTAAAAATTAAAATGGCAAAAACTAGCAGAAATAAAACAAACAAATAAAGTGAATAGCTAAAAATCATACTCACTCCAAAAAATATAGCGAGCATTTTCTGAAGGTTTTTATTTTTTGATTTTATCCTTTTGTCCTCGCCAAAATACAAAACCAAAAGTAATAAAGTAAACAAAAATGATATAAAACCTAAACTAACCGGCAAAGTAAGAGCGCCCAAAGCTTGAAATGGAAATGGTAAAAAACTAAGCCACACCAAAAGTAAAGCAAAACAACGAGATCTAAAGAGATAACTTCCAATAAAAAATAAAAGTAATGGCACAAAAAACGACCACAAAACTGGTGTTAACCAAATATGCAAAGTATTCAATTTAAAACCAAAAGTCTTTGCAAAAACTATGTTCAATCCCCACATCTGCCCATAACTATATTTTTGTGGAGCTGTAAACACGACTGGAATATCAACACCGGCAACTTCTTTCCACTCCACATTTTCACCAACTAAAACTGGCAAAATCTGCTCTTCATTTACCAGTTTTTGCTCTATTGCCAAATGTCGCCAAACATCTCCACCCCAAGGATTTGTGTGTGCCATCGGCAGATAAGAATGAAGTAAAAATGAATGCAAAATCAAAATAAATAAAACCTTGCCGACTTTGAACCTAGAAAATGTAATAATTCCCGCTAAAAAAGTTAATAAGAAAAAAACAATCAAAAACCAAGGTGAGATAGCTTGCCACGGAGTTTGTAGAACCTCTCCTGTTTTAGATTGGAAAAGTAAAATCATTCCAAAAATCCAACCTACTAAATACAAAGTTATAAACCACCATCTCTTTTTGAAAAGTTGTTTTCTGGGATTATTTCCAAATACGCTTTCGTTAATAAAATTTCTAAATTTTGAGCGAGACGAAAAGAAAAGTTTTTTGTTATGCCATAGCATAGAAAAAAAATTTTCTTGAAGTCGCAGCCAAAACTTAGGAGTTTTATTAGAAATGGTATTTGGAAATAATCCCAATTCTAATTTATAGAATGTTTTTGGTAACCTCTTATTTTTCTCGGACAAACACCAAAAAATAATAGTAAAAACAGCTGATAGAAAATAAGTCCACCAAATTATTGTATTACTTAATTTATAAAAAACTATAAAGGCAGAGCTAAAAAAACTAAGCAATAGAATAACTGGCGAAAAAGCCAATCCAAATCTAACCCAAAAATTTTTACCAAAAACAATTATTTTGTTTAAAATTCCTTGCCACAAATATGCCAGCAAAATTAAAAATACTCCACCAAAAAACCAGCCGGCACCCAAAAAATATCCGCTCTTAAAAAAAAGATATAAAAAAAGGAGATCTACCCCCAATAAAAATAAAATTAATTTCTTCATATTCTAAACTCCATGCGCAAACAAACTAACAATAGCAAAACCTATCGCAATTCCAAAAGTCCAAGCTGCGATAGTAAATAAATTTGGTGCATCTAATAAAATAGCACTAAGTGTCGCAAACACAGCCACAACTTGCAAGACCATTTTTATCTTTCCCCAAATGTTTGCCATTTTTACAGTTTTGAACTTTACTCTAGCAAACAACGCAGACAAAATAAATATAATTTCTATACCCAAAAGTGAAAAACCCAAAATAGGGTTGAAATATTTGAAAACCAAAAGTAAAACAATAGACCCAATTAATAACTTATCCGCCAAAGGATCGAACATCATACCAAACTTTGTAATCTGATTTCTAGATCTAGCAAGTGAGCCATCTAGAGCGTCTGTAAAAGCTGCAAACAAAAAAGCAACCATTCCAATTTCATACATTTGCATCATAATAAAATAAAAAACTATAGGAGTTATCAAAACCCTAAAAGCTGTTATTTTGTTTGGTGTCCAAGTTTTTGGCCACTTCTTCATAAAAACTCTATACAAAAATTTATCGTGTGGATGCACCTCTTGTGCCTTTTGAAACCTAAATAAATCTTTGTGAGTTTTTACATAATGGTTGAAAATTCTCATAACTCTGCTAAAATATAAAAATGAAGTATATCAATAATTTAAAGTATATCACTTTTTCACTACTAATTTCAACAGTTGTGTTGTTTTCACTTTGGAAAATAACAAATCCCTATTTAAGCACAGTTATTTTTTTAATATTTTTAATATTTTTTGGTTATAAATTTGGAAAATTTTTTGTGTTGAAATGCAAACTGTGGCAAACTTTTTTCGGTATAATTTCTGTTTTATTATTACTAATCTCTATTCTCACCATTATTTATTGGTTCTACGAAATAAATATAAACACAGTTTCATTTTCAATTTTATCTATTACCTTAATTTCATTTTTTTTAAATTCTAAAAAAAGTAAATGTCATTTACTAAAAAAATTATCCGAAGTTTCATTTCAAGAAAAGATTAGTTTATTTTCTAAAACACTATTCACATCATTTGTTATCTTATCTTTTGTACTTTTTTATACACTTCTTACAAAAAATTATGGTGACACACTAAGCTCTCCGTGGACTATTATTGGTCCAAAATTTTTTATAGTTTTCACACTTACCTCTTTTTTACTACTTTTACTTTTGCAAACTGCAAAAAATAAAATTATAAAAATATTTTCAACTACAATTTATTTTGCACTATTTTTAAGTGTAGCTATAATTATTTTTAAATACGGTTTTGGTTTTGACCCGTTTATTCACCAAGCTGCAGAAAAATTTATCAAAGAAAATGGTGCAATTTATCCAAAACAACCATACTATCTTGGGCAATACTCCTTAGTTTTACTTATTCATTTTCTCACAAATTTCTCTATAGAAATTATAGACAAAGCCTTAGTTCCAATTTCTTCTGCAATTTTAATTCCACTTTCTACTTATTTTACTTTCAAAAAATTAGAATTTAAAAAATTTACTATCATCTCTATTGCTCTAATTCCACTTTTTCCACTTTCATTTTTTATACAAACCACACCAAACAGCTTGAGCTTATTACTTTTTTATGTTGTAATTCTCTGGATTTGGAAAGAATTCAAAGAAACTAATTGGCGTTCAAATTTATTTGGAATTTTAACCAGTCTTACAATCTGCCTAATTCACCCACTTATTGGAATTCCAACTCTAATTATTTATATATTCTCACTTTTGGATAAAAATAATAAAATATTTTCAAAAATGTACGGAGTACTTCTTGTGCTCGCTATTCCAACCACACTTATTGCAAGCAGTTTACTTTCTTCAGGAAAACCAAATATACATTTTAATCCAACCAACTTTTTAGAATTATTCAAACAACCATTTTGGTATATTTTTGAAAACGCACCTATTATTTGGCGACTCTTATATTTTGCAAAATCTTTACTAATTCCAACTATTATTTTAATTGCTATTTATGGTTTTTTTATAACAACTCAAAAATACAAATTTACAAAAGCAAACTTTTTTGCAAAAACAATTGTATATTTATTTATTTCTGCTTTTATAACAAGTTCTGTTTTATTTTTTACAGATGTAATCTCGTACGAACAGGCAAATTATGCAAAAAGAATTTTAACAATGGTATCTCTAATTTTAATTCCTTTTATTGCAATTTCATTTCGTGAATTTTTTATTAAATTTTCCACAACTATTTTCAAAAAAGTAATTATTTCTATTTTAGGATCTATTTTTCTACTTGGCTCATTTTATTTTACATATCCAACTCGCGACAAAGTTTCATTTTATACAGGTTTTACCGTTCGCGATGCAGACATAGAAGTTGTAAATTTTATAGAAAACAGAAACAAAGACCAAGACTATATAGTAATCACAAATCAAATAATTTCTGCTGCAGCTATCCATGAGTTTGGATTTAAAAAATATTACAATACTGTAGAAGGAGAACAGTTTTTTTACTCAATACCTACCGGCGGACCAATGTACAAATTCTTTGGCAAAATGGTTTACGAGGATGCCAAAAAAGAATGGATGATAGAAGCTATGGATTTTATGGGAGTAGACAAGGCATACTTTGTACACACCAGCTACTGGGCTCCAGCTGGAGAAATTCGTGACAAAGCAAAACTAGAAGCCGACGCTTGGTGGGAGTTTGGACCAATGCAACTCTGGGTTTATGAGTACACAAGATAATAACAATTAAAAAAGTCTTGCATAAAATACAAGACTTTGTTATTCACAACAATATTCAGCAAAAATATCAACATACTTATCTATTATTTCCCCACGGTATACAGATTTTCTAACCTTACTGCTAAAGTTAGAATAATGCTCCATTATATCAGTTAGACTATCATTGAAACCATACTCATCTAGACCGCTCAACCTCAAAGCTTCGTTCAATAGCTCTAGTTCAATTTCTAAAAGTCTATCGAAGTTTTGCGTGATTGCCGCATCATGCAACAATTCACTAAGTTCTTCTTTTTTCATCTCAATCACCGTGCAGTGGGCGGATCATATAATTCCAATTTTCCAAAAATCTATTCTCTATTTCCTCTCTTTCAGACATTTTTGCAGTTTTATACCTTCTCACCAATCCCCAAAATTTTACCTTAAAATTTGACCTTCTTATTGCTCTCTCATTTTCTGGAATTCTGTTTGCCAAAAAGTCTACAAAAATACCCTCCAACATTTTATCAAATTTTTCAACAGCTTCTATATGATTTTTTCTTGATGTTCTTACAATATCTCTAAATTTATTTATTCTTTCCTTATTTACAGAATCAGAGCCTGGATACCTAAAAGAATTTTGCATTACACCACCTCCTATTTTATTTTGTGATTTACTGATGTTTTTTTACTTCTTTTTGCTCTACGAACAGAATGATTGTGTGCCATTTTTTACCTCCAAATGTAAAGAACCTCTTAAATCTTACCAGATTATACTATTTTTTCAAATATTTAAAATTAAATTAGCCAAAGATCTAGCGTCCCCAGGCTTGTACATTTTTCCAGTTTTTCTATTCAAAAGCTCGCCAACTCCACCAGTATTTGATGCTATCACACTTAAATTATTTTCCAAAGCTTCCAATATTACATTTGGTTTATTTTCCAAACAAACAGAGCAAAAAACAAGTGTATCGCATTTTTTATACATTTTATTCAAATCTTCTTTTCCAAGCTTTCCATATACAAAAACTCTCTTATCCTCTTTTTTCAATTTAAAATTATCTTTTACCATTGGTCCATCTCCCACAATATGAAGTTCAACTTTTTTTTCTTTTGAAATCATACGCCAAGCATCCAATAAAACTTGAACTCCTTTATTTTTATTCAAAGTACCTACAAATAAAAATTTATTATTTTTAACTTTCTTTTTTAAATTACTAGTTTTTCTAAACTCATTATTAGTTTTTCTCCACAAACTCTCTTCAAAAAAACCCCTACTTTTATAAAAATTCTTTATAAATTCAGACGGGTAAAATACAAAATTAGGACTTCCAATTTTCTTCTTCACAAAAAAACTATAAATTTTTTGATGGATTAAATCTTTTTTATGATTCCATTTCAAAATCCCGCTTGGTTCTACTAATTGAACATCGTGCAATGTATGAATATGCTCTATTTTCAAACTATCAATTAACTTTGGAATAAAAAATCCAAGCCCAGTCAAATTGTGAGTATGCACAGTATCTGGATTGGTTTCTATAAAAATTCTTTCAATTTCTTTTTTACCCCAAAAACTAAACTTATCAAGAAAATGCCAAACAAATTTATGTAAAAAGTTTTTTGATGATAATTCTTTATAACCAAAAATATTAAACTTTGGAATTCTATAAACACTAATTCCATCTTCCTCTATTTTTGTTGTTTTATTATTATCATCACAATTCAAAGTTATAATAAAAACTTTTCTACCTTTATTTTTATGCTTTTTTGCAATCTTAAAAACAACTGTTTCAGCTCCTCCAACCGAATTTGGTGGATATAAATTGTTTACCAAACAAATCTTTTTCATATCTTATATTCTGTCAACACCTATTTATTAACACATTTTACACAGTTTATCAACTTGTGGCAAAACAAAAAGTAGGATACCATACGAATTGTTATGATAAAACAAACAGAATTAGGAAGAATTCCACCGCAAAACCTTGATGCCGAAAAATCTTTAATCGGTTCTATTTTGGTTGATCCAAATGCAATGCTAAAAATTGCAGACATGATTGAGGCAGATGATTTTTACAAAAGAGCTCATGCAAAAATATTTGAATCGATCTCCGAACTATACTCAAAAAATGAGCCCGTAGACCTACTTGTATTGAGCAATAAGCTCGAAGAGAAGGGAATACTAGAAAACATAGGCGGAAAATCTTATTTAGCTCAACTGTCCAATTCTGTACCCACATCATCACACGCAAAACATTATGCAGAAATAATAAAAAGAAAAGCAACACTTAGGAAACTAAGTGAGGTTAGCGAAAAAATTAGCGACCTAGTTTTTGGAGAAGAGACTGATGATGTGGAAGCAGTATTAGACAATGCCCAGCAATTGATGTACGGCGTCACAGAAAAACATTTAAAACAAAATTTCTCGCCAATTAGATCCATTCTTAGTGACACATTTGAAAGAATAGATGAGCTGCACAGAGATAAAGGTAAAATGCGTGGAGTCCCAACTGGTTTTACAGATTTAGACAAACTATTGGCAGGACTACAAAAATCTGACCTAATTATTTTGGCAGCCCGCCCTTCTGTCGGAAAGACTTCTTTTGCTTTAGATATTGCCAGAAACGCAGCTGTGCAAGCCAAAGTTGGAGTTGGTCTTTTTTCATTGGAGATGAGCAAAGAACAACTTGTAGACCGTATGCTATGTGCACAAGCAAATATAAACTTGTGGAAAATGAGAAATGGAAGTTTGTCCGACAGTCCAGACAGTGATGACTTCAAAAAAATTGGCTCAGCGATGGGAGTTTTGTCCGAAGCTCCAATTTTTATAGACGACAGTGCTGGCGCAAATATAACTCAAATAAGAACCAAAGCTAGAAGATTAAAAACAGAACACGATATAGGACTTATTGTAATAGACTATTTGCAGTTGATGAGTAGTGCAGGCAGAAGATCTGACAATCGTGTTCAAGAAGTCGCTGATATGAGTCGTGGATTGAAACTTCTCGCTCGTGAATTAAATATTCCACTTCTTGTGCTTTCTCAGCTTTCCCGTGCAGCAGAACAAACTAAACCAGCAATACCAAAACTTTCTCATTTGCGTGATTCAGGAAGTATTGAGCAGGATGCTGATGTTGTTATTTTTTTATATAGAAAAGCAACCGACAGAAACTATAGACCAGAAGACATAACACCGCAAGAAAGATCTATCGCAGAAGTACACATCGCCAAACACAGAAATGGACCAGTTGGAATGATAAAAACATTTTTTGATGAAACTCAAGCCAGTTTCAAAAACTTAGACACAAGGTTTCAAACCACAGAACCACCCCAACAACATCAAGGAAGTGCACCCGTTCCAGAGGCTCCGCCGTTTTAAAATAACTAATTATAAAAATAAATTATCCCCTGGGCAAAAGCCCCAGGGTATTTTTTGTTTTAATTGTTTCCACACCGAGGCAAGCCTCGGTGTATTACTATGAATTAAACAAGAGATGCACTTCTCTTATTTTTTTTTAATTCCATAAAAAACTAGACAAAAAGCAGGTTTTTAGCTAAGATAGAGACTATATAACATTTTTAATTATAAATATTATGTTTAACAAACTGAAACAATTCAAAGATTTGAGAGACAAGGCAAAAGAACTACAAAAAGAATTGGAAAAAGAAACAATTACAGTAAATTCTGCTAGTGGAAAAGTAACACTTGTGATGGACGGAACTATGGCAATGAAAGATTTGCAAATAGATGCAGAAATGCTTTCACCAGACAAAAAAGAAAAACTTCAAAACGCTATAAAAGATGCACACAAAGATGCAATGAAAAAAATGCAGCGCATAATGGCAATGAAAATGAAAGATATGGGGGGATTACCGAATATTCCAGGTCTGAATTAGAGCTCTAATTACAGAAAAACGGATCTTTGTATGAACAAGGATTACGAACGAAAATAATGTATCCTCAACCAATTCACAGACTCAAAAATGCACTAAAAAAATTACCAGGCGTAGGCCATAGAACTGCTGAACGCTATATTTTTTATTTGTTAAAATCTGGAAAAGGTGAGGTTGCAGAGCTTATAAATGCACTGAACAATGTCATACAAAATGTAAAAAGTTGTCAAATTTGTTGGGATTTTGGAAATACTGACCCCTGCTCAATCTGTATGAATCCCAAAAAAGATAGGACAAAAATTTGTGTCGTTGCAGAATCGCAACACACAAAAACAATACTAAACACAACTAAATACAATGGGCTTTTTCATGTATTACGAGGAACTCTTAGTTCTGAAGTGGACAATTTAGAGCAGTTAAAAATTGAAAGTCTACTAAAAAGAATAATAATGAACCCGCAAGTAAATGAAATAATTCTTGCATTAAACCCAGATTTAGAAGGTGAGACTACAATTTTGTATTTATCCAAAAAAATACACGAAATAAGAGAAATTAAAATAACTCGTTTGGCTCGTGGACTTCCAATGGGAAGTGATATGCTTTATGCGGACGACATTACACTATCAAATGCATTAGACAACAGAACAGTAAGTTAAAAAAATCAAACCTGTCAACACAAAAACCCGCATTTCGCGGGTTTTTTTATGTTTTTATTTTAACTCTTTTCCTATTTCGTATTCTTCATCATTTTTTATCGTCACTATTCTATCCCACCTAAAATTCAATCTACTAAAGGCTTCCTCGTTTTTAATATGTCTTTTTACTTGTTTTGTCTGGTCTGTTAGGTCTGGCTCTAGCCTAAATACTTCTGGGTTATTTTCATATTTAACAAGTGTGTAGTTTGGATGGCGATTTGTATAATCTATTATCTCACCAATTGTGTATTTATTGAGAAGTCTTGGGTCAATATCTTCTATCCAATTCCAACTATAGTTTAGCTTATTAAATACTTCTTCAGAGTCTATCCAATATTTTTGATTACCAAGAAGTAGGTACACCATTGGATCTGTTGTTATTTTTACGAGAGCACCATATTTTGGATCATATTTTGGACCCCAAGGCATAAAACCTAAAGTGTCATCTTCTACTGTTTCTAGTCTTTTCTCTTCTACTATCTCCACATTATTCCAAGAGTCAAAGTATGTGTAGAAAACATCTGCCCTACTAAAAGCTCTTTTTTTACAGTCTGGTGTAACAAGATATACGGCAGAAGAGTTTGGTGTTTTATATACTCCACCTTCTTTTAGACTGCAGTCTGAACCTTGTTTTTCTGTTTGAGTATCAGTCTCAGTTTCTGTATTTAACTCATTTAACAGAATTGTGTCAAAATATGTTGATGCTGTTCCACCGCTTGAAAGAAATTTAGAATAAACAGTTTTTTCTCCATTTCCAGAAGGCAGTTTCCAGTTTAATTTTGAGGTAAATGGTGTAAATACTGAACCAGCAAAATCTTTTGAATTTGAAACTGCCATTCTATCTGCATCTAATATGTTAAAAGTTATAGTTACATCTCTTGACTCTGTTGTATAAGCTCCATAATTTATTACAACTGGATTAGAAATTTCTGATTCATCTGTTAAATTTATTAGATTAATTTTCACAGAATCATAATTTAAAAACTCTGCATACTCTATTTCCAAATCTAAAACTCCATCTTTGTTTGTGTCTACTTTTTGACTCACACCCTTTATTAGGTTCAATATAATTGGGTCTGACTCAATTGTTACCGTAATACTCTCTTTTGCTATTCTAGAGACAAACACACTATGAAAAGAAGCTCCAACTTCTGCAGATTTTTCTTCTTGCAGGAAAAACT
The DNA here is from genome assembly GCA_021648085.1 of Candidatus Magasanikbacteria bacterium. Taxonomy (NCBI): domain Bacteria; phylum Candidatus Magasanikiibacteriota; species Candidatus Magasanikiibacteriota bacterium. The sequence goes on from JAKITS010000001.1 coordinate 460,980, forward strand.
CTGTAAATAATAATCCTGACGATACACTTTCCGTAGCTGGAGTTTTGGATGGAGTTGGTGGTGGTGCAAAGAATCCACCGCCGGTAGACGCAACATCGTCATCTGTAATAGTTGCGGTTACACTTGCGATAGTTAAGCTGTCAAAGTTAGAGTCTGAGCTTGCAGATGTGTTTGAGATTATAGTTGTAGTCTCGCCATCAACCTCGCTATCATCTGTAGCTGTGACTGTCACAGTTTGTTCTGTATCCCAATTTGCATTTGTAAAGGTGAGGTCAGAGGAAGAAAGACTAACTTCTGAGTTTGATAGTGCGGCTGACACAGTTACATCGTCCGTAGGTTGTGCGTCTAAAACCGCAGTGTATGTGTCAGTTGTTGACCCTTCTGTCACAGAAACAGACGAAAGAGAGATTGTAACTCCTGCTGTATCATTGTTTGTAATTGTATATGTGTAAGTTGTAGTAGAACCTAGCGAACCTCCAACAGGGTTTGATATTGTTATTATTAGAGTTTCATCATTTTCAACCAAGTCATCATCTACTACAACCAAACTCAAAGAAGTTGTTGTGTTTCCATTTGTAATTGAAGCCGTTCCGCTAGAAAGTGTGTAATCTGTTCCACTTCCTGTTGCTGTTCCTCCTGTTATTGCATAATCTACTGAGACATCACTTACTACACTTTGATCTGAAGAAATTAAGACAGAGACTGCTGTTGTTCCCTCATCTCCAGAAGCTGTGGTTGCAGAAAAATTAATCTCATAATCAAACTGCCAACGAGTATTATTTCCAGAATCACTACAACCGGTTGTACATACTATTTGTGTACTACTTAAGTTATTATTATCTTTTACATCTAGATATTGTGCGCTCGTTGTACTTTTTGGATCAAACTTTGTCTGTGTTCCAGAGCTACTACTTCTTAGGCTCAAAAGATTTCCAGATGTTCCTGCCAAAGTTAGAGTTCCATTTACTGTTGTGGTCGTACTAGCTGGAAGTGTAAAAGTGTTTGCAGATGAGTCTGTTTTAGTTAGGTTATAAAAAGTATTTGCACCAGAAATTGTCTGGCTTGCGCCAACAAAGTCTACCGTACTTGAGTTTGGTGTAAGTGTACCTCCTGTGTTTAGGAAGTCTCCTGTTATATTTAATGTTCCAGTTGCTGAATATATTCCAGATGCCAAAGTTATATCATTATTTATATTTGTTGTTGCAACACTCGGAGCCAAACTATCTCCAGAATCTGTAAAATTTATAGAAATATCATAAAAATCCACAATAGAAGTAGAATAAGCATCTGAACTTGCATCACCATTTCCAACATATTCTACTGTTCCTGAATCTGTGTCATTTGTAAGTGTTACAGTCTCACCTCCTTGAATACGAAGTGTTCCATCGTTGCTAAATGTACTTGAAACAGTTAAATTATTTCCATTTAATGCGACTGTTCCAGAGCTAATTGTCATTGTGCTTGTAGCTACCGTACTCGTATTGAATGTATATGTTCCACCTCCTGTGAAAGAAACATCATAAAAAGTTGAAAAACTTGGAAGAGTGTATGAACTAGCTCCATAAAATATAGCTGAACTTCCAGAGCTAAAACTAGGATAAGTTGCGTTTGTTGTAACAGTCTCACCACCTTGCATTTTTAAAATTCCACCATCTTGTACCACTACTGTTCCAGAAGATCCATTTACTATTAAAGTATTTCCGTTTAGGTCTAAGGTTCCTTCTATTATGTTTAAATCTGTATTCGCATAATCCATTGTTAAACCAGAATTTAATGTGACAGTTCCTGATGATTTATTTATGTTTATATCTGAATTTATTTTATCTTCCACTCCTGTTAAATCTATTGTCTGATCTTGGGTTCCCGTTAGGTTGAATGTGGCCACATCTAAATTGTCAAATGTGCTGGCCATTGAAAAGTTTGTTCCAGTAAATTCTAATATATTACCAGGCATCCTACCATCAATAAGATTTAAAGTAGAAGAAACTACTAATGTATCTCCTGAAGCAATAGTGACTGTTTGACCACTATCTCCTTCTATTGTTAAGTTTGTAAAAGTAAAAGTTGTTGGTACATCTATAGTTGCTGATGTTGAATGAGTATAATATAATGTAGTTCCATTTTCATAAACAGTAGCACCAGCTCCAATAGTAAGATTGTAAACAAGACTTGTTGTTCCGGTTGGGAATGTAAAAGTTCCGCCTGTAATAAAAAGACCCTCGTAAATATATGTGATTGAAAGATCACCTGTTCCACCATCGAAAGTACCTCCAGAAACTATTAAAGCCCTATAACTTTCCATTAATGCACTTTGCATATTGAAAGTTCCACCAGAGATATTTATAGCATAGGAGTTAAAATCCAAATAGTTTGAATTTTGAGCATCAAAAGTTCCTCCTGTCATTGTAAAAGCACCGTTAAACACAATGTCAGTAGAACTTGCGTTTATTGTTCCAGCTTCTAAATTTAAAGTACTTTCAAAAGTAGTAGAAGCTACACCAGAAAATTCTATTGTTGTATTCGTTGCGTTTAGTGTAAATTTAGGCATATCGACATCTGCTGGAATTATTATATTCCTTGTGTCTGTTCCTGTTATTTTGAGAAGTCCTGTTCCACCATCAAATGTAGTGGCCATAGAAAATCCACTTCCAGGACCTATAAATTCAAAAGTACCTGAACCATCCAAAGCACCATCAACTAAATTTAAAGTAGAAGAAACTACTAATGTATCTCCTGAAGCCATGCTCACTGTTTGATTAGTACTTCCATCAATTATAAAGTTTGTAAAAGTAAAAGTTGTTGGTACATCTATAGTTGCTGATATTGAATGAGTATAATATAATGTAGTTCCATTTTCATAAACAGTAGCAGTTGCACCAATTGTTAAATTTCTTTTTAAAGTTGTTGTTCCTGTTGGGAATGTAAAAGTTCCTCCTGAAATTGTAAGATTTGCATATGTATATTGAATTGTAAGATTTCCTGTTCCACCATCGAAAGTTCCTCCAGAAACTGTTAAAGTGTTATAACTTTCCATTAATGCACTTTGTAAACTAAAAATACCACCTGATATAGTGGTAGAGCCATTAATATCCAAATAATTTGAGTTTTGTGCATCAAAAGTTCCTCCTGTCATTATAATAGATTTAAAGCTTATATCCGTAGAGCTTGCATTTATAGTACCAGCATCCAAATATAAATAACCTTCAAAAGTTGTAGACGCTACTCCAGAAAATTCTATTGTTGTGTTTACTGCGTCCAATCTAAGTAAAGGAAGCTTAACATTTGCATCAAGTATAATATTTCTTGTTTCTACTCCTGATATCTTAAGCTGTCCAGATGATGCAGAAGATCCGCCATCAAATGTTGTAGCCAAAGAAAAACCACTCCCAGGACCTGTAAATTCTAAAACTCCAGTGCCATCTAGCTCTCCGTCTATAAGCGTAAGAGTGGAAGAGACTATTACAGTGTCACCAGTATAAATAGCTAACCGCTGACCGCTTCCACCAGCAATTGTAAGGTTTGTAAAAGTAAAAGTTGTTGGAACATTTAAAACAGCACTAGTTATAAAAGTCATTATCAAATTTGTGCCATTTTCATATACAGTAGCACCAGCTCCAATAGTTAAATCGTCTGTAATAGTTGTTGTTCCGGTTGGGAATGTAAAAGTTCCACCTGAAATTGTAAGATCTGCATAACTATACTGGAATATCATAGTTCCTGTTCCACCATCGAAAGTACCTCCTGAGAAAACGAAATTATTATATGGTTCGAATACTGAAGATTGCATATTAAATGTACCTCCTGAAATTGTAGTAGATCCATTAATATCAATAATCGTATCCCCTGCATTAAATGTGCCATCAGCCTGTGTAAAATTTCCAGTAGTAAGCGTAACACCTGTTGCAACAGTAATAGTCCCAGAATAACCAGCATCTATTTGAAAAGTTGTGACAGTAGAATCAACATCAATAGTTGCATTGTCCACATCTCCACCATCAAAAATAGCTATGTCTCCAGAAATAGGATGAGTAGTATCATTTGCCCCACCGGTTGTGGTGGACCAATTTGTGTCAGCAGAAAAATTTCCTCCAGAAGTTCCTATCCAATATTTGGTGGCTGCTTGTGACGCCGTAGGAATTAGTGAAAAAAATAAAAATAAAAAAATAAAAAAGAATAATTTTCTATACAAAAAATTATTTTTAGGTTTAGCTATCATATATAAAAATCTCTATTAATCTTTTAATTATATCTTTTAATTACAATAATATCAAATTGGGAATTGTGAATAAAAAATTATTAAAAATAAAAAAAGACGCTCAGCGTCTTTTTTTTAACTGAAATATTTTTAAGCGATTTCAGTAATTTTAATTTTTGTAAAATGTTGTCTGTGTCCAAAAACTTTTTTATAGCGTATTTTTCTTTTGTATTTTACTACACGAACTTTTTTACTACGACCGTTTTCTTCTACTGTAGCTTTTACAATAGCACCTTCAACAATAGGTGTTCCAACTTTTACATCTCCACCCTCTTCGTTTGCAAGCAAGTAAACTTTATCAAAAGTAACTTCCTCACCTTCATTTATATCTAATTTTTCTACTTTTAGAACGCTTCCCACCTTCACAAGGTATTGCTTTCCACCAGTTTCTATAACTGCAATCATATACGTAAACATTTAATTTAATCCGCCAAATAGGCCATTATGTAATTGCTTTTAGTTAGAATTTAATAAAATTTAAGCGAAAACAATTTTTTATTAATAAACTTTATAAATATAAGGTGTTTAAGAAAAAATAGTTTGTAGCTAAATTTTATAAATTATGGGCTAAAATGAATTACACAATGGGTCTATAATACATTATTTTTTTATTTTAGTCAAGCCTATTTGTCGGAAACAGTCAAAATATCACCTATTTTAAGATTATTTTGCTCTGCCCAGTTTGCTGGTAATTCCAAAACCATGTTTGAGTCTTTTCTTGGATAATACACCATAAGCTCAGTGTTTGATATATTTTCAGGTTGCAAATTTGGTGCAATATCTACTACTTTCCCACTATTAAACCAAACAATATCTATTGAAAACTCCATATCCCTCATTACAAAACCATGTCTGTCAAAATTATCAAATAAAAACATCATTCCATCGAATTTTCCAAAATCTTTCCGATTACTTAGACCTTTATATCTTGTAGATTTTGTATTGGAAACCATTACATTCAGATTTTTATCTTGCAAAACAACTACCGCACTCGGCGTACGCAAGTTCCAAACAGATAATACTGAAAATGCTACAAAAAATATACCTAAAAATATTAAATTTATTTTTTTAAATGCACCCTTCTTTTTTTTAATGCCCATATTTTTTGTTTTATTATTTAAATTTTATTTTTTTCCTGCTTCTTGTTTTTTGTTTATTTTTGTAAACCTAAACGCTAACAAAAGCATTAAAATAAACAGTAAGACAAGTGCAATTAGTTTCTGACTACTTTGTAAAAACAATGCTGTTAACCCAAACAAAATTGCTATAGTATAAAAAAATAATACTGCCTGTTTTTGTGAAAAACCAGACTCCAAAAGTTGAAAATGTAAATGCTCCCTATCCCCCAAAAATACCGACTTCTTTTTTTGTATTCTACGAATTATCACCCTACCAATATCTAGCATTGGCACACCAACAACCAAAAGTGTGATGGCTATTTTACTTCCAGAAATAATTGCCAAAGATCCAAGAATAAAACCAACAAACAAACTTCCCCCTTCACCCAAAAATATTTTTGCCGGTGAAAAATTCCACACCAAAAAACCCAAACAAGCACCAGCAAAAACAATAGATATAACTGCAATCTCAGGCTGAAACCAAATTGTATAAGTAGAAAAAGAAAATATCATCAAAGCACCAATAAACACCAAGCCAGTGACCAAACCATCTAAACCATCTAAAAGTTTTGTGGTATACATCATTGCCATAAGCCAAAAAAATACTATAATATCTGCCAAAATAGCCCAATCACCAAAAGAACCAAAAGAAACTTTAAATAAACTTAAATCAAAAACTCCACCAAAAGGATTTGTGATTATATGTGGCCCAACTCCAAAAAATATCACAACTAAAACCGCAAAAATAGGAAAAACTATTTGGGTTTTTGCTTTTAAATTATACTTATCGTCTAAAAAACCGCCAATGATTAAAATTAAACTCCCCACAAAAAGCCCAATGAATTTTCTAAAACCTACATTTAGACCTAAAATTCCATTATAATAAAGCGAAAAAGAAACGATAAAAAAACTAATCATAATCGCCAAACCACCACCAAGTGGAATCTTTTTTTTATGCCTTTTTCTTTTTCCGTGCGGAATATCCATGACATTCATTTTCTTCATCAAAACCAAAACAACCTTCGATAAAGAAAGTGACAAAATAAATGTTATAAAAAAATATATTAAAAGCATAATTTGGACGGTCTATAATTATCTGATAAAATAACATTATGTAAAGAAACAAACAAGGAGGGCATTGTGTCTATATCGTTCATTACAAAAACAGCTTGGGTGATAAATCCAGACGACCCATCACAAATAGAATATTTTTTGTTTCTAAATGCAGAGAAAATGGAAGCTGACCAAAATTTTAAAGATTTTTTAGGAGAAGAGTATTCTGTTGTGGACTTGGGAGAATATGTAAATGATTTACTTGATTTTATACTTGTAAATTGCATACAGACTTTTGATTTTATATATAGCAAACAGCAGGAAAATTATGCAATTGCAGCTTTAGATATAAGTCAAAGAGATGAAAACAATGTATCTACAGACTTTTTATTTATTATAGTTTTAGAAAAAATAGATTCAGATAAAAAAAATCATCTCAAATTAGTAGAATAAGGAGTATAAAATGTCCATCGTCAAAAATATAGTCTTACTAGAATATAAAGACAATTCTTCAGAAATAGATATTATTGTCACTCTAAGTAAAATATTAATGGCGTTAAGTTCAGAATGTAAAAAAGCTTTAGGAATAAACCCGTCTTTGAGACTTTTGACCATCTTTATTTTGCAAAATTTTCCAGAAGTATCAGGTATTTTAAGTGAAAAAATATCAGAAGGTTGTGAGTTGAAACACATAAACATAGAGGTAGGTAGTACAAGCAATCCTTTAATGTTGTTAATTTTTACACTGAAAAAACCAACAAGTTAATCTAAAACTACACACTTAAGGGTGTAGTTTTTTATTTAATCTCTAACTCTAAACCTCTCCCCAAAATCACGACATCTCCCCTATTTAATTTATCTTCCAAAAACAAATCTGCCAACTTATTTTCTACATTGTCTTGAATAGCTCTTCGCATTGGTCGTGCTCCAAAATCTGGATCATAGCCAATATCAGCTAATTCTTCTAGTGCAATACTCTCCACTTTAAACTCAAAACCTTTCTCTTCCAATTGTACACCAACTTGTTTTAACATCAAACTTGCAATTTGTTTTATCTCTTCTTTTTCTAAAGTTTTGAACAAAACTATAGCATCAAACCTATTTAAAAACTCTGGTGCAAAATATTCACGAAGCTCATTTCGCATCATTTTTTGCCGAACCTCTTCTACCTCTACACCACTATTTAATTGTTCTTGTGCAAAAGCTGTGCCAGCGTTTGAAGTAGAAATTATAATTGTATTTGTAAAATCTACCGTTCTACCAACACTATCTGTAAGACGCCCGTCATCAAAAACCTGTAAAAATAAATTTAAAACATCTTTGTGTGCTTTTTCTAATTCGTCTAGCAAAACAAGTGAGAAAGGTTGTTTCATTACAGCTTCGGTGAGAATTCCTGTTCCTTGTTTTTCTGGTTGCCCAATCAATCTGTAAATACTATTTGGCTCTTGGTACTCACTCATATCTATTCTTATCATATTGTTTTCTGAGCCAAAATAATTATTTGCAATTGTTTTAGCAAGTTCTGTCTTTCCTACTCCGGTTGGACCTAAAAATAAAAACACAGAAATTGGCTTTTTCTCACTCCGCATACCAGCTCTTGCGCGCTTTAGTGCGTTTGCAACAAGCTCAACAGCATCGTCCTGACCAATTACCCTTTTGTGCATTTCATCTCCCAAATTCATCAACTTACTCTTTTCTTCACTTGTTACAGAAACCGCTGGAATTCCAGTCTTGCTTTTTATAATATATCCAATATCTTCCTCGGTCACCAGCTGAGAATTTGGTTTTGAGTGAACATAAGAACCAGCTTCATTTACAATTTCTAGCGCACTTCCTGGTAAACTCTTGTTGTTTATAAACTTCCTTGCCAAAACTACAGATTGTTCAATTGCAGAATAAGAAAAAAATACTTTATTTTTACTTTCAACTCCCCCAATTTTGGATTCTACCACTTGAATTGCCTGATTATTATCCAATTCTTTTATGTCCACAGTTTCAAAAACAGAGCTTAAATTACTTCCAGAAATAAATTTTTTATAGCCACTATTTGTACTTGTTGCAAAAGTTAAAATACTTCCACCACTCAAATGTTCGCTTAGGCTATTTGCAACTTCATTTGCCAACTCACTAGCCTCTGTATTCAATAATTCATCTAAATTTTCTAAAAATAAAATTACATTTCCAGCTCTAGCTACTTCACTCATAATTGTTAGAACCCTTTCTTTTGCCCCACTCGGCGTAGTGCCAGCGGTTAGTGAGCTCATAGAAATTTTTACCAATCTTTTGTCAAATAATCTTTCTGGAACATTGTTTTCTATCATTTTTCTTGCAAGCCCTTCTACTAATGTTCTTTTGCCAACACCATAATCTCCCACAAGTAAAATACTAGACCTACCACTATCCACAACTCTAAAAATTTCTTCGAATTCTTTTTTTCTGCCAATACATGGTGCAATTGCCCCATATTTTGCCATTGCAGTGAGATCTTCGCTAAATCTATTTAAATAGGGAGTAGAGACCGCAGTCATAGCTCTATCAATTCCATGTTTACTACGGAAAGATCCTGCTTTTTTAAGTTCTTTGTACTCTTCTCGCAATTTTTCTCGCAAAGAAAACCAAGCCGTCACATTTTCTAATTTATCACTGTCAATTTTTAAATCATACAAAATTTCTTGTAACCTCTCTGATTGTTCCAAAGTACAGACTAACAAATCCAAAACACCAACATATTTTTGACCATTTTTGAAAGCTAATTCATAAGCTTTGAAAATAATCTGATAAAAATCCTCTCTAAACTCTGGTAAATGCACACTTTTTCCAGGTGTCAGAAGTAAATCCTGATATTGCTCTTTGAAAAATTTTGTCGGTACTTCAAGCCGAAGCATTGAAGAAGAGACAAGTTTAGAGTCTAATAGTCCCATAAATAAATACTCCGAATTTACCTCTACTGATTTTTTATTTTTAGCTGTCAAATATACTTTTCCCAAAACATCTAGTGCGTCTTCCGTAAAACTTTTTGATATGTCTTTTTGTTGAGTTTTTTTAAACTTATCGACAATACTCCAATCTGATGAAGTAAGGTTTGAAAATTCTTGCTTTTCAAACTCTAATTTCTTTTTATAATTATAACTCTCAACTTTTCCAGCCTTTTTACCAAAAACCATTGTTCTATAAATAAAATAGCAAAAAAAGAAAATAGAAATTAAAAACAAAGCAACCAAATAATTACCAGAACCAAACCAAAAATCTGAAGTAAAAAAAGAAATAACTTCTAAATCTCTATAAAGAAAAAAAGAGAGTAATCCAAAGAAGATAAACGATAGAAACAAAGAAAGCGTTATTCTAATTTTATCCAAAACCTTTCTTCCTTTTTTAAGTTTTATATTATATTCAGTTATTTCGCTACCCCAATTTAACAATAAATTTCTACGGACCAAAACAGCCAAAAATCCACTGCAAGCAGTTTTGAATTTTCCCGGATCAGAACAGATTATAACTGGTAATTGTTCACCTTTTTGAAACTTCATAATAAACCAATAGAGCTAATAAAAACTACAAGTAGTACAGATGGGAAACTAATCCAAAACAAAACAAAAACCCCAACAATCCAAATCCAACCGATGACCAAAAATCCACGAACAACCCCATTTACAAGTCGCATAAAAAAACTCATAATTCTACCCTGCAAATCATACTGCCCAAACATTGGCACAAAGAGATTTTTAAACCACAAAAGTGGAGCTAAGCGTAAATTTGCCTGCCCAACCAAATTATAAGAAAAAATCAAAATCTGCTGTAAACCTTTTGTAAACCACCAAACTGGAAAATACAAAAAATCTAGCAGAAAATCTATAATTAATTTTTGTATAATTGCTATCCACATACATATATAATACCATATTTTTAGAGGTGGAACTAACTTGACCTTTTTATAAAAAATAATGTACTATATTTCTATACGATCATTACAATAAGAGGGGTAAAAATGAACAGAGAGGAGAGTGTCTATTCTTGGGAAAATGATTATAATATTTCTTCACAAAATTTAATAGCACAAAATAAAAGTGGTAAAATTATATCTTTATTAGTAGTGTGCAATAACGAATATGGTAAATATTTTTTAATTAGATTTGTACAACCAAATATAGACAAAGAAGTATGGAAAAAAATACAAACAGGTATGCAAAAATATTGTGTAGAGAGTAATGAGGAAATTTCTTTTATTTTTAGTACTTACGAAAATGGTAAACAAAAATCTTTGGAGTTGGCAAACAAAATTCTACAAAGTGCTGGTTTTGTTTTAGAAGAAAAATTAAAAGTTCAAAAAGAGTTTAAAACACTTTATAATACATGTTCAAATATAAGTCCTGAAACATTTGAAAATTTTTTAAAAAAAATTTATTTTTGGAAAATACTTACACCAACAATATATACGGCTTGCCAAAAAAATGGGGCTCAACTATTGTTTATATGTCAAAACAATAGCGGATACTGGCGAGTATCCCTAAATATAAAATATTTAGAGATACTTTTGCAAAAAAATTATACAGAATTATTAGAACTAATTTCAAACTTATTTGAAAATTCTCCGATATCAACCCTATTTCCAGTTTTTCAAATACAAATGAATTATTTATACAAGGAGTGGAATATCGGCCCTTTTGAAGATCCTGAAAAAGGCTTAAAACAAATTCAAAATGTTTTTGACAAAGTTCTACATAAACTAGGTTTTATTCTTTATCCTCATAAATAAAAATAAACCACACTTTTCAAAAGTGTGGTTTTTTAAATTATATTTTTATTTTTCTACCTTCTAGCAAAAACTCCAGCAGTCACATCCACATAATCAATTTTGGAAATAGGAATCATCTCCAATTCTTGTAAACGATCTTGGATACTATGCATAGAACGATATTGTGAAATCTCAAAACTTAATTTATCATTTTCACGCTCTAGTGATACTAGTTGTTTTTCCAAATCAGCAATTTGATAACCTTTTGTAGCCACAGAATTAACACTTCCCAAATACATAATCCCAAAAAAAGCAATCAAACAGAAAAGGAGTGCGCGAGTAGTTTTTGTCATAAACCACTTTCGAGCTTTCAATTTCTCGTCTCGCATTGCATGATTTTTATTGTGATTGTTTACACGCATATTATATTTTTTCTGCAACTCTTAATTTTGCACTTCTAGCTCGCCTATTTTCATTTAATTCTTCTTGTCCTGGCGAAACTGGCTTTTTTGTAATAATTTTCAACTTATTTTGCTGTGATTTGAAAAAATGTTTTACAACCCTATCTTCCAAAGAATGAAAACTTATAACAGCCAGTCTTCCGCCTGTTTTCAAATTTTCTACAGCTTGAGGAAGTACATCTTTCAAAATACGGATCTCATCGTTTACAGCAATTCGCAGTGCTTGTAAAATTCTAGTTGCCGGATGTATTTTTTCTCTTGAACCCTTCTTTTTGTAAATATCCATTGCAATTTCTACCAACTGACCTGTTTTAGAAAATTTTTCTTTTCTTCTTTTTTCAATTACAACTTTTGCAATATCTTTGGCAAATCTCTCTTCACCATATTCACGAAAGATTTTCTCCAATTCTTCAAAACTCGCATTGTTTAATATATCTGCTGCTGTTTCAGAATTTTCATGATCTTGGGCATTTCCACCAAACCTCATATCTAACAGTTCATCTTTTTGAAAAGAAAATCCACGACCACGCTCTTCAAACTGTGGACTAGACCAGCCTAAATCAAACAAGATTGCATCCACTTCTTTAAAAACCTCTTTTTCCAAAATCTTGCTAAAGTTAGAAAAATTATCTCTGACCAATACAACATTTTCTTCTGAAGATTCTAAAAATTTTTTTGCACGCAAAATTGCCTCGGGATCCATATCTATCCCAAGCAATTTTCCATTTGGTAAAATCTTTTCTAAAATGAGCTCCGAATGCCCTGCATCGCCAAGCGTCCCATCCACGACCTTCATTCCAGACTTCAAATTTAACAACTCTACCACCTCATTCACTAATACTGGTTTATGTCTCATACTTCCTTATTTTATACCCCCAAATCCGCCATCTGCTCTGCTATTTCACTACTTTCTTGTTCTGCTTTTGTAGTATATTCCACCCACTTTTCCTGATCCCAAATCTCCAATCTATTGTACAAACCTGCCACAATAGTTGTTTTTTTGAGCCCAGCAAAACTGCGCAAATATTCTGGCAAAACTATTCTTCCCTGCTTGTCTATATCCACATCCATTGCTCCAGCCAACATAAGTCTAGAAAACGCACGACTCTTGGCCTGACTAAAAGGCAAAGAAGCAAGTTTTTCCGCTAGCTTTTCCCATTCTTTTTTTGTATAAAGAAATAAACAATTGTCCAATCCACGAGTAATTACTGCACCACCTTTTAGATCTTCTCTAAATTTCTTTGGCACAGCCATTCTCCCCTTCTCGTCTAAATTGTGCTTGTATTCTCCAATAAACATAATTTTTTTAATGAGGCAAACCTCTTTGTGGTGTCAATCCTAATTTGAGTGATATAACCTATTGGTTAGTATTTTTTCAAACTAGTGAAAGAGCAAACGCTCAAATTAGGATTGGGGGCTATCACCAAATATTATTTTGTTGGCTAAATCTTCAAATTTTGAGCGGGACGAAAAGAAAAAATCTTTGCCCTGCCATAGCATCGGAAATATTTTTTCTTAAAGTCGCAGTCAAAATTTGAAGATTTAGGTAGAAATAGTGTTTGGTGATAGCCCTATAGTAGGAAGACAAGCATTTTCCCCACTTCTCACCACTTATATCCATTATATACCACTTCCGCACATTTCTCAACCATACTTATCCACAGGGTAGAAAATCATGATGCACGATACAGATAACATGAGGCAAAAAACACACATCATCCTGAGCGAAATGGAGCAAAGCGGAATGCAGTCGAATGCCTGCCGGCAGGCAGGGATCTTGAAATAGTTTCACTAAATTAAGAATTAACAAAGAATAAAAAAGACGGGCTAAAGTTTTATTTTAATTATTTATACTTTGATTATGTTGTACGGGGATCCGTTCGACTCCACTTCGTTTCGCTCAGGATGACGTGTGTTAATTTATCATTCTCAGCTTGACTTAGGAATCCAGAATCTCCAAATAAGAACATTGATTCAAACCTTAAAACCACAATCAAGTTGGGAATGACAAAAAAGGAACACAGGACATTCTACAAAAAATAAAAAAAACCGTTAGTTTTACCTAACGGCTTTTAAAAAACCGATGTCTTTTTTCAAAAAAAGTATATGGAATTTTGCTCAATAAAAAAAATAGAAATAAACCAGGTAAAAATCCTACGACAAATAGAACACTCCCCCTTCACCCCTAAAGCCTTAAATTTTGTAGCCATTACTTCCTCCTTTAGGAAAAGTATTGAAAAATGAACTAAAAACTACTAACTCAGAATTATATCCTATTTTACTCCTTTTGTCAGCCTTTTTTACCTTATTTTCCTCAACTTCCTCTGATAATTTATTGCAAACCTGTGCGCCTCATCGCGCACTTTTATGAAAGTTTCTTTGTTTTCTTCTACCAACTTATAATTTATCTGATCAAAAATAAATTCATTCTTTTTTCGTTTGGCGCCTTTTGCGATTCCAACCACAGGAATTTCTACACTAAATTCCTTCAAAATCTTTTTTACTCTGTTTACTTGCGGTTTTCCACCGTCTATTAGAAATACATTCGGCAAAAGCCACTTGTCATTACTCTGCTCATCTATGTCCACTGCCCCAGAATGGCGAAGCCTTCTTCTTATTACTTCTTCCAAACAAGCTGTATCGTTTTGTCCTTTTACAGTTCTTATTTTAAATTTTCTATATTTACTTTTGTTTGCTTCACCGTTTTCAAACACAACCATAGAGCCAACTTTGCCAGTTTCACCCAGATTAGAAATATCATAACCTTCTATTCTTTTTAATTTTTTCTCATCTTCAATGTTTGCCACAAAACTTTTGTTTATAAGTGCAATATCACGAATTTCTTGAAGAGAAAAAATCTGATTGCGAAGTCTGCGCGCCTCCTCGAACTCTTCTTTTTTTGCACTCTCTTTCATCCTTATTTTTAGCTGTTTTATCAAAATCTTCTTTTTTCCATTCAAAAATAATCCAAGCGGATTTACAATTTTTCTTTTATAATCTTTTGCAGAAATTTCACCTACACAAACACCTTCGCACTGATGCATTTGATAATACATACAAGATCGTTTTGCGTTTGGTTTGCACACAGAAAAATGAAAGATCCTACGAAGTACTGCTAAAGTTTCCTTAGATTTTAATCCAGGAAAAGGCCCAAAAATTTTTAAATATTTCTTTTTTATTTCTTTTTCAGAAAATTGCTTGAAAGTGTGCTGACGCAAAGTCAAAACACGCGAAAATTCATCTTTTGTAAAAATTATATAATTCCAACTTTTATCGTCCTTCCCTTTTACATTATATTTTGGCTCATACTTTTTTATATAAATTGCCTCCAAAATCACTGCTTCCAGTACAGAATCAGTTTGCTTGTATTTTATATTTTTTACCTCGTGAATCAACTCTTCTATTGGTCTAGAAGTTCTTTGCCCAGCAAAATAACTACGCACACGACTTTTGAGCGAAGTCGCCTTTCCTACATATATAAGCTGTTTTTTTACACAATAAAAAAGATAAATTCCTGGTTTATCTGGTAAATTTTGGATTTTTTTCTTTATATTCTGCATAACTTAAGACCTCTTCACTTGATTTTTCTATTATAATATGTTATTATCTTTTATTCAGTTCATTTCAACTCACCGATTAGGAGACATAATGGAAAAACGACTTACAGACAGATTAAAAAATACAAATCCTTTTTTTGTTTACACGGCACTATTCATATTATATGAAGTATTATATGTAATTACAAACAGAATTCCAACTTTTTATGGGCCATTTGAATTGCCAAAAATATTTTACGAAGACCAAATCCCACTTATTCCAGAAACATCTTTGGTTTACATTTCTATCTTTGGTTTTATGGCTATTACAATTTGGATGTTGCCGAGAAAATACAAAAACCCAACAGCTATAATATTTATGTATTTACTGTTTATTCACACCTTCATATTCTTATTTTTTCCAACTATTTATCCGCGCGAAGAGATTACTAATAAATATGGAATATTCGATTGGCTTATGCACGATATAATTCAAGAGTTGGATACTCCACGAAACTGTTTCCCCTCTCTCCATGTTTCACTTCCGTTTACAATGGCTTTTGTCTGGTTAAAATTAAGTAAAAAAATTGGAATTGTTATACTTTTTATTGCGACTTTAATTGCACTTTCAACACTCACTACAAAACAGCATTATTTGCTAGATGTGTTTAGTGCAATAGCAGTTTCATTTATTTTAGTACAGCTAAAGTTCAAAAATCCTCAAACCTCTTTCTATTGAAAGAGGTTTTTTTATTTTAAACTTCTTTTCAAATATTTTCCAGTGTGACTAAAACCATTCATCGCCACATCTTCTGGAGTGCCATATACTACAACTTCTCCACCTTTGTCTCCGCCATCTGGACCCAGATCAATTATCCAATCTGCACATTTTATCAAGTCCAAATTATGCTCTATTATCATTACAGTATTTCCTTGAGACACAAGTCTTTGAAGTACAACTATCAATTTTTTTATATCATCATAATGAAGCCCCGTTGTAGGCTCATCTAATAAATACAAAGTTTTTGTGGTATTTCTTTTTGCCAATTCTTTACTCAATTTTATTCTCTGAGCCTCTCCACCAGAAAGCGTGGTTGCAGATTGCCCCAAAGTCAAGTAGTCCAAACCAACCTCATTTAAAACTTTTAGTTTGTCATAAATTTGTGGAATATCTTTAAAAAATTCTTCAGCTTCTGCAATTGTCATATTCAAAATATCAGAAATATTTTTTCCTTTAAAATAAATTTTTAAAGTTTCATTGTCAAATCTGTGCCCACGACAAACATCACAATCCACCTGAACGCTTGGCAAAAAATGCATTTCAATAGTCAAAATACCCTTTCCTTCGCAATTTTCACATCTTCCGCCAACAGTATTAAAACTAAACCTTCCTTTTTTATAACCACGCATTCTAGCCTCTGGCGTAGATGCAAATAAATCACGAACATGGTCGAAAACTTTTGTATAAGTTGCAGGATTACTTCGAGGAGTTCTTCCAATTGCACGCTGATCTATTTTAATTATCTTATCTATATATTCTGTATTCAAAACTTGCTTATATTTACCTGTTTTTTTCTTCACATGATTCAGCCTGTTTGCAACAGTTCTGTACAAAATATCATTCATCAAAGTAGATTTTCCAGATCCAGAAACACCAGTCAAACACACAAATCTGCGAAGTGGAATTTCTACATTTATATCTTTCAGGTTGTGCTCTTCTGCTCCTTTTATTTTAATTTTTGGAGTTGTTCTATCTACTTTTCTTCTTTTTTCTGGGACTTCTATTTTCAACTCCCCTCTTAAATATTTTCCGGTTAAACTATCTACTGTTCCACTCGCCGTACAGCCATAATTATTACTAATTTTGTGATTCTTTTTTGCATCCAGCAAATCATCTGTTCTACCAGAATAAATTATATTTCCACCTTTTTTTCCTGCTTCTGGACCAATATCCACAACCCAATCACTCGCCAAAATTGTATCTTCATCATGCTCCACTACAATTACAGTATTCCCAATATCACAAAGCTGACGAAGTGTTGCAACTAGTTGTTCGTTGTCTTTTTGATGAAGCCCAATTGTAGGCTCATCCAAAACATAAAGTGCACCCACAAGCTTAGTGCCAACCTGTGATGCAAGGCGAATTCTCTGTGCTTCTCCACCACTCAAAGTCCCAGATCTGCGAGCCAAAGTTAGATAATGCAATCCAACATTAAGCATAAAACTAAGTCGATTTTTTATTTCATTTAGTGCAGCAGAAACAATTTCAACCTCTTTCTCATTTAAACCATCCAAATTATTAAAAAAATCTGCCACATCTGCAATAGTCAAACTCACAAGTTCAAAAATATTTTTTCCACCAACTTTTACATTTAAAGCGTCATTATTCAATCTTCTACCTTCACAAACAGGGCAAACCTCTTCACTAAACAATTCTTTGGTTCCAAGTCCATGACAATATTTACAATAACCATAAGGACTATTGAAACTAAACATTCTAGGCTCAATTTCTGGAAAACTATAACTATCTACAGGACAAGAATATTCTGTACTATAAAGCGACTCATCTATATCTGGATAAACTACAATACAAAGTCCATTTGATAAATCAACTGCATTTTCCACAGCTTCTGCCAAACGCTCTTTTGTTTCTTTATTTTGTACTTTTTCGTCCCCTGCCAAAGGAATTCTATCTACCACCACTTCTATAGTGTGTTTTTTCTTTTTTTCCAAAATTATTTGATCACGCAAACTTTTTAACCTTCCATCCACACGAACCTCTAAATATCCAGAGTTATATAAATCATAAAGCATTTGATAATACTCCCCTTTTCTACCACGAACAACAGGAGAAAATATTACCAATTCCTGAGCTTTTATTTTTACATTTTTCTTTTTTAAAACCTCTACAATTTTATCTACCATCTCGTCCACTGTCATCTTTTCTATTTTTGTATTACATTGCGGGCAGTATGGTTTCCCAATTCTTGCATAAATAACACGCAAATAATCATAAATTTCTGTAATTGTAGCAACTGTAGAACGAGGATTTGCACTGTGAGTTTTTTGATCAATTGAGATAGCTGGAGAAAGTCCTTCTATTTCATCTACATCTGGCTTTTGCATACTCCCCAAAAACTGCCGAGCATAAGAAGACAAACTTTCTATATATCTTCTCTGACCTTCTGCAAAAATAGTATCAAAAGCCAAAGAAGACTTCCCCGAACCAGAAAGACCTGTAAACACAATCATTTTGTTGCGCGGCAATTCTAAATTTATGTTTTTTAGATTATGCTCTCGTGCACCTTTTATAACTATTTTTTCTTGCATAGAAAACTAATTGTATCAGAAAAGTAGTATTTTGTAAATATAATTGAATTAAAATATACTTTATGCTAGATTTTAAATAAGCTCTTTCACAAATGGAGGTAAAAATGGACACGCAGGTTGAATCAGTGGATTATATTTCTATTTTTCTAATGACTTTGGTAAATTCTTTAATAGAATCTACATATACAATTGCCATATATTTTTTATGTTTTTCTGTGTTTATCTTTTTTGTAGTATTTTTAGTTAGAGAAATACTCAAAAAAAGACTTAGGGAAGAAGTACTCATAATACTTTATCTAAACAGATGTTTTATAAATTCAGAAAAAAGTTTTCCTTTTACAAGAATAAGAAGTGAAATGAGTTTCAAAAAAGATATTAAACCAAAACAAATTGCAAAATTACTAGCAAATTTGATATATCGAGAGCTAATTCAAGAGGTAAAAGATAGAAAAAATAGTTTATATTGGAATGAAAAACACTACGCACTCACCCAAAAAGGTAGAAATTTGTTCATAAGTACTTGACAAATATTAAAAAATAGAGTAGTAAAGACTCACTACTTAGAATATCAAGATCATTTGATAATTTAAGTAGGTACGAATACAAAAAACCTACAACCGACAGTCTTGTCTCTGGAATCTGTCATGGCTCCAAAGACAAAGCCCCGCTACTTTCTAGGTAGTGGGGTTCTTTTTTATTGTTATCATATTGAGCGGAGTGAAACGGAGTTGAAAACCCAATGCACGTCATATTGAGTGGAGTGAAACGGAGTCGAAATATCTCGATTTAATTTCATTAGAACTTTGAATATTTTATGTTTTGGTGATGATACTGTCCCGAGATCCTTCGGCTTCGCTCAGGATGACGTGTGGGATTTTTGTCATCCCCAACTTGATTGGGGATCCCCGCCTACCGGCGGACAAACAAAATTTATATAATAGTGTAATTATTATAGTTTATATATTTTTATATAAAAATAATTCTGATTTGTAGACTCTGGATTCCCGATCGGGGTCGGGAATAACAATACATATCCAGTTTTATTTTCATGTCTTATACCTTTTCCTTATTCTTCCTATTTTGCTGTTTTTTAAGTAATTTTATTTCATCTCTCAAAACAGTTGCCAACTCAAACTGCAATTCTTTTGCAGCTTTTTTCATTTCAAATTCCTTTTCTCTTATTATTTTCTCAATTGGCCTGTCATCCCCTTTCAATTCTAATTCCAAAACTTTTTCCTGCAAAGTTAATTTTTTTGTTTTTTTGGAACTCTTCTTTTTCGTTGTAATTCCAAATTCCTCCAGCAAATTCTTTATTTCTTTTTCAATTGTTTTTGGAGTTATTTTATGTTTTTTATTATAAGCAAGTTGAATTTTTCTTCTTCTGTCTGTTTCTTTTATTGCTCGCCCCATAGAACCTGTAATTCTATCGGCATAAAGTATTACTTGTCCATCTACATTTCTAGCAGCACGACCAATAGTTTGCACCAAGCTTGTTTCACTTCTCAAAAATCCTTCTTTATCTGCATCTAAAATTGCAACCAAAGAAACTTCTGGAATATCCAAACCCTCTCTCAACAAATTTATACCAACCAAAACATCAAATTCGCCTCTGCGCAAACCGGTAATTATTTCAATTCGCTCCATAGTTTTTATGTCGCTGTGCAAATATTTTACTTTTATTCCTTTTTCTTCCAGATATCCACTCAAATCTTCTGCCATTTTTTTTGTAAGTGTTGTCACCAAAATTCTTCCACCACTCTCAACTTTTTTATCAATCATTTTCATTAAATCATCTATTTGAGAAATATTTTTTGCAGTTTCTGTGACAGGCTTAATGATAATTTCTGGATCAATTAAACCAGTTGGACGCACAATTTGCTCCACTATTTGACCGCTTCTTTCTAATTCATATTCAGCAGGAGTTGCAGAAGAATAGATAACCTTATCAGTCCTTTTTTCAAACTCCTCAAATTTTAATGGTCTATTGTCTCGTGCACTCGGAAGTCTAAAACCATATTCCACCAAATTGTCTTTTCTAGCTTTATCACCCATATACATTGCGCGGATTTGTGGCATTGTCACATGAGATTCATCTATAATTGTCAAAAAATCCCCAACTCCGTGTGTGAAATAATCCATAAGAGTGGCAGGCGGTTCGCCTGGCGCGCGCCCATCAAAATGCCTAGAATAATTTTCAATTCCGTTACAATATCCCAAATTTTTGATCAATTCCAAATCATAATTTACCCTTCTCTTCAACCTTTCATATTCCAAAACTTTTCCTTGTTTTTTAAATTTCTTCAATTGTTCATCTGCTTCTTTTCGAATTGTTTTTAAAGCTCGCGCACGCAAATCTGACCCAACTACATAATGCTTTGCCGGAAAAAACCAAGAATCTTCTTGCTCGCGAATTATCTTTCGAGTTATAGGGTCAATTATTTCAATTTTATCTATTTTTTCACCAATTTCAAATCTATAAATTTTCTCCTCGTTTGCTGGCATAATCTCAAAAAACTGCCCACGCATTCGAAAAGTTCCTCTTTTCAGTTCCAAACTTGTTCGCTCAAACTGCATTTCTATAAGTTGAGCCAACATTCCCCTTCTATCCATTTTTTGCCCACAAGTGAGGTGAAGTACAATCCTCTCATATTCTGCGGGTGAACCCAAACCATAAATAGCCGAAACAGACGCAACAATAATTACATCTTTTCTACTCAAAATAGCCTGTGTACAAGCATGGCGAAGTCGCTCTATCTCATCATTTATCTGAGCTTCCTTTTCTATATAAGTGTCCGATCCAGAAAGATATGCTTCTGGCTGATAATAATCATAATAACTTACAAAATATTCCACTGCACTGTCTGGAAAAAAACCCCTAAACTCTGTACAAAGTTGCGCCGCCAAAGTTTTGTTATGCGCAATCACCAAAGTTGGCAAACCTGTTTTTTCTATCACATTTGCCAAAGTAAAAGTCTTTCCAGAACCAGTAACACCTAGCAAAGTCTGGTGTTCAATATTTTTGTTCAAACCACTCACCAACTGCTTTATAGCTTTGGGCTGGTCTCCTGCTGGCTTGTATTTAGATTTTATTTTAAATCCTTTTTTCATAAGGTAATTCTCACACGTCATATTGAGCTTGACTGGGGATCCAGGGTTTATATCACAGTTCTATTTTGTATACTCTGGATTCCCAGTCAAGCTGAGAATGACAGAAAACTTTTTCATGTCATATTGAGCGGAGTGAAACGGAGTCGAAATATCTTGGGACTATATCATTAGAACTTTGAATATTCAGTCTTCTAATGTTTTTGTTTCGAGATTCTTCGGCTGTCGCTCAGGATGGCGTGATAGAAAGGTGATATTGTCTCGAGATCCATTCTACTTCATTCCACTTTGCCTCATTCCGCTCAGGATGACATGTGTTGAATTTTCTTATTTTCTTTTTTTACTTTTTAATTTATAAACTTTTTAACTTCCTTTCTCTATCTAATCTGCTACCCAATTTCTACTTCCTCCTCATATTCAGGAATAAACACTTTCAAATCATATTTATCTCGAAGTCTGTGTGAAAGCTCGGTTGCAGAATGCTCTTCACCGTGAACCAAATAAACTTTTTCTGGTTTTTTCTCTCCACTATTTATCCATTCCATCAACTTTTTTTGGTCACCGTGTGCAGAAAGTGAACCTATTGCTTTTATTGTTGCTCTTACTTCCATATACTTACCCATTACTTTTACATTTTCTGCGCCTTCATAAAGTTTTCTACCCAAAGTTCCGTGAGCTTGATAACCCACAAAAATAAGAGTTGAGTTTGGATCATCCAAATAACGCACAGCGTGATGCAAAATTCTTCCACCATTCATCATTCCTGCGCCAGCAATTATTATTTTTGCACCTTTTTTACTATTTATTCTTTTTGATTCATCTCTAGTGTGAGTAATTTTCAAATTTGGAAACTGCAAAAAATCACCTTCAGTTTGGTATTCTCGCATTGCTTCTTCATCATAATATTCTGGAAAAAGTTTATAAACTTTTGTAGCTTTTATTGCAAGTGGGCTATCCAAATAAATAGGTACTTTTGGCAAGGTATGATCGTGTTCACTCATTTTATGGAGTTGAAATAAAATCTGCTGAGTTCTTTCCAAAGAAAAGGCTGGAATCATAATTGCACCACCACGCTTTACCCCTTCTTGGATCATTTTCAAAAGTTCTGCATACCCCTCTTCCACTGGCTCGTGTATTCTATCTCCATAAGTCGACTCGCAAACCACAACATCTACATTACTTAGATTTTGTGTATCTTTTAAAATTGGTACATCGTCATTTCCAACATCTCCAGAAAATGCAATTTTCTTTTTACCATCTGTAATTTCTATAAAAGAAGACCCATAAATATGTCCCATATCCTTAAAAATTGCAGAAATACCATCTCCCAAATCTACATTATCATTATAATTTACACCCTTACATCTAGCTTTTGCAGTTTCTATATCTGCCTCAGAATAAAGAATAGGCACTTGAAATTTTCTATTGTTATATTCCATTATTCTAAAAGCATCTTCCCAAATCAAAGTAGCAAAAGCACAAGTTGCTTTTGTCATAAAAATATCACCACTAAAACCATCTCTTATCAACTTTGGAATTCTACCAATATGATCTAGATGTGCATGTGTCACCAAAACAACATCAATCTCTTTTGGAACAAAAGGAAAATCATCATGATTTCTACCTTCATTGAAATTGGAACCCTGAAACATTCCACAATCTACTAAAATATTCTTTCCGTTCGCCTCCAAAAGATGTGCCGAACCTGTCACTTGTCTATTTGCTCCACAAAATTTTATTTTCATAGCATTTATTAAATATAATATTAGTTTAACATATATAAAAAAATATTCTCAAATTTTACTTTATTATTTTCCTACTTTTTGCTATAATTCAAAGAGCTTATGCGACAAAAAATAGACAGTGTAGAAATAAAACAACCGCCTATTGGTGGACTAAGAAAAAAACCATCTTGCATAAAGCGTGGCTGTTTTATGAGTTGTGGCTTAATTGTATTATTTTTAATAGCAATTTTAGTTATTTTAAAATTTACAACAACAGAAAGACCAAGAGAATTAAAAGAACTTCCAGAATTTTTTCCAATAGAAATACCCATTTACGATGCAGACAATGTAGACACAATTACACTTCAGTCTGAGCACAAAAAAAATAAAGAATTAGAATTGGTATTAATGTTACCAAAAATTATTGTTTCTCCTATAGTTATATTAAAATCTGAAAATAAAGAAAGTTCGTGGAAAACTTTTACAGAATTTATCACGAAACCAATTATTCCCACAAAAGAAAATGTGACGATAGAATGGTTTGATTTATCTGCAAGTTCAGACTTTTTACAAGAATATTATGCAAAAGAATTCAAGAAAAATAACTTTAAAGTTCTAATCTCCAAAGATAATGGAAATAGAAGGCAATTTAGTTTTAAAAAAGAAGGTGTAAGCGGATTATTTTTTATAAATGATTCACCAAAAACAGAAGGAACAGACTACCTGTCACTTTCTGTAAAAATAATAAATACTCCAAAATAATATGGCAATTCGTGTAATAAAACAAAAAAACCTAACATGGATAAATATAGACAAGGTGGATGAAGAAGCTTTGAAATACTTAATGGAAAATCATAATTTCCATCATTTGGACTTGGAAGACCTACAGAGTGAAGCACAGACTCCAAAATTAGATGTTTACAAAAACTATCTTTTTGTTGTATTACAATTTCCAACTTGGCAACCCCATTCAAAGAGTATTTCCACACAAGAAATAGATGTTTTTTTGGGAGATGGATATTTAATAACTATTCAACATACAAAATCCAAAGAAATGAAAAACTTCTTCTTTAGATGTATGCGAAACAGAAAAATAAAATCCGACTGGATGAGTAAAAGTTCTGGATATTTATTAAACAAAATACTAGAATCACTTTTTTCAAATTCACAACCTATTTTAAACAATATGGGTCGCCAAATTTCTAAACTAGAAGAAGAAATTTTCAGCAAAGAACCAGACGGAAAAATCGTAAAAGAGTTAGCAATTCACAGAAGAAATATATTAAACTTTCGTAGAATTATAGATCCGCAAAGATATTTAATCTCAAACCTATCACACACAAGAAAATCATTTTTAGATGAATCGCTTACACTTTATTTTGACAATGTAAATGACTTTTTATCCAAAATCTGGTCCATTATTGAAAACTACAAAGAAACAGTAGATGGATTACATGTTACAGTAGAATCTTTGATAGCTCGTCGCACAAACCGTGTAGTTGCAACTCTTACTGCTATTTCTGTAGCACTACTTCCACTTACTTTACTTTCTGGAATTTATGGTATGAATATAGACAGCCTCCCTTTTTCACACAATCCATTTTATGTGTGGTTAATGTTCTTAGGTCTTGCAACTTTTATAATTGCAATTCTAATTATTCTAAAAAAGAAACGACTAATATAACCTATATACCACAAATATGATTCGCAGGCTTTTTTCTAGTCAAATTAAAAGCATAACTGGGGCTGCCATTCTACTTGGATCAGCTTCTTTTGTTAGTCGTATTATTGGAGTTTTGCGTGACAGGATTTTTGCACACGAATTTGGAGCAGGCCCAACATTAGACGCATATTATGCAGCTTTTAGAATTCCAGACTTAGTTTACAATTTATTAGTTATCGGTGCACTTTCAGCTGGTTTTATTCCAGTATTTTTGAAAGTTTACGAAAAAAATAAAAAGAAAGCTTGGGAAGTCACAAACGGAATAATTCATATTCTTGGACTTGGACTAATTATAACCTGCACAATTCTTTTTATTTTTACACCGCAAATAGTACCACTCTTAGTTCCTGGTTTTAGCGGAGAAAAATTGAAACTAACAATAATACTTACCCGCATAATGTTTTTTAGCCCATTTTTACTTGGGCTTAGTAGTGTTGTAAGTGGGGTTTTGCAAGCCACAAAATCTTTTTTTATTTATGCTCTAACTCCAATAATGTATAACTTGGGAATTATAGTTGGTGCTTTATTTTTTGTTCCTATTTTTGGTGAGATTGGCTTGGCATTTGGTGTAATTCTTGGAGCACTTATGCATTTACTTATCCAACTACCCACTTTTTTCAAACAAGGTTATAGGTATAAATTTGTCTTCAACTTAAAAGATAAATTTGTACGAGAAATTGCAAAATTAATGGTTCCACGAACTTTAGGACTCGCCACAAGTCAACTTCATATTTTAGTAATTACTTATCTTGCTTCCACACTTTCCGAAGGAAGTCTTACTATTTTCAACTTCGCAAATAACTTGCAACACTTCCCTATTGGAATTATCGGCTACTCTTTTGCAATTGCTGCGTTTCCAACACTTTCATATTTGGCAGCAAAAAATAAAAAAGAAGAAATTTCTCAACATATTTCTTCTACAACTCGACAAATATTGTTTTTAATAATTCCACTCACTATTATATTCCTACTTTTGCGTGCTCAGATTGTACGCGTAGTTTTAGGAAGTGGCGCTTTCGATTGGACTGCCACAATTTTAACTGCAAACACTTTAGCATTTTTCACACTTTCACTTTTTGCCCAATGTCTAATTCCACTTTTTGCCAGAACTTTTTATGCTTTAGAAGACACAATGACGCCGTTTATAATTAGTTTTATTGCAGCTGGCGTAAATATAGCTTTGGGGATTTACCTCAAAGATATTTTAGGAGTTGCCGGTTTGGCCTTAGCCTTTTCCGCAGCAATGATAATTCAACTTTCATTTTTATGGTTATTTTTAAAATTAAAACTAGGAAGTTTGGGAGAAGTAGTTATTTTAAAATCTTTAAATAAAATAATCTTTTCCGCTTTTTGGATGGCAATTACAATTCAAGTATTAAAAACTCCTCTATCGAATATGTTTAATATGACTACTTTCAAAGGAATTTTAGCTCAAGGGTTTTTTGCAGGAATGTCTGGAATATTTGTTTATATTATAATATGCTATTTATTGAAATTACCAGAATTAAAACATATTCTAAGTAGTCTTACCAAAAAGTGGCTTAAACTTAGAAATGTCCAAGCCGAGATAAATGAGGCTGACGAGGTTTAAAAAACAAAAAAAACCCTTGCAACCTGTTAAAGTCGCAAGGGTTAGAATCAGCACTCGTCCTTCTCCTCTTTGAAAAGCTCCAAAAGATCTTTTAGCTTTTGAGCATAATTACTAAAATTATACTTTTCAGTAAAAACTAGAAGTGATTCTAGCTCGCTGATAAGCACATCGAAATCTGTTTCATTATCTTGCACATTTGCAAGTAAAACGAAACAAATTTCCACTCTTATGATAAGCGGATCAATAGTACATCCACCCTCAATCATTTTCAAAAAACAATAATCTAGAATTCCCAATACCATCTGAAACGCTGGAATTCTGTTATTATTTTTTTTCATTTTTTCCTCCTTTTTTGTAAAAATAAAAGAACTTATCAATAAATCCTATCACAAAAAAACACTTTTGTCAAGTCAAGCCCTTGATTTTTATGTAAAAATAGGATAACATAAGGACTACTACTATATACTTTTTTAGTAATAAAATTCCATATTTTTTGTAAAAAAATAGTATTAGTTTAAAATATATGAATGAGATAAAAAACTTTTGCATAATTGCACATATTGACCATGGAAAGTCTACTTTGGCAGACCGTTTTTTGGAGATCACAAATACAATAGATAAAAGAAGGACAGGAACTCAGATATTAGACACAATGGAGCTAGAACAAGAGCGTGGAATAACAATCAAACTTCAACCTGTGAGAATGCAATTTAAAAATCACACACTAAATCTAATCGACACTCCTGGGCATGTAGACTTCACATACGAAGTCTCTAGGTCTCTTGCTGCGGTAGAGGGTGCAATTCTTTTGGTAGATGCATCGCAAGGCGTGCAGGCTCAAACTATTGGAAATCTATACCTTGCAATGGAGCAAGATTTGGAAATTATTCCAATTTTAAACAAAATAGACTTGCCAAATGCAGATGTGGAAAAAGTTAGTGAAGAAATTATACATCTTATTGGTTGCAGAAAAGAAGATATTTTAAAATGTTCAGCAAAAACAGGAGAAGGTGTTGAGCAAATTTTAGATAAAATTATAGAAAAAGTTCCAAGCCCAAAAACAGAACTAAAAGAAAAAATACTTCGAGCATTGATTTTTGACTCAACTTACGACGATTACCGCGGAGTTATAGCTTCTGTTAGGGTTGTTGATGGTGAGATGACGAAAGGGGATAAATTGAAATTTATAGGAACAAAAAATGAAGCAGAAGTTTTGGAAACTGGTTTTTATTCTCCAGAGCTTACACCATCTGAAAAATTAGAAAATGGACAAATTGGTTTTGTGGTCACAGGAATAAAAGATATTGGAAGTGTTCGCGTTGGAGATACAATTACATTCAAAAAAGAAGGTTCCATTGAAGGACTACCTGGATATAAAGAAGTAAAACCAATGGTTTTTGCTGGAATTTTTCCAAAAGAAGGTGATGACTATTCTACTCTTCGTGATGCAATGGACAGATTGAAATTGAGTGACTCTGCTTTAAGTTATGAGCCTGAACACTCCCAAGCTTTAGGTTTTGGTTTTCGTTGTGGTTTTTTAGGAATGCTTCATTTGGATATTTTCCAAGAAAGACTAAAAAGAGAGTTTGGTCTTCATATTATAGTCACGGTTCCAAGTGTTGCGTACGAAGTTTACAAAACATCTGGCGATAATATTATTATCAAAAGTCCTCAAGATCTTCCACTCAGAACACAAATAAAATATATAAAAGAACCTTGGATGGTTGTGGATATAATTACACCAAGCAATTATATTGGAAATGTAATGGGTCTTGTTTCTGATAGAAAAGGAAGGTATTTGAATACAGAATACCTAAGTGCAGGAAATCAAAATCGTGCGATGCTTCACTATGAAATGCCATTAGCTTCGCTTATCACGGATTTTTATGATAAACTAAAAACAGTGACAAGTGGTTATGCTTCACTAAATTACGAGCTAAAAAACTACGAAAAAGCAAATGTTGTGAAGCTAGATATTATAGTTTCAGAAGAACCAGTAGAATCACTTTCCACACTTGTGTGGGAAGGAGAAGCACATAAAATTGGAAAACAAATTGTAAAATCCCTAAGAGACACACTACCAAAACAGCAATTTGTCATAAAAATTCAAGCCGCAATTGGTGGAAAAATAGTTGCAGCAGAAAGAATTAGTGCACTTCGCAAAGATGTGACAGCAAAACTTTATGGTGGGGATGTCACAAGAAAACGCAAACTACTAGAAAAACAAAAAAAAGGTAAAAAAAGAATGCTCGCAATGGGAAAAGGTAAAGTAGATATTCCAACAGAAGCATATTTAGCAGTTCTTAAGCGTTAAATATTCACTTTCCTGTCATTTCGAACTAAAGTGAGAAATCCCTTAAATGTTGATTTAAATATATTCTTTTTTAGCGATAACAACAAAATTCTCTTATCTTACATTTTGGCACCAAAAGATAATCAAAAGTGCCGAACGGTTGAAAATTTTAGGCTTAATTTCTTTTTAAAACTTATTTAACTCACCGCAGTTCGCTAAATTCGTTATTTTCTGTATCCTCAGAAAACCATAAGTTTTGAAAATAAATTAGTCCAAAAATTTCAAATGTTCGGGAGGTTTAGAATAGGAAAAGAAAAGAACATTTCGAACAAGCGAAGCGATAGAACAACTTTAACTTTAAAAAATATGAAACACAAAAGTAAAACATTTAAAATATTCTGGACAATCGTAAGTATTGTAATGATTGTAAGTATGGTTTTCTTTACTATCTTGCCAGTCTTTTACTAATCTGAGTTTTTGTTCTAAAATAGACAGACAATTAAAATTGTCTGTTTTTTATGGAAACACATTGGGATATAATGCCAAAAACTCCAGAGGATATTTTTGAGAAGTTAAATGCTTTGCCAAAATTAGTTTCCACACTCCTCTACAATAGAAATATAAAAACTACCAAAGAGGCAGATGAATTTTTGAATCCTGTTTACTCCAAAAATGTTCATGATCCTTTCTTGTTTCAAGATATGCAAAAAGCTGTGGATAGAATTTTTATAGCAATAGAAAAAAAGGAGAACATAATAATATATGGAGACTACGATGCAGATGGAATTTCTAGTGCAATACTTTTAGACTCTATAATTGAAAAATTGGGAGGAGGAGTAAGTGTATTTTTACCGCACAGACAAAATGACGGATACGGGTTAAATATAAAAAATATTGAGCAATTTGCAAAAGATGAAGTAAACCTAATAATAACTTGCGACTGCGGGATAAGTAACAGAAATGAAGTTAAAAAAGCAAAAAAACTAGGAATAGATACAATAATCACAGATCATCACACAGTTCCAGATATTTTACCAGATGCAGTTGCAGTAATTCATCCCGGTATAAAAAACACAACATATCCAGATAACACTTTGGCTGGTGCGGGTGTTGCTTTTAAACTTCTACAAGGACTTTTAAAACACCACAAAAAAACAAACGAAGTCTTACCAGATGGAGAAAAACACGAAGCATTTGAAAAATGGTCACTTGATATGGTCGCGATTGCCACAGTTGCCGATATGGTCCCTTTGAAAGGAGAATCACGAACTTTAACCAAATATGGACTACTCGTACTAAACAAAACAAGAAGAGCTGGACTTCAAAAATTATATGTAGAAGCAAGGATTGCAGAAGTAGATGGAAAACTGAAAAAAAGAATTACAGAAGAAACAATTGGTTTTTATATAGCACCTCGAATAAATGCTGCCGGAAGAATTTCACACCCAAAAATTGCCTTTGACTTATTAAAAACAAAAAGTAAAACAAATGCTGTAGACTTAGCCTATTTATTGGATACTCACAATAAAAATAGAAGGCAAGAAACAGAAATTATCTTAAAAGACGCACTTCATATTGTAGAAAAAGAACAATACGACAAAGAAGTTTTATGTGTAATTGGAAAAAATTGGTCTAGCGGACTAGTTGGGCTTGTTGCAAGCAAATTGAAAGAAAAATACAATAGACCTGCACTCGTTGTATCTCATACTCAATCTCTGGTTGGTTCTGGGAGAAGTATCACAGGCTTCAATATGATAGAAGCTATGCAAAAAATGCCAGAATTTTTTGTTAAATTTGGCGGACATCCTATGGCTTGTGGATTCACCTTAAAACACATTGATATTGTAGAAGATTTTCAAAATAGCTTAATAAAATATTTCCTAGAAACAGGAGACAAAGATAGACGAAAAGTAATCAAAATTGACACAGAAGTAGATTTGGAAAAATTGGACTGGGATATGTACAATTATGTCCAAAGATTTGAACCTTTTGGAAAAGACAATGAAAAACCAAAATACCTTGCAAACGAACTTACAATTACACACATACAACAAATGGGAAAAGGTGGAAAACATGTTCGACTAATGGTAAAACACAGATCCCAAAGAATTTTTAAAGTAGTTGGTTGGAATTTATGTGGTAGAAAAGAAAAAGATTGGTGTCAAATTTTACGAATTGGTGATAAAATAGACATAGTTTTTGAACTTGGGATAAATGAGTGGAATGGAACAACAGAACTACAAAGAACTATAATCGACATTAGAAAAACTACATAATTATATTATACTATGAAATTAAAAATTTATTCAGACGGTGGAGCAAGAGGAAATCCTGGTCCATCTGCAACAGGAGTTGTAATAAAAAATAAAGCAGGGAAAATTGTTGCAGAATATGGTGAATATCTAGGAAAACAAACAAACAACTTTGCTGAGTATTCTGCTTTTATCTCTGGTCTAAAAAAAGCAAAGATACTCGGAGCAACCGAGGTAGAATCACTTGTGGATAGTCAGCTATTAGAAAAACAAATGAAAAGAGAGTGGAAAGTGAAAGAACCGACACTACAAAAACTTTTTGTAGAAGGCTGGAATGCAATGCAAGAATTCAAAAAAGTGGAAATAAAACACATTCGAAGAGAATTCAACAAAGAAGCAGACGCTTGGGTGAATAAAATTCTTGATCAACAAAAATAAACAAAAAAACAGTCAAAATTTTGACTGTTTTTTAATAAAAATAAGTTTAAGTTAAGATAAATTTCCAAAAAATATAATAATAAGAAAAACAACACCAATTACAACTAAAATTTTCTGCAGCCAGTTAAATTTTTTAGGTTTTAATTTTGGATTTTCTACTTTATAAAATCTATTCATATTTTTTACCAAAGGTAGTAACGGTATAAAAGTAAAAAATGAAATCATCCAAAAAGGATTTGGTAAGATATATAAAATTGACAATATAAAATAAATCATACCTATATTTTTTGAATCGGATTTTTCTATTTTTAAATCTTTATCTTTTAAAAATTCTTGGAAATTCTTTGCAAAATCTCCAGCATAAAAAGGAGAAAAAAAAGCTCTCCAAAAAGGATTAATATTCATCTTCTTTTTATTTTTTAATAATTTCCAACCCCTATAAAACCAAACTAATTCGTAAATTCCAAAAGTTATAAGAGAGAGTAGAATAAAATTATTAATAGGAATAATTTTTACTTTTTGTTTTGGCATATTTTAAATTATATAAACTACACTTACATTATAACAATAAAAAAGATGCAAAAAAAATTGCATCTTATATTTTTACTAAAGCTGTTTAAAACCAGCATCCCTAAACTCTTGCATTAAAACGACTAAAACAGAATCTAACTCTTTGGGCATATAATAAAAAATTATATCAAATTCATTATCCAAATAATCGAATTTTTTATGTAAAATAAACAAAGAAAACTTTGAAGCCTCAATTTCAAAATATACCATCTGTTCTTGGTACACATCTTCACTTATAAAATCGTCTGGCACATAATTTGTATGCCCTAAAGCGTGATGCCCCACTTCATGAAAAAAAACAAACCACTGAAACTCTTTTGGAAATCTTTTCAAATAATCTGGATTTAGAAATAAAAAAGGCACACTAGCCTCCCAATTAAAACTACACCCAGCATTTGTATTATGACTATCTACAATTATCAATTTTGTACCTTCATAATTATAAAACTGCTCTTTTGGAATGTCAACCTCATAGTACAAATTTGCGGACGAACAACCAAATATAAAGATCGCGAACAGAACAAAAGTTACATTTCTCATCTTTCACCTCCTACAAAACACATTAGCAAAAATCTACTATTTTGTCAATCTAAGTTGACAAAACAAAAAAAATATGATACTGTTTTAATGTTCTTTTATACCCAAACTAGGAGAAGATAAGTGAAAATTTTACCAATAATCTCACCAAAAGTGCTTGCTATAAGACTTTTAAAAATTAGCGAGCAGATCTCAAATACAGAAGACAAGTTTGAAAAAATTCAAAAGCTATTAAATACACCCATTAATATAACTTTAGAAATTTTATCTTTTTTAATCTTAATCACTATGGTTTTAGGAAATAAACCAAGATTTTTATTAAAATTCATAGAAATGTATGTTGAAAGTATTATTTTTAACAAAAAACATGAGTTAGATAAATTTTTCAACAATGAGGTATGTAGACCATAAAAAATAAACCCTACACAAAAATGTAGGGTTTTTTATTGACTAAATCTACTTTTTTAGATACTCTATACTCAGTCGACCTTTACAAACAACGGAGTGAAAGATGGAAAAATTACAAATTCTTATTGCACTTAGCGCAAAAGATAAAAAAAGTGATCCACTAAATCAATCATTAATTTTTACCGAGGATTTTAAAATTTTTGCTATTTTTAGCCAAGAACAATTCCAAAAACTAACATATTTGTACGAAATTAGTTTTGATAACACAGAAACACAAAACCTCTTACCTACTCATTCTGAAAAAGAGGTAATTGAGATAAATTGTGATCCAAACACAAACCCAGCACTATATTTAATGTTTATGGATTTGAGTGATCTGTACACAATAAGAGTAAAGATGGAAAAAGATTTAGGAAAAATATTAGGAATAGAAGCAAAAAAAACTTATTTATTCAATACATTGTTCCCCTTAAAAACAGATTTTGACAAAGATGTTTCTGAAAATCCTATTCAAGATACTGAAATTCCAAAAGAAGTAAAGTTTGAAGAAACTCCATTTTGTAAATCTTGTGATAATTTAGAACCTTTTACACCAACAATAACACTAAATGTTGGAGAATTTTGCCTAAAATGTTGTGACTTCCCTATTGGAAATAGTATTGCAAAACAAAGAATAAAACTTGCAATAACAAAAAGAAGGGTTCAACTTCAAATGGATTATTACTATCTAAAAGCAGAAGGATTAGAAATAGAACTTTCAGACCTTCCATAAATCAAAAACCCTGCACAAATTGCGGGGTCTTTTTATTTTCAAATAAATTAATTTTACAATTCACTTTCCAATTCTTTCAACAACTTTTTCGCTTTTCTGCTTACTCTTTTTGGAATGTTTACAATTACCTTCAAAAAGTGATCTCCTCTTCCAGATCTATTTAATCTGTGTGCACCTAAACCTCTCAAACGAATTTGCTGTCCAGACTGAGTTCCAGATGGTACTACCACTTTTTTCTTGCCATCCACTGTGTTTACCTCTACTGTCTCACCCAAAACTGCCTGTGGATAATTTACAGTCAAATTAGAATAAATATCTGCCCCACTCCTTTTAAATTCTTTGTGAGATTTAACATGCACAACCACATACAAATCTCCAGAAGTCGCATTTTTACCTAAGTTCTCCCCTTTTCCAGAGATTCTTATAGTTTCACCGTTACTTATCCCAGCAGGAATTTTGAATTTATAGCTTGATGCACTTTTTTCAAAACCACGACCATTGCAGTGTTTACATTCTTTTTCTGCCTTATCCCCCACACCATTACAGCTTGAGCAAACTGCATTTGTTTGTATGGCACCCAGAATTGTCTGTTGAACTCTAGAAACTTGTCCCTGTCCATTACACTCTCTACAAGTTTTTATATTTGAACCGGGTTCTGCACCACTTCCAGCACAAACATCACAATTATTATTTTTTGTTAAATTTATTTCTCTTTCAATTCCAAAAACTGCGTCTTCAAAACTAATCTCAATATCAACCTGAATATCTTTTCCTCTTTTTCCTTTTCTGTTTCTATTTCCTCCAAATCCAAACAAGTCTCCCACTATATCTCCAAAATCAAACTGAAATCCCCCTCCACTTTGTCCGCGAGAAGCATTCATAAAGTCTTCCCAACCAGCTCCACCACCAAATCCACCTTGCTGATCAAAATTAGACCCAAACTGATCATATTTTTGTCTTTTTTCTGGTTTACCCAAAACTTGGTAAGCCTCATTTACCTCCTTAAATTTAGCCTCGTCCCCAGTTTTTTTATCCGGATGAAACTTGTGCGCCAACTTACGAAAAGCCTTTTTCACTTCATCATCCGTTGCACTCTTCTCCACTCCTAGAATTTTATAATAATCTTTTGACATAATTTATTTTAAAACCACGAACCCCGAGCAGTACTCAGGGTTCGGATGTTTTATGACGATTATTTCTTTTCGTCTACTACTTCACCCTCAATTGTCTCACCTTCTTCTTTCTTTTCTTCTTTTCCTTCTGTTTTTGAAGTTTCAGCTTTTGCGTCTGCTTCCGTTTTAGCCTGTTCTTGTTGGTACATTTTTGTTCCAATAGCTTGTCCAGCAGTTGCCAAATCATCAGACGCTTTTTGAATAGCTTCCAAATCATCGCCATCTTTTACCTCTTTCAACTTCGCAAGTGATGCTTCTACACCTTTTTTCTCATCGTCTGTAAGTTCAATTTTCTTCTCTTCCACATCTTTCATCATTTTCTCAGTTGTGTACACCATTGTATCAGCTGTATTTTTTGCGTCAATTAGCTCACGCTTCTTTTTGTCGTCGTCTGCGTGTGCTTCTGCATCCTTTTTCATTCTTTCTATTTCCTCGTCAGAGAGACCGCTGGAAGCCTCAATACGAATTGACTGCTCTTTTCCTGTTGCCTTATCTTTTGCAGAAACATTCAAAATTCCATTTGCATCTATGTCAAAGTTTACCTCAATTTGTGGTACTCCGCGCGGTGCTGGTGGAATTCCATCCAACATAAACCTTCCCAAAGTCTTGTTGTCTCCTGCCATTTGTCTTTCACCTTGCAAAACATGAATTTCCACACTTGGCTGACTATCTGCTGCAGTTGAGAAAATCTGACTTTTTCCTGTAGGAATTGTTGTATTTCTCTCAATAAGTTTTGTCATTACAGAACCCATTGTCTCAATTCCAAGTGAAAGTGGAGTGACATCCAAAAGCAAAATCTCTTTGCCCAAATCACCTTGAAGCTGTCCAGCCTGAATTGCTGCTCCCAAAGCTACAACTTCATCTGGATTGATACTTACATTTGGTTTTTTACCAAAAAATTCTTCTACTTTTTTCTGTACCAACGGCATACGAGTCATACCACCAACCAAAATCACTTCTTCAATATCTTTCTTATCATATCCAGAATCACTCAAAGCTTTTTTCACTGGCTCAAATGTTTTTTCTACCAACTCCATTACCAACTCTTCCAATTTAGCGCGAGTCAATTTCAATACCAAATGCTTTGGCCCATCTGTCCCAACTGTAATAAACGGCTCATTGATTTCTGTTTCTTTAGAGCTAGAAAGCTCAATTTTTGCTTTTTCTGCTGAATCCTTTACACGCTGAAGTGAAAGCGGATCATTTGATAAATCAATTCCCTCATTTTTCTTAAATTCACCTATAATCCAAGCAATAATCTTTTGGTCAAAGTCGTCTCCACCCAAATGAGTATCACCACTTGTTGATTTTACCTCCACTGTAGAATTGTTGTCTTCCTTGTCATAAGAAATATCTAGAACTGAAACATCAAATGTTCCACCTCCCAAATCGTACACCAAAATCTGCTGGTCATTGTTCTTGTCAAAACCATACGCAAAAGCTGCTGCCGTTGGCTCGTTGATAATTCTACTCACCTTCAATCCTGCAATTTCTCCTGCATCTTTTGTTGCCTGTCTTTGTGAGTCGTCAAAATATGCTGGCACAGTAATAACTGCTTCTGTGATTTTTTCTCCCAATTTTTCTTCTGCGTCTGCTTTTAACTTTTGCAAAATCATTGCAGAAATTTCCTGTGGAGTATAAGTTTTATCACCCATTTTTACCTTTACTTTTTCACCGTCTGCTGTGATTTCGTAAGGCACATGTTTTTTAATTTCATCCACTTCTTTATCTTTGATACTACGCCCAATAAGACGCTTGATAGAATAAAGTGTATTTTGTGGATTTGTGGTTCCTTGACGCTTTGCAAGTTGCCCTGCCAAACGCTCACCACTCTTTGATACTGCGACCACAGACGGAGTGGTTCTGTTGCCCTCCTTACTTTCCAAAACTTTTGGCTGACCACCTTCCACAATGGCCATACATGAATTAGTTGTTCCAAGGTCTATACCTAGAATTTTTCCCATATAGTACTTTTACTTAATTTTTAAGGACTTGGCTGAAAATTTCAACCAAGAGACTTACTAATTAATATTAATATCAATTTTCTTTATTTCTTTTTTTTCCTCCTTTATTGGACAGGTTATTTTCAAAACACCATCTTTAAAATCTGCACTTATCTTTTCCTTATTTACAGTAGAAGGTAGAGAAATTTGCCTAAAAAACGAACCCATTCTTACCTCTTTTCTATAATAACTCTTATCATCCACTTCATGCTCTTTTTTACTCTCACCTTTTATAGTTAGAACATTATCTTCCACAGAAATACTTACATCTTTTGGATTTATCCCTGCCAAAGGTGCTTCCACAACCACCCTTCCATTCTCCTCATAGACATCTACAGCTGGTATAAATGACTTTCTATTTATAGGGTTTCTATTTGGCAAAAAACGCTTCATCATCTCTTCCATTTCTTCAAATGGATCTAACATTGGTCTCCACTTCATTATTGACATATTTTTATTTATTTACTATCACTCTAGCAACTTTCAAAACCTTGTCGCCAACCTTATAACCAACACCAACTTCTTTCAAAATTTTTCCACTTTCAAACTCTTCTGAATCTTCCTCACTTACAGCCTCGTGAAATTCTGGATTAAAATCTTCTCCAACAGTTTTTATTACTTCTATCCCATTTTGAGTCAAAATATCTTCAAACTGTTTCATTATAAATCCAATTCCTTTTGACCAACTCTCCCAATTCTTGTCTTCTGGCAAATTGTCTTTATGTGCAAAAGCTGTTGTAAAATTATCAAATACTGGTAAAAAATCTTCTATTACTTGAACCTTACTCATCTTTGCCCAAACAATTCTTTGCTCAGAAACTTCCTTTTGCAAATTCTGATAATCAGCCTGCGCGCGTAAAGCCATATTTTTATATTCCTGTATTTTACTTTTCTTTTTTGCAGGTTTTATTATTTTTTCTTTTTTCATAATTTACTAATCAAAAATTTTAATATAGCTATATTTTTCTCATAATCCATTCTAGTTGGACCAATCAATATAAACAAACCCTCTTCTCCAAATCTTGCAATAATACTAGAGCAAGATGAGCCGAGCGGATTTTCTCTACCTATTAAAACACTCGTTTTATTCTGCTCTATTTTACCCAAAAGATTATAAACTATTTCTTCACATTTATCAAACATTACAGATGTGTTTAGAGTATTTATATGATTTTTAAATTCTGGCTGTGAAAATAAATTGGAAATTCCTGTGTAGTAAACAGAATTACTATTAAAAGCCACAAAAACGGCATTGTTTAAAAATTCTGCAACCTCTTGAGCTATTTTTTTTACCCTATCGCAACCTTCAAAATTCACTATTTCACTTTTTTCCAACACTTCCTTAAACTCACCAATTCCTACTGGTTTTATTATATTCTCAACATAAAACTTATACCCTTTTTCTGTAGGAATTCTTCCTGCAGAAGTATGAGGATGAGTCAAAAATCCTTCAGATTCAAGCTCTCGCATCTCATTTCGAACTGTCGGTGCACTTACATCCAAACTCCCGCTGTTTGCTAAGAATTTAGATCCAACTGGCTCTACAGTTTTTATATAATTTTCTATGATAAGTTTTAGTAATTTTTTCTTTCTTTCTTTCATATATTATCACTCTAACCTATTGAGTGATAATATATCACATCTATTTTTTAGTGTCAAGAAAAAATAATAATAGAGTATTTTACAAACTCTATTATTAATAAAAACATAAAAAAACCCGCATTTCGCGGGTTTTTTATGTTTTTATTTTAACTCTTTTCCTATTTCGTATTCTTCATCATTTTTTATCGTCACTATTCTATCCCACCTAAAATTCAATCTACTAAAGGCTTCCTCGTTTTTAATATGTCTTTTTACTTGTTTTGTCTGGTCTGTTAGGTCTGGCTCTAGCCTAAATACTTCTGGGTTATTTTCATATTTAACAAGTGTGTAGTTTGGATGGCGATTTGTATAATCTATTATCTCACCAATTGTGTATTTATTGAGAAGTCTTGGGTCAATATCTTCTATCCAATTCCAACTATAGTTTAGTTTATTAAATACTTCTTCAGAGTCTATCCAATATTTTTGATTACCAAGAAGTAGGTACACCATTGGATCTGTTGTAATTTTTACAAGAGCACCATATTTTGGATCATATTTTGGACCCCAAGGCATAAAACCTAAAGTGTCATCTTCTACTGTTTCTAGTCTTTTCTCTTCTACTATCTCCACATTATTCCAAGAGTCAAAGTATGTGTAGAAAACATCTGCCCTACTAAAAGCTCTTTTTTTACAGTCTGGTGTAACAAGATATACGGCAGAAGAGTTTGGTGTTTTATATACTCCACCTTCTTTTAGACTGCAGTCTGAACCTTGTTTTTCTGTTTGAGTATCAGTCTCAGTTTCTGTATTTAACTCATTTAACAGAATTGTGTCAAAATATGTTGATGCTGTTCCACCGCTTGAAAGAAATTTAGAATAAACAGTTTTTTCTCCATTTCCAGAAGGCAGTTTCCAGTTTAATTTTGAGGTAAATGGTGTAAATACTGAACCAGCAAAATCTTTTGAATTTGAAACTGCCATTCTATCTGCATCTAATATGTTAAAAGTTATAGTTACATCTCTTGACTCTGTTGTATAAGCTCCATAATTTATTACAACTGGATTAGAAATTTCTGATTCATCTGTTAAATTTATTAGATTAATTTTCACAGAATCATAATTTAAAAACTCTGCATACTCTATTTCCAAATCTAAAACTCCATCTTTGTTTGTGTCTACTTTTTGACTCACACCCTTTATTAGGTTCAATATAATTGGGTCTGACTCAATTGTTACCGTAATACTCTCTTTTGCTATTCTAGAGACAAACACACTATGAAAAGAAGCTCCAACTTCTGCAGATTTTTCTTCTTGCAGGAAAAACTCTGTAAATAATAATCCTGACGATACACTTTCCGTAGCTGGAGTTTTGGATGGAGTTGGTGGTGGTGCAAAGAATCCACCGCCGGTAGACGCAACATCGTCATCTGTAATAGTTGCGGTTACACTTGCGATAGTTAAGCTGTCAAAGTTAGAGTCTGAGCTTGCAGATGTGTTTGAGATTATAGTTGTAGTCTCGCCATCAACCTCGCTATCATCTGTAGCTGTGACTGTCACAGTTTGTTCTGTATCCCAATTTGCATTTGTAAAGGTGAGGTCAGAGGAAGAAAGACTAACTTCTGAGTTTGATAGTGCGGCTGACACAGTTACATCGTCCGTAGGTTGTGCGTCTAAAACCGCAGTGTATGTGTCAGTTGTTGACCCTTCTGTCACAGAAACAGACGAAAGAGAGATTGTAACTCCTGCTGTATCATTGTTTGTAATTGTATATGTGTAAGTTGTAGTAGAACCTAGCGAACCTCCAACAGGGTTTGATATTGTTATTATTAGAGTTTCATCATTTTCAACCAAGTCATCATCTACTACAACCAAACTCAAAGAAGTTGTTGTGTTTCCATTTGTAATTGAAGCCGTTCCGCTAGAAAGTGTGTAATCTGTTCCACTTCCTGTTGCTGTTCCTCCTGTTATTGCATAATCTACTGAGACATCACTTACTACACTTTGATCTGAAGAAATTAAGACAGAGACTGCTGTTGTTCCCTCATCTCCAGAAGCTGTGGTTGCAGAAAAATTAATCTCATAATCAAACTGCCAACGAGTATTATTTCCAGAATCACTACAACCGGTTGTACATACTATTTGTGTACTACTTAAGTTATTATTATCTTTTACATCTAGATATTGTGCGCTCGTTGTACTTTTTGGATCAAACTTTGTCTGTGTTCCAGAGCTACTACTTCTTAGGCTCAAAAGATTTCCAGATGTTCCTGCCAAAGTTAGAGTTCCATTTACTGTTGTGGTCGTACTAGCTGGAAGTGTAAAAGTGTTTGCAGATGAGTCTGTTTTAGTTAGGTTATAAAAAGTATTTGCACCAGAAATTGTCTGGCTTGCGCCAACAAAGTCTACCGTACTTGAGTTTGGTGTAAGTGTACCTCCTGTGTTTAGGAAGTCT
Source organism: Candidatus Magasanikbacteria bacterium (assembly GCA_021648085.1). NCBI lineage: Bacteria > Candidatus Magasanikiibacteriota > Candidatus Magasanikiibacteriota bacterium. The sequence goes on from JAKITS010000001.1 coordinate 502,089, forward strand.
CCTGTTATATTTAATGTTCCAGTTGCTGAATATATTCCAGATGCCAAAGTTATATCATTATTTATATTTGTTGTTGCAACACTCGGAGCCAAACTATCTCCAGAATCTGTAAAATTTATAGAAATATCATAAAAATCCACAATAGAAGTAGAATAAGCATCTGAACTTGCATCACCATTTCCAACATATTCTACTGTTCCTGAATCTGTGTCATTTGTAAGTGTTACAGTCTCACCTCCTTGAATACGAAGTGTTCCATCGTTGCTAAATGTACTTGAAACAGTTAAATTATTTCCATTTAATGCGACTGTTCCAGAGCTAATTGTCATTGTGCTTGTAGCTACCGTACTCGTATTGAATGTATATGTTCCACCTCCTGTGAAAGAAACATCATAAAAAGTTGAAAAACTTGGAAGAGTGTATGAACTAGCTCCATAAAATATAGCTGAACTTCCAGAGCTAAAACTAGGATAAGTTGCGTTTGTTGTAACAGTCTCACCACCTTGCATTTTTAAAATTCCACCATCTTGTACCACTACTGTTCCAGAAGATCCATTTACTATTAAAGTATTTCCGTTTAGGTCTAAGGTTCCTTCTATTATGTTTAAATCTGTATTCGCATAATCCATTGTTAAACCAGAATTTAATGTGACAGTTCCTGATGATTTATTTATGTTTATATCTGAATTTATTTTATCTTCCACTCCTGTTAAATCTATTGTCTGATCTTGGGTTCCCGTTAGGTTGAATGTGGCCACATCTAAATTGTCAAATGTGCTGGCCATTGAAAAGTTTGTTCCAGTAAATTCTAATATATTACCAGGCATCCTACCATCAATAAGATTTAAAGTAGAAGAAACTACTAATGTATCTCCTGAAGCAATAGTGACTGTTTGACCACTATCTCCTTCTATTGTTAAGTTTGTAAAAGTAAAAGTTGTTGGTACATCTATAGTTGCTGATGTTGAATGAGTATAATATAATGTAGTTCCATTTTCATAAACAGTAGCACCAGCTCCAATAGTAAGATTGTAAACAAGACTTGTTGTTCCGGTTGGGAATGTAAAAGTTCCGCCTGTAATAAAAAGACCCTCGTAAATATATGTGATTGAAAGATCACCTGTTCCACCATCGAAAGTACCTCCAGAAACTATTAAAGCCCTATAACTTTCCATTAATGCACTTTGCATATTGAAAGTTCCACCAGAGATATTTATAGCATAGGAGTTAAAATCCAAATAGTTTGAATTTTGAGCATCAAAAGTTCCTCCTGTCATTGTAAAAGCACCGTTAAACACAATGTCAGTAGAACTTGCGTTTATTGTTCCAGCTTCTAAATTTAAAGTACTTTCAAAAGTAGTAGAAGCTACACCAGAAAATTCTATTGTTGTATTCGTTGCGTTTAGTGTAAATTTAGGCATATCGACATCTGCTGGAATTATTATATTCCTTGTGTCTGTTCCTGTTATTTTGAGAAGTCCTGTTCCACCATCAAATGTAGTGGCCATAGAAAATCCACTTCCAGGACCTATAAATTCAAAAGTACCTGAACCATCCAAAGCACCATCAACTAAATTTAAAGTAGAAGAAACTACTAATGTATCTCCTGAAGCCATGCTCACTGTTTGATTAGTACTTCCATCAATTATAAAGTTTGTAAAAGTAAAAGTTGTTGGTACATCTATAGTTGCTGATATTGAATGAGTATAATATAATGTAGTTCCATTTTCATAAACAGTAGCAGTTGCACCAATTGTTAAATTTCTTTTTAAAGTTGTTGTTCCTGTTGGGAATGTAAAAGTTCCTCCTGAAATTGTAAGATTTGCATATGTATATTGAATTGTAAGATTTCCTGTTCCACCATCGAAAGTTCCTCCAGAAACTGTTAAAGTGTTATAACTTTCCATTAATGCACTTTGTAAACTAAAAATACCACCTGATATAGTGGTAGAGCCATTAATATCCAAATAATTTGAGTTTTGTGCATCAAAAGTTCCTCCTGTCATTATAATAGATTTAAAGCTTATATCCGTAGAGCTTGCATTTATAGTACCAGCATCCAAATATAAATAACCTTCAAAAGTTGTAGACGCTACTCCAGAAAATTCTATTGTTGTGTTTACTGCGTCCAATCTAAGTAAAGGAAGCTTAACATTTGCATCAAGTATAATATTTCTTGTTTCTACTCCTGATATCTTAAGCTGTCCAGATGATGCAGAAGATCCGCCATCAAATGTTGTAGCCAAAGAAAAACCACTCCCAGGACCTGTAAATTCTAAAACTCCAGTGCCATCTAGCTCTCCGTCTATAAGCGTAAGAGTGGAAGAGACTATTACAGTGTCACCAGTATAAATAGCTAACCGCTGACCGCTTCCACCAGCAATTGTAAGGTTTGTAAAAGTAAAAGTTGTTGGAACATTTAAAACAGCACTAGTTATAAAAGTCATTATCAAATTTGTGCCATTTTCATATACAGTAGCACCAGCTCCAATAGTTAAATCGTCTGTAATAGTTGTTGTTCCGGTTGGGAATGTAAAAGTTCCACCTGAAATTGTAAGATCTGCATAACTATACTGGAATATCATAGTTCCTGTTCCACCATCGAAAGTACCTCCTGAGAAAACGAAATTATTATATGGTTCGAATACTGAAGATTGCATATTAAATGTACCTCCTGAAATTGTAGTAGATCCATTAATATCAATAATCGTATCCCCTGCATTAAATGTGCCATCAGCTTGTGTAAAATTTCCAGTAGTAAGCGTAACACCTGTTGCAACAGTAATAGTCCCAGAATAACCAGCATCTATTTGAAAAGTTGTAACAGTAGAATCAACATCAATAGTTGCATTGTCCACATCTCCACCATCAAAAATAGCTGTGTCTCCAGAAACAGGATGAGTAGTATCATTTGCCCCACCGGTTGTGGTGGACCAATTTGTGTCAGCAGAAAAATTTCCTCCAGAAGTTCCTATCCAATATTTGGTGGCTGCTTGTGACGCCGTAGGAATTAGTGAAAAAAATAAAAATAAAAAAATAAAAAAGAATAATTTTCTATACAAAAAATTATTTTTAGGTTTAGCTATCATATATAAAAATAAATAAAAATCTCTATTAATCTTTTAATTATATCTTTTAATTACAATAATATCAAATTGGGAATTGTGAATAAAAAATTATTAAAAACAAAAAAAGACGCTCAGCGTCTTTTTTTTATTTTTGTGTGTTTTATTCTGCTATTTTTTTGTATTCATTTACACTTCCAATTTCACTTAAAAGTATATTTTCCACAAAAATTCCACGAGGGTAAAAAATTCTTTCTATTTCATTTTTTAATTCTGTCTCAACCTCATCTCTTTTTACACCTACTATTTCTTCTTGTGTAAATTTACTTGCAACCATTCGAATACGACTTCTTACAGTTGGACGAATTATTTTTATTACAAAATCTTCTCCTATTGTTTGCCACAAAGATGGGATTTGTTGAATATCCAAACGAAGTAGAATTGTTCCCTCAAAAGCAATGCGTTTTGCATCTTTTGTGACAGCCGATATTGGAATATCTCCCATTGCTTTTTCATGCTCTGGGTTAAATTTACGAGAAATTCCATACTCCAAAGTTTGTGTATTAAAAAGCTTGGCTTTTTGCCAAAATGGTATTTTGAAATGTAATCCTGGAGTCAAAACCTTTTTCAATACTCCACGACCAAGATCATAAACACATGCAACATATCCAGGTGGTACATAAATAAAGAAGCCTTTTAGGACATCTTCCATTACAAATGAGTACATTAATTTATCTAGTGACTCTTCTTGAGACATAATATTATTTTAAACTATTTTTCTAACAAATTTACTAACTGTCCTCCATCTTTTTTGGTGTAAAAACTACTTTAGTAAACTGGTGTACAATAACAGAAAATAGCAGAGATGTCAAGACAAAAAGTGCTTTCACCATTGGTAAAAACCATAAAATTAGAAATACTGAAAATGGAAACAAGAAGAAGTAAGCTAAATCTTTTTTTCTAACTTTTAGTTTTAATTTTTTATATTTCCTATAAATTTCAAAAAATAACAACATTCCAACTAGTGCAGACCAAAAAAAACTATGGTTCATACCCAACTCAAAACCAAAAAAAATAGTATTTATATCTCCTGGTAACTCCACAGAAGGATACAAAAACTTTGCAATTTTATCTCCTGTAATACCACGCAGAAAAACCTGATAAATCAAAATTAAAACTACTGCTTGTATACCCAAAACAACGGCCTTTGCCCACGGCTGAACTCTGCGAAGTTTAAGCATTTTTCTTATCTCTTGCTTTTTTGTAATAGAATCCATGTGAACATTTTTCTGTACAGCCTTCACATCTTTTATTAAAACCTCGTTTCTAACTCTATTTCTTTCGCTAACAAGAGTAAATGGTAATAATGCTATACGCAGCAAAATTGTCACATTTACAACCGCCCATCCAAGATTTTGGTTTGTCCAATTGTTATAAACCCAAATCAAAAAATTAAACAATGGTTTATATAGTAGGTCGTTCCAAATGGAAATTAACATATTTTATAAAGCTTTTATTTTTAAAGTATACCACAAAAGTTTAAGTTTTTTCCCAATCTTCAACATCTTTTAAATATTCGTCTTTTATACTTAAAAAATACTTTTGTGCTGGCTCGTGTTCGTTTGGGATAACCCCATCCAAAATAGCTGTCTCTATCGCCTCTTTTATCTTACCGACCGTTGGACCTGGTTTTAATGAACACAGCTCCATAATTTCCTCTCCACGAACTGGAGACTGAAAAGCTCTCAACTTATCTCTTTCTAACACCTCTTCAATTCTCTCTTCCAAGAAATCGTAGTTTTTAAGTCTGCGCTCTTTTTTTGATGGATTTCCTGTGGTAATATCACTTCTTCCTAATTTCAATAAATCCTCCAACTCTTCACCTGCATTTACAATAAGACGACGCACCGCGCTGTCTGTAATTTTGTCATCCATAAGGCTTATTGGGTGTTGATGCCAACGCACAAGTTTTGCAGTATAAGCAATGTCTGTTTTTTTCATTCTAAGTCGCCTCCCTATGTTCCACACCATTTTTCTACCAAGCATTTCATGCCCATCAAATGTCCAACCTCTACCTTTTGTAAATCTTTTTGTTCCTGGCTTACCAATATCGTGCATAAGTGCCGAAAAACGCAACATTACATTATCAGTATATTTAGAGATGTTATCCACAACCTTAAATGTATGTGCTAAATTATTTTTGTGGGTTTGCCCATAAACTTCTTCGACACCATACAAATCATTTATTTCTGGTAAAAAATAATTAAAAAGTTTTGTATTATAAAGAGCCCAAAGACCAACTGAAGGTTCTTTTGTTTTAAGAAGCTTAAAAAGCTCTTCATTTATCCTTTCTTTTGAAATTATTTTTAACCTTTCTGCATTTTTTTCTATCGCTCTATAAGTTCCTTCTTCAATCTCAAAATCAAGCTGCGCAGAAAATCGAACAGCTCGCATCATACGAAGTGGATCATCAAAAAAAGTTTTATTTGGATCTATTGGTGTTTTTAAAATTCCACCTTCTAAGTCTGCAATTCCATTAAAATTATCAACTACATTTTCAATCTTTCCAACCAACAAATCTGCAACACCTAAAGCCATAGCGTTTACTGTAAAATCTCGTCTAGACAGATCGCTTTCTAAAGTTGCAGATACAACTTTTGGCTTGCGTGTATCCTCTTTGTATTCTTCGCTTCGAGCCCCAGCAAACTCCAACTCCAAACCATTATCAAATACATATCTAGCAGTATCAAAATCTTCAAACAAAACCAAAGACCCAACCTCACCCATAACTTTATCTACTTTTTTTGCAAACTCAACACCACTTCCCAAAACAACAAAATCCACATCTTTTGTTTTAAGTTGTGTAAAATTACCATTTGGATTATCTTTTAAGAAACGAAGTAGATCACGAACAAACCCGCCAACAACATAAACCTTCCCCACTTTCTGAATTTCCTGTAAAACTTTCTTCAATTCCATACTAAATCTTTTTTAAAAACATGTCTATCAGTTTTTTTTGTTTTATCTTTCCTGTAGTTTTTACACACTTTGAAACCAATTTTGCCAGAGGTAATTCTATTTTTTTTGTTTTTGTAATACTCAAAAGTGCTTTTACTGCAGAAACACCTTCCACAGTTTGTCCAACTTTTTTTATAGCATACTTTGGAGACATACCTTTTCCAAGTGCTTCACCAAAACTTCTATTTCTACCTTCTTTTGAAAATCCTGTAGTTATTAAATCTCCAATTCCTGCAAAACTGTAAACACTATCATCTTTTCCAAAAAATACCTTATTTAATATACTCATCTCTTCTAAAGCTAACACAACAAAAACAGCTTTGGTATTTTCACTAAATCCAAGACCATCGCAAATACCCAGAATTATTGAATACACATTTTTTGTAAAACCACCCAACTCCACACCAACAATATCAGAAGTTGGATATAGTTTTAAAAAATCATTTTGCAAAACTGAACTCACCACTTTTATAGCTTTTTCATCTTTAGATGCGATATTCATAAAAGTATAATTTCTTGTTGCCATCTGCCTTGCGATAGCTGGACCAGAAATTGCAACGACACTTCCTTTAAACTCTTTATTTTTTTTCATTAACTCTGGAATAAATCCAAAAGTGTCAGGGCATACACCTTTCGAACTATCAACCACAATAGAATTTTTATTTAAAAATGGTATTGTTTTTTTAAAATTACTCAATATAACATTTGTGGGTAGTGCAAAAATAACTATACTCGCACCACTTACTGCTTTTTCTAAGTCTTTTTCAGCTTTTATTTTTTTTGACAATTTTACACCTTTTAGATACTTTCTATTTTCCTGAAAACTAGCTATTTGAGTCAAAGGCTCAATATCCCCTTCCCAATTCCATATTTTTACATTAAATCCATTTTCTGCAACTACCTGGGCCAATGCTGTACCCATATTTCCTGCACCTATTACTGTTACTGTTTTGTTAGACATAAATATTTTAAACAAAATATAAAATTAAAATTAAAGCACCCAATACAAATCTATAAATTGCAAAATCTTTGAAAGTTCTTTTTTGTATAAACCGCATCAAAAAGCAAATAGCAAAAAAACCACTTACAAATGCTGATATAAATCCTACAAAAAGATGAGAGACAGAAATGGTTTCTAAACTAGATTTGGTAATATCTAAAAAAGTCAAAAGCCCTGCGCCAAAAATTACAGGAATACTCATCAAAAAAGAAAAACTCGCCGCATCCTTCCTATTCATTCCTTTTAAAAGTCCCGCACTTATCGTAATTCCAGACCTGCTCGTACCTGGAATTAAAGCTATTGCTTGGGCAAAACCTATGAACAATGTATCTTTCCAGTTTAAGTCATTGTGTGTTTTTTGTGTTTTATGATGTCTGGATTTCCAATCTGCAAACCACAATACCCCACCCCAAAAAATAAGACCAAAAGCAACAACCAAAACAGATCTTAGACTATTTTCCACAAAATCTTTTATTAAAAAACCTACCAATACTGCTGGTAAAGTAGAAATAGCGAGCAGAAAAATAAACCTCCTTTCTTCTTTGTTATCTTCTGTTTTTCCAAAAATAGAAAATAACAATGATAAAAGTTTTTTACGAAAATAAAATACAACAGCTAGTAAACTTCCTAAATGCAGGACAACATCGAAAAACAACCCCTGATCAGACCAGTTAAGCCAATTAGAGAGTAATATTAGATGTCCTGAAGATGAAATTGGCAAAAATTCAGCAACACCTTGCAGTATTCCTAAAAAAAATGCCTGAAAAAATGTAGTCATAAAATCTAAAACCACTTTAAAATACTATAGACAATACCACCAGAAAGAGTTAAAAGAAGTATTATAATTAAAAATAAGACATGATGCAACTTAAATCTACCAGTTTTAAGATCTCCGAGTTGTTTTGCACGCCAATAAATCAACAAAACCAAAAGCATTTGTGAACTCAAAAATACACCTCCTATTACATCTATTGTCTGAATAAACCCCCTTATTCCAGCCAAAAATAATATAATTGGTAATACGGAGACAATAATGGAAGCTAGTAATTTAGGCATTTTAAAATCCCACATAAACGAATCTTTGAGAGCAAGACCGGTAAGCAAAAAACTATTTCCCATAGCAGTAACCGCAAAAACATTACCCAAAATCAACATTATTGGACCAACTTTATACCCCAAACCAATTGTTGCAATTTCTGTAGTGTCTGCACCAGTCACACCCACTACCACAAGAGTAAAAAGAGAGTAAATCAAGATATTTATTAATCCTGCTAAAATTATAGATTTTTTAAAAATTCTTTTATCTCCTTTTATAATACTCTTTGCTTCTGGAATTGTAGCTAAACCACTATAAGCAAAAAGTAGCACACCGTAAGGCACAAATAAAAACTTCCAATTTACATATACTAAATTTTGAACTTCAAAATGAGAAAAATTTAAAAAAACTATTAAAACTACAATTAAAATTAAACCCAAACTTGTAATAAGTTCAACTTTTTTAATAACGCCCATTCCAACAAAAATTAAAGCTGTTGCAAAAACAAAAAATAAAATACTCCAAATAAAAATACTACCACCAAACAAAGTTGCAAGAGCTTGCCCTTCTCCTATTATATATACAACTAGCACCCCAAAAGCCATAGAATAAACCAACGACATCATTAAAAATTCACCAAATCTTCCCAAATACTTTCGTGCCAAACCAACGAGTTGTAAATTAGTTTTCAACTTAGACAAAACCTCTCCAATTAAAAGATTTAACCCTGTCATAAGCACACCAAACACAACTATATAGACTAGACCAACCATAAGACCAACTTTTGCAACAACAAAAGGTATCCCCAAAACTCCAGCACCAACAGTACCACTAACTATCAAAGCCGTGGACTCATACAGGTTTAGTTGTTTTCTATTTTTATCTTTCATATTTACTCTTAAATTATAACACAAAAAAAACAAACGCAACCTACGCTTGTTTTTTGTTTTTACCTATCTACTCAGCTCTACCTCTGCGCTAAGCTCGTGCTCACAAGCACGAATAGTCACAAGATCTGCAGATGATTTTTCCAGAGTATAACCTGTAATAGATGCAGACCAAGCACCGTCTCCATTTGGACTAATAGGGATTGAGCCCAAGTATCCCTGTGTCACCATATCTGAAATATCCACACAGACAGACTGTGTTGGATCTGTAGTACAAAAACTTGTCACATTTGAAGCTGTAGCCCCAGTCACACAAGTTCCGATAAGATAAACCTGCCCAACAGTTGTGTTTGTAATTGTAGTAAGGTATGTACCGCCGTTGTCAATTTGATCCACCTTAACAGCCTGAAGAATGTTATTTACATCTGAAAATCTTCTTGCATCTCTTGCATCTTTAAAACGCTTTGCAGGATTTAGAGCTACAAAAATTAAAAGAGCCAGAATTGCAATAATTGCAATAACTAAAAGTAATTCGATTAAAGTAAAACCTTTTCTTTTTTCTAAGTACTCTTTAATTTTCATAAAAAAATAACGAAATAATAATACATACATTATACCACAAAATAAAAAATATTTAAATTTATAAGACAAAACAAAAAACAAGCCTTATGCTTGTTTTTTGTTTTTGAAGTTTTTTGAAAACTAACGAGTTAAAGTAATCTCTGTTGTGTTCTCATCTTCACAAGCTCTAATAGTTACAGACCCATTTGCAGCTTTTGCAATAGTGTATCCTGTGTTTGCAGCTGACCATGTTGCGGTACCATCAGGACTTATAGGAATAGATCCTAAATAACCATCTGTCACAAGTCCGGTTAAGTCTGCACAAGCATCTTGAGTTGGTTCTGTTGTACAAAGATAATTTGTTACTGTGGTTGTTGCTCCAGTAGTACAAGTACCGACCATATAAACCTCGGAAGCTGTCGCACTAGTAATACTAGCTAGGTACGGACCTTTATTATCCACCTGGTCAACCTTAATTGCGGTCAAAATATTATTTACATCCGAGAACCTTCTTGAATCACGAGCGTCTGCAAACCTAGTTGCAGGATCTAACGCTACAAAAATTAAAAGAGCCAAAATCGCAATAATTGCGATTACCAAAAGCAATTCGATTAAAGTGAAACCTTTTGCTTTTGCCAAAGTTTTTTTCATTTGCATATGCTATGAATTATATAAATAATAATTAATAAATAATCTTACGAATTTAATTATACCATATTTATTAATTTTTTTTATATTAGACTTGTGTATAACTTACAAATTCTCCTCGTATAGATGCATTTCTAGACTATTAAAATAAACTGATTTTTTAGTATGTTTTTATATTATAATTGTGCATTTCATAAACATAGATAATACATATAATTTATAAAATTTTATTTATAAGTTCTATTCAAGAAACTATCAAAAAAATATCCTGTTGGATATTTTTGTACACTCCAAAAGAATCTCACTACTCACCTCTTCGGGTTGCGCTCCTAAGAACCTTCAGGTTCTTAGGAAAACCTCCTCTACAAGTAGGGGAAAGTTTTCCCCTACCACCCCTTAGTTCGAATCCCTTGGCGTCAAAAAAATACCATTTCAGGTATTTTGTTTGTACACGCCAAGGGATTCGAACCCGAATATGCAGGTTTTGAAATGTCACTTAACCTAGCAAAATTGCTAAAATAAGCGAAATTTACGACTTCGCTAAAATCTCAATTTTCGCTGAAAAACGACAAAAACTGAATTTTTGGGCAGATTTTGGGCAGATTGATCTCAAAACAAAACACCACTCTATTTTGAAGTGGTGTTTTGTTTTTGTTTGAATATCGAGATAGCTTCCGAGCTTTTATTTTGTGATTTGTTTAAAACTTTCAAGCATTGTTTTTGCAAATTCTTTTGGATTTTCTACTTCTCTACTAATATTAAACTCAAAATATTCATTTGTGTTTTCTGGAGTAAAGATTAGAATTGTACCTAAACCATGTGTAATTACTGAAGCGTTCCATGCAAGATCTTCTTTTTCTTCTACAAGAACAGGATCTCCTTTGTGGTAATCTTCAAACTTTTCAAACACACCAGCGTTATAAGAATCTACATGGAAAATAAACACACCTCTTTTATCATCTTTTTCAAAGTAAATACTATCTCCGACAGGTCCACCCTCAGAATATAACTTCACGTCATTTCTTTCTTCTTTAAATTCAAAATTCTTAGGAATGTTTACAGTAAACCCAATTTTGTTATTTGTGTATTCACCATTATCAACTACCACGTCATTTGGCACTTCATCCATTTGTTGGTTATCCAAAGAATTGAAGTATAGAAAACCTCCAACAGCAGTTACAGCCACAATAAATGCAATAATAATTTTTATTTTTTTATTCATAATTTTTTATTAGTTTCATAATTTGTTAAAAGATACACTAAAGCATAAAAAAAGTCAACAAAAAACCCGCCTTTTTAAGACCGGTTACAGTTTAGTAAGGTACATTTATGGGTACATAATCTAAATATTCCCAATCATCATCGTCATCATCTATAGTATCAACGTAAACATCTGCTTGGTATGTTCCTGCTTGACTTAGATGTAAAGAATGCCATGTATACCCATGCTCCCAAACATAAGGGCTGACGGAATTCCATCCAGAAGTTTGGGTCGCATATACTTCGTCATTACGGTAAAAAATTGTCTTAAATCTATGTTCTTCTCGGATATTATGAATACCTGATAAAACATAAACTGTTTGACCTGTATAATAAGTATATGTTTCTGTTGTACAAGAGTAAACCCAGTTTGTTGATGAGCTTCCAGTTATACCTCTACAGGCTTTGGTACTCCAATCACTTTCCAACTGCCTATATTCATTAAAAACATATTCGTTTTCAGTTGTGGAGCCTAGTCTATACACGTGAAGGTATAAAGTTGAATAAGTGTCCATCCAAGAATCTATATCCCAGTCATGCACACCAACCGTATTGCTAGAAACAAAATTAGCATCTACTACTCTGATAACGCCACTACCAAGGTCTTCCAAAAAAAAATGGCTGTGTGCATGCCTGTTACAAAAGTCGTGTTATTATATGCACTACAAGATTCATAACCTGAAGATGTATTAATTTGAATCACATCGCCTAGTTGGGCGTTTGTAATTCCACCAGACACTTCAGAACCAAGATCAAGATAAGCTTGGCAATATCCTGTACCAAGAGTAGCACCTAATTCTTGGTTGATTACTTGTTGAACAAACCCCTTACACTCAAAAGGGTAAACATTTTCAGTGTCATAGCTAAGAGCAGTGCCAGCTAATTCATCATTGGTAAAAGCATATACACTTGAAACACAAAAAAACATAACACAAAATAAAATAAAGATTTGTGCGTACTTTCTCATTTTCTCTCTCCTCTGCTCGGTTTTGGGTTGTTGTGAAGGAACATTTTTTCCGAGCGTTGGCAGCAGTTTAAACTATTTTTTATTAGTTGTCAAGTCTTTTTTAACAAATAGTATTTTTTTGTTTTTAATTTATAAGAATTCTATTTGAATTATTTAATACATTTTATTTTAAAGGCAATTCAATTGTACGTAAACTTAAATTTTTATCATTACACTCTGTGCCTAATTTCAAACTGTCTGGATTTTTTACACATTCACTTTCTAAGAAAACTGCCTTTGTTCCATCATTTGAGATTATGATAAGTTTACCTCTGGTTGGCAATTCTTCTGTCTTTCTAGTGTTAAAATCTAAATGATAATTGAAAAATGGCCCATTATTTAATTTGGAATCTTTTGGCCATTGCCAAGCAGATCCAATTAAAGTATTTTCAGTTAAAGATGTAAGAATAGGATCAATATGCCTAGTATAAAACCCTAGAGAATCTTTTATTTCATTATTTTTCATAATTCTAGTCCAACCTACATCTCCTTCCTTACCAAACCCTATATGATCAAAGGTAAATATGTTTTTATTATCATCTAACGTTGAGGTACACGGCACATTTTTACTATTCATCCAGTCCAACAAGCGATTTAATTGACGATTTGTTTCAATAAATTTACGCTGAATAAAATAATTGTATGAAAGGGCTATAAAAAATACTAATATTATTGCTGATATAACTACTACTTTTTGTTTTTTGTTGTTTAACATATTAAAATAATTTTTTATTTAATTTTGTAATAGAAGAAATTTTTTCAATTAAAGTATTATGTATTATTACAGGAATTTCTTTTTCACCTAAATGAAAAGCTACTATTGTTCTATGGCGTCCATCATTAAAAGAAATATTAGGTAAATTATTTATGAAAATTTCTGGTGGATCAATAAATCCCCCATCACCCCAATGTTCTAACAATTTTGCGATTCTAAAATCACGTTCGTCGATACCATTAAATAATATATCGGGTTTTAACTTTGTATGACCCATTTCTCCAAAATCTGCTTTATTGATTAATTCTTTTGTATTTACAAGATATATAGAATAATCTTTTAAACCAATAAGCTTGTAATACTTAGATAAATATTTTTTATTAGTCCCATAAGCCCACTTAACAATGATTTTATTAATTTCAAATAAACTTTTATTTTTATATGAATCAATATAATTTATGATTTCTTTTGACAACTTCACTTTTGTGTTTTGCATACAAAAATAACAATAAAATCTTTTTGACTAATTTTAGTTAAATTTTTTCATAATTGGAAAAATAATTTAATAAATTATTTTCTTCATCTTCTTTAATTAATTTTATACAAATTAAATTTTTAACGGCTCTTGAACAGGCAACATAAAACAATTTCTGATTTTTAAGTTTTTTCTCTAATTCTTCATCGCTAAAAATAATTTGAAAATCATATTGATTCCAAAAAAATTCGTCTAAGACAATCATTACATTTTCAATTTCTCCACCTTTTGTTTTATGCATGGTTATATATTCAGATTTGATATTTTCATCTATATATTCTTGATAATTAATAATTTCTTTAAAAGACACCTTTTTATTTTTAAATAAATCAAAATAAAATAGTTCCTTGTTATATTTTCGCAAAAATTCATTAAATAATTCTTTATCAACTTTCATTTGTTTTGCTGTTGTGTTACCGCTTTTATAAGAAGTTTTACGATCATGATAATCTTTATCTATACTTAATTCTCTTAAAAATTCATCTTTATTCTCAATGTAATAATTATAAGAACTAGTTTTTTTTACAAACTTATTTTCAAAAGCTTTTCCAACTGCTTTTATACAATCTATTTCACCTATAATCAATTCATTAAAAAAATTGGACACTGTTTCTTGATCTTCGATTTTTATTAACTTGAATCCTGACTTATTTATTGTTGTTAATACTTTATTATAATTTCTATTTTTAAAATCAATACATAATTTAGCTAAGTCATTAATGCCTAGTCTATCAAAATCTTTTTTTATAAGTTCATTAATTTCCCAGGTTCTTAAGCTATACAAATTATATAAATTACTAAAACCTAATTCATTCGCAATAGATTTATTAGTAAGCATTAATTTTGTATATTTCTGCTCTTCTCTATCTTCGGCTTTTTTTATTAGTTCAGATAACTTTAATAAATATTGATCTTTTTCTTCCTGAGGACTAAAAACGTTAGGTTTATTTTTACTATAAATTGAATAATATAATTTAACAATTCCTTTTCTATCATCTACAGTCTGTCCATCTTTTAACGCAACTTTTTGTTTTTATTTATGCTAGTCATGAAAGTCGCTGTATTCTTTAGATTTTAAATATGATTACCATAATTACAGGAAAACCTGGAGCTGGAAAAACCTTGTTCATGACTTACAAAGCTTTGGAAATGTTTTTGAAAGGATACGATATTTACGCAAATTGGAAGTTAGATTTTTCTGAATATGCAGTAAAGAAGAAAAACAATAAAAAAAAGCTAGGTAAAGTATATTTTTGGTCAGAGATTCCTGAATTACTTCATATTAAAGGCGGACAGATTTTTATTGATGAGGCCCAAGGATATTTTGATTCTAGAGAATGGCAAGATATGCCTCCTTCAGCTAAACAAAAATTTTCTGCTCACAGACATGATGTAAAGAAGGGTAAAAATGGACAAATTATTCCACTGAACATTTGGGCTGGTGTACAACACACCTCAAATATAGACAAAAGGATAAGAGATTTGGGGCAAAACTTTGCAGAAGTAAGAAACATTTTTCATTTGATATTTATGGTTTCCTACTTTGAATTGCAAGATTTAAAAGATGACAATTTAAAACGTCGAGCAGTCAAAAGAAAGGTATTTTTATTTAATAAGAAAAAAGCTAATTGTTATAACACGCATGAAGCTGTCAATTTTATTGAATATCCTGAATTTCTTTATCACAGAGAATACAAAAAAGAACATTCCAATGATAATACTGGTCTAATTCCCAATTCAGAAGAAATACCAGCTTACTCAAAAAACCGCAAGAAGTAAACAGCAAAAAGGGAGCGAATCCCTAAGGAGACACTCCCTTTTGCCTAGACAGTTTTTTGTCCCATCTTCTCGACTTGAAGAATATAGAAAAGACTTATACTTTTCGGATACTTCGAAACAATTAAGCCTTTTTCATCTCTTTGTTCAATAACAATAAAAGACTTAAGTGCTTTTTCTCCTGCTTTAACTTTATATCCATTTCTTAACCAACGGTTAAAAGTTAAACAATTACTCTTCGGATCGTAATTGCGAGCTTCTTCACCACCCCAACGGGCAATGGTTTGTTTGCGGACAATGTCAGAAGTTTTTTCTGACCCAGTCCAAGCGGATCTAATTTTCTTATCCATATAACTAAAATTCGGCCAATTTATTAAATCCGACGGTACGGCCGTTTATACCTTATCGGACAAGGTAAAAATAAAGCGTCTGATAGCTTGCCCTAGTCAAGGTGGAGGCTTCGCACTACCTTTATTTGGGATAAGCTGACGCTAAAATTAATTACCCTGATACGGTAAAAACAGTCCAAAATTTTATCTTTTGTGTTTTTCTTTTCAATTATTTACAGACAATCTTTTTTTGTCAGTAGGTTGCCCGACCGCCGACAAAAAAGATTGCTTAAAAATGGAATAAATACAAATTAAACTGACTCTCCTCTTAACTTGATTATAACCACACATCTAACAAAAAATTGTTATGACTTACTCCTACGACTTAAAGGTCGTGGTGTCGGGCAAGCAAGTTGAAGTATTCAAATATACAAAACACATTTGGCGGGATTTTAATAAAAAACAATTTGAAAACAGTAAACCTCAAAAAGAGCCAAAACAATTAACTACTTCTGAACAATTAGAAATAAAAAAACAAAAAATGAAGTTCTCCTTTAATCGGACCAAAACAGAAATTCGCCGATTAACCAATACCAACCCCCAATTAAATAAATTTATGACTTTGACTTTTGCCAAAAACATCACAGATCTAAAAGAAGCAAACTACATCTTCAATCAATTCATAAAACGTATTTCCTATAAATACCCTAATTTTGAATACCTAGCTGTTCCTGAGTTCCAAAAACGAGGAGCAGTTCACTATCACTTGCTCTGCAAACTTCCTTTTATTGAAATTATGAAATTACAAAAACTTTGGGGACAAGGATTTTTGAAGATAAATAAAATAGACAATGTAAATAATGTCGGTGCTTATGTTTGTAAATATCTAAGTAAAGATATGTTTGACGAGAGAACTTTCGGCAAGAAGAAATTCTTTCGTTCGCAGTCGTTGTCTGAGTCAATAGAGCTTATAGGATATTACGCAAAGATATTTATTGAAAAATTCTTGTCTGTTCTAAGTCCTGTGTTCGAAAAAAAGTTTGAATCCGAATGGCTTGGCGAAGTGGAATACAAAGCTTACTTTCTTGACTTTTTTCCTTTTAATCCAACCAACCCAAAAAGTAGAAAATTAAACCATTTTATTGTATGATTGTTATGCCTAAAAATTTCAGAAACGAGACAATCTGTTCATTACAATCAACAATGAGCTTGTAGGGTTATTTTTGACTGTGACAGAGGTTTCAGAGGTGTTTAGAGTGTCTGATGACACAATCTATCGCCTTCTAGATAAAAGAGATCTCCCCTTTTACCGCATTTGCGGATGTAAGAGAATTCTTTTAACTGACCTTGAAGAATATATCCAAAAAAGCAAAATACAAGCTCGTAATGAATAGTAACTATGTCAGCAAGGAAAATAAACAACCGATGGCATGTCGACTTTCGATTGGAAGGAAAAAGACACCGTTCTATTGCTCCAGAAAATAGCAAAGGCAGTGCAATGGATTATGAAAGACTTTTGCGAGATGAAATTGTATTAAAAAAGAAACAAAGCAAAAAAACAAAGTCTGGCAAAATATATAACTCCTATGAAGAATTTCTTTCCGATTGGTATGAAACATATGTTCTAGCAAATAATAGACCATCCGAGCAGATCAAAAAAAGTGGGATTATAAGAAATCATCTAGTTCCACATTTTGGGCAAACGAAGTTAGAAGAAATTAGTGAAAGAGATATGGAAATACTTAAGAGGGATAAACTAGCGTCAGGTCTTGCAGCAAAGACTATCAAGAATATTCAATCAGTAATGAGAAAATCTCTTGATTGTGCTGTGCAGTGGGGATACTTAGATAAAATTCCTTATTTTACTTGGATAAAAGTACCCAGAACAGAAGTACGCGTTATATCTAAGTATTGTGAACAAGAACTTCTAAATGATAATACCAACTTACTTTGGAATACAATGATTATTGTGGCTCTTAAAACTGGTATGCAACTTGGTGAGATTCTTGCACTACGTTGGACAGATGTAAACTTTTTCGAAAACATACTTAATGTAAACGGATCGATAAATGTTTGCTTTGAAAGAGCGCCAACCAAAAACGGCAAGTGCCGAGTTATACCCATGAGTAATGATGTTCGCTCTGGTCTTAAGAGATTATTTGAAGACAACAGAAAGAAGTCCAGAAATACTTATGTATTTGATAGAGGCGATGAAAAACCTTTTAGCATGTATGCTTCCGGCAGAATGTTGAAAAAAATAACCAAACAAATTGATATTGATGAACATATTCACTGGCATAAACTACGACACACTTTTGCAACAAATGTAGCAAAACGAGGTGTTAGTATGCGTATTCTTCAAGAATTACTAGGGCATTCAACGATTCTTATGACCGAAAGGTATTCTCACGTCGATATGGAGGCAAAACAAAATGCAATCCAACTTTTGGACCATAAAAACGAAAATTTTGGGCAGATTTTGGGCAGATGCCCAACTTATCCACAGGGTACAAAAAACAAAACACAACCAGAATTTGGCTGTGTTGTGCGATAAACTTATTGTTTATCAAAAAAGTTTTTTGTACACGCCAAGGGATTCGAACCCCTGACCCCCTCGGTGTAAACGAGGTGCTCTAACCAACTGAGCTAGGCGTGCATATTTATTCAATCTATTACGAAAGTATAATACACCAAACCAGACAAAAAGTCAAGAAGTAAATTACTATTTATTAGTATAATCTTTCACAATATTCCAATATACGCTATTATCTTTTTCTGACTTCATCCAATACCACCATTCTACACCCCATAAATATGCACGAGGAGTTCCAATATGTGTGACAAAATCCAAATTCTTTTTTAATCTTTTTATATTCATACTTTTTTCCTGCTCTTCAATAGGTGTACTCAAAATATCTCCATTATGAATCCAAGGCTCTACCTGCAATTCAGAAACAAAGACATCGTCCAAACTTCTGCCAAAAATTAAAGCTTTTACCCTATAAAAAACTGGGGGTAAAATCCAATCATAATTAAAATACCTTCCACTTTCTGTCGCAATAACTCTATAAATAGTTGTACCAAAAATATCGCCAGCTTTTATAGACTTTATCCAAGTGCTAAGCTCTCCACTGTCAGTTATCATTATTTTATGTTTGTTATCCAAAATTCTTACAAACTCTATTTCCTCCCCCACCCACTCTTTATGATAATTCTCACATTCACCAAATTTAAAACTAATGTACGGCTCATTTTCTACCTGCCAAATCTCTAAAGCTTTGTGATCTTTATATCTTTCTACAACTTTTTCTATATAGTCAAACAGCTCTTCTTTTGCAGAAACATCATCTTCGTTATCATAACTAACCCAATCTGGAGTATGGCATTCTGGCCAACGAGGTGTCTTTTGACCAACAACTAGAACTACTTTTGTGTTATTTTTATACGCCTCATCCATCTGCCAATCTATATCATCAAAATAAAACCTACCTTTTTCAGATTCTACAGAATTCCAAGGAGCCGATATTCTAATATATTTCGGTTTTAAATCTTTTAACATTTCCAAATAGACCTCCTTCCAATCCAAACCCAATGATTCGGCGTGCGACCTACTAAAACTTATTCCATAATCAACCTCATAAGTTTTTCTATTTAACAAAATCAAAAATACTACAAATAAAATAATAGTAAAAAATAAAACACCTACTAGAATTTTTATTCTTAATATCCTCATTTTTTTTATAACAAATGTATATCCTCTATCTCACTCCTCTTTCCTTTCAAAACTATGTCTTCTATGTGATAAATTGAATTTTTAGGGGCATCCAAAAATCCCTGCATCGCAGCTTCTGCTAGCCAACCAGATTTTACCCACTCAAAAAGCCATTCATTTGTATACCTAGGATCTTCCTGTTCCACCCCAGCACCTATAGCGTGCAACCAAGATTTATTGAAATCTTCTTGAGAACCAATAGTTGGTGCCATAATAATAGGAAGTCCAAGCCCTGCAAAAAAAGAAAGTTCACTTGGTTTTGTCCATAAAATATCTGTAGTTTTCAAAACTTCGTTAAATTTATCAAAATAATCTACCTTATTGTCTTCAAAAATAATTTTTACATTACCATTACTTTTATCATTCAACCTGTATTCTTTTACAGCTTCTTTAAAAAATGAATATACATCTTTGCGAACGCCTGCTACGAGATTTAACTTCACCTCTCCACGCATTAAATGAAGGCGTAAACTTTCCATAATTGTAACGCCAAGCTCTCTTTGAGCACCAGCACCACCAACCGCAAAAGTAATTGTAATTGGATTATTTTTTGTAGATTTTATACACTTCTCACTTCCCAAATAGTGCTTAATTGTTGATCCATATTTTTTACGATATTTTTTTAAAGGATCTAACCTAACAATTCTAGAACTTAAATTTTCTTTTAAAATAGGCCAGTCTGGTCCACCTAAATTTTCTTTTGGAAGTGGAAAGCCAGTCACAAATAGATTTTCAGATCTTACACCATACAACCTTAACCTTTCTTTCACCCTTTTGTTTGGTACCAAATACTTAATACGGCTTTTTCTAGGATCTAGTGGAGCCCAAGCGCGAGAAACATCTGCGTCTGTACAAATACAATAAATATCACCTCTAAACCTATGCTCTTCTGCAAAAAAAGCTGGAATAAAAAAAGATGTAATAAGTGGCAAATTATTTTTATTCAATCTGTTTATCAAATCTTTTCCCCAACCTTTTGATATCATTTTATACATTGAACGAACTTGTATTATAGGCTCGGACAAATCTCGCATAGGGTAAAAAGGTTCTATCTTCTGAAAATAATCCAAAACATCAAAAATATATTTACCAATAAAAGGTAGGTGTTTCATTCTAGAAATTACCTCGTACACTCTACGACTATTCTCCCACTTTTTCATATCAGACTTTGGAATTCCCTTGTATGTGTTTGCACTCAAAACACCATCAAATGCAAGATGGCTCAAAGGGTATGCTGCCCGCTGATGTCCATAACCCATATCCACAGATACTATCTGTGCTTTTTTGAAAATTTTTGGTTCGTTTACCATATGAATTTTTTTGTTTAAAACAATATTATTATACCATAAAAAATAAAAACCCTGTTTTTAGCAGGGTTATTTTACAACTTTTATATAAGCTGTTTTAGACTGTCTTTCTATCTCTTTTTCCTCCAAAAAAACCTCTCTCAAACACCTTTTAGCCTCGTCTCTTACTCTTTCAATACAGTCAGAACAAATAACTTCTAAAATCTCTGCACTGTCTATCAAACTATCTATCCCGTCAAAGCCAATCCCCTCTTTTACCTCTCCAAACCTAACCAATTCGCAAAACTTACAAATTTCCAAACAAAAACGATTATTTTCACCCATTTCCTTCCTCCTTTATTTTTTACTCTTCTGTCTTGAGAGTATTTTAGACTGCTTGAGTCTGTTGAAAAATAAATAAAAGATATAATAAATAAAAAATGCAATAATAAGTGCTATAGAAGCAAATAGTAGAAAAGACCCAACTTCCCAAGAACTTGTCATTGTATAGCCTGTAATTTGACCTTGTAAATTGTAAGTTGTCATAGTAGAACCAAGTAAAGTTCCCAAAGATAAAAATGTAATTACTGCAGAAATCAAAAATAATTTTTGTAAAGTTCTAAGCTCTCGTCGTTCATTGTCCACATAAAGCAAAGTGATAGACTCAATAGTAGAATCAGCATAACTGTCCGCCATATCCCAAAGCTCGTGTGAATAATATTGATTTGCCCTTAAAGACACAAAAAATCTTGTAAAAGCACTACTTAAAAAATGACTAGACAGATACTCATCTATATATTTTTTTCTCCAATCCAAAAAGTGATTCATCTGCTTTGACCTACTCTTAAAAAAATTTACCTGACTTTGTATATCTAATGCACTATCGCGAACAACTGGTAAGTGCCTACTTTTAAAACTTCTCTGTGCTCTTATTGTTTCCAGCTTTCCCCACAATTTATGCTGTGCCTTTAACGATCTACTTAGGTTTAACTCAAAAAGCCTGGCAAACATTAAATACTTTATAGACTCCCCTAACTCATCATCTGAAAAACTTTGATTATTTATAACAACAAAACTACTACCA
The DNA here is from genome assembly GCA_021648085.1 of Candidatus Magasanikbacteria bacterium. Lineage (NCBI taxonomy): Bacteria > Candidatus Magasanikiibacteriota > Candidatus Magasanikiibacteriota bacterium. The sequence continues at coordinate 524,067 of JAKITS010000001.1, forward strand.
ATCCATATGTTGCCTTTTTTATTATTCAATTTTTTGTACGGTATAGAATTAAATTTTTTAAATAATTTCTCTAAGTCCTTTTCATTTGCCTTAGAAACAACCAAAACCATAGGATTGTCCACTTGTAATTCATCTAAAACTTTTGGAACAGAAACACCTCTGGAATAAACCTTCTCCACAACAAAAAACATTTTTTTAATTGCTATATCTTTTATTTTTTTTAGATCGCCGAAACTTAACTTATTTATATCTTTGGAAACCATTGCAACACCGTCCTCCAAAATATCAAAATGAATTCCACCATCAAAAGTACCTTCCACTTTATTGAAAGACTCCGTCACATATTCAACATTTTTGATATTCATCTTTCTTATCAACCTTACCATATCGCCTTTTTGAAAATAAAAAGACTCACCAGTACTTAAAAGCTGATAAAGCTGTTTCAAATGAATTGTAGAACCAGGAAACCAATTTCCTAAATATATTTTTTTAAACTCCATTTTACAGTTTTTATAAACTATTAAATTTTGAATTTAAACGATGAATACTTGTTCACTTTTATCGCAAGAACAAAAGCAAGTAAACCACTTATAACCAAACCAATACCAACAAGCATTCCCAGTAAATCTGGGTACATAAATATAAGAATACCAATTAAAACCGACAGTAAACCTTGCAGGACTAAACCCCATACAATATGTTTCATAAAACTAAGAACCAACTCTACTTTTTTCATATTTTATTTATTAAATATAATTAATTATATTTTACCATATTTCAAACTTTTATGATATTATTCTACAATTCTTTTAAATCTTTCAAAGTTACTAGTTGAAAAATAAGACTTTAACTTAAATAAACCATCTTTAGAATGTTCCGAACCATCAACAATTCCACGTGCACTAGTATAACCCGCATCTTTTAGACGAACTACAACCTCTTCATTGTAATCACCAAAAGGATAAGCAAAACTAACAACATCGTAATCTAAATATTTTTTTATTTCACTTTTACTAAATATTATTTCCTTATCAAATTCAGTATTAGTTCTTATTTTTGTTAAAAATGGATGCAAATTTGTATGACTCCCTATCTCCATTCCATAATCAACCATTTCAGAAAGCTGTTCCCAATTCATATAATTTATATTTCTATCCATTGCATTTGTAAACACAAAAAAAGTTGCAAATTGATTATACTTTTTTAAAATTGGAAATGCATTTTCATACTGACTCACAACACCGTCATCAAAAGTAATTATAATAGGATTTTCTGGTAAATCCCCACCTCCTTTAAAATAAACATCTAAATCCTTCATAAAAATAGTTTGGAAATTATTTTCATATAAATAACCCATCTGCTTTTCAAAATTTTGAGCTGATACTACGAATTCTTTGTCTCTGTTAGATTCATTTATTTTAAAATCACGAATATTATGATAAACCAAAATAGGAACTCTTACACTTTTGTGTATTTCATATTTGGTACTAGATGTCGTAAGTGTACTTAGCTCTTTTATAACAATGTTTTCTTTTGTCCCAAAAATAAAATAGAATAAAAATAGAACAATAAGTAAAATAAAAAAAACTAATATAAATATTTTTTTCATAAAAAATAATAAAACCATTCCATTGAATGATTTTATTATAAATTTATTAAGCTAAATAAAAAACCCAACATAAGTAAGATAAAGCCCAATCAACACATACATAACACCTCCCAAGAAATACCAAGAATATTTAGAAAACTTTTTTTCAAAGACATCTAGCAAATTTGGGAACAGCATAATTACTGCACCTTTTACCAAAATAGCCCAACCCAAAAAAGTCACCAGACCAACCCAACTAAACTCCCAAATATTATGCTTCAAAACTATAAATAAACCGAGAAGTAAAATAAACATTGATAAAAAAATAATAGACGATTTTGTTTTTATAAATTTTGAAAATATCTTTTTATATTCTTTTCTATTTATTAAAATTGCAACACCACTGATAAAAAAGAACAACCCAAAAACCTGTGCAAAATATAATGATATATCCATATAATATTAATTAAAAATAAAAATTATCCAAACTTAAGTAAAGCCACCATAACACCGATACCTGCAACAAAAAAAATAAACTGCATTATTGAGCGTTTTATACGAACCTCTTTGTGCAATTCTGGAATTAGATCTGCTCCAGCTATATAGATAAAAGCTCCTGCCGCAAAAGGAATTACAAAAACCATAAAACCTTCCACACGAGAACCCATAACTAATGCAAAAATAAGCCCAATAAAAGATGCTAGTGCTGTTAAAAAATTGTAAAAAAGTGCTTTTTTCTTGGAGAACCCACCCTTTACCAGAACACCAAAATCACTAATTTCTTGTGGTATTTCATGCAAAAAAACAGCAAAAGTTGTTGCAATACCCAAAGGAATACTAACAAGATAACTTGCTCCAATTATTACCCCGTCTATAATATTATGGATTGTATCTCCAAACAAATTCATTACTGCAAAAGTATCCACACCTTCACTGCATGTTGGATTATGACAGTGATGCCAATGAACTATTTTTTCTATCAAAAACCACAAAGCAACACCAGACAAAAGATACAAAGAAATATCCAAACCAAATCCGTAAGATTCCACAGCTTCTGGTAGCAAATGTATAAAAGCATCGCCAAAAAGAGTTCCAGCAGAGAAACTAACAAAATAAGAAAGGATTTTTTTCAGTCTTTCCATTTTTATTGCTAGAGTAAAAAGCCCAGCTAAGGAAACGATACTAACAATAAAAACACTTAGAATAGAATATAACCAAACTTCTGACATAATTTATATTATATGAACCCACTTCTTTGCCTCTTTGTAACTTGAAAACCAAGCAACTTTATTTCTTGTTGAGAAAAAAGATACAAGATTTAACACCAGATTTAACGGCTCAGACTGAGTATCTGAATCGCCAATTATTGCAATCTTTTTAATTCTATCTTTTTTTGCAACTTTCGTATAGATTTTTTTTGCCTTTTCTGAAACATTAGCCTTAGATCCCATAGGTCTTAGGTCTAATATTATTTTAAAAGTTATGTCTGGTTTTTTGTTCAAAATAGAATCTATTTTATCATGAATAAGTTTTGATTTTCTTGTATTTTCTTTTTTGTCTACACTTGTTTTTAAAAAAGTAATTTTAATTAAATTTGGTTTTACAACAACAACCTTAAATAGTTTTTTTATTTCTTTGTCTGTTTTCATAGTTTTAAACTAATTATTTTTATTAAATTTTTAACCAAACCTTAACTTCATCATATTTTGTAAACCACCTTATCTTTCTACTCTTAGAAAGAAATCCCAAAAAACTAACAATATACCCAGAAAAAGGATGCATTTTTCTACCAACACTATCGATAATTGCGATTTTTTTAAACTGCTTTTCTTTTAATATTTTTTTATATATTGCAACAGTCTCTTTTGAGAAATTTGTATTTTTTCCCAAAGGGCGTACATCCAAAATAAAGATAAATTTTTCATTACTTTTTTTGGATAATATTGCTTGAATTTTTTCATTAAGTATTTCAGCTTTTTTAGGATCTTCAATATTATTAAGTTTTGTTTTTATATACACAACCTTAATAATATTATGTTTTAAAACAGTAATTTTAAAAAGTTTTTTTTTGATAAATTTATCTTTCATAATCAAACAAATGCCTTATACATAAATAATATACTAAAAAAGAGTAACCTTCAACATATTTAAAATTTATTTTCCGTCATCATTAAAAATCTCATAAAATGAAACAATAGCCATTGCACCTAAAACCATAAAAAAAACTAGCTCTTCGAGTGGAAACTGCAAACCAAAAAGATAAACCCAACCTACAAATAAAGTCTCGGGTGGAAACACCCACTGATTTAACGCTAACCCAACTATTTCATGCAGCAAAGAAAACACAAAAAAGTAAGCTCCTATTTTTACAAGTTTTATACGAAGTTTTGGAAATTTAAAATAAACAAAAGATATTGGTATAAATGTTGTAATAATACCAAATTTAAAATATGCGAAATTTATTTTTAATAATAATGGATTTACAAAATGTATTAAAATAATTCCAAAAACTAAAGTAGTCAATCCAAAAATTAAATATTTAATTTTTGGATAATAAGTTTTCACAAACAGATGTTTATCTAAAAAAGTCTCATAAAACATAATTATAAAATATGTCCACAAGTAAACCCACAACAAATTCTCAGCTACAATTAATCCAAAAAATCTAAAAGGATCTAAAATAGAAATGGGCATAAACCAAACACCTGACATTATAGCAATATAATCCAAAATAATAGAAATTGGAATTGCAAAAATAAAGGAATACACAAGAACTTTTAATACAAACCTTCGATTGATATATGATAAATAAAAAGATGGTACTCCAAAAAATAACAGTATGGAAATTAAATAATTTACATTCAATAAAAATGATATAATTGTTGCAAAAATAGGCCAAATTAGAATAACAAATAAATGAACCTTATTTTTATGTTTATTTTTCATATTATAAACTTATACAAATAATACATATATTCAGAATATATGTATTATTTAAAAACTATTTATAGAATATTTATTTTTTTCTTTTTTTCCCACCAACAAGCTGATTATATATCCAAACAAAAAGATAAATGGATATAAAAGTGATAATTCCAGCTTCGATAACCCCAGTTATAGTTCCTAGAAAACTAGGTCTATAAAACATATGCATACCCTGCATTTGCATAGCCACACTTTGATAAAAACCAAAACTGTTGGCAATAGTTAAAGCAATCATTGTCAAACCTGCAAAAATAGCCCCCGCTAGAGCAAACTTATTAGCATCTAGTTTCATATTTTTTATATTAATTTATAAACTTAGCTAAATTTATTATAGCACAGAAAATCAATCCTAGGAATTTCCTGCAAAATATAAAACACCCTTTTCAGGGTGTTTTATATTTTGCAGGAGCTGAGGGAATCTCACTACTCACCTCTTCGGGTTGCGCTCCTAGGAACCATCAGGTTCCTAGGAAAACCTCCACAGCAAGTAGGGGAAAACTTTCCCCTACCACCCCTTAGTTCGCCTCCTACTTTTGATGCAAAATATAAAACACCCTTTTCAGGGTGTTTTATATTTTGCAGGAGCTGAGGGAATCGAACCCCCGACCATGGTTTTGGAGACCATTGTTATACCACTTAACTAAGCTCCCATTTAAAAGTTTATTTATAAATAAACTTTTAAAAAATATCCCAACAATAAATTGGGATAATTTTTAACCCAACAAGATTGAGTTTTATTTTGTTTCTTTGTGTAGTGTGTGCACCTTACAAAATTTACAGTGTTTTTTGATTTCCAAGCGCTCTTTCAAAGTCTTTTTATTTTTTCTACTGTAGTAATTTATTCTTTTACACTCCTTACATTCCATTTTTATCATGTTGTCTTGTGACATACCGTTTTCTTTATATTAATCTTGAGCCGACAACCAGAGTTGAACTGGTGACCTCATCCTTACCATGGATGCGCTCTACCAACTGAGCTATGTCGGCATGCGCAGAAGGTCTGTATCGACCTCTATACTATAAAGCAAAATAACCTTTGTGTCAATAGATATGCTATTTTAAAAAAATTAAAGACATAATCAACTTTATAAAAAAAGAATTCTATACTATAATTAAAAATATGATTGAAATAATAAGAAAACTAAAAAAACCAAAATACAAACCTTTTAACAAAATTCAAATTATTAAGAAGAATATTCTTGATAATTTTGAGTACCTACAAAGCTTGTCTAAAAGTGCTCGGATTATTCCGGTTCTAAAAAGTAATGCTTATGGACACGGACTAAAAGAAATGTGTAAGATATTAGACTACACAAAAGCTAAAATAATTGCAGTTGATTCTTTTCCAGAAGCTCAAATAGTCTATAAATTTTCAAAGAAAAAGGTATTAATAATAGGAGAAACGCCAATTGATGTATATAAATATTGTAATTTTAAGAGAACAGAGTTTTGTGTTTACAATTTAAAAACTTTTAAACATTTAACCAGTCTAAACAAAAAAATAAAAATTCATCTTTTTTTAAATTCTGGAATGAATCGTGAAGGAATACAAAACTTAGAGTTATTTTTGGAAAACATTGAACAAGATTTTAAAAAGGTAGAAATAACAGGAATTTGCTCACACCTTGCTTCTGCAGACGAAGAATCGAAATTAAACAAAAATCAAGAAAATAAATTTATAAAAAATATAGAATTATTAAAATCCAAAGGAATTAATCCAAAATATATTCATCTTGGAAATTCTGCAGGAACTTTTATATTAAAAAATAAACTATTCACAGCTTTTAGAGTTGGAATTTCTATGTACGGTTATAATGTCTTTTCACAAAAACACAAAGAGTTTGAAAAAGGAGAAAAACTAAAACCAGCACTACGGCTTACATCCAAAATAACTTCTATTCAAAAAATTGAAAAAGGAGCGGGTGTTTCTTATAATGAAAAATTTGAAGCTAAAAAAAATACAACAATAGCCGTAATTCCTTTTGGATATTACGAAGGATTGGACAGGCGACTTTCCAATAAAGCAGGGTTTTTAATAAAATCTTCTGACGGCAATTTTTATGCCAAAATTGCTGGACAAGTTTGTATGAATTTAACTTCACTTGATTGTGGAAATAATAATGTAAAAATAGGAGATGAGGTGGAAATAATATCACCAAACAAAAATGCAAAAAATTCTATTCAAAATTTAGCAAAACAAATGGATACAATTCCGTATGAAGTCTTAGTAAAACTTCATGGGAATATAAGACGAGAAATTATATAAATTAAAAATACACCTTTTAAAGGTGTATTTTTAATTTGTGGGCCGGGAGGGATTCGAACCCCCGAAGGCTGAGCCAACAGATTTACAGTCTGCTCCGTTTGACCGCTCCGGAACCGACCCATATTCAGAAATAAAAATTAAGTAAATTTGAAATACTTATTTCTTAGAACTTGCATTTTGCAAATTTTCTGGAGCCATCTGTGGGGATCGAACCCACGACCTACGGTTTACAAAACCGTTGCTCTACCAGCTGAGCTAAGATGGCGTATGAATTTTCTGCACTACCTCCCGACATAGTCGGGAAAGACGGTACATATTATTATGTACTTATAAAAACAATTTAAAGAATAAACAATAAAGCTAATTTTAAATGTAAATTAGATAAAAGTCAAATAAATTTATCTCAACTCACTTATTTGACTTTTAAAAGAAGTAAGTTTAGAATTTTCTGGATTTGCAAGCCGAAGCTTATCATACGCAGTTTTTGCTTCTTTTTTGTCTCCCACCATTATACTAGTTTCTACCAATTTGTCAAGGTATTTTGGATTTTTAGCCTCCAAAAATACTGCATGCTTTATAGCTTCTAATGCTGATGCGCTTTGGTCTATCCTTACAAGCAGATCTGCAAGCTTTGCAAATCTAGACGCAAGAGCATCATTTATTAAAACCGCCTTTTGTAAATTTTCAACAGCCTCTTCCAACTCATTCATTTCTTCATTTACCTGAGCCAATTTCATCCAAGCCAAATCATTTTGTGGATCCAATTGAAGTAAAAACTTGTATGTCTCTTCTGCTTCTTTAAATTGCTTCTGTTTTAAATATACTTCGCCCAAACCAGCAAAAGCATCTTTATTGTTAGACTCCAAAGATATGACAAAAATAAATTTTTGTTCTGCCATATCGTATGAACCAGCGGAAATCAAATCTTTTGCTTCTTGTAATATTTTTTTTACATCTTCTTTTTTTTGTTTCTTTTTTTCTGGTGTTTCTGGTTTTTTTATTTTTACCTTCTGCTCATCTACAATTCTTTCCACTTCCCCAACATACTTTCTAAACTTAAACTGGATATTTTTCATTTTTTTAGTAAAAAAATCCTTACCATTTGATTTAGCTTTTTTATTTTTTTCAATCTTTTCACGAACACGCCTTCTGAGAAATTCATTTTTCTTTCTCTCTTCTTGTACTTTTGGCAATCTACCAACATCCAAAAGGCTTAGTTGTGGAAATTTTCTAATCACAATAACAATAATAACTGCAAGTGATAACAATACCAACAAAAAAGGAATTAAATTTAACATAAATTTGTTATAAATTTTCTACTATTTTTAAAATAGCAGAAAAACTCTCTATTTTTGTAGAAGCACTACCAACCAAAACACCAGAAATAGAGTCAATTGATAGGTATGATAACACATTTTGTGCGTCTACACTACCACCATAAAGAATTTCAACATCTTTATTTGAAAAATATTTTTTATACTCTTCTTTTATCCACAAGTGTACTTCTTTAGCTTCTAAAGGCTCACAAGCCTCTCCTGTTCCAATAGCCCATATAGGCTCATATGCAACCATTATCTTTGTGTTACTTTTATCTAATCCCTCCAAAGCAGACCTTAACTGCTCCATTAATATTTCATTTCTTTTACCAGAGTCTTTCTCTTCTTTAGTTTCACCAATACAAAGCACAGGAATTATTCCACCACCCAAACAAGCTTCCACCTTTCTCCTTACGTCTTCATTGGTCTCTCCAAAAACTTCTCTACGCTCAGAATGCCCAACCAAAGCAAAATCACAACCAATCTCTTTGAACATATGAACTGAGGTTGCACCAGAATATGCTCCACTATTCTCCCAATCTACATTTTGTGTTCCAAAATAAATTCCACCTCCTTTTAATTTTTCTGAAACTTCGCACAGCGTTATTTGATTTGGAAACACAGACACACCAACTTTTGAATTATCAAATTCCAAATTTGAAATATCTTCAGCAAAAGCCAGAGATTGTTTTAAGTCTAGATACATTTTCCAATTTGCAAAAAAATACTTCATAAAAATATAATTAAAAGATAATTTCTTTTTTATTTATTTTTCCTATTACAGCCAACCTCATTTTACTTGGCTTAAATATTTTATTTGCTACTCTCTTAACATCACTCAAACTTACACCTCTTATTTCTTCTACTACCTGATCTGGGGTTTTTATCTCATCCATAAACATAATCTGATGTGCAAACCAGCTTGCCACAGCACTAGAATCTTCCATTGACAAAGACATTGAACCTTTAAACCTAGTCTTAACATCTTTCAACTCCCTAACTGAAACACCTTTTGTCTTTATATTTTCCAGTTCTTTTTCAACAATTTTAATTGTTTTATTTATATTTTTTGAATCCAAACCAACCCTTACAAAAGAATAACCTGTATCTTTGAATTTTTCCTGCCCACTTCTTACCATATATGCCAAACCTCTTCTTTCTCGAATTTGCATAAACAGACGAGAGCTCATAGAACCCCCCAAAATAGAATTTAAAACAGACAAAGTTTTACCATCTTTGTCTTGGCGACTAAAAGCAGGAAAACCCAACATAATTTGAGCCTGACTTGTGTCTTTTTCTTGCACAACAAGTCTATCTACTTTTTTTGTAGAACCAAACACACCTAATTCCATTTTAACTTTTCGTATTTTATTATTTTGTCTAACTTCAAAGTATTCACTTATATATTTTTTTATATTATCATCCAAATTTCCAGCAACAACAATAGTCATATTTTTTGGTTGATAGAATTTATCTTTAAATTTCAAAACATCATCTCGCTTGAAAGATAAAACATTTTCTACAGTTCCCGCAATATCCCTACCCAAAGCATTTTTATACAACACATTTTCAAAAACAGTATCAATATTCATCATTGGGTTATCGTTGTACATTTTTATCTCCTCTACTATCACTTTTTTTTCTCTCTCCATTTCTCGTGCCAAAAACAAAGAATCAAAAAGCATATCAGAAAGAATATCCAAAGATTTTTGAATATATGAAGAATCAGATTTTATATAATAACCTGTGTATTCTTTGCTTGTAAATGCATTGTATTCAGCTCCAAGCCTGTCTATTTCACGGGTTAAAATAAGTGTATTTTTCCTCTTTTTTGTTCCTTTAAACATCAAATGCTCGATGAAATGTGATGCTCCACTTAATTTTTCTGATTCATCTCTAGAACCCACTGCATACATTACCAAAACTGTCACAGATTTTGTGTGCTCAAGAGGCACATAACAAACCTTTACACCATTTTTTAATTTTTGAAATTCGTACATATTTATTTATTCAAATTATCTTTTAAGTAATCTTCCAATTCTTCAATTTTAACGATGTCTTGTTTCATTGTATCTCTATCACGAACGGTTAAAGTTCCTTTTTCTACAGTATCAAAATCTACAGTAATACAATATGGAGTCCCTATCTCGTCTTGCCTTCTATATCTTTTTCCAATACTTCCTGTCTCATCATACTCAACTCTATAATTTTTCAACAATTTTTCAAAGACCTCTTTTGCTTTTCCTCCAAGCGGTTCCTTTTTCATAAGTGGTAAAACTGCAATCTCGTACGGCGCGATCTGTTTTGCAAATTTCATTACCACGCGAGTTTCTCCATCTACTTCTTCTTCGGTATATGCACTATCCAAAATTGCCAACATTGTTCTCTCCATCCCAAAAGAAGGCTCTACCACATGTGGAATAAACTGGTTTTTATTATCTGCAGGATCTATATATTCCAAACTCTGTCCAGAAGCTTCCTGATGTCTTTTTAGGTCAAAGTCAGTTCTATAAGCCAATCCCCAAAGTTCTTTTCTGCCAAAAGGAAAATCAAATTCTAAATCAACAGTCCGCTTGGAATAATGTGCCAAATCTTCTCCCACAACTTCCAAATCGTGAACTCTCTCCATATCGATTCCAACCTCTTTTCCCCAATTTTTCATAACAGAAAGCCAATTCTCAAAAACTTCTTCCCAATCTTTTTCTTCTATAAAATACTCAATTTCCATCTGCTCAAACTCAAAAGTTCTAAAAATAAAATTCCCAGTTGTAATCTCATTTCTAAAAGCTTTTCCAATTTGTGCCACACCAAACGGAAGTTTTTTGCGACTTGTTTGTGCAATATTTTTGAAATTCACAAAAATAGACTGAGCTGTTTCTGGACGAAGATAAACACTTGAACCCTCTCCTTCTACAGCGCCAATTGAAGTCTGAAACATTGTGTTGAATTTTTTCACTTCTGTAAGTTCATTCCCTTCTGGACTTTTTATACCTTTTTCTTTTATAAGTTTATTCAATTCCTCCATTGACAATTCAGACACAGATTCACCCAAAACTTCTTCTAGTAGATGGTCTGCTCTATATCTTTTGTGGGTTTCCTTGTCTTCTACAAGAAAATCTACAAAACCTTCCACATGCCCTGCAGCTTCCAAAACTTTGGAATTCAAAATAATTCCACTATCCATTCCAACCATATCACCTCTTTCTTCTACAATTTTTTTCCACCAAAAATCTTTAATGTTTTTTTTCATTTGTGAGCCAAGCGGACCAAAATCCCAACTATTTGCAAGTCCTCCATAAATATCTGAACCTGCAAAAATAAAACCACGTCGTTTGCAAAGTGAAATTATTTTATTCATTTTATCTTCCATAGAATTTTTTTGTATCTTTATATAGCAGAAATATCTTGCTCTTTCTTTTCACTTATATTTTTTATTTTTTCATTGAAATGTTTTACCATTATGTCAAGATCTTCATTATTTTGATATCTTTCATCCTCAGAAATTTCTTTATTTTTTTCTGCATTATCTACTATTCCTCTTATATCCTCTCTTATTTTACGGACAGTTATTCGAGCATTTTCAGATTTACTGTGCAAAACTTTTATAAGCTCTTGTCTTCTTTCTGTGGATAAGTCTGGCAAAATAATACGAACAACATTTCCATCGTTTACAGGATTTATACCTGTAGACGAATTCCGGATAGCCAAATCTATACTCTGCAAAATAGACTTATCCCACGGACTCACAATAATTGTTTTTGCATCTTGAACCGTAATAGATGCAACACTTTTTAATGCTTGTTTTGTTCCATAAGCCTCAACCATTACATCTTCGACCAAAGATGGTGTTACTCTTCCAGTTCGTAAATTCGATATATCATTTCTAAAAAACTCAATTGATTTTTCAAACTCTACCTTATGCGGACTTACATAATCAGACATATTTTATTCATTATTATTATCTACTCACTATAGTTAAAAAAAGTATGTTTTGTCAAGGTAATCCTTAATAAATATAATATTTAACAAAGATTGACAACTATTTTTTAGGTGGAATTGTAAAACCAACATACACAGCACTGTTTGTGCCAGAATTTATAGAGACAGTCGTTGGCAATTGTGCTGAAGGCAGTTTCTTTGTCATCCAACTTATCCCACCATCTTCACTTTTGTAAAGTGTTGAACGAGCTTTTGAAGATGCTGCATAATAAATTTCCTTATCATTGTTTGGATTTATAGCAAAACCATACACATTTACTCCACCAGGAGGTGTTAAGAGCTCCATTGGACTCCAACTAACTCCAGCGTCGACAGAGGTTAGAATTCCGTAAGTTGATATCCAGTACAAAGTGTTTGGGTTGTTTGGGTGCAAATAAAAACTTCTATATTCTAAACCTTTTGAAAAAGCTTTAAGCTCTTTTTTATAGTTTACCCAACTAAGTCCACCATCGACAGACTTAAACAAACCCTTTCTTCTTGTTGCAACATAGATTACATCTTTATTCATATTATCTAGTTTTACCTCTCCCAAAGTCAAACCAAAGCGTTTTATAGTCGTCCAACTCACACCATTATCACGACTTCTCATAAAATCACCATTACTTGTTGCTGCGTAAATTTCATTTTTATCAAATGGGTTTGTAGCCAAAGAAATAACTCTCACATCTGTTCTTGTCTCTCTGTAAACCTCATCCCAAGTTCTACTACAATCTTCTGTTTTTAATATACTCAAACCATCTGTTGCATATATTGTACATTTGTCTTCATAGTTTATAGCCACACCAAATACAAAACCACTTGTAAGTGCTGTTTTAGATTGTTGCCAAGTTTTCCCATCATCATAGGTAAAAAATAGTCCATTTTTACGAGATGCCAAATACCAAGTGTGCGTATCTTGAGGATCTTCAAACATTCTGTAAACACTCACATCACTTAGCTCTTTTGTGCCTTCCAAAGTCGGCATTTTTGATACAGATTGCCATGTTTCTCCCGCATCCAAAGTAGCAAAAATACCTGCAGGACCAGCATAAACACCTTCATTTTGAGTGCCAGAAGAGGTGCAGCCTTGCCCCACTAAAATAAGAGATATTGCAACTACTGTCAACGGAAGTACTATTTTTTTCAAATTCATAATCAATGTATTAATAATAAAATATTTTCAATTAAAAGTCTTGGGTGTACATTCAGTAAGATTAAACTCCTTGCTTCTGTAATTTTATCATTCAATCTCACAAATTCACCATAAGTTATACTATTTTTTTTAGTATTTTCACTGTAGATAAACCCATTTAAGACAGACTGCCATATACTCAAAATTTCTCTTATCTTATCTCTTTGTGCTGTATGATCCGTCTTACTACCAAACATTTCTTCTATACACACTCTTTTCTCGTAAAAAGCTTTTCCAAACAGGGATTCAAATCTTTTTATCTCTTTTTTATAAAAATTTAAGTTTTCTTTATTTTCCAAAAAATCCAAAACTTTTCCCGGTAAACCTTTGGATATTTTATATATCTCCTCTGCTTTCCCAAAAGAAACGCCTTTACTAATTAAAAAATTGTGTATATCTTTTTCTTTTACAGGCTCAAAATATACAACCTGACAACGAGAAATAATAGTATCGGGAAGTTCATTTAAATTATCACTTATCAAAAATAATACTGTTTTTCCTCTTGGCTCTTCTAAAGTTTTCAAAAGTGCGTTTGCACTAAAACTATTCATCTTGTGAGCATTATCAATTATAGCAATTTTATGTCCTTTAACAAAACTTTTTTGTGATAAGAAATTTATCAAACTCCTTATCTGATCCACACTTATACCTTTTTTTGTTTTTCCTGTTTTTTTATCTATTTCCTGTTCAACAAAAAAGAAATCTAATTCTTTTTTAAGATTTTCTTTTGTTGTTTTTAATATATTTTCCGATAACTTTTCTGCAATATTTTTTTTTCCAAGACTACTTTGCCCAACAAAAAGATAAGCATGTCCAAGCCTTCCATTTTTCAAAACTTTATCAAAAAAGTCTACTATCTTTTTATGCCCTATTATTTCCATATATCAAGAATTTAATATATGCCAAACTTCTTTTGCACTTTTTTCCCAAGAAAAGAATTTTACCCGTGCCAAACCAAGTTTAACATTTTTTTTACGAAGCTCACCGTCTACTAAAAACATCTTAACCGCACCAGAAATACTCTCAGAATTATTCATATCACATAAGAGCGAGGCGCCATTTGATAATTCCTCCAAACTATTTCCTTTTGATATTACAGTAGGTACTTCAGCAGAAAAAGCCTCCAAAACAGGAAGACCAAAACCTTCATACACACTTGGAAACACAAAAACTTCAGCACCTCTCAAAATTAGTGGTAAATCTTTAGAATCAACCCAGCCCATTTTTTTTATATCTTTTTTATTCTCACTTTTATCTATTTTTTTTAAAATCTTTTCATATCCAAAACCATTTTTTCCTACTAAAACCAAACTTAAATTATGCATTTTCTTATCTTTTTTAAGTTTTTCAAATGCTTCTACTATTCTAAGTGTATTCTTTTTTGTTTCAATTCTACCGATACTCAAAATATAAGGACTTTTAATTCCATACTCACTTAATACAAAATCAATTCTACTTTTGTCTTTTTTTATTTCAAAATTATCCGAAACACCATGAGGAATTACAATTATTTTTCTAACATTTTTATCTCCATAAACCTCTATCAACTCTTTTTTTACAAATTCACTTGGCACAAAAACTTTCCAAAGTTTTTTTACTGCTTTTTTTGCAGACCAAAGTGAGTACCATCTTTCAAATTTACTATAACTTTCTGGAAATTTATAAGCTGCAATATCATGCACAGTCATTACAGTCTTTTTTGGGTGAATAAAAGGAAAAACATGTGCTGGAATAAATAATACATCTGGTCTATAAAAAATCATTTCCAAACTCAATCGAATCTGTGTCCAAAATCTTCCCAGAAACCAATTCAAAACTTTTTCCTCCCAATTTTCTGGCAATTCAGACAAGTCACCAGTTAGTGGTTTATTTGTATACAAAACAACCTTTTCACTAGAAGGGATTATTTTTTTCAGTTCCTGAATTGTATTGAATGCGTACCACTCAACCCCAGTTTTTTGCAAATTATTGGCGCGCGAAGCATCAATCCCTATTTTCATATTTACAAAATAATACTATCTTTTTCCTCTTTTTTCTGTTCTTTTTCTAAAATATAAACATCATAATTATACTCATCATTTCCCACAAATTCCCCTTCTCCATTTAAAATTCTCTCCATTGGCTTACAGACAAAACAACCTTCTTTTGGGCATTTAAACCTTTTTAACTGTCTTGCCAATTTTACCCGTTTTGCAATATCCAAAATTTTCTCATACGCATCTTCTGCGTTTGGAAGCTCTTTTTCCACCATTTCATTTGTCTGCAGATACCAATAACTTGCTTTTTCAACTTTTCTCTTTTGACAATTTTGAACCAAAGTTAGATAGATTGGTAATTGCAAAGAATTTGGATCTTCTTGTGCTTTTCCTGTTTTAAAATCAATAATATGAACAGAATCTGTTTCTGGCAAATACTCCAACCAGTCCACCTTTCCACATAAAATTATATTATCTTCTTCTGACAACCAAAACCAAGGTAAATCTTTTTGAATTTTTACAGCCTTGTTTATAAGCACTCCAGGATCTTTCATCAATTTTCTAAGCATCTCCATTCCACGCTCTTTATACACCTGCTCTGTATCCAAATCTGTAAAACCACCATTTTTTCCACTTACTTTTTCCCAAACTTCACCAAATTTCACAACTAAAGAATCATTCATTCTAGAGTCAGATGGTAAAATAGAAAGCGACTCAACTACTTCGTGTACAGCCTGCCCCAAAGCCAAAGGCGGACTCACTATTTTCATCTTGTGATTTGTCTTTGGATCTTTGTAAACATGTTTCAAATAATAAGCTCTAGGGCACTTCAAAAAATCACCCATTGAAGTGTGTGAAACCCAAACTGCTGTATATTTATCCTGCGCCATATTTTTTATAATTATTTTTACTTACTATACCCAATCTACTACTTTGTAGCCAAAACACTCCTTTTGTAACTGTCTAAATTTTCCAACGCTATTCCAGTACCACGAGCCACACAAAGCAAAGCATCATCTGCCAAATAACATGCAACACCTGTAGCTTGAGAAATTAATTCTGTTAAATTTCTCAACTGGCTAGAACCTCCGGACATTATAATTCCTTTGTCCATTACATCTGCTGAAAGCTCTGGTGGAGTTTTGTGCAAAACTTCTTTTACAGCTTCAACCAAACCTTCCAAATCGTGCTGCAAAGCTTCTGTCGTATCATCTGATGTGACCACAATTGTTTTTGGTAGTCCAGTTATCATATCTCGTCCTTTTATTTCCATTGTCAAAGGATCATTCATAAACATTGCTGAACCAACATTTATTTTTACACTTTCGGCACTTCTCTCACCTATTGCCAAATTATATTTTCTACGAATATGTTCTGCAATAGAATTATCAAATTTATTTCCACCAATTCTCACAGAACCACAAGAAACAATTCCACCCAAAGATATAACAGCAATTTCTGCGGTTCCTCCACCAATATCTATTATCATATGCCCACTTGCGCTTCCTATTGGAATATCTGCCCCAATTGCAGCCACAATAGGTTCTTTTATAATATACGCCGCACGGGCTCCCGCTGCCATAGCAGCGTCTACCACAGCACGCCGTTCTGTAGAGGTAATTCCCGCAGGTACAGCTATCATAACCTCTGGACGAAACAAACGCATTCCACCCAAAGCTTTATTTATAAAGTAACGAAGCATAGCCTCAGTTGTTCTATAATTTGCTATTACACCATCTTTCAGAGGTCTTTCTGCAATAATTGTGTCTGGTGTTCTCCCTATCATATCTTTTGCTTCAACACCAACAGCCAAAACCTTTCTATCGTCCCTAGAAATCGCAACAACAGAAGGCTCGTTTATTACGATCCCTCTTTTTGGCACATACACAAGTACATTTGTAGTACCCAAATCAATTGCAACCTTTTTTATCCACATAACATCTAAAATTCAACACTTACCGACCTATCAACGCTTAAATTAGTTTCATACTGATACAAACTATCTCCCCAAAATTCTTCTTTTTCAGCTGGGCTAGCTCCACTAAGTTTTTTATCAAAATTTAGCTCAAAGGTCAAATCGTAAGTATCAGCCCCAGACTGTCTTTGTATTGTCAAATCGTAAGTTCCATTATTTATTTTTTCTACTATATTATTTGGCAAATAATAACTAAAACTAAGATTCGATATATTTCCAGGCTCTAATTTAAAAAATGTTCCAAACCAAGTCTTTCCTAATTCTACACCACTGTCCACAGAACTACCTACTTTTTTACCATCTCTATTTACATTTACTAACTCCGAACCTTTTGGAACTAAAACTTTTACATAACTTAAGTACCTACTAGTCCTCCAATCAAACGACCCATTATGGGTATACTCCATATTGACATTTGCCACAAATCTTCCATCTTCTTGTGGAGTTATTGAATATTTCACAATTCTTTCTATAGCATGGTCTGTTTTCAAAGCTCCTAAATTTGCATCTACCCACATTACGTAATCATCTGATGTGTCTTGCACTCTACCAGCCCAATTCAATCGCTCAATCTGGTCTTGCAATACATCATCACGAGCATAAATTAAGATTTGTTTTTCGTTTGATAATTTTACCGCTGTATCCAGATATTCTTGCCAATTTAGTATTGCCGTTAATCCCATTTTTTTGAATAATTCTTTCATAAAAATACCAACTATAACCTTTCTATCTTCCACAGCTATATCTCTATCTTTGTATGCATACTCCACCTCATATTCTAGCTTTCTAGTCACATTTTCACTATCAAAAGTCATCCCATCTACACTTATAGGGCCTATTATTTTTAATAACTCTTCCAAAACTGTAGGTGTTACACCTATTACACCATCTATTTCCCCTGCTTTATAACCTTGCTCCAACATATAAAGTTCCAATGTTTTTTTAGAGCTTTCCATAAAATCTGGAGACCAATTACTGTCCCTAAACCACCACCTATCTACACCCAAATGATCTGAAAGTGGTTTTGGTGGAACTGGTTTTGGTGTGCTTGGCGCAGAGTGATCTAAATTTTCACTTCCTTCTACTTTTTCTATTTTTACCTTTCCGCCGTCTATAGTCACAACCCCGTAAACTCCTATAAATCCTCCACCGGGACGCAACTCTGTGTTATTTAAAAACAAAAATAAATAAGTTTTTTCCTCACCAAAACCAAGAAGTATTGGTAACAACCTTGTAAACGAATCTCTGTCTTCTTGTGTCATTATAGTAGCCCCTTCTTTACTTATAAGTTCATTTAAAATTAAATTGTTTATTCTATTATTCACATAAAAAAATACCACAACAAGAGCCAAAATAATTGCAATAATAACAGCTAAGGTAATTAATAATATTTTTTTTGCTCTTGTTTTTTTAAACATATTTTTTATTATTTTTTTTAGCTCTTGTTTTTTGTGAGACAT
Source organism: Candidatus Magasanikbacteria bacterium (assembly GCA_021648085.1). Taxonomy (NCBI): domain Bacteria; phylum Candidatus Magasanikiibacteriota; species Candidatus Magasanikiibacteriota bacterium. Next base: position 542,803 of record JAKITS010000001.1, read on the forward strand.
TAAATCCTAGATATTTTCCAAACATAAGATGTGTCACAGCATCTATCGCTGGAATTGCACTCACAAAAATTAATGAGAGGGGTAAAAGTCCCCACTGTAAGAGCATTATAAGATACTTATATTTAGGTTCACTTTTTGGTTTTTTTGGTAAAAGTGGAAAGCTTAAAACAGCAGAAATCAAAAGCCCAGCCATTGCCATAATCATTAACCTCTCCAACAAATGAGGTGCGTTGAAAAACAAGGCACTTTGTTGAACAGACTCTGGCGCTACCCACATTGGCAAACGCCCCAAAACCGTAATCATAACAGCAACAACACTCCAAGACCATTTACCCTCCCATTCCACAAAAATCCACTTTACTTTTTTCCACAAAGTTATTTTTTTTCCTTTTTTCTTGAAATTCCAAAGTAAATAAGGAATATGTTCTGTTCCCCAAGCCCAGCGACGCTGTTGTTTATACAAATTCTTTATACTTGTCCACCATTTTACATCTCGCACAGTGTCCATTGAAACTGGAATATACATTGGAACAACACGGTAGTCACCATTATAATACAAAAAACATTGGTAAAAAATTCTAGAATCCTCACTAACAATCTCTTTACTGTGAAATCCAGCGTCTACAAGTGCGCTAAAACTCATAGAATGAGATGAGAAAGTTACGAGTGTATCTTGTTTTGCAAGAGAAGTGAGTGTCCAAAAAGTTGTACCAAAAGCCATAATTCTTAAAATAGAAGGAGACTCCCATATATTATTATTATAAAGCGCAACTGGTTGATAAGAGCTTCTAGTAGCCTTTGGATTCGTACAATAAAGATAAGTTAAATAAGTAAAATAGTGTTGATGACAGATTGTATCAATATCAAAAATAGTTACAATCACATTATTATAATTCCACTTTTTTTTGTCTATATATTTTTTAATTTCTTTTTCAGAATAGTTTAAATTTGAACCTTTTCCAGGAATTTCATCTTGTAGATCTTTTGGGTGAAGTGTACCAATTATATCTCCAAAACAAGATGCAAAATGTTTTTTTGTCTTTTCAAAAATATCCTCAAAATGCAACCCTTCTCTCTCTTCGCCAGCTATTACAACAGTAAAAAGCTCTGGCGAATGTTTTGAAGCTTTACACAGACTAGTTAGTGCACTTTTTATAACATCCCATTCCTCATTGTAAACTGTTAAAAAAACCACATGTTTTTTTTCTCTCCAGTTCTCTACTTCATGGTTTAACTTGTCTAGCCAGTCTATTTTTCTAGCAGCTCTAAAACGAGCCCAAGCAACTGTAAGATAAAATACAAAATGAGCAACTTTTAACACCCAATAAATATCAAATAAAATAATAAAATAAACCATCCAAAGTGGTTTTGTAAATGACAAAGTAACTCCCAAAATTAAGGTAAGCCAAATAGAGAGTCCTGGCAAAATTTCATACATTCTGTAGCGTTGGTAGTCGCTAAGCATATTTTTTATTTACTATTTCCACAATTTAATCTTTAAAATTTTTCTCCAAAATGACTTTTTTCCAATACTAGGTTTTCCACTATAACTAGCAAAAATAAAATCTCCTTTGTTTTGTTTTTTTAACTTTTTAATAAGTTTTTTTGGTTCTAGACTTTGTTTTTTAGTGATAGCAAGTCCTGGAATGTCTAATACATACAAAAAACTGTTTACAACTGTTGTAGCAACACGAGTACTAGTAAAACCGCCAGACCCAACAACTACCATAATACCTTTTAGAGTTTCCTTTTCAATCTTATTATTTTTAAAAAACTTATCTACAGCTTCTGGAAGTCCGTCTGTATTTCTTTTGTACTCAGTAGAAATCTCTTTTTTCTTTTCATTAAATAACACAAGTTTATTTTTTTTTCTGTCTGATGGATCAATTAGTAAATACATAGTATTATTTAATAAATATATTTACACATTAAGCTCATTCAAAACTTTCATATTTTTTCCTTCTAAAATAGAATACAAAAACCTATCCATCACATACCTTCTGTCAAAAAACTCCTCTTCGGACATTAAAGTATAACGAATTTCTGCACTAGTACTTTTTTCATATTTTGCTATAATTTTTGCCAACACCTGTTCTTTTGCTTTTCCAACCAAAAGTAAGTCTGTATCAGAATCTTCATTTCCAACAAATCTACCAGCTATCACAATAAGCTTAAACTTTCCTGCTTTTGCTTTTATTTGTTTTACTAAATCTTGTTCACCAGCAATATGTGCCTTTCCAAGTAAAGCATGCATTTCTGGGTAAAAAACACAACTTTTATCTATTTGATAATACTTACGCAAACTAGAAGCACTTCCAGTTTTTTGCTGTGTATTTGCAACTTCCTCTATAAGGCCAACTTTAATAAGAAGATTTATCTCTCTTCTCACTGCATTTATATGTGATTCTATCTCTCTCGTAAGCTCTCGAATAAAAAATATCTTATCGGGCTCACGAAAAAAAGTTTTCAAAAGTTTTAATCTGGTCTTTGAACCAAAAAGATGTTCAAGCATAGTTTTCTTTCACTGTTTTATTAAATATAGTATAATATGGTTGTGCTAAGTAGTCAAAGATAATTTTTATATTCCATTATGATTAGTTCCGTTGAACTGCGTGAATTTTTTGTTTGTGGAACTTATTCAGAGACACAACACTCACTCTTACATATAAGTGAGCCTGAAAGCCCTGAGGAAAAAGACAAAGGGTATTTTTTTGCTATTGCAGAAATTAGAGAATCTACAAAAAAAGAAATAGAAAAAATTCAAGAATTAATAAATGAAATAGAAATACTTTACTATAAAAGTGATGTTGGAAGTCATAGAGAAAACTTTGAAAAAATACTACAAAAAATAAACGAAGACGAAAAATTTGAAAAATTAAAAAAATCAAATATGGATCTTTTTGTGGCTGTTATGCGTGGGCACAGTATTTCTTTTGCACACAGAGGAACACCAAATGTTTTACTTTTTCATAATTCACACAACTCACTTCACCGAAAAAAACTTATTGAAAAAGATTTAGAGCAAAACTCAGACAAAATATTTTCCACAGTTGTAGAAGGAAAAGTACACTCTAAAAATTATTTTTATATATCAACCCCAAATGTAAGTGAAGTTTTTTCAAACGATAGAATACAAAAACTTCTCACATCTAGAACTGTAGAACAAACAATAAAACACATTCAAAAAGTTTTAGAATCTATGTCAGATGGCTCATCTTACGGTGGAATTATTTGCAAAGTTCTAAACAGTGAAAACCAAATAGAGGATGAACACAAAAAAACAGGATCAATCGAATCTATCGAACAGATGATAGACCACGAAAAAAACACACAAGAAACATTATCACCATCTTTTTTCTCAAACAGTATAAACGAACTCAAAAAAATATTTTCACCACCTCATTTCAAACAAGACGATGAAAATATAAATTCCCCAAAAGCGAGACATCAAAATCAAAACACATCTACAATAAATATGGTTTTGGTTACCACAGGAAAAGCCTTAGTTATAACATTTTTAGCAATATTTAGGATTATAAAATTTATAGCATTATTTACTTATAGACTATTTTCTACTATATTTTTTCTTATCACAAAACCAAGTAAGAGAAACGAAACAAAAGAAAAGTGGAGAAAATATATTAACCATAAAAAACACTATTTCAAAACAATGTCGATTCTGCACAAAATACTTCTTACACTTTTAATTATTCTTACAGCTACATTCATTGGAAGTATTGTTTTTATGAGAGTACAGACACAGCAAGAGCTAGAAAGGCAAATTTATGTTGGTCAAATACAAGAAATTATAAATAAACAAATAGAAGCTGAATCCAGTATTATTTATAAAGATGAAAAAACAGCTTTCAATTTATTAAAAGAAGCTGAAGAAATAATAAATAATCTGCCAAGTGAAAATAAAATTCAAGAGCAGAAAAAAGAAGAGTTAATAGCAGATTTAGATGTAATATTTAGAAAACTTCGTAAAATAGAAATTGTAAAAGCAGATATTTTTGCAGAGCTTCCAGACGCTCGCATAAACAAACTAGAATTTATAGACAATATTTTAATTGCGTACAACAAAGATATTAAAACTTTATACAAAATAAATCTCGGAACAAAACAAATAGAAACACAGGAATACAATGAAACTTTTGATTTTACCCAAAGCACAGTACCAAAAGAAAATGATAAGATATTATTTTTAGATGATAACAACTCCATAATAGAATACGACAGAAAAACATCTTCCATCATATCTCAAGATATTTCTTACCAAAAAGATAATCCCAACATAAGTAATATATTTATTTATAATCAAAGATTATATTCAATAGATATAAATTCTAGTGAAATTTATAAACACAACGAGACACAAACAGGCTACGACAAAGGTGCACTTTGGCTAAAGCAAGATGTAGACTTGAGTGACGCTGTAGACTTGGCGATTGATTCTAGTCTTTATGTTCTAAAGTTAAATGGAGAATTGTTGAAATTTTCTAGCGGAGTTCAAGAGGAATTTTCCATAAATATGATAGATCCAGCGATGGAAGAGCCAACTCAAATGTGGACATATTCAGATGTGGATGAGATATTTATCCTAGAACCAAAACAAAAAAGAATTGTGATAATAGACAAAGGTGGGGTGCTGTTAAAACAATACACTTCTCTAGATTGGCAAAATCCAACCAGCATGAGCGTGGACATAGACAATAAGAAATTATATGTGATTGATAGTGGTAAGGTTTATAAGATTAATTTGTAAAAAAAATAAATTAAAAAAAGAGATGAAAAATAAATCACCTCTTTTTGTTTTTATACTTGCAGTTTCGAAAGATCATCGTCGACAAGAGGAAATATATTATAAACATAATCCAATTCCCTATCACTCAAATTTTCTTCCAATAGAATATTTACTGCCCACCGTTTCAACTCTTTACTATAATGACCACAACGAACAATTGTAATTAGTTCAAATTTTCCAGTTCCAGTTAATTTACCATCTCTAAAAAATCTTTGTTCCAATTCTTTTGTCACTTTTCTAATAAACTTTGGAAAATCACTAGCAATGAGACAAAGTAGTCGCAAATAAACATCTTCTGGTTTCTTCATTTTTCTATTTGCAATTCGCTTGCGAAACTCTGGAACACAAGTATAAATAGAAATTAAATCATAATAAATACTAATATTCTTTTTTGCCTCATTCATAAACACGCGCCAAGCAGATTCACGAATTTCTGGTCTTCTCATATAAAAAACCATATGGTCAATCCAATACTGATATTCTTTTCCATCTCTTTCTTTGCGTTTAAGAATTTCTTTCCATACAAGCCTTATAAATAAAATATGATCTTGTGCATCTCTAATCTCTCGATTAAGAGCGCAAATATCAGGTCTTCTTATCAAATAATTTCCATATTTTTCTTCAGAAAACTGACATTGTGTATCCTCTGTATGCATTTTAAATTCTCCTCTTTGGCTGTAAATGAACGAATACATCTTAGCACATAATTAAACAAAAAACAATCCCAAAAGGGATTGTTTTTTGTTTATTTGAAAAAAGTTTACTTAAGTTCAACTTTTCCACCAGCTTCTTCAATTTGTGCTTTCATTGCTTCGGCCTCTTCTTTTTTAACATTTTCTTTGATTACAGATGGAGCATTATCTACCAACCCTTTTGCATCTGCAAGTCCAAGACCTGTGATAACTTTAACCGCTTTAATTACTGCAATTTTAGTTGCACCAAAATCAGTTAATTCTACATTAAATTCAGACTTTTCCTCTACTGCAGGTGCTTCAGCACCACCAAGTGCAGGACCAGCCATCATCATTGCAGGAGCAGCTGCGCTTACTCCAAATTTGTCTTCCAAAACTTTTACAAGTTCTGATAACTCAATTACAGACAATGTTTCGATAGTTTTTACCAAGTCTGCAAATTTTGCAGGAACTTCTACTGAAGTTTCCTCAACTTTTGTCTCTTCTACAGGAGTTACCTCTACTGTTTCTTCTACTTTTTTTTCTTCTGTCATATTATTTATTTAGAAATTATCACCGAACACACCTCCATTTCTGAAATTATGTTTGGTTTATAATTTCAATATTTAAGCTTCGCTTTTTGAATCTTTAATCGCATTTAGAACGTTAACAACTGAGCGTAAATTTCCTGCAAGCACATTTACGAATCCAGAAATTGGAGCGTTAATTGTACCAACCAACTGAGCATAAAGCTGTTGTTTGCTAGGTAATTTAGCAAGTGCCTCTACTTGGAGTGCTTCAATGAATTTTCCCTCCAAAACTCCACCGAAAACTTTAACAATTTCATAATCTTTTGCAAAATTTGAAACTATTTGTGCAGGTGCAACTTCGTCGTTTGTTCCAAAAAATACTGCCACACCACCGTCGAAAATCTTTGAATCGATTTCCAAGCCAGCTTCAGCTGCAGCTTTTTTGACTAAAGTTTTTTTACTAATTAAACATTTAACACCCTCTACTCTACACTTGTCTCGCAATTCATCTGTCTGACCCACTGTCAAACCTTGAAAATTTGCAAAAACAACTGATTTAGAGTTTTTAATTCCGTCTGTCAAACGTTCCATTGTACTTTCTTTTTGTTGTCTAGTTTTTGCCATATTTTATAATAAAAAAACTGTGACAAACTTTGCCACAGACATATGGAATTTTATTCCCTATAAAGTATTCGACCTAATAAAGCTAAAATTAGCTTTCAATACCTCGGTAGCGTGTTTAATTCCGAACAAGAACTTATTTGAAATCTTTTTTTGAATCAATTTTATTATATTTTGAGCGAAAATCTTATAAAAAAGTGAAATATAACGGGGCTATATTGAGCTTTTTTAGAAGATTTGTAGCCAGAATAGAATGAATTGAACAAAAAAAGATTTCAAATAAGTTCTTAAGCCAGAAAGCTACTGTCTATGGTTAAGTTTTGTTTGACTCCATATTACCTTATTAAAAAAATAAAGTCAAGGAGTTTGTACCGCCAAGGGGAATCGAACCCCTGTTACCGGGATGAAAACCCGGCGTCCTAACCACTAGACGATGGCGGCATTAAAATTTACATACAAACTTTAAATACACGAAAATTATACTATATTTCACTACTTTTGTCAAGATTATACAATAAAACCCTTTATTTTTTGCTTATTTTAAGTTATTATAAAAATAAAGATATTACATAAATGAAAATTTTAGCAATAGAAACATCTTGCGATGAAACATCAGTCGCTTTGGTTGAGTTTAAAAACTCAAAAATAAATGTGCTTGCAGAAAAAACTGCAAGCCAGATTGATATACACAAAAAATATGGTGGAGTTGTGCCAGAGGTTGCAGGTCGCAAACATGCTGAATTTATTTTACCAACCGTAAAAGAAGTTTTAGGCGGGCAACCAAAACCAGATGTAATAGTTTCTGCAAATGGCCCAGGGCTTATTACAGGACTTATCATTGGGGTAGAAACCGCAAAAATGCTTTCTATACTTTTAAAAATTCCAATAGTTTCTACAAACCATATGGAAGGTCATATTTATTCTGCACTTTTGGAGGAAAAAGATTTGGATGCAATCAAATTCCCTGCACTTGCACTAATAGCTTCTGGTGGGCATTCTGAATTGATAATTATGAAGGACAATCTGTCTTATGAAAAAATTGGTAAAACTCGTGACGACGCTGCAGGAGAATGTTTTGATAAGGTTGGAACACTTCTAGGTTTTGAATATCCAGGTGGCCCAAAGGTCTCTAAATCAGCTTTAAAAGGAGATCCGACAGCGATAGACCTACCAAGACCAATGATAAAAAGTGATAACTTTGATTTTAGTTTTGCAGGACTCAAGACTGCATCTTTATATTATTTGCAAAAAAATAAAAGAGTAAATAAAGCAGATTTTGCTGCAAGTTTTGAGCAGGCTGTGGTAGATGTGCTAGTTTCCAAAACAATGCGTGCAGCTATAAAATACAAACCAAAAACTATTATTTTGGCAGGTGGAGTGAGTGCAAACCAAAAACTTAGAGATACTTTAAAAAAAGAAATAGAAACAAATTTTCCAAAAACAAAATTCCTACTTCCACCACAAGAATACACCACCGACAATGCCGTAATGGTCGCAGTCGCAGGATATTTTAAAGCAAAAAACAAACAATATACTCCTTGGAAAAAACTGAAAGCTGAACCAAATTGGGAATTGGGAGAATAGAAGCGTTCTAATTGTTCAATCACTTCGCTCGTTCGAAATGTTCTAGTCGTAAAAACAAAAAAACCAGTAGAAATACTGGTTTTTTTAATATTAAATTTAAAACATTATTTACTAATCTGAATCCTATTCTCACCGACCAATTCTTTTAGTTTATTTTTTGTATCATCGTCCACTGTAATATATAAAAACTTAATTGTTTGGGTTCCAATTTGAACATAAACTGTATATTCACCACCTTTTTTTCTAAACAGTTTTTTTAGCTCTGCGCCCTTTTCTTTTGCTTCGTCCATTGTTAGAAAAACCTTTATCCATTTTTGCTTTTTTTCTTGAATATCAAAACCACTAGATTTTATTCCATATGCAATTTCTTTGTAAGCATTGCGAAAATTTTCTTTGTTTATTAAAATCATAGATTCTACAAACAACTTATTGTCCCCAGATTCGCGTGGAGTTTTTCCTTTTATCAAAACCACTGCATTTTCCACCCACAAGTCTCTTGTTTTTTCATAAGTTTTTGGGAAAACCAAAAGCTCAATAGAACCACTTGGATCTTGAACACTTGCAAAAAGCATCTGACTTCCTTTTTTTGTAATCAACTTTTTGAAACCACCAATCACTCCACCAATCAAAATCGTCTTATCTCTATCCGCTTCTTCTATAGAACTTACCGATTCCAATCCTCCTCCTAATTCTTTTTGAAAATATTTAAAAGGATGAGAAGAAATATAAACCCCAAGCAGACTTTTTTCCCAATCCAACAACTGCTCTTCTGTCACAGGCTCGGCTGATTTCATTGGAACTTTTGTACCGATATCAATTTTTGTATTCAAAAACAAAGAATCCTGATTTCGCACTTCTTTTTCTCTATGTTCACGAGTAAAAAACAACATGCTTTCCATATTTACAAGAAGAACTCCTCTATCATATCCAAAACAATCCATAGCTCCAGAACGACTTAGCGCGTCCAAAGATTTTTTATTTAAATCCTTATCTGTAATTCTTTCCAAAAATTCTTCCAAAGTTTTATACGGTCCATTGTCTTTTTTTTCTCTATAAACAACTTCAGAAATATGCTGACCCAAACCTTTGATAGCATTCAAACCAAAACGAATTCTACCAGGTTCACCGTGTTTTGAAACCATCGCAAAGTTTCTAAAACTTTCATTTATATCTGGTGGTAAAACCTTTATTCCCATTCTTTCACATTCATATACAATTGCTGCAACTTTTTCTGCATCACCAAATTCAGCCTGCAAAATAGCCGTCATAAATTGAACAGGATAATGCGATTTCATATAAGCTGTCTGGTATGCAACCATTCCATAACTCGCTGCGTGCGCTTTATTAAATCCATACGCCGCAAAAGGTTTAATACGATTCCACAAATCCTCTACAACATCTTCTGAAATGTTATTTTTAATACAACCTGCCTTAAACTGATTTCCCTGTTCAACCATAAGCTCTGGGATTTTCTTTCCCATTGCTTTTCGAAATTTATCAGCTTCCAACCAATCATAACCAGCCAATTTTATAGCCGTAAGCATCACATCATCCTGATAAATAAGAAGTCCTAAAGATTTTTCCAAAATCTCCTCCAAATCTGGATGTGGATAATCTATTGTTTCTGGATTGTGTTTTCTCTTGATATATTCTGGAATAAATTCCATAGGACCAGGACGATAAAGTGCTACCATCGCCATAATATCGTCTATATTCGTAGGTTTCAATTCTTTGAGCCAGCGAGTCATACCAGAACCAGAAAGTTGGAAAACTCCCATTGTTTCTCCACGCGCAAGCATTTTAAAAACATTTACATCTTCCAGTGGTAAATTATAAATATCTACTTTATCACCAACTGTTTTTTCTACAATTTTCACAGCATTTCCCAAAATAGAAAGATTACGAATTCCCAGAAAATCATTTTTCAAAACTCCAGCAGATTCCACAGATTTCATCTCATATTGTGTAATAATCCTATCCCCACCAGTCTCACGCTGAACTGGTGAAAAGTCAGTAAGTGGAGTTGGTGAGATTACAACTCCAGCTGCATGAATAGAGGTATGACGCGCGCAACCTTCTACTTGTTGTGCCAAATTCAAAAGTCTTTCCACATCATCATTTGTATCATACAAACTTTTCAACTCTGGCTCCTCGTCCAAAGCTCTCTGAATTGTCATTGGAAACCCTTGGGCGCCCGTTGGAATTAGTTTTGCAACTTGATCACAAAAAGAATAAGAAAGCCCAAGCGCACGACCAACATCTCGCACACTAGCGCGAGCTGCCATTGTTCCAAAAGTTATAATCTGTGCAACTTTATCCTTACCATATTTTTCTGTCACATATTCAATCATCTCTCCACGCCTATCATCGGCAAAGTCCGTATCAACATCGGGAGCACTAGGACGAAATGGATTTAAAAAACGCTCAAATGGAATTTTGAACCGAATTGGATCTACAGTTGTAATCCCCAAAATATAAGAGACAAGTGAACCAGCAGCAGATCCACGAGTAGTCTCTACAATTCCATTTCTTTTTGCGTAATTTACATAATCTGCAACACAAATAAAATAAGGTGCATAACCTTTTGTTTTTATGATATCCAATTCATACTCAATCCTCTCTTTTAAAAAATCTGTAAGCTCGTCATAAAAACCAGGAAAACCTTTGTAGGCCATATCTTTCAAATGTTCATTTGCTGTTTTTCCTTTTGGTAGATCTACTGGCGCAAAATGCCACTTATCTAGTTCAATTTCCAAGTTTACTCTATCTGCAATTTTTACAGTATTTTCAATTGCTTCTGGCACATGTCGGAAGCGTGAAATTATATCTTCCGCAGAATTATAAGATCTGTCCACATGTCTATAGTCTGTACGGTTTGGCAAATCTACTCGCCAACCATTTCCAATACAAAGTAAAATATCTTGTGCATCTTTTTCATCTGGATTCATATAGTGCACATCACGCGTTACCACCATTGGAATTCCGGTTTTTTTGGAAAGCTCAATAAGTTGTGTGTTTACTTTTACCTGACCTTCTATTGCCGGATGATCTTGTAATTCTAAATAAAAATTATCTTGCCCAAAAATTTCATTATACTCCAAAGCAGATTTTTCTGCTTGTTCTGTTTTTCCTCTTTTTAAAAATTGCGGAACTTCACCCTCAATTGGTCCTGACAGAGCTATAATCCCCTTACTATATTTTCTTAATAATTCTTTATCTATCCTTGGTTTATCATTTTTGAAACCATCCAAATGACCTTTAGACGAAAGCACCATCAAATTTCTATAACCCTCATAATTTTCTGCGAGCAATATCATTTGGTACGGAGCATTTTCATCCTCCTCGTCCATTTTTGTCTCTGCAATATATGCTTCAAACCCAATAATTGGCTTTATACCTTCTTTTTTACAAGTTTTATAAAATTCTATGGCACCATAAAGAGAGCCATAATCTGTAAGTGAAATAGTCTTAAAACCACGCTCTTTGGCGATTTTTACAAGTTCTTTTACTTTTGGCAACCCATTCAAAAGTGAATAATGAGTATGAGTATGAAGGTGTACAAAATCTGACATTTGAGAATTCTTTATAATATCTTGTATTTTAATCTTTTATTATTTAAATATCAAGGGTCAATAAAAAACATAAAAAGAACTAATATTTTATTATAATTATTTAAATTTTGGTTATATTACATTGGGATATTTCGACTTCGCTTTGCTCCGCTCAATATGACGTAAAATACTCACGTCATCCTGAGCGAAATGGAGTAAAGTGGAATGCAGTCGAATGGATCTCAAGAAAGTATCATAAAATTATAAATAATAATTAAATTTTTATTCAAATAAACCTTAAACTATTTTGAATTAAAAAAACACCTTAATTAAAAGGTATTTTTTATTTAAAATTATTTTCTACTTTTTCTTTTTTGCTCTACCTTTTTTTGATTTTACAACTTTGCTAAATTTTTCTGTTATTTTTCCTATTACAAACTTTTCTACAAGTTTTGTTAAAGTTCCACTCACAACCCCCATATTTTTAGATAATCCATCTACCCTATCTTTTATCATATTTATTGCATCTGTCATCAATTCCACTTTTTCTGTGATACTCTCTATTATTCTATTTGCATTTTTCAAAACTCTAGCAGCTTGGTAAAGCAACCAGCACAAAAATACTGTAAACCACAAAATACTAAGCGACAAAACAATATATAAAAAATCTTGACTAGATTCAAACATATTTTTAAAAATTAAGAATTAAGAATTAAACCTATTATAACACAAATATAAATTAAATATTAAAAAAACCAGTATTTCTACTGGTTTTTTTGTTTTTATATTTTACTAACTTCTCACATCAGCATCAAAATCTTTTTTTAGAACTTTTACTAATTCTTTGTGAATACTATTTATATCTTCTCTTTTTAATGTTTTTGTATTTGATTGATACACAATGTGATATGCCATACTCTTTTTTGTCTTTCCTATTTTATCCCCCTCAAAAACATCAAAAAGTTCAACTGAAGTTATTAAATCATCTACATTTTTCATCTTTTCTACCAAATCTTTGTATAAAACACTTTTTTCTACCACCAAAGCAATATCTCGTTCTATTGCCGGATAATCTGAAACAGAGCTGGAAACTTCTTTTTCGCGCAAAAATGGTAACAGCTTTACCAAATTCAATTCACAAATAGCCACCCTATTTGGAATTCCAAATTTTTGCTGTACAGCTGGGTGAACCTCGCCAATTATTCCAACTACATCCCCAAATACTACAACTTTTGCAGATCTGGTTGGGTGTATAAATTCAAACCCTTCTTTTATACCTTCTTGCAATTCATACTCAACCCCCAATTCTTGCAAACAACTATTTAGAACACTGGAAACATTGTAAAAAGGAGTATCTAAATCTTTTTCAGATAGAGCAAAGCTCAAAAGTAAATCTTGCCTTGGTAAAAGCGCTCCACTGTTTGGTTGAACTCGCGCGCCAGACTCTTCCAAAATATAAGTTTTCCCAAATTCATACAACGCCAAACTTTTTTCATTGTGAGAGTTTTTCTCAACATTTTCTAGCAAGTTTGTAAGTAAACTTCTTCGCAAAAACGGTTTATCTTTTGCAAGTGGGTTATCCAATTCTATATGTTTATCTGTTTTCAATCCCAACTTTTTCAATGAATTTGGAGCAACAAAAGAATAATTATAAACTTCTGTAAAACCATTTTCCAAAGTCATTTTATCTTGTAAAATTCTTTTTATTTTAAATAAACTACTTTGAACAGGTGGAACAATATTAAACATTGGCAATTTTCCTTCTACCGCACCATAACCATAAATTCTCATCACTTCTTCTGCCAAATCTTCTTTTATTGAAACATCTTTTGTAGCGCGCCAAGTAGGAATTGTAACGGAAAAATTATTACGCTTTTCTTTTACTTCAAAACCCAAACTATCTAAAATTTCCACAACAGACTTCTCCTCAATTTCAAAACCAGCATATTTACTTATAAAATCTTTTTTAAATTCAATTGGACCAACATTTAATTTGAACTTTGAAATGTCTGTGACCGAACTTACAACTTTTGATTTTGGACATATTTCTAATATAAGCTGAACAGCTCTGCGCAAGGCAATTTCTGCCAAATTTGGATCCACACTCTTTTCAAATCTAGAAGATGATTCTGTTCTTACATTTAATTTTGTGCTAGTTTTACGAATTGCACTAGCATTAAAATTTGCAGATTCTAAAACTATATTTTTTGTATTTTCACTAACAGCACTACTCTGTCCTCCTATCACACCAGCCAAAGCCAAAATATTTTTCTTGTTTGTTATCAATAAATCCCCACTATTTACCTCTCTTTCTTCTCCATCCAAAAACACAGCTTTTTCACCACCTTTAGCCTGCTTTACATAAATTTCTATTTCACCTTCTTTATTTTTCAGTTTATCTGCATCGAAAGCGTGCATTGGCTGACCAATATCAAACATTACATAATTTGTAACATCTACCAAAACATTTTTTGGTATCACACCAATTGCGACTAATCTCTTCTTTAGCCAATCTGGAGATTCAATAGTGGAAACACCGCTTACTGCCACAGCCATATAGCGTGGACACAAATTTATATCCTTTACTTTTATTTTCAAATTCAACTCATTTTCTTTTATTTTTGGAATTTCTGGCGGATTATAATCGCTAAGTTGTTTTTTGTACAAAACTGCAACTTCCCGTGCCATTCCATAATGCCCCCACAAATCTGGCCTATTTGAAAGTGATTTGTTATCAATGTCCAAAATCACATCTCCAACTTTTAGAGCTTCTGAAATTGGAGTTCCAATTGCAACATTTAGAGAAGTTACATCCATTATTTCTTTTTCATTTTTGGCAGGAAATAATTCTCCCAAACCAATTTCGTCTGCTGCACAAATCATTCCACTTGAGTCTACTCCACGCAATTTTACATCTTTTATCTCTACCAACTCACCTTCACCGTGCCAACGCACTTTTGAGCCAGACTTTGCAACAACAACCTTCAATCCTTTTTTTACATTTGAACCTCCACATACAATTTGCAAAACTTCTTCTCCACCAACATTTACCATACAAACTTTCAACTTGTCTGCGTCTGAATGTTTACTACATTTTGTAATTTCACCAACCACAATATTATCAAGAATAAATTTTTTATCCTCAACACCTTCAACCTCAACAGTACTCAAAGTCAATTTACTAGCCAAATCTTCTGCACTCACAGATTCTAGCAAAAAAACATAATCTTGAAGCCACTCCTTACTTATAAACATATTAAAATTGCTTTAAAAATTTCAAATTTCCAGAAGAAAACGCACGGACATCTTCTATCATATATTTGAGCATTACAAGTCTATAAAGTCCAAAACCAAATGCAAAACCACTGTAAACTTCTGGGTCTATTCCGCCAGCTTTGAGTACATTTGGATGAACCATTCCAGCCCCAAAAACCTCTAGCCAGCCAGTTTTTTTACAAACCCTACAACCCTCTCCTTTACACAAAAAACAACTCACCTCCCCATTTACACCCGGCTCCACAAAAGGATAAAATTTTGGACGAAGCCTAACCTGAGTTTCATCTCCATACAAATGTTTTGCAACAACCTCCAAAGTTCCTTTTAAATTGCTAAAATTTATGTCTTTACCTACAACCAAACCTTCTAGCTGATAAAAACTGTGTTCGTGTCTTGCGTCTGTTGCCTCGTTTCTAAAACAAATCCCAGGAGCAATCATACGAAGTGGTGCTCCATATTTTTGCATTGCGCGAACCTGCACAGAAGAAGTTTGTGTTCGCATTACCCAATTTAAATTGTCTTTTATATAAAAAGTATCCTGCATATCTCTCGCTGGGTGATCTGCTGGAACATTCAATGCTTCAAAATTATAATATTCACTTTCCAATTCTGGACCATCCAAAACCATAAAACCCATAGAGATAAAAAGATCTTCCAAACTTTTCTGAACTATAGTATTTGGATTCAAATGACCTTTTCTCTTTTTTCCTAAAAATGGTTGCGTCACATCTATTCTTTCTTTTTCTGCGACTTTATCCATTTGTAATTTTTGAAGTTCATCTTTTTTTTCTACAAATATTTCCATCAATTCTTTTTTTGCCAAATTTGCCAATTGTCCAAATTCTTTTCTCTCAACCAGTTCCATATCTTTCATCTTTTTCATTAAGTTTGTAAATTCCCCAGCTTTTCTACCAAAAAAATTAATCTCAAA
This sequence comes from Candidatus Magasanikbacteria bacterium, assembly GCA_021648085.1. Taxonomy (NCBI): domain Bacteria; phylum Candidatus Magasanikiibacteriota; species Candidatus Magasanikiibacteriota bacterium. The sequence continues at coordinate 558,771 of JAKITS010000001.1, forward strand.
TTCTTTTAGAGATTCTTTGTCTTTTATAGACTTAATTTTACTTATAAATTTCTCTTTCAAACTTTCTAAAACTTTTTTCATAATAAAGTAATTTTACGATATTAAAAAGCATACCATTTCTGGTATGCTTTTTTCAAGTGCTTATTCCTATTTTATTACAATACTATCTGCAATTTCCCTAAGCTCATCTCGAGTAGTAGTATCTCCATCGCTATAAAAAAAACGAACAACATAAGAATCATTTTCGTTGTATCCAATGTGCAACCTATCTTTTGCCAACAACGAATCAGCTTCTTTTTGTGTAGTTTTTGGACCAAAACCCATTGGATTTTCTTTATAATCTTTAGATTTATAGATTTCTATTTTTGCAACCTTATTACCAGTTCCTGTTATGACAATTGGTTTCAACACACCACTTGATTTTTTGACAGTATAACCTTCAAAATATTTCAAGTTTAAAGAAAGTGGCAGTGTATCAGTAAAATTTAACAACTTTTTAGCTATCATAATAGGTTCTATTGGTTTCATACCTCCATTTTCTTCTTCCATCATTTCTGGAATTTTATCATTCATTATTTCATACATTCCTATCATATCACTCTCCATCTCAGCTCTTTGAGAATTCATAAAGATAGAGAAAGCAAGAAAAAATCCTAGTAATACAACTATTATTATAGATAAAATAAGTATTGGTAGCTCTAGTCCACCAGACTTTTGTTCAAATTCTTCATTCATATTTTTATATTATTTTTATATATAAATTATACCATAAATTAGAAAAAATTTAAAATATCCCTTCCTGTCACCACAATTATCAAAACCATCAAAAGTGCAAAACCAATTGTGTGTGCGATTTGTTCATATTTCACTGGAACCGGCTTGCGAATTATTTTCTCTATTCCCAAAAATAATATTCTACCACCATCCAAAGCTGGAATTGGTAAAATATTTATTGCCGCCAAACTAAGCGAAATCATTGCAGTCGCATTTATTAAATAACTAATTCCAAGTCTGGCACTTTGACCCAAAACAACCGCAATTCCCACAGGTCCAGAAACTTCAAAAGCCAATCCTTTACCAACAACCAAATTTCCTATTAAAATACCAAACGCTACAAATATATTTACCAAAGCAATTCCACTAGCTACAAACCCTTTGTAAATTGCAATGTACCATGGGTAACGAACTATTGCAGCATCTGCCATCATTATTCCAATTTGTTTTTTTCCGTCGTCTTTTAACTCTGGCACTACCTCAAGCGAAACTTCTTGTCCAGATCTATCAACTTTCATATCAATTACACCCTCTTCATAAGTTTGTATAGCATCAATCAACTCATTTGAAGAATTGATTTCTATTCCATACAAAGATACAATTTTGTCACCAAACATTAAACCTGCTTTATCTGCTGGAGAATTTTTTTCTACCATTTGAACTATTACTTGAGGTTGATCGACTATGATAATCTTGTCATCATCTAAGCCAGAAATATCTGCTGGCAAACCAACTATAAAACCTACAGAAAAAAGTACAGCCGCCAAAAGTATATTCATAACAACTCCAGCTAGTAAAACCACAAATCTTTTCCATATTTTTTGATGACCAAAACTATCTGTATCATTTGAATTTTCACCATTTTCACCTTTTATATTGCAAAATCCACCAAGTGGCAAAAGATGTAAAGAATACAAAGTTGAAGGAAATTCCTGACGCAAATCTGGAATATCATCCACAGGTTTTTTACTTTTTTTTCCTCTTCTCCAAACCCAAACAAATTTTCCAGTTTTTGGATCTTTATAAACTCCAAACATTCTAGGCGGATAGCCTATCGCAAATTCATAAACTTTCATCCCAGTAAGTCGAGCAGCTATAAAATGTCCAAATTCGTGAACAAAAACTAGCAATCCTAAAATCAGAATAAATACAACCAATGTGAACATAAAAAATTAAATTTTATAACTAAATTTATCTTACTAATTATCACATACAAAAGTTTGATTTGCAAATTGAAAATTTGTGTATTAAAAAACCCGACTATTTAAAGCCGGGCTATATTTTTATTAAATTTAAAATATATAAGTAAAACCCATCTGTAATGAACTCATCCACTGTCGTACAGAATTCAACTCCACACAACACTCTTTTTCTGTATTCTCAACACAGATATCTTTTAATTTATCATCTAATAATCCAATAATTTCAGAACAAGTCTCAAACAATTCATAATCAATCAAAACTTCCAAAACATCACGAATTTTTTGAATTTCTCTAATAAAGACCACTCTTCCTTGGGTACCTAATCTAATACTCATCTCTTCTGTTTGTATTTCACACTCAACATTTTCATGACCATACAAAATTTTTGAAATAGGACACTCTAGAATTTCTTTCAAAAAAGCGATGTCTTCTTCTCTTCTGGTAACCATGTAAAACCTCCTTGGTTTTGTAGAGAACTTAGTATCACCCCACAATTGCTTTTAGTTAAATTTTATAAATTATGGGCTAAAATGAGTTGTGGGGTTATACTAAATTGTGGAGATAAGGAGACTCGAACTCCCGACCTCTTGCATGCCATGCAAGCGCTCTAGCCATCTGAGCTATATCCCCATCTAAAGAAACTATTTGGCAATAGTTCCTTAAAACATTAAACCATATTTTAATGATTTTGTCAACGATTAAGATGTTCTAATTGTCCGAAATTTCTAACCTCCCGAACATTTGAAATTTCCTGCTTGCGGGACAGGCTAATTAAACTAATTTATTATTACAAATTAACAATTAACAAAAATAATCTTACATCATCCTGAGCGATAGTCGAAGGATCTCGAGATAAAATAACTAAAACATAAATAATTATAATAAAACATTAGCTCGTCTTTCTTTTTGTTCTTTGTTAATTGTTAGTTATTAATTAAACATCCTCTTAGTGACAAAAGATAAAGTGAGAACATTTTGATGTTATCGTTAAAAAAGAATATTTTTAAATCAATGTTTAAAGGATTCCTGCTGGCAGGTAGGTCTCGCTTTGGTTCAACATGATAGAGAAGCCAATGTTTTAATATAAATTTATATTTTGTGATTTAAATTGGGGTATCCATTCGACTCCACTTCGTTTCGCTCAGGATGACGTGTGGGAAAGTGATACTATCTCGAGATCCTTCGGCTTCGCTCAGGATGACGTAAAAAAATTAAGATAAAAATACTTTCAACTCCTCAACCTTATCTTTAACTTCTTCTTTGTTTCTCGCCTCCAAATTCAATCTTAATACCGGCTCTGTGTTTGATTTTCGTAAACTAAGCCAACCCCAATCAAATCTCATCCACAACCCATCCAAATATGAAGTCTCCAAAGCAGAATCTTTAAAACTCTCTTCTACTTTTTTCATTACACCATCTTTATCTTCTACTTCAAAATTTATCTCGTCTGAATGAACATATCTTTTGAATGGTTTTATCAATTCACTAAGTTTTTTACCTTCACGAGACATAATATGTAAAAAGTAAAGCAAAGATAAATCTGTAGATTCTAAATCATAAACATCACTATAATAAAGATGTAAGGATAACTCACCAGCAAAAACAGCTCCTGTTTTTTTCATTAGATCCTTAATTAGAGCATGACCTACCATACACATTTGAGTCTTTGCACCATTCTCCTCCCAAATTTCTTTTACAGATTGGCTTAGGCGCAAGTCATAAAGCATTACAGAATTTGGATGTTTCGCTAAAACTTCCAAACCAACCAAACCACCAACAAAAGATGCTGGTACCACTTCCCCGTTTTCATCCACCAAACCAATCCTATCTGCATCACCATCAAAAGCAAAGCCAAAGTCCGCTCCAACTTCTACCACTTTTTTCTGTAAATCTTTTAATGTTTCTACTTTCAAAGGATTAGCCTCGTGATTTGGAAAAGTTCCATCTGGCTCCATATACATATACTCCACTTCTATTGGCAACTCTGCCAAAACTTTTGGAATAGAAACATCTGCCATCCCATTTCCCCCATCCACCACAATTTTAAGTGGCTTAATACTTTCTTTTGGAACAAGTGAAAAAATTAAATTTTTATAATCTTCAAAAATACTTTTATCCTCTACCCCTCCTTTTTCTTCCGCATCTTTAAATTCATAATTTAAAACTAAATCTTTTATTTCATCCATTCCAGTCACCTTTCCAACCGGCAAACCATTTTCTTGTGTAATTTTGAAACCATTGTATTCTGAAGGGTTATGACTTGCTGTCACCATAATTCCACCAACATGCTCCGAATAATGCGCGCATGCAAAGTTAAAAAGTGGTGTACTCGTTAGGCCAATTTTTACCACATCAATACCTTCGTAATTTATTCCTTTTATCACCGCATTTGCAAACTCTTCGCTTGTCTCACGCATATCTTTTCCAACCACTATTTTTTTACCAGAAAAATCTATATTTTTATTTTTCAAAAAAACGACAAAAGCTCTCCCAACCCTATACGCAAACTCGGCAGACAAATCACCATTTACCAACCCACGAATATCATATGCTTTGAAAATTTTGTTATTGAACCTCATACTTCTAAATTTACTTGAATTATATAGTGAATTTTGTTATATTTTATATATAAATCTCTTAAAGACTATATTTTTAATATTAAACAATAACATTATTGTATCACACTTACTATGATTGAATCTGAACAATTTTTGGAAAATCTGTCAACACACCTCCGAAACACGATTACTGGCGGATTGACTCTCGCCACCACTTTAAACCATTGTGAGGTTAGTCCAGCTCACCTTCTTTTTGCGCTTGCAGAAGAGAAAGGTTCTGTTGGGATAGAAATTCTCAAAAAATTAAAAGTTGATAAAAAATTAATTTTTAATCTTCTTTCCATAACTCCAAAAACAGAAAAAGATAAAGAAACAAAAAAACCAAAAATTCCAGAACTAAGTGAGACAGCAAAAAGAGCTTTGGAAAAAGCAATGCTTTTGGCTTATGAAGAAGAGCATGTTTATGTTGGCACAGAACACCTACTATTTGGACTTGTAAACTGTGAAGATGTAAATATTGAATCCATTCTAAAGCAAGCTGGAGTAAGTATTGAAACAGCTGAAGAACAAATTGATATAGTTTTGGAAAGTACAAACAAATTTCCAAATTTGGACGATGTAAAAAATACTTTAGAGCAAATTAGTCGTCTTGCAAATTCTAGAGATTTTAATAAAAATAAAACAAAAAAAGGAAAAAATAAAAAAAGGAAAAATTCTATACTAGGAGAATTTACAACAGATCTTACTCATAAAAATTCTCAAAAAAATCTAGATCCTGTAGTTGGTCGCGAACAAGAAATAACTAGAATTATTCACATACTTTCTCGTAGAACAAAAAATAATCCGGTTTTAGTTGGAGAGCCTGGGGTTGGAAAAACAGCAATTATTGAAGGTCTTGCGAGACGAATTGCAGATGGAGATGTGCCATACAATTTGCGAGGTAAAAAATTACTCTCACTCGATCTTACACTATTAATTTCTGGAACAATTTACAGAGGAGAGTTTGAGGCAAGACTAAAACAGGTAATAGACGAAATTTCTGCAAATTCAAAATATATTCTTTTTATAGATGAGCTCCACAATATAATAGGAACTGGCTCAAACCAAGGAACAATGGATGCAGCAAACATTTTAAAACCAGCACTCGCTCGCGGAAAATTGCGCTGTATCGGTGCTACCACATTAGATGAATACAAAAAATACATATCTACAGATCCTGCACTAGAACGCAGATTTCAATCTATAGAAATAGATGAGCCAAGTATCGAGGAAGCTAAAACAATTCTACACGGAATAAAACCTCATTACGAAAAATTTCATGATGTGGACATTACAGACTCTGCGATAGAAAAAGCTGTGGAATTTTCAACAAGATTTATTCACGAAAACTTCCTACCAGACAAAGCAATAGACCTAATAGACGAGGCTTGTGCTTTTGTTCGCACAAAATTGAAAAATCCAATAGACGAAAAAATTCATAATTTTAAAAAAGAACTTAGTGATTTGAAAGAAGAAAAAAGTAAAGCAATATCACAAGAAAAATTTAAACTTGCCGGAGAATTGAAAAAATCGGAAAAAGATATTAAAGTAAAAATTAAAAAACTAAAAAAACAAAAATTTAACAAAAAAACTGGAAATCTTCCAAAAGTTGAAGTTGGGCATATTGCAGAAGTTTTAAGCGCAAGATTAAATATAGAAAAAGAGAATTTACTTGCAGACGACTGGCAAAGAGTAGAAAAAACTTCAAAACAATTGAACCAACACATAAAAGGACAGACTCATGTTGTAGAAGAAATAAAGCAAAAACTTAGTCAAAGTTATCTAGGACTTGGAAATAAAAACAAACCACTTGCGTCATTTTTGTTTGTGGGACCAAGCGGAGTTGGTAAAACTTACACAGCAAAAATACTTGCACAAACACTTTATAACAACAAAAAATCTCTTATCAAACTAGATATGAGTGAATTTTCAGAATCACACAGCATTTCAAAAATCCTAGGCTCTCCTGCTGGATATGTTGGGCACGACAGTAGAAATAAATTTACAGAAGCTATCAAAAAAAGACCTTATTCTGTAGTACTTTTCGATGAGTTTGACAAAGCTCATCCAGATGTTCGTAAACTACTACTTCAAATTTTGGACGAAGGAGAAATCACAGACAGCTCCGGAAAAAAAGTAAAATTCAATCATTCTATAATAATTCTAACTTCAAATGTGGGAGCAGAATTATACAAAAACACAGAAATTGGTTTTGGTAAAAATGTATCTAAAACACTAGACGAAGAAAAAAGAAGACGAATTCACAATAAAGTAAAAAAATCTTTTGGTGGAGATGTTTTGAGTCGTTTAAATTCTGTTTGTATTTTCAACCAGCTAAGTCAAAAAAACATAGAGCAGATAATTGAAAAACAAATAATAGACATCAATAAAAAATTGCAAGATAAACGAAAAATAAATTTGGTAGTAAGTCGTGGTGCTTTAAAAGAATTAGCAAAAAATAAATATTCAGAAGATTTTGGAGCAAGAGATATTGAACGCAAAGTCACTCAGACAATTCAAGAATTACTAATAAATGCTCTAAATAAAAAAACAGAACAGGATACATATTCACTACAAATCTCAGAAGGAAAATACGAACTTGTGTAAAAAATTCTGTCCTTTTCTAACTCCCAACCTCCTGAACATTTGAAATTTATGGACTAATTTTTTATAAATATTTATGGTTTTCTGAGAATACAGAAAATAACGAATTTAGCGAACTGCGGTGAGTTAAATAAATATTTAGAAAAAATTAAGCCATAAATTGTCAACCGTTCGGCACTTTTGGTTACCTTTTGGTGACAAAAGGTAAAGTGAGAAGGATTGGGTTTTAAATTTAAAGATTTTGTGAGTCGAAGATAAAATTTTTAAATTAAACATTAGGATTACATAAAAAAAGTTTTTAATTATTATTTAAAATAATAATTAAAAGTACTTCATAATTAGCTTGTCGGTTAAAATGGATAATACTTCACAAAATTGGGCAGTAGAACTGCAAAAACAAAAAACAAAACTCCAAAATAGTGGTGCTGATATTCAGGTTGAAAAAGAAAATAATGACTATGAGTTGAATAAAGTAAAAATAGATTTAATAAAATCCGCAGAAGAAAAAGATTTTAACAAAATTGCAGAAAATTATAATAAATTGGTAGAGCTTTTTGCAAAAGAAACAGCCTTAAATCTACTAAATTTGGAAAAAAGATTTGGAACTGTAAATGAAATTGTGATAAAAAACCAAGCGAAACTATTTACACAGGAATGTTTGGATGTAGCGCAAGCAGTTGATTCAATTTTAGATAGCAGCTAGACTCCAGGCTTCCGACTTCAGTTTTTTATCATATTGTTCTCTTCCTATCCTAAACCTCTCGAACATTTGAAATTTTTGGACTAATTTTTTATAAATATTTATGGTCCTTTTGAGAATACAAAAGGATAGTGAGTGTAGCGAATTGCGGCGAGCCAAATAAATATTTATAAGAAATTAAGCCTAAAATTGTCATTAGTTCGGCGGTTTTAACTACCTTTTGGCAGCAAAAGGTAAGGTGAGAAAAACTTAGTTTTGAATTTAAATAAAAGTTTTACTCATATATCACGCTTAAGAGATTCTCGTCTGCCGGCGCGCAGGTCTCACTTTAGTTCGAAATGACAGAAAAAATAAATTAAACACAAAGTATGGCAACTGCCGTAACAGCAGGACAACTTAAAAAAAGTGGGAGTCTTACGCGTTCTATTTTTGATAGTGGTGAATTTTTGCCAATTGTTGCTGTAGCTTTGAGGAGTATGGGTGCTGGTGGAGCAATTGCAGATGTGTTATCGAATATGAAAGGTTTTAGCATGAAAGATTTACTCGGAACAACAAAAACAATTGCAAAACAATATACTCCTGCGATGGCACAAAAAAAAATAATGAATGCTGGAAATAAAATAAAGGATACTGGCAAAAAAATTAGTGATTCTGGAGCTTTCAAAGCCATAAAACAAAAAGCTGGTTTTGGAGACCACAGACCAAAACAAACAACTGATCCTGATTTTGCAACAGATGAACAACTTAGTCCAGAATTTGGAGGTGGAGACGAAAAAGAAGAAGAACAAGAAGAATCATCTTTTACAGAAGAACCGGATGAAAATGAGGAAGATGAAGAAGATACTCCAGGAGAAAAACCATACCAGCCATTTTCTAAGCCAAAACCAGAAGAAGAAAAAGAAGAGCTAGACAAAAAAAAGAAAGAAAAACAAGAAAAAGAAAAAACTCCAAAAGAGAGCGATCAGGAAAGATCTAAAAAATTTCAACAAAGTAAAAACCAACAAAGATTAAGATCTAAAAAAGGAAATGGAAAAGAAGATGTTAAAAAGAGGAAAGGAGGAAAAGAAAAGAAGGAAAAGAAAGAGAAAGAAGGAAAAAAAGAATTTACAAATATAGAATTAATAGTTTGGCTACCTTGTGCTATTGCAGCAGACATAGCATCTATTATTCCTTATGTTGGATTAGTTATTAGCTGGCCTTTTGGTATATCCTTTTTTATATTTAAATGGGTAAAAAAATTTAATAAATCTACCACAGTAATGGTTAGTGGTTTAGATGTAATTTTAGAAGGCTTTTTCTCTACTATTCCAGCGAATACAGCCGATGTGCTTATAACTTATTCTATTTCAAAAGCTAAAAAATATGGAGTTAAAATCCCTGATGCAGAAAAAAAACTAAAAAAAGTTACAGGCGCAAAACCAAAATAATAAAATTTAAAAAATAAGACTAAAGAGTGTGTTATAATTTAATTACTACATATCACAAATAAAAATATGGACAAAAAGCGTATAATTTTCATAGCGATATTTTCAGTAGCTGTAATAGGAATAGGATATCTTATGTATTCTATTTTTTGGAAATCTTCTGAACCAACAATAATACCACCAGATAAAACTGTCACCGATACCACAAAATTACCGTCTGGAGGATCTTTTGCACAAAGCGATGACAAGGAAATAAATGACACAACCACACCTGAAGTTGGAGGTGCAATAGTAATAAGACCTACAGAATTGCCAGATTCTGGAATAAGAGAGGTTACAAGAGTTGTTGCAGAAAATCTCATAAACCCAAAGATAAACTCAAATGGCGATGTAAATTTTTATAATACAATAGACGGAAAATTTTACACTTCACAAAATGGAGAAACAGTAGAAATGAGTGAACAAGTATTTTTTAATGTAGAAAATGTCGTATGGTCTGGAGTAAACAACGAATCCATCATCGAATATCCGGACGGCTCAAATATTTACTATAACTTTGATACAGAAGTACAAAGAACACTTCCAAAACATTGGGAAGACTTTTCTTTTTCCAAACAAGGTGACCAAATAGTTGCAAAAAGTATAGGAATTTCACCAGAAAATAGATGGCTCGTGAGTAGCGATGCTGATGGAAATAATGTAACTTTAATAGAATCACTCGGAGAAAATGCTGATAAAGTAACCGTAGACTGGTCACCAAACAAACAAATAATAGGAGTAAGTTTAGCTGGTGGAGTCGCAGGTGCAAACAGACAAGAAGTATTTTTTGTTGGTCAAAATGGAGAAAATTTTAAATCCATGATTGTAGAAGGAAGAGGTTTTGAATCTATTTGGTCGCCAAGTGGAGATAAGCTTTTATACAGTGTTTACAGTACACGAAGCCAGTACAAACCAGAATTATGGGTAGTGAGTAGTAAGGTTGGTAATATAGGCTCAAACAGAAAAATGCTCGGCATAAATACTTGGGCAGACAAATGTGCATTTGGAGACGAAAGAAACCTTTACTGTGCAGTTCCAAACAACCTTCCAGTTGGTAGTGGTTTTAGTTCAGATTTAGCAAACACTGCCACATACACATTGATAAGAATAGATACACAAACAACACTTCAAACACCACTCCAAATGGATGAAATCCACAGCATCGACAAAATATTTTTATCCAATGATGGTGGTACGCTTTATTTTACAGACAAATTTGAATCAGGTTTATTTAGTATTTCAATATGATAAAAACTAGACATCTTTTTTTAGTTTTCATTCCAGCAATTGCTGTAGTTTCTTTTGCTTTATTTGTGCGAATAGTGCAATACGAACCAGTTTATGACAGAAATAAACCGCTAGACATTCCTCGACAAATGGCACAACTTTTCCCAGAAGATCCAATTTTAGGAAATAAGAAATCCCCAATTACATTAGTTGCTTTTGAAGATTTTAGCTGTCCTGCTTGCAGCACCCAATCAAAAATGCTAGATGATATATTGCTACAATACCCAAACAGTATAAAAATTATTTGGAAAAGTATAAGTACACATAAAAGTGAATTGGCAAATAATTATGCATATTGTGCAAACAAACAAAGAAAGTTTGCTGAATTCAAAAATCTTGCTTTTGCAAATCAAAACAATTTAAATATAGATATTTTAAATATAATTTCTGAAACAATAGAATTAAACGAAACTAAATTAAACAAATGTTTAGCTTCTGGCGAAGCTGAAATTTATAATCAAAAAAATAGAGACTTGGCAACTATTTTGCATGTGCAAGCTGTACCAACTTTTTTCTTGAACGATGTGCAACTTCAAACACCAAAATCTAGAGATGAATGGAAAAATGTTTTAGGACTATAATATGAAAAATATTTCAAAAAATTATTTAATTTTTTCTTTTGTAATAGGATTAATTTTATTATTTTTTTCTTTTGGAATTGCGAAAGCTAGTTTAGATTATGAAGTTTATAGAATAAATCCAGATTTCCGAATTACACAAACAGCTAATACTGAAGCTCCCATAAAACAACTAGGTATTGTTAGTGTTGCGGATAGTATAAGAAATACACTACCCGCACAATTTTGTGCTTGTAATGTAGAAGGAGCCAGTGGCCGATACACAATCACCGAACTTTCACAAAAAAGAGAAGATTGTAGAACAGCAACTGTTTTTGAACCGCCAACAAGTGGAGGACTTTTGACAAATTGTAGTGCAAATAGTGATAGGAGCTCTTGTTTGTGTGATACAAACATAATATCCCCACTTACAAATTCTGAATCTCGTGCAGAAGTAGAACTAACAAGATTAAGAGATAAGAGTAAAGGAGGGGCATTACTACCACTTACAGACTCTAGATGTTCTACAAAATTAAATAATACACAATTTAGCTCTTGTCGTAATTCAAGTGCTATTATTAATACATGCACGTGTACTAGTTCTGAAACAAATAGAGTTTTAGAAAGCATCACTGAAGATATAACTTTATTAGGTTTTTCACCTGGATCATCGAGTTGTAATGATACTTATATTTTAAAAGATAAACCAAAAGTTTCAGTAAATAATTGTGAATGGATTGGTTTAGATGTGTCGCCAAAAACATCCACACAATCTTTTATTCAAAATAATCTTAGCGAAATAGAAGCAATTTTAAACAAACCACAACTTCAAATAAAAATACCTGGATTGAGTTTTTCTGGAGAAGGTTTGAAAGCAGTTGAAGACGATGACGGTTCAAAATATTTTGTAGTTCCATTTTTGGGAGAATATATTTCCGCAGTTTACAAATTTGCGGTTGCAGCTGGAAGTATTTTTGCTGTAATTATGATTATTGTGGCAGGGCTTCAGTGGATGATACCTGGAAATATAACATCTTCTGGAGGTGGAGATAGTAAGGAAACAATAAATAAAGCTAAAAAAAGAATAGCCGGAGCTGTAACTGGTTTAATATTACTAGTTGGTTCTTATACACTACTTTACACAATTAACCCAAACTTAGTTGAATTTAATGGATTGAAGGTTCAATTTGTAAATCCTGAGCCGTTTCCAGCTTGGATACCATTAGGTGATCATTTGGATTTAGACTCATTAGGTCTTGATGGTAAATTTACAGGATCTATAGGTGCCCCTCCAAAATTAAGTGGTGATATAGCACAATGTATTTATAAAAACTTTTTAGATGGAAAAAACATTGGTGATGAACCAGATATAAAAAGAATTGACATACTTAATGGATTAGGAACCTCTAAAATTAATATCAACGCTATAAGTGCGTGGGAAAAGGTTTCCAAAGAAATTTTAGCTAGTACAGATGTCGAGATACAAGGTTATTTGAGATATATGCGCGATTATAAAGATGGGAAAGTGCCTGACTTAACAGGTAATAATGATGGTAGAGGAATTATTTCGTCAGTAACTGGACGTATAGGTGTAAAAAGAAAAACAGGTGAAGTTACTGAAAATATACTCCAAGATACTCATGTTTTAGGTTTAACTATTGATATAATGACTAGAAGTAATTGGGATATAAGATTAAAAGAATATACAGGTAGTAGAAAAATAAACCATACGGATTACTGTAATAAATATCAAAAAACTTTAGATAAATTTAAAAATGGAGATTTTAATACTGATGCTGGATTTGACTTAACTACTGATCCATATAAAATGTATGATAGAATACAAAATAAAATAAATGGATGTTTTAATGTTTTTAATTTAAACTTAACTACAGGCCATCACGAACCTTTTACTTCATTTCCTGATGAATGGATTAGAATTTTCGAAACAAACAATTTTTATTGGGGAGGATGGGCCTGGGGAGACCCATTCCGAACAGATTCAATGCATTTTGAATATTATGGACCGGAATGTATTAAATATAGAAAAGAGAGAGATTTGCAAATTTTAGAAAAAAAATTAAGACAATTTACAAACTCTAGATAATATAAAAAGGATTTTTACAAATGAAAATAAAAACTTTATTCACATGCTCGCATTGCGACGCCCAGTACCAGAAATGGACTGGGCGTTGTTTGGAATGTGGTAAATGGGGTTCTGTAGAACAAAAAACCACAAACTCAGTGCAAGAGCAAAAAAATAAAATCACAGCAGTCCCAACAAAAACCACAAAATTGTCAGAAATAAAAGGAACATCAATTCAAAGATTTAGCACAACCATCTCTGAAGTTGATCGTGTACTTGGAGGCGGAATTGTACCAGGAGTTTTGATTTTGCTTGGCGGAGAGCCAGGAATTGGTAAATCCACCCTATCCATTCAGCTGGCAAACATTGTTCCAAATACAATTTATTTTTCTGGAGAAGAATCTATTGGACAGATTAAATTGCGTGCAGACAGACTTGGGATAACTTCCAGCACTTTGGAATTAGCAAATGAAACAAGTGTAGAAATAATCTGTGCAACCATAAAAAATAAAAAACCAAAACTTGCTGTAATAGATTCTATACAAACAATTTATTCAAGCGAATCACAGAGTGAACTTGGGAGTGTAAACCAAATAAAAGCTTGCACAACAAAATTGCTGGAAGTGGCAAAAAGCACAAACACAGCAATCTGCATTATTGGGCATGTCACAAAAGATGGAAATGTTGCCGGACCAAAAACTTTGGAACATTTGGTGGATACAGTTTTGTATTTGGAAGGAGACAGATACCACGCATATAGAATTTTACGAACAATCAAAAATAGATTTGGATCTACAAATGAAATTGGAATTTTTGAAATGAAAAACGAAGGTTTGTGCGAGGTAAAAAATGCTTCTGCAACTTTTATAGAAGATCGCGGTGAATCCACTTCTGGAAGTGTAATCACCTGCCTTCTCGAAGGCACACGACCAATTTTGGTAGAAGTTCAAGCACTTGTAAACAAAACATCTTTTGGATATCCAGTCCGCAAATCTAGTGGTTTCGATTTAAACAGACTTCATGTTTTGATAGCGGTTTTACAAAAAAGAGCAGGTTTAAATTTGTCTGAATATGATGTTCACTTGAATATTGTAGGTGGTGTTCAAGCCAAAGAACCAGCAGTAGACCTTGCAGTCTGCCTTGCGATTGCAAGCTCGTTTAAAGACAAAGAATTGGGAAGTGATTTGGTAGCTTTTGGCGAAGTTGGACTGGGCGGAGAAATAAGAAATATAAGCCAAACCGAAAAAAGAATAAAAGAATGCGAAAATCTCGGCATGAAAAGAGCTATAATAGCAAAGAGCAAAAAAAGTGTTCAAGGAGGTGTGAAATTAATAGAGGTCAAAAATATTCAGGAATTGATAAGGCATACTTGAGGTAGCAAATTAAGCAGATTAAGTAAAAAACAAAAAACAGACCAATTAGTCTGTTTTTTGTTTAAATAATTAAATAAAAATATTAATTAATACTTTTTTATTTCACATCAATCAAATCATGTGCACCACTTTCTCTCAATCCTGCGTTTGTGACTCTTACAAATTCTGCGTTATTTTGTAGCTCACCCACAGTTCTAGAATTTGTATAGCTCATTCCAGAGCGAAGTCCGCCAACAAGCTGACCAATTATATCTCCCACAGGACCTTTGAATGGTACGACAGCTTCCACTCCTTCTGGTACCACATCGCCCAATTTTTTACTTTCCTGATTCACTTTTTTTCTTCTTTGTGCCACCGCAAAACTCGCGCTTCCTCGACAAACTTTGAACTTCTTCCCTGCTCTAGACATTACAACTCCAGGGCTTTCTTTTGTACCTGCCAGCATTCCACCAAGCATCACAGTGTCTGCTCCAGCTCCAAGTGCTTTTACTATATCCCCAGATTTTTGGATTCCACCATCTGCAATTACCGGCACACCATATTCTTTGGCAACTCTGGCGCATTCTGCCACAGCGGTAAACTGCGGAACTCCACAACCAGCCACAAGACGAGTAATACAAATAGTTCCTGGGCCAACACCAACCTTAATTCCATCTACTCCTGCTTCACACAATTCTCGTGCACCTTTAGCGCTCGCTGTATTTCCTGCAATTATCTGAACATCACCAAACTGCTCGCGCAATTTACGAACTGCACTAAACATCAATTCAGAATGACCATGTGCAATATCTACCACCAAAACATCAACACCCACATTTATCAAAGCACTCGCTCTTTCAAGGTAATCTCCGTGAACACCAATAGAACCACCCACAATCAACCTACCTTTTTTGTCCACATTTGCATAAGGATAATCAATCAAATTTTTTATATCACAACTTGTAATCAACCCAACGATAGAATTATTCATATCTACCAACGGCAACTTCTCCACTCTGTGTTGAGCTAGTAATCTTTTTGCTTCATTTAGATTTGTAGATGCATCCCCTACCACAAGTCTATCTCGAGGTGTCATCACGTCTCGCACAAGCAAACCATCATCTTCTGCAAACAAAATATCGCGCTTGGACAAAACACCCAAAAGTCGTCCATCGCCATTTGAGACAAGAAGTCCTGTCACACCATTGTTCGCCATAACCTGTTTTGCAATACTTACTGTCTTATTTGGATCAATAGTATAAGGCTCATAAATTACAAAATTCTGTGCACGTTTTACCCTTTTTACCTCTTCTGCATTTTCTTCTATCGTCATAAACCTATGTAAAATTCCAATTCCACCAAGCCGTGCCATGCTTATAGCCATCTCGGACTCAGTCACAGTATCCATATTTGAACTTATTATCGGTGCACTCAGTGAGATTTGTTTTGTAAGCCAAGTTGAGGTGTCAGCTTCACTTCTAGATCTCATAGAAGATCTCTGCGGAACAATCAAGACATCATCATAAGTTAATGCGATCGGAATATTGTTTACATCCATATGGTTTAATTTAAAATATTTTTATTTTTTTAACCTCCAGAACATTTGAAATTTCCTGCATGCCAGACAGGAGATTATCATTGGTTCAGCACTTTTAGTTATCTTTTAATGTCAAAAGGTAAGGTTAGAACATTTTTATGTTATCGTCAAAAAAGAATGTTTAGATGAAATAAAGACGAGATCCTTCGACTTCGCTCAGGATGACGTGAAAATACTCACTCCAAATGGACCCCTCTTTCCCATTCTTTTAATTTTTCAACTAATGTTGGATAATTTAAAATTTCTAAATCCTCCACCAAACTTTTAGACAAATTTATAATTCTTGTATCAGTCAAAGAAGCAAATTTAAAATCTAGCTGACCGCTTTGAATTTTACCATAAACTTGTCCAGGTCCACGAGTTTGCAAATCGAACTCTGCAATCATCAAACCGTCTCTATTTTTTTCAAAAAAATCCAACCTCTCCCAAGATTTCTCAGATTTACTATTTGTAAATACAAAACAATAAGATTGATGGGAACTTCGCCCAACTCTACCACGAAATTGATGAAGCTGTGCAAGCCCAAACCTGTCTGCATCTTCTATCATCATAACGCTCGCATTTGGGATATCCACACCCACTTCTACCACAGATGTAGAGACCAAAATATCCAAATCTCCGCTCGAAAACTTTTTCATTACCTTGTCTTTTTCACCGGCTTTTAGTTTACCATGAAGGTATCCAATTTTTAAATCAGGGAAAACTTTTTTTGACAACCTTTCATATTCATTTAGTACAGATTTTTTCTCATCTCCTTCGCCATCTTTGTTTTCTATCAACGGACAAATCACAAAAACTTGCCTTCCGCCCACCACTTGCGCGCGAATAAAATCATAAGCTTTATGCCTGTTTTGTTCGCTCACTACTCTAGATTTCACCGGTTTTCTACCACTTGGCATTTGCGTAATTGTAGAAATATCCAAATCCCCACAAAGCACCAAAGCCAAAGACCTGGGAATTGGTGTTGCAGACATGGTTAGAAAATGTGGCATTCTATCTTTCAATCCAGATTTTTCCTTCAAAGTTTTTCTCTGCTCTACTCCAAATCTATGTTGTTCATCTATTATTATCAACCCAAGTTTTTTGAATTCCACCTTATCCCCCAAAAGTGTATGGGTTCCAATTATAATATCCGCCTCACCATTTTTTATAAGTTTTATCATTTTTGCTTTGGAAAAAACGGCTTCGCCCTCACTATTTTTCAAAATTCTATTTGTTCTCGTAAACAAAGCAATATTCACATCTCCCAAAAATTTCTGAAAAGAATTGAAATGCTGTTTTGCCAAAATTTCTGTTGGTGCCAAAATAGCGGTCTGGTGTTTGTTCAAAATTGTATTATAACCAGCAATTGCCGCAACCACGGTTTTTCCACTTCCTACATCTCCCTGAAGCATTCTGTTCATTGGAGAGTCTTTTTGCAAATCTTTCAAAATCTCCCAAGAAACCACTCGTTGATCCTCAGTCAGTTCAAACGGTAATGACTTTACAAACTTTTTCATCTTTTCTTCTTTAAATAAAATCTTTGGCGCTTGAAAACTTTTATTTTGATCACGAATAAATTTTGCACGAAGTTGCAGTAAAAATAATTCATCGAATTTTAACCTTTCTCTTGCACTTGTCAAATTTTCATTATTTTCTGGAAAATGAATACCTTTTACAGCTTCGCTTGTGGAAAATAAATTTAACTTATCAAAAATTTCCTGCGGTAACCACTCTTCAATTTTCTCTGCCAATTTTATAACCTGCCCCACAAAATAACGGATCTGCTTTTGAGTCAATCCAAAAGTAGAAGGATAAATTGGAATTATTCTAGCAGTATGTTTTGTCTGCTCCTCACTCGCCTTTTCATAAATAGGCCCAGCAAACAAAATTCCAAGTCTATCCAAACTTGGAGTTCCAGAAAAATAAACTTCATCACCTACATTTAAAGTTTTTGCGATAAAAGGCTGACCAAACCACAAAATCCTCATTCGCCCACTATCGTCCGAAATCAAAGCCTCGGTCAAAAAAGTGTGCTTCCTTTTACTCCTCTTATTTTTTATCAATTCTATTTTTGCTTTTACCGTCACTGCCTCCCCTACTTTTGCATCTTTTATTTCTACGATTTTACTATAATCCTCATAACGAAATGGAAAATGGCGCAACAAATCACGGACATTTTTTATGCCCAATTTATCAAATCTTTTCCTCAACTTATCCCCAATTTTATTCAAAGATTGTATTGGTGTTTCTAAAGTTATATTCACAAGATTTATTGTTAAATAATTTTTTGATGAAAATTTTTATATTTCGAGCGAAACGAAGATAAAAATTATGAGGTATTGCCATAGCACTATTGAATAATTTTTATCAAGTTATAGCCGAAATATAGAAATTTTGGCGAAAAATTATCCAACAATAGATCTGTCGCTTATATATTTTAACATCTGCAAAAAATTTTACAAATAAAAAAACCAGTATTTCTACTGGTTTTAAACCTTGTTAGACAAAGATTTAAAAAATATTTTACTATTTTTAATAACATAAATAAAAGATTTAAAAAATATCTTTTTAGTAAAAGAGTTATTCAAAAAATAAATATCAACAAACAAAACAGACATACAAAAAACAAAAAAGAAAGAAGCTGGAATATAAGTATTAATTACATTAGATATATAATAAAATCTTGAATTAAGTAAACATAACTCATAAAAATAAGTATTAACATTAAAAATAGGTAATAATAAATAAACTAAAGATAACACTCCAAACAAAATCCCACTTTTAACTACCATTTTTCTATGTAATCTTTCACTAATTAATAAAAAAGATTTTTCCACTCTTACCTCCTTTTTGTAATTTTATAAATTGTAAAGAACTTTAAATAAATCTACCATTTTATTCCAATTTTGTCAACAAAAAAAACCAGTATTCTTACTAATTTATTTATTATTTAAACACTAAACTCTTCTAATTCAACATCAACCAATTCTTCTAAAACAGAGCCTAATTCATCCAACCCTAATCCTTCAGAAAAATCAGAAACAGTTAATGCCAGTTTAATATCAACTTGTCTTACAATATCTTCACTTTCTTGGCGTATCTTTTCTAATTCACCTGCTATTTCTCCTGACATTTTTTCCAATATTTTATCAACTTCATCACTAATTTCTTGAATATCTCCAACCAACTTTCGTACATCTTCCATAATTTTCAAATCTGGCAAAGTAGTTTGCTGAAAAACCTCTAAAGATACTCTTGTTTTACTAATATACTCTTCTTTGTCAATTTTAAAACCTCTTAAAATAACCTGCTCTCTTAAAAGATGTTCATTATATTTATTAACCGCATAAATAGCCAAATTTATATGTTTAGGAATCTTTCTGTTTAAGCGTTGGTATTCATTTTTCCGCACCGAAAGAACTTCATTCAAACGAACAACCTCACTTAAATTAAACTCAATTCTTTTATATTGTTTTTGATAGTCGCTATCATTACCAAACAAATCACTCTCTAACTCATTAAGTCTTTTTTTATTATGCTCAATAGCAAAATCATAATAATTTTTATCAAACTCATCTTTAAATTTATTTGGATTAAATGATACCGCACAAAAAACTCCATTTGGTTTAAATTCTTTATATTCAAAATTATTTTCACATGACACATGTACAAACTTTTGTATATTTTCTTTGTTATAAAAGTTTAACAAAATAAAAAAAATAAAAACCAACAAAACAAAAGATAAGACAAAAGATAAAATACTTTGAAAAATTACAAGAAAAATAGGTAGATAAAAACAAAAAAAAGGAATTATAGATAAAATCAATATCTTATTTCTAATATCATTTTTGTTTAAAATTAAAAACATATTATTTTTTTTAGATTGTTTTTCTATTTTTTTTAATATTTCCAATCTTTGATTTTCTTGTCTTACTATTTTTAATTCATAAGAAGCTTTTTCTTCTTTTACTTGATCTTCATATTTCTTTTTTGCCTTTTCAAACTCTTCATCATAAATATTACGGCGTATAGATACAAAATCTAACCACAATCTTTTTTTTAATGTATCGATTTTCACTGTGCACCTCCTTTTTGCAGTTTCATAAATTGTAAAGAACTTTAAATAAACTTATCATTTTTTCTAGATTTTGTCAACAAAAAAACCAGTATTTCTACTAGTTTTTTGTCTCTTACTCAATCTGCCTAATCTGCTTATTTCTTATATTTTCTATTCTATTGTGCTCTCGGCAGGAATCGAACCTACATCCCCAGTTCCGCAAACTAGTGTCCTATCCGTTGAACGACGAGAGCAAATTATATCTGGAACAGTCCAATTATACCTCAAAACCATGACAAAGTCAACCATAAGAACCTATTCAACATCTTTTTCCTATTTAATCTCACTCTATTTTGACTACAAATTTTATAAACAAGTTCGGTATAAAAATATTATTCCTTACTTTTTTATAAAATTTTCGCTCAAAATATAATAAAACTGACTTAGAAAAAAGATATTAAATATGTTCTAGAAACAAAAAATACAAGTTTCCTTGTGTTTTTTGTTTAGTGTTTTTAAAACGAGATCCGTTCGACTCCACTTCGTTTTGCTCAGGATGACGTGAATATTTTTTCTTTTTTAGTTTAAACTACTTACTCTTCCTATTTTACTGTTTTACAAAAGTCTCCAGTTTCTAGCCAACCTATCGGACAAAGGTTCTTCTTTTTCTATATCTTCTGCCAAATACTGACTCAAGATTTGTTTTATCTCCAGTGGATTTTCATCTAAAAGTGGAATTCTTAAAATTGGACGCAATGCACTTTCTGTTTCTATAAACAAAGTCTTCACATCTTCCAAAGGGTTGTAAACAATAAAAAATTCTGTCAACTCTGAGTATGAATAAAATCTTGTACCAAGAATAATACCCAACTCTGAAATTTTAAACTCAATTTGTGGAGCCTGTTGGTGAGCCTGAAGAAACAAAATAATAGAAAATAAAATAATAATCAAAGAAAAAAGAAAATTACCCGTAATAACACCGACGACAACCATTCCTAAA
This sequence comes from Candidatus Magasanikbacteria bacterium, assembly GCA_021648085.1. NCBI lineage: Bacteria > Candidatus Magasanikiibacteriota > Candidatus Magasanikiibacteriota bacterium. The sequence goes on from JAKITS010000001.1 coordinate 580,030, forward strand.
CCAGATGAAATAATTAAAATAAACCAAAGCCTGCTCCTGCTTTGTTGCTCGTATTCTTGGATAGTCCACTCTTGGTGAATATCTCCCAATAAAGTTTTTCCTGTTATTTGTTCTGGCATATAAAGACATTATACAACAAAACAATAAAATAATAAAATACAGAGCTAAATATTGCCAAACACCATTTTTTCCCATATAATAAGCTTATATGCAGAGAACTGACATTAATTTTGTTTTACAAGGAGAGGATCAAGAGTCAAATCAACAAGAACCTGGCAAAAAACGTTCCAAGTTTTTTTTATTTTTGATTGTTTTTGTATTACTACTTTTGGGTGGCTATACAGCACGCGCAATAACTTCAAACAGCTCAAACAATCCAGACGATTATGATCCTATAACACTAGAGCCTGTTCGACCTGAAGGAATCTTTCAAAGACTAAAATATTTTGTATTTAACAAAGAGGTAAAACTAGAAGGGGAAAAAGATGACAGAATAAACATCCTGCTTTTGGGTATGGGAGGTTTAGGACACGACGGACCATTTCTTACAGACACTATTATTATTGCAAGTATAAAACCATCCACAGGAGAAGTTGCAATGATTTCAATACCTAGGGATTTGGGAGTATATATAAAAGGTGAAGGTTGGTGGAAGATAAACCACGCAAACCACTTTGGAGAAAAACAAAAATCTAACCAAGGCGGAGCTTTTGCAACAGAAGTTATTTCTGACACTTTCAACATAGATATTCCATATTATATTCGAGTAGACTTTAAAGCTTTTGAAAAGATTGTAGATGATGTTGGAGGCGTAAATGTCTTCGTTGAAAATGCTTTCAAAGATAGTCAATATCCAGCAGAAGACGATTTATATAAAACAATTTCATTTGCTCAAGGTGAACAAGAAATGAACGGAGAAACTGCACTTGAATATTCAAGATCTAGACACGGAAACAACGGCGAAGGATCAGATTTTGCTAGAGCAAGAAGACAACAACAAGTTATACTAGCTTTAAAAGAAAAAGTATTTTCTTTTTCTACACTCGCGAACCCACTCAAAATTTACAACATTATAAAAACATTAGACAGACATATCACCACAAACATGGAGTTTGCTGATATCGTAACATTTATGAAAGTTATAAAAGAAGATTTGGACACAAAAAATATAAAAACTTTTGTGTTAGACAATAGCCCAAACGGATACTTAAAAAATATAGTCGGCGCAAACGGTGCTTATATGCTTCAGCCAAAAACTGGAGATTTCGGTGAAATAAATTATCTAATTGCAAATATTTTTGAAGCTCAGCCACAAAAACCACAAATAGTAGCAGAGCAAAATTCACCAAAATATTACAGCGATGCTAAAATAGAAATACAAAATGGAACTTGGATAGCAGGAATGGCAGCAAGACTAGAAAACAAATTAGAAAAGAAAGGTTTTGATGTCGGTGAACTTGGAAATACTGCAGAGAGACCACAACAATTAAGTGGTATATATATAATAGGATCTGACCAAAAAACAGATACAGCAAAGGCGTTAAAAGAAGAACTAGGAATATCCATAAGAAAACTACCAAATAACTTGACTTTTACCTCCAGTAGTGATATTCTTATCATCTTAGGAACAGACTTTGAATTATAGAAAATATGCCAACACCCGCACAAATTATAGACGAACAATTACCAACCATTGCCCTTGTTGGTCGTGTTAATGTTGGTAAATCTACTCTTTTCAATAAACTAATAGAACAAGAAAAAGCACTTGTATCCAAAATTCCAGGAACAACAAGAACTAGAAATGAAGGGGAAATGCTTTGGCGCGGACAAAGAATTAAACTTGTAGATACTGGTGGTCTAACTTTTACAGATGATGTTTTACTAGAAGAAGAAATAATTGAACAATCTGAAAAAGCATTAAAAGAAGCTGATGTGATACTTTTTATTACAGACGCACACACAGGAATTTTGCCACAAGAAAAAGAATTGGCAAAACTACTTTTAAGAAATTACAAAGACAAGCCAATAATGCTTTTGGCAAACAAGGTAGACAGCACAAAAATAGAAAGAGATTTAAGAGCTGACAAAGACTGGTTTAAACTTGGTTTTGGTGCTCCATTCCCTGTTTCTGCTGTAAGTGGTAGAAATGTTGGAGACTTTTTAGATAAACTTTACAACATACTAGACGCAATAGACATAAAACCAAAAGATTATAATGAAATAGAAAATATTATAAATATTTCTGTTATAGGAAAACCAAATGTTGGAAAATCTTCACTTTTCAATAAAATTATCGGGGAAGACAAGGTAATTATAAGTGATATGGCACATACAACCCGTGAACCATTTGACACACTTGTCACATACACACAAAAAGTAGGAGACGAAGACAAAATATACAACTTAAATTTTATAGATACAGCAGGAATTCGTAGAAAAGCAAGGGTAAAAGGATTTTTAGAAAGAAAAGGTATTATAAAAAGTATAGATTATATAGATAAATCAGACCTAGTTTTATTTGTACTAGACGGCTCTGAACCCATATCTTCCCAAGATAGACAACTAGGTGGACTCTTAGAAAGAAGAGCAAAAAGTGTTATTATAATAGTAAATAAGTGGGATCTTGCAGAAGACAATAGCCAAACAAATCAAATCAATGTAAAGAAAATGGTTTATTCTCACTTTCCTCACCTAAATTTTGCACCTATTGTTTTTACAAGTGGTTTGAGTGGAGAGAAAACTCACAAACTCTTTCCAGAACTTATCAAAATTTGGGACGCAAGACACACCTTCATATCAAGAGGTGCTCTAAAAGTATTTATTGAAAGTGTGACGAGACAACACAAACCATCTCGCGGAAAAGGAACAAGACAGCCAAAGATTTTAGGTTTCAGACAAATAGCCGAAAATCCTCCTGTTTTTGAGCTTGCTATAAAACACAAGACCTCACTACACCGTTCTTATATGAACTTTATAGAAAACAGACTTCGTGAACAATTTAATTTTATTGGAACACCCATTATAATTAAATTGCGTAAAGCAAAAATGTAATTGAACATATGATAAATTTCTGTTCTTTTCTAAATTTCTAACCTCCAGAATATTTGAAATTTCCCGCTAGCAGACAGGGAATTATCATTAGTTCGGCACTTTTGATTACCTTTTGGTGTCAAAAGGTAAAGTGAGAACATTTTGATGTTATCGCTAAAAGAGAATGTTTTTAAATCAATGTTTAAGGGATTCCCGCCTGCCGGCAGGTAAGCCCCACTTTGGTTCGAAATGACAGAAAGGAAATAAATATTTTAAAAGATTATTTTATATAATTAAAAATTATGAAACTTATTGTGGGACTGGGCAACCCAGGAAAAAAATATAAAAAAACACGACATAATGTGGGTTTTATGGTTTTAGATAGTTTGTTTGAAAAAATGGCAGAACTTCATAGTTTAAATAAGTGGGAATTGAGTAAAAAATTCAACGCAGAAATAGCAGGTTTTACAGAAAATCACGAAAAAATTATATTAGCAAAGCCAATGACTTTTATGAATCTTTCTGGGCAATCTGTGCAACTATTAGCACACTATTATAAGATACCTCCACGAGATATTATTGTGGTTCACGACGACAAGGATTTGTTTTTGGGTGATACTAGAATTCAACAAAATCGTGGACACGCAGGACACAACGGAATCAAGTCTATTATAAACTCAATCGGTACAGAAAATTTTCAAAGAGTAAGAGTTGGTATTGCAGTAAAAAATGAAAGGAAAATGCAAAATACGCCAAAATTTGTTTTAGGCAGGTTCAACATATTAGAAAAAAATAAACTTTCAAAAACAATAGAAGATGTTGTAGCGAAAGTGGAAAATTTATTTTAAAAATGCAAATAGAAATTTTACTGGCTCATTGCCCCAGCTTTAGCCTAAAAAAATACAACGATATTTTAAGAGTTTTTGGTTCTACCAAAAATTTTTGGGATTCTGGAGATATTAAACTTTTAGGTTGGACGCCAAAATTTATTGAAGTTTTTTCAAATTGGCAAAAAAAATTAGATGAAGACAAATTGAACAAAATTCTTGTTCAAGAAGACATTCGTGTTATAATTTTTAATGACCTAGAATATCCAGTCGAACTTTCAAAAGTTTTCGATCCACCTTTTGCACTTTTTGTACGCGGAAATCTAAAAAATAATTTACCAAACTTAGCAGTAGTTGGAACTAGAAAATATACACAATACGGAAGGCAGGTTGTGCACAGAATAATTCCAGAGATAGCACACGAAATGACAATTGTAAGTGGACTTGCTTTTGGAATAGATAAAGAAGTACACACAGCTACTTTACAAATAAACGGACATACAATCGCAGTTTTGGGTGGTGGAATAGACAATAAAACCATTTATCCACAATCTCATGTTGGATTGGCAAAAAATATTTTGGAATGTGGTGGAGCTTTAGTTTCAGAATATCCTCCACTCACAAAACCTACTAAATTTTCATTCCCCAAACGCAACAGAATTGTCGCTGGAATGTCTTTGGGGACTTTAGTAATAGAAGCACCCATCAAATCTGGTTCGCTCATCACAGCTCAATATGCACTAGATTCTGCGAGAGAAGTTTTTGCGATCCCTCAAAATATAACTTCTATCACAGCAGAAGGTCCAAATTATTTAATAAAAAATGGCGCACATCCTGTAACATCACCGCGGGATATTTTTGAAATTTTACAAATCACAAAAAAAGAAAAAATAGAAAAAGAAAAACCAAAAGCAGAATCCCCAGAAGAAGGGCAAATTATAAACTGCTTAACAGAAGAACCAAAGCATTTGGATATAATAATTCGCGAAACAGAACTTCCAAATTCAACTGTAAGTAGCACACTTATAATGATGGAAATCCGCGGAGTTGTCCAAAATCTAGGCAATATGAATTATGTATTAAGGTAAAACCCTTGACAAAATCCTCATTTTTAATTATCCTGTACTTTATATGAGTTCAAAACTAGTAATCGTAGAGTCGCCAACAAAGGCGAAAACAATCAAAAAATATTTAGGAGTTGGTTATAAGGTCACCTCTTCTTTTGGTCATGTTCGAGATCTGCCAAAAAGTAGAATGGGAATAGATATTAAGGGTGATACTTTTGAACCAGAATACGAAGTATCTGAAGACAAGGCAAAAGTAGTGGCAACTTTAAAAAAATACGCAAAAGATAGCAGTGAAATTATATTTGCAACTGATGGAGATAGAGAAGGCGAAGCTATTTCTTGGCATTTGGCACAAATTTTAAAAATAAAACCAGCAAAAGCAAAACGGATTGTTTTTCACGAAATCACAAAACATGCTATTGAAGAAGCTCTAAAAAAATCTAGATTTATAAACCAAGATTTAGTAGACGCCCAACAAGCTCGTAGAGTTTTGGATAGATTGGTGGGATACGAACTTTCTCCATTTTTATGGAAAAAAGTTGTGCGTGGACTAAGTGCTGGACGCGTACAATCTGTAGCAGTTCGTTTAGTTGTAGAAAGAGAAAGAGAAATCAAAGCATTCAATCCAGAAGAATATTGGAGTGTCACAGGACTTTTTTCAAAAGACAAAAGTCAAGAATTTCCAGGTAAACTTGCCACAATAAGTGGAAAGCGTGTTGGAAAAATGGATCTAAAAACCAAAAAACAAGTAGATAAAATTGTCACCGATTTAAAAAAAGAAAAATATGTAGTTTCATCTGTAAAGATGAAAAAAGCAAAAAAGTCTCCACCACCTCCATTTACAACTTCTACACTTCAGCAAAAAGCAAACCAAACTTTAGGTTTTTCTGCAAAACAAACAATGCGTACAGCACAAAAACTTTATGAGGGTGTAAAACTTGGAAGTCAGGGAATGACTGGTCTTATTACCTATATGCGTACAGACTCTATGGCAATGTCTGAAAAGTTCATAAAAGAAACTGACACTTTTTTGACAAAAGAATATGGAAAAGAATATGCAAGCGGAGGAAGAAGGTATAAAACAAAAGCAAAAGGCGCACAAGAAGCTCACGAAGCAATTCGTCCAACAAATGCAAAATACACACCAGAATCACTAAAGAAAATTTTAAACCCTCAACAGTACAGACTGTACAACTTAATATGGAAAAGAGCTATTGCAACACAAATGAGTGAAGCTATTTTAGATAAAACCGTAATTGATATTTCAGCAGGAAAATACACTTTTCGCGTAAACGGACAAATTATTGTTTTCAATGGTTGGCTCAAACTTTATCCAAAACTTACAAAAGAAGACTCACTTCCAAAAATAGAAGAAGGTGAAAAACTAAAATGCTCAAAGATAAATCCTTTGCAACATTTTACAGAACCACCAGCTAGATATTCTGATGCTACACTTGTAAAAGCCTTAGAAGAACATGAAATTGGTAGACCTTCTACATATGCTCCAACTATAAACACAATTGAAAGTCGTGGCTATGTTTTTCGAAATGAAAATAAAAGATTACAACCAAAAGATATTGCTTTCACAGTAAATGATTTACTTGTAAAACACTTTCCAAATATCGTGAATTTATCTTTTACAGCTCAAATGGAAAATGATTTGGACAAAATTGCAGAAGGAAAAAAAGAATGGATCCCACTAATAAAAAAATTCTACAAACCTTTTCATAAAAATCTAGAAAAGAAAACCAAAGAAGTAGATAAAAAAGATATTACTGAAGAAAAATCCAAAGAAAAATGTCCAAAATGTAAAAGTCCAATGGTAATTAAGCTTGGGCGATTTGGAAAATTCCTAGCTTGTACAGATTATCCAGAATGTAAAACCACACAACCAATAGACGGCGAAGAGAAAAAAGAAGCCAAAATGGTACACGAAAAATGTGAAAAATGTGGCGAGCCAATGGCTTTGAAACACGGAAGATTTGGACCTTTCCTAGGGTGTTCTGGTTATCCAGATTGTAAAAACATAAAATCTTTTGCAAAGTCAACCGGTGTAAAATGCAACAAATGTAAAACTGGAGAAATTGTAGAAAAGAAAAGTAAAAAAGGAAGGACATTTTTTGCTTGCAACCAATATCCAAAATGTGAAAATGCTCTCTGGAGCAAACCAACTGGAAAAAAATGTACAAAGTGTAAACAGCTAATAGTAGAAGCTGGAAAAGATAAAGTGAAATGTTCAAATAAGGAGTGTAAGTAAAATATATTATATTAAAAAAGTAGATTGTTTCAAATCTACTTTTTACTTACTATATATTTTTAATAATTGCAAGCCAATTATAATATAATTTTCTGCATTTAATAGCATGCTCTGCAGCTTTTTTTACCAACTGCTCTTTATTATCATCAAAAAAAGATACAACTTCTTCAGGAGTTAGTCCTATTTTTTTATGCATATTTAACCAATAATATCCAACCTCCATACTATTTATTTTTAATAGGCTGTGAATAATATGATTATCATCAAACTCAGCTCTTACCTCTTCCACGAATTCTTTTGGATATATTTTATTCACATCTCACTCCTTTTTTTTAGCTTTCCAACAAAGAACACCTTAAAAATATTATAATAAAATTTTATTCAACTGTCAAGCTAAAACACTCAAAATCCTTGCAAAAATACCTAAAATAATGCTACAGTTAAAAGATATTGAGAAAATTTTATGGCAAAAAGAAAACAGACAATTGAAGGGTTGCTTGATAAAATAAAATCCTATATACCAAATGCTGACTTAGAAATAATTCAGCTAGCTTATGATTTTGCAAAAAATGCTCACAAAGGTCAAACCAGAAAATCTGGTGAGCCATATATTATCCACCCACTTGCTGCTGCACACATTTTGGCAGATATGAGGATTGATCCTGTTGTAATCACAGCTACAATACTTCACGATGTGCCAGAAGACACAGACATAACACTAGAAGAGGTTGAACAAAATTTTGGTAAAGAAATAGCAGGGCTTGTGCGAGGAATTACAAAACTTGGAAAACTAAAATATCGTGGAATTGAACGCTATATAGAAAACCTACGAAAAATGTTTATTGCGATGGCAGAAGATGTACGAGTTATGATTATTAAATTTGCAGACAGAATTCACAATTTGGAAACTTTGGAAGCACTTCCTCCACAAAAAAGATACAGAATTGCACTAGAAAGTTTGGAAATTTACGCGCCAATTGCAGGCAGACTTGGAATGGACGAGATGAAAGGTAGGTTAGAAGATTTAGCTTTTAAATTTGTATACCCACAAGAATATAGGCGTGTAAAACAAATTCGAGACGATAGATTGAAAGGTAAAGAAGAATACTTTACAAAAATTCAAAAGAAAGCAAAAGAAAGCTTAAAAAATGCAAATATACCAATAATTTATGTAAGTGGAAGGAATAAAAAATTATATAGTTTTTATAAAAAATTAGTTCGCAAAGACAATCAAATTACAAAAATTTATGATTTAGTTGCAATTAGAATTGTCGTACCAACTATTGCAGATTGTTATGCAACACTTGGAATACTACACAATGTTTGGAAACCTATGAAAGGAAGAATAAAAGATTATATTTCACAACCAAAGCCAAATGGTTACAAATCTTTACACACTACAGTTTTTGGTGATGATGGCGAAATGGTAGAGTTCCAAATTCGCACACTAGAAATTCACGAAGAGGCTCAATACGGCGTTGCGGCTCACTGGCATTACGACGAACACGGCTCCAGACTTCCCAAAAAAGAGATTATGTGGGCAAAAGAATTAGCAGAAATTCAAAAAGATATGTTGAAAAAACTATCCGATTTAGAAGAAATAAAAGTAGATTTCTTGCAAACTAGAATTTTTGTTTTTACACCAAAAGGTGATGTGATAGATCTGCCAGAATGTGCCACTCCAGTGGACTTTGCTTATCATATACACACAGATATAGGCAACAAGTGTAATTCTGCAACAGTTAACGATAAAATAGTAAGCCTAGACGCAGAACTAAAAAATGGTGATGTTGTGGAAATAACAACAAATAAAAACAGAAAAGGACCAAATCCAGATTGGCTTAGTTTTGTAAAAACAACAACAGCAAAAAATCATATAAAAAATGCAAGAAAATCTAAAATCCCAAGCTGGATAAAATCTGTGTTCGACTCTAAGAAAAAATAAATTCAAAATACTAGATTTTACAAAATAAAAAATGACCAATGTGGTCATTTTTTATTTTATATTTTTGATAATTTTTCAACCAATTCCCTAAACTCATCCTTAGAATAATATTCTATAAGAATTGTACCCCTCTCACCTCTTTGAGTTATGCGAACTTTTGTATTTAAAACCTCTTCTATTTTCTCTTCTATTGCTGATAAATTAGGATCGCGTCTTACAGAACCTTTTCTAGATTTCTGCCCTTTACGCACAATAGCCTGCTCTACATCTCTTACCGTAATATTCTTTCCAAGCATACTCTGATACATGTTCCACTGGTCTTTTTCACTTTTCAAACTTAAAAGAGCTCTTGCTTTTCCCATACTTATTTTTCCATCTATCAAAGCTTTTTGTATTTCTCCTGGTAAACCAAGCAATCGTATTGTGTTTGCAATTGTTGGTCGTTTTTTACCCACTTTCTGTGCAACCTCACTTTGAGTTAGCCCAAACCTATCTATAAGCCTCTTAAAAGCAAAAGCCTCTTCAATAGAATTCAAATTTTGACGCTGTATATTCTCAATTAGAGCCAATTCCAACTTTTCTTGCCCGTCTTCAACTTTACGAACCAAAGCAGGAACAGTTGCAAAACCAGCAATTTCAGATGCCCGCATTCTCCTCTCTCCAGCTATCAACTCATACTCACCATCTTTTTTCTCATTTACTGTTATCGGTTGTAAGACCCCATGCTGTTTTATAGAATTTACTAAGTTTTCCAACTCTTGATGTGAAAAATTTTTTCTTGGCTGTTCTTCATTTGGTTTTATTTCTGAAATTGGAATTTGCCAAACACGCTCATCAGACTTCAGATTATTTTCAGTAATATTTGCTTTTTTTGCAGACTCAACAATAGCAGATTTTGCCAACGGTTTACTTTGCGGAATAAGTGATCCAAGTCCTTTTCCAAGAGCCATATAAAATTATTTAAATATTTATTTTTATTTAAGTGTGTTTTCGTAAAATTTCTTTTGCTAATTTTTGGTAAGATCTTGATCCTTTTCCCCACGGATCATATTGTAAAATTGTCTTACCAAAACTTGGAGCCTCCGCCAAACGAACAGTTCTAGGAATTACAGTTCTAAATATATTATTTGGGAAATGCTTATACAATTCATTTAGAACTTCCGACGAAAGTCTTGTCCTTTTGTCGTACATTGTAATTACAGCTCCTAAAATTTCCAAATCTGGCTTTATATTATCCTGCACAAGCTTTACAGTCTCCAAAAGCTGACCAAGACCTTCCAAAGCATAATACTCAGCCTGAACAGGAATTAAAACCTCTTGTGAAGCTAATAAACTATTCAAAGTCAACAACCCTAAAGCTGGCGGACAATCTACCAATACATAATCATAATTATCAGAAATAGGTTCCAATAAATCTGTAAGTCTGTATTCACGCCTATCTTCATTTACAAGTTCCACATTTGCACCTGCCAAATCTGGCGTAGCTGGGGCCAAATGCAAATTTTCATGCTCTGTTTCCAAAACAATATCCACCATCCTAGCCTCATTGGATAGTGCATGATAAATATGCTTTTCTAAAGATTTCTTCTCAAATCCAAGCCCACTAGTTGCATTTCCTTGCGGATCCATATCTATAATTAAAACAGTTTTATCCATTTCAGCCAAAAATACAGCCAAGTTTATTGCTGTTGTTGTCTTACCTACTCCTCCTTTTTGATTTACAATCGAAATTACTTTTGCCATAACATAAAACTTAATGATATTATACAGTATATTGACAAAACAGCAAAGAATGTGTATAATAGTCCTAAATATAAAAGATATTTCAAATAAGCCGAAGTGGCGGAACTGGTAGACGCGCACGACTCAAAATCGTGTTCCTTCGGGAGTGAGGGTTCGATTCCCTCCTTCGGCACAGCACAGAATAATGACACAATAGTTTGTGTCATGTGTGGGAATCGAAAATCGGAGCGATGTCTGAGTTTGCCCAAAGAGGTAAGGCGATGACCGCGAGGTGGGGTCGCGGAAAATTTACGTCAGTAAATTTATCTGTGATAGATTCCCTCCTTCGGCACAGCACAGAATATAAAATTCTTAAAACACAAACGGAGGTGTTGAAATGAAACTTATTGAAAAGTTAATAGGATATTCAATAATATTATTTACTGTTTTTGCACTACCAAAACTATTTGGAATACAAGATAACACCACAACTCTTTTTTATGGAGGATTTTGTTTAATGGTTGGTGCAAGTTATATGACATATTATATGATTCGAAAACTCAAAGAATTAGATAAAAAGTAATAAACCTTGTAAAAGGGTTTATTTTTTTTACAAAAAAGGCTATTATTAATATTATGAAACTATATTTTGACATTTTAATTTTTACATCAATTATAGCAGTCGTACTACCTGCTTTTATTTTGATGCGCAACAAAATAAAATTGAAAAATTCTTGGGAACAGAAACATCCAAAATCTACAATTACAATCTCATCAATACTTTTGTTTTTTGCACTTTGTATTATTTATGGAAGTTTTATTGAACCAAAATTATTAACAGTAAATCACAAAATTATAGATATAGAAGGAATAGAAAATGAAATAAAAATAGCTTTTATTGCAGATTTTCAAGTTGGTCCATACAAACAAGAAGCTCATCTAAAAAAACTAATCGGAAAAATAGAAGAACTAAACCCAGACTTAGTATTAATTGGAGGAGATCAGATTATGAATGACGGCAGCTCGTTATCAGAATTTATACTTTTGACCCCACTTAGAGACTTAGCAAAAAAATACCCAACATACGCAGTTCACGGAAATCATGAATATGGCGTTGGTAGAAACACAATAGAAGAAGATTGGGTTTGGTTACCAGATTTAAGTGAAAATACCAAGTGGTACGCACAATATTTGGGTATAAATTATTTAACAAACGATTTAGAGAAAATAAATATAAAAAATGAGAATTTTTACCTTTTTGGTGGAGATTCACTTTTAGCAAATAAGTTAGATACAGAAGTTTTAAACGAAAGAACAGAAGAAATTCCAACAATCGCACTTATCCATCATCCACTTGCTGTAAAAGAATTAGCGAACAAAAAAGTTGACCTCTTACTTTCCGGTCATACTCATGGAGGACAGCTTCGCCTACCTTTTATAGGACCTTTTGGAAAAATTGAAGCCAAAATTCCTATAAAATGGTACCAAGGATTTTCTAAATATAAAGATGTACGAATGTTTATCACAAGCGGAACCGGCGAAACCGGTGCTCGCTCTAGATTTTTAAACCCACCAGAAATAGTACTCTTAACTATAAAATAATTGACAGAAGTGCTAAAAAATGGTTAAGTAGGTGTAGTGTTCTTTACCAAAACTAAGGAGGTAGAAATGAGCGACCACAGAGAAAAAATTAGTTTTTTACTTGCTTTGCTAGGAGTGACTAGTAAGCTATCAGCTCGTTTTTCTGGAGTCATACAACTAACCGAAGAGTTAGCAAAAAAAGGATTAATCAGCGGTGGTTTTGAACTAACCGCTTTGGAAGAAATTTCAGACAGAACAATCTCAAACTACAAACACCTAACTGAAGAGTTTCTTATTGATGCTTTTGTAGAAATTTGGGATGAAGATGAGATAGATAATATTACAGCTATTATCTTAAGTAATCCCCCCATTCAAAAGTTATTTTTGTCTGTCGGGAAGATGGCAAAAAAAGCCCATAAAAATGCAATAAAAAAAGTAAGTCAGCAAATTACTGCCATCGGGATTAAACTTGACCAAGAATCTAAACCTCTCGGGTTCAATGATCCTAAAAGAAAGTTAACAAAAAAACCACTAAACTGAGAATGTAAACCACCTTTAAAAGGTGGTTTTTTTATTTTTAATATAAAGTGTGTTATATTAAATTAGTAGTTCATTACAACAATAAGAGGTAAAAATGTCAGACAGCGATACAAGAAAAATAGAACTCGCAGAAGAAATTTTAGTACTAAGTTTTGTAAGTCCAAGCTTCTTACTAGAATCTATGTTTTTGTTTGCAGGGATTTTGATGAAATTTTCAGAAACAGAAGAATCAGAAAATATAGATGAGCAAAAAATAGTAGCTTTACAAAAGTCTGCTTCTGATTTATCGATAAGTCATGATAAAAAATTAATTAAATTATTTGCAGATAATTTTACAGAAGAAGAATTAGAAACTTTATTTGAATTAATAAATGAACCACTCATATTAAGACTATTACTCTTAATAGGTACTGGCGGTAAAATTAAAGTAGAGATACAGAATATGCACATTGAATTAATTGAGTTCATTAGAACAAAGTTAAAAGATATATTAATTAAGATAGACCTGTCCAAAATGAACTAACAAAACAAAACCACCTTTTCAAAAGGTGGTTTTATTTTTTCTTAATAATATCTAAATAAACCAACGAAGTATTCCACCTGCAAAAAGAGTCAAAAAGGTTACGATAGTTGCTGCTACACAAACACCAATCAAAATAAGTGGAAAAGACTTTCTAAAAGGAATATTAAAAACAAAAGATGCTAAAGATCCAGTCCAAGAACCTGTAAACGGAAGTGGTATCCCAACAAAAATTATTAAAGCGAGTGATCCGTATTTTTCATATTTTCCAGAAAACTTTTTCTCTGCTTTTTCTAGCTCATAGGTTAAAAATTTTCCAAAAATTCTATATTTTACTGCCAGTTTGTGAGCATAAGGCATCAAAAGTAAAATAAATATTGCAGGTACCGTGTCCCCAACTACAGCAATAACCCAAACCTTCCAAATTGCCAAATTATAAACCTCTATTCCTATTGGAATAGATGCTCTCAGCTCAGTTATTGGAATCATTGAAAGCAGAAAAATAGCCACTTCTGGTGGCATACTTAAAAACCAAGTTGCTGGATTCAAATTTAACATTTTTATTTAAATTATTTTTTATAATTTATTTATTTTACACCTTCTTCTGGCCACTCATAATTTTCAAAAGTCCAATACGCGATATCTCGCGCTTCTGTAAACCTATCCTCATGAACTTCTGCACCAAGTACTGCTATACTTAATATTTTACCATTTTTTCCTTTAACTTGCATAGTAAAGTTGTATCCAGACAAAGGAATATAACCTGTCTTACCACCAATAAATTCACCAAAATCACTTGGAATCCAGCCAAGTAAAAGCCAATTTGTATTCCACATTTTATGTTTTTTTGCATTTTTACCTCGACTACTTACTATAAATTCTGTTTCCAAAAGTGTTTTTCTAATCTTTTTATGAAGCATAGCTTCCTCTAAAACATGTATTATATCAGACGCTGTAGAGATATTCCCACCATCTAATCCTGTAGGTTCCACAAAAAAAGTTTCAAACATCCCAAGTTCTTGTGCTTTTTCATTCATTTTTTCTACAAAATTTTCTCTTTCATCTACTAAATCCACCAATGTCAAAATTGCTCTATTCGATGATCCAACCAAAGACAAACTCCAAAGCTCTTCTGCGGTAAAAACCTCTCCACCTAAAATATGGCTGTCAAAAATATCATCATATATTACAGATGTTGTAGTGGAAAAATCGATATTATAATCCAACAAAACAAGTGCACTCATCAATTTCGTAATACTTGCCAAAGAATGAAAACTATACTCATTTTTTCCAAACAAAACCTTACCAGTCTCAACATCTTTTACAATAATACTCTCTGCTGTAAAATCCTCTGGATCAGCCATATCACCAACCAGTTCTGGTAATTTTGGCAACACAACGACAGGTTCTACAGGAAAATCGCCACCTTCCAATTTTTCATCTATTTTTGTATTTGCAGTCTCAACAGCACTCATTAAAAAAGAAAATTCTACCATATCCAAAGAACGTACAACAACAGGTGGTGCAAATAAAAAAAGCACAACAGCAACAACTGAAACCACCCCAATTATATCTCTAATTTTATTTGGCCAATCTTTTTGTGATTTTTCTGGATTAAACATAATTACTCAATAAACCTATTTTAAAATAATATTTCAATAAAAATCTTAAATTAAAGTAGCTTTAAATTATTTAAAGTATTCTTAATATTATCATGTTCTCGAAGATTTGTATAGTCCGGAAGCTCTTCTACAGAACTAATCCCCAAATATCCAAGTGCTTCTGTGGATAAAACATACAACGAAAATAAACCTCCCTCCTCTTCTTTTTCTGAAACCAAACCTCTCATCATCAAATTTTTTAAAATAATTCCACAACTTACACCGCGAAGTTCCTCTAACTCAGATTTTGTAATTGGACCCAAATATCCAATTATAGTCAAAGTTTCGAGTTGTGGTTTTGTGAGTTCACTAGAAAGATCAATAGAAATAAATTTTTCAATTGCATCTAAGTTTTCTGGTTTTGAAGACATTTTATACAAAAAACCATCAGTAATTAAATGTAGTCCCGATCCATCATCTTTATACCTTGAATTTAAATCTTCCAATACAATTATAACTTCACTTTCTTCCACATCTAAAACTTTCATAATTTCTTGGACAGAAACCCCTCTTCCAACCACAAACAATATAGACTCTATTTTTGATCCCAAATTCATATTTTTTACTAGTAAATTATTTGTTCTTAATCATAATTTCACCAAATGCTACATTCTGTTTTATATTCAAAGTATTACTTTTTACCAACTCAAGTAAAGCTAAAAAAGTTATTACAATCTCTGCCTTTTCTTTTTTTGATGAAAAAAAATCACGAAATTTTATTTTTGTATTTTTCTTAAAAAAAAGCCTTAGATGACGAATACGCTCTCGCAAAGAAACTATTTTGAATAATTTTGCCTTTGGAATAGGTTTTGGTGGTTCCAATTTTTGAACCAACCTAACCATAAGTTTACTCAAGTTCATTAAATGCAATTTTTTTGGCATTATACCTGTTTTTTTAACTATTTTTTCTCCTTTTCTTCCTATAGAATATAACCTGCTTTCCCACATTTTTTGCACTTTTTTACTTTTTTCTAGAAACAACCTATAAATTTCCAGTTGACTCTCCAAACTCTGCACATCTTCTTCCTCAAAAACAAGACCCGGCAAAAGAGCTCTAGATTTCAACAAAAGTAAACGAGATGCAACCATTAAAAAGTTAGCAATTTCTTCTGCTGATTTTTCTTTTTCTAATAATTCTACAAAATCCAAATATTGTTCTGTCACAGAAGAAAGTGAAACCTCGTTTATGTCTAATTTTTGCTTCTCTATCAGTTGAAGTAGTAAATCTATTGGACCTTCAAACTGATCTAATTTAAAATGAATAGATACCTGCATAATACAACTAAACTTCCTCCTCTATCTTTTTTAAACCAAGATTTTTCAACTGCTCTTCGCTAATTTCTGCAGGAGAGCCTAGCATCACCTCTTGTGCTTTTTGATTTTTTGGAAATGCTATCACACCACGCAAATTCTTCTCACCAAGTAAAAGCATAGCCATACGCTCAATTCCAGGAGCAAAACCACAATGAGGAGGTGCTCCATATTCAAACGCATTTATCATATGACCAAATTTTTTATTCACTTCTTCTTGTGAATAACCAGCAACCTCAAAAGCTTTATACATAATTTGTGTATCCTTATTTCGTACAGCGCCAGAAGAAAGCTCCAAACCATTTGCAACAATATCATACTGATAAGCTAAAACATCCAGTGGTTTTTCTGTTTCTAAAACTTCCATACCACCTTGTGGCATAGAAAATGGATTGTGACCAAAATCAATTTTCTGATTTTTCTCGTCCCATTCATACATTGGAAAATCTACTATCCAAGCCCACGCAATCACATTTTTATCTGCCAATTCCAACTTTTCTGCTGTTAAACTTCGAACAGCACCAAGTGCTTCACAAGATATTTTCCATTTGTCTGCCACAAAAAATACAATAGAATCTTTTTCCAATTTTAATTCTTTTTTCAATTCTTCCAACTCACCTTCTTTGAAAAACTTTACGACAGAACCCTCAAAAACACCCTCCACAAATTTCATCCAAGCTAGTCCTTTTGCGTGACTTCGTTTTGCAACATCTGTAAATTCTTCATCAATCTCTTTTCTTGTAAATTTATTTCCACCTCCAATCACTAAAGCTTTTACACTTTCTGTATTTGAAAAAACATTAAATCCTGTTTTACTTCCCCACTCTGTGACATCTTGAATTTCCAAACCATAACGCAAATCAGGCCTATCACTTCCAAATTTATTCATTGCATCTTTATACGCAATTCTTGGAAACTTCTTATCTTTTACTTTTTTACCAGCCAACTGCGTAAGCTCAGAAAATAAAGGTTCCATTATTTCAAAAAATTCATCTTGGGAGGTAAAACTCATCTCCACATCAAGCTGATAAAATTCTCCAGGTGAACGGTCTGCGCGCGGATCTTCGTCTCGCATACACGGAGCAATTTGATAATATTTATCAAAACCTGCAACCATTAGAAGTTGTTTATACTGTTGTGGTGCTTGTGGAAGTGCATAAAATTTACCTGGATGAATTCTACTTGGTACCAAAAAATCTCTAGCTCCTTCCGGCGAAGAAACAGTAAGAATTGGAGTTGCAATATTTATAAAATCACGTGATTCCATATAATCACGAATGTGCTTTTCCATTTTTGCACGAAACAAAATATTATTTTTCAATTTTTCACGACGCAATTCTAAAAATCTATATCTCAAACGAAGCTCTTCATCTTCTTCTTGCTTTCTAGCATCAAAAATTTCAAATGGCATTGTTTTTGCCTCACTCAAAATTTCCAAATTTATAGCATTTACCTCTATCTCTCCTGTTTTTAAATTTTTATTTACATTTTTCTCATCACGCAGCATCACATCACCTACGACTTTTATCACAAATTCATATTTCAATTTTTCAACCAATTCAAAATTTTCAACTCTTTCTGGATTGAACACAATTTGTGTAATCCCATATCTATCGCGAAGATCCACAAAAATTAAACCGCCCAAATCTCGGCGTTTGTGCACCCAACCAGAAAGCGTAACATTTTTATTAGCCTCGTCTTTTGTAAGTTCACCGCATGTGTGTGTTCTGTATTCCATATTTTTAGTTCAATAAAAGTATTCAGTTTATTTCTATATTTTACTTCATACCAAGGATAAAGGCAAGAAAAAAACTGGCTTTTTAAACCAGTTTTAATAATCTACTCTAAAAAGAAAAAATAAAATTTTCAACATCAGAATATTCTTTTTTTGTAACTCCTATCTCACCAAATCTAATACTGAAAAGATTAACCAACAATATCATATCATTATAATTAGATAAAATCTTTTTTTTATTAAAACTAACACAATAACCACTTCCCATACTACGAAAAGTATACAAAATATCCTTAAATTCAACCTCAACAATTTTTACAGCACCATCTCTTACATCACTCATTTCCACCTCCATCTTTCTTTATGTTTCTCTCTATCATTTCTGCAAACATTTTAACTGTTACAAAATCTTCATAATCAACATTTAGATCTCTTATATTAAAATCCCCTATAATCATGAGTCTTTTTATTGAGTCCATAACAATCACAAAAGCTATTAAACGCTCCGTTTTTTCAAAAAAGAATTTCTGTCCTTTAGTTTTATAATATAAGATTGCTCCACAAAGCATAAGACATATTTTGTGTCTTAGCTCCTCTCTCTTATCTTGTGTAAGCATCATACCTCCTTTTTGGTTTTTGTTAAAAGAACTTTATTTTATGGTTTCACTCTATTCAAGACCCTTGGAAATGGAATGCACTCGCGCACATGTTGCACTCCAGAAAGCCAGCGAACAATTCGCTCCAAACCAAATCCAAAACCAGAATGTGGCACACTTCCATACTTCCTTAAGTCCAAATACCAAGCAAAATCTTCTTCAGACAATCCAGATTCTTTTATCCTTTTCAACAATTCACCATAATTATCCTCACGCTGTGAACCTCCTGCAATTTCTCCACCACCTTCAGTTGCTATCAAATCATTATTCAAGGCAATTTTTCCAGTCTCATCGCGTTTCATATAAAATGGCTTTATTTCTGCTGGCCATTTTTCCACAAAAACAGGCACATTACTATCTTTTGTAAGCATTCCTTCGTCATCATTCCCCAAGTCTTCTCCATATTTTATATCAGACCCAAGTTTATTCAATTTTTGTATAGCTTCAGTATAAGTATATCTTGTAAAAGGATTGTCTACTATTTTTTGCAAAGCTTCTGTATTACGCCCCAAAATTTCCAATTCTTTTTTACATTCATTCAAAACTTTCCCCACAATATGTTTTACCAATCCTTCTTGAATATCCATATTTTCATTATGCTCTACAAAAGCTCCTTCTGCATCCATCATCCAAAATTCTGTAAGATGTCTTTTTGTTTTTGATTTTTCTGCACGAAATACTGGCCCAAAATCATAACAACGCCCAACAGAGGCAATAGCAGCCTCTGCATAAAGCTGACCAGATTGTGTTAGATAAACCTCACCAAGATCAAAATATGGAACAGGAAAAAGAGTGGTGGTTCCTTCACAAGCATTTGGTGTAAAAATTGGCGAATCTACACGAATAAACCTCTCTTTGTGCAGATATTCCGAAATAGCAAGTATTACAACATCACGCATCCTGAGAATAGCCCACTGTTTTTTACTACGAAGCCACAAATGCCTATTATCCAACAAAAAGTCTGGTCCGTGATCTTTTAGACTAATTGGGTACTCTTCAGACTTACCCACCAACTCAAACCCTTCGACCTGCATTTCAAAAACATTGTCTTTTTTTGGATGTTTTGTAATTTTTCCAGTTAATTTTACTGAAGACTCTTGTGTTAAATTTTCTACAATA